>JBJOHA010000045.1:0-4834 GCA_046047935.1 Cyanobacteriota bacterium
CGTCTCTGACATGTCTCCAGCGGCGATCCCCCTGGGGTCCTGGCTGGTCGGGGCGTGGCTGCTGGCAGTGTTGTTGGCCCTGGCCGGTCTTGGCACCCCCCCCTTGCGCGACTGGGATGAAAGCCTCGTCTCCCGGGTGGCGCTGGAACTCTCCACTCGTCCCTGGCCCGATCTGCTGTTTCCCGTGTTGTGGGGGGATCCCTATCTCAACAAGCCTCCGGGCCTCCATTGGCTGATCGCTGCGGCGATCCGCCTTTGGCGCGCCTTCAGCGGCGCCTCGCCGGGGAGCCTTCCCCCCGAGGGTCTGCTGCGCCTGGTGCCCGCCCTGCTCTCCACCACCGTGGTGCCCCTGGTGGGCCTGGTCCAGGCCCGGCTGCGCCCCGGTCAGCCCGCCGCCGCCCTGGCCAGTTCCGCCATGGCCCTCACCCTGCTTCCCCTGGCGCGCCATGGACGGCTGGTCATGCTGGATGGCTGCCAGTTGGCAGCCCTGCTCCTGCTCTGGTGGGCAGCCCTCGGTTCCGAGCCCCGCCGGGGGGGGCCGCTGCGCACCGGGGCGTCGCTCCGCGCCGGGGCGGTGATGGGCCTGGCGACCTCCACCCTGCTGCTCCTCAAGGCCCCTCTCGCCCTGCCCGCTCTGGCGGGCACCCTCGTGTTGCGGGCGTGGGATCGGGAGCTGGGGAAGGATCAATGGAGGTGGCTGCTGGGCGGCTTGGCCCTGGGTCTGCTGCCGGGGCTGGCCTGGCATGGGGCCCATGGCCTGGTGCGGGGAGCCGACGCTCTGGAGATGTGGCTGGGCCAGGGATTCGCCCGGGTCCAGCGCTCCGTGGAGGGCCATGCGGGCGGACCGCTGATGCCGATCACGGAGGTGTTGGAGGGGGGCTGGCCCTGGTTGGCCCTCTGGCCAAGCGCCATGGGCCTCGCCTGGCGGGAGCGCCACACCCGAGCGGGCCGCTGGTGTCTGGGGACCACGGCGTTGACCGCCGCGTTGGTGCTGCCCCTGCGCACCCAGCTGCCCTGGTACAGCCTGCTGCTGTGGCCCCCTCTGCTGCTTGCCTGCGGTCCGGTGCTGGCCTGGCTCGTCGATCGGAGCGCGGCGCTCAGGCCCCCTTGGATCGGCCTCACCCGGCGCATTCCCGCCTTCTGGGCTCTCCTTGGCGGACTGCTCTGCGGCTTTGCCCCCATCGCTGCGGCCCGGGGCGGGCCGGGGCTTCAGCCCCTGGCCCCGGTGGCGGCCTGCGGCGGGGCGGGCCTGCTCGTCGGGGGGATGCTGCTGTTGGCGAAGCAGCGCCAGCGGCGACGGGTCGGGGCCGCTTGGCTGGTCGCCGGGCTTTGGGGCGCACTGTTGGCCCTGCTCAGCGGGCCCCTGTGGCTGTGGGAACTGAACGAAACCTGGCCCGTTCAACCGATCGGCCAAGAGCTGCGGCAGCTGCCGCCAGGGTCCGTTCAACTCTGGCGGCAATCGGAACGGCCAAGCCTCAACTGGTATGCGGGACAGCGGGTGCGGTCGCGGGAAGACGAGAGCGACAGGGGCCCGGCGCCAGAGGCCTTGCTGCTGTCAACCGAGCCCTCAGCCCCGGAACCTCGGGGCCTGCGCTGTGCGCCTCTCAACCCAGCGGGGGATTCCCAGCGCTCCCCGATCTCCCTCTCGCCAACGGTTCCGCGGCTGTTTCGCTGCACGGCAGCCGCGCCCCTTGAAGGCAGCCGCGCCCCTTGAAGGCAGCCGCGCTCCTGAACCGCTCCACGAGCATCACCGCCGGACCCGCGCGAAACATGAAGAAATCATGAAGAAGCGCCTGTGCCACCCGAGGGTTCCGGGACATTCCTGAAATTCAATTGCAAAGCCCCTGCTAGGATCGCCTATCACTATTGCCCACCTCGTGTCTTCACTCGTCAGCGAGTGTCTTTTAATTCTTCTGCTACTGATCGCCAATGGAATCTTTTCTGGTTCAGAGATTGCCGTTGTTTCTTCCAGAAAAGTAAGACTTGAACAATTAGCCGATCGAGGCAACCGCAAGGCGAGATCTGCCCTCAAACTCGCGAATTCCCCCAACGACTTTCTCTCCACCGTTCAGGTGGGCATCACCCTGATCGGCATCTTGAGTGGCGCGCTGGGAGGCGCCACCATCGCACAGCGGATCAAGCCCCTTCTCGATGAAGTGCCAGCCCTGAGGGGCTCCAGCGAGGTTGTCAGTTTGGCCCTGGTGGTCTCGGTCATCACCTATCTGTCCTTGGTGATCGGGGAGCTGGTTCCCAAGCGCATCGCCCTCGGCAGCCCGGAAGCAATCGCCTGCGAAGTGGCGGGCCCCATGCGCTGGCTGTCGCGCCTCACCGCTCCACTCGTCCACATCCTCAGTGGCTCGACGGACGCGATGATGCGCATGTTGGGGGTGAAGGCTTCGGAAGAACCGGAGATCACCGAAGATGAAATCAAGGCTTTGATTCGCCAGGGAACCGAATCCGGCGTGTTCGAAGAAGTGGAGCACGAAATGGTGCAACGGGTCTTTCGCCTCGGCGACAGGCCGATCAAGTCGATGATGACGCCCCGCACGGAAATTGCCTGGCTCGACCTGGAGGAGCCCCTGGAGTATTCCCTCAAGGAGGTGCTGGAAAGCACCCACTCCCGTTTCCCTGTGGCTCGGGGCAGCCTTGATGATTGCGTCGGCACGATCCGCATCCGCACCTTGCTCACCGCTGTCGTCGAGAACCAGCCTGTGGATCTCGAAGCCATGATGCAGCCCCCGCTGTTTGTCGCGGCCAGCATGCGGGCTCTCAATGTGCTGGAACAGTTTCGCCAAACCGGCGTTCACATCGCGATGGTGACCGATGAATATGGCGGAATCGAGGGTCTTCTCACCCTCAATGACCTCATGGAGGCCATCGTTGGAGATCTTCCCTCAGCCGAAGATCAGGAAGAGCCCCTGGTGATCGAGCGTGAGGATGGTTCCTGGCTGCTCGACGGCTCCTTGGACATCGGCGATTTCAAAGCCCTGGTGGATCGCGACGAACTTCCCGACGAAGTTTCCGGGATTTATCACACCATTGGCGGCTTCGTCATGCATCAACTGGGACGCATTCCCAGGGCCGGCGAACACTTTCGTTGGGATGGACTGAGTTTTGAAGTGATGGACATGGATGGCAAACGGGTTGACAAGATCCTCGTGATTGATTTGCCGCCATCCACCCCGGAGAATGGGGATGTTGGCAGTGGTAATGACGGAGCAAAATCTGAAAAGAGTGAGGATGTCAAATCCTCTCGTCGCGACCGTGACTCGCGCAGCGACCAGGAGTGATTTCCACTCCGAGCCGTTGAAAGGTTGCAGTCTTGATTCCTTCAGGGATTGCACCACTGGCAATGGCGTGGATCCGCCAGGCGCAGACCATCAGGCCGGCCCTGCACGTCCTGATGACCGCAATGGCCGCAACTCCAGATGAGCGACTGAGTCAAGTCCGTCGACAGGCCGCACTCCGCGCAGGGCAGTCCCGGCCGCTGACCCGCCACTCCCCACCCGGGGGTGTGACAGCGGGGGCAGGCACGGGCCAGGCGCCGCACCAGGCGAAAGGTCAGCCGACGGATCGCCGCCATTCGGGTGGGATTGCAGTGGGCCCGCATGTCTGTTTCCACCAGAGCCAGGCCATCGCTGGAGACCTCTGCGGCTTGGGAGATGGCAGAGGCCAGATCCTCCCAGCGCTGCAGACCCTTCGCCCCTCCTGATTCCTTCACCCCTCCTGATCCCTGGCCACGGCTGAGGTGCGGCCGCACGATCAGGCAATGGCGGGGAAACCCGACCCTGGCCAACCAGGCGGCCAAGTCAGGATCCGGCCCATTGGTCGAGACCGTCCCAACAAGACGATGGGAGAAGTTGGTGCGGCGCGCCAGACCCTGCTCGCTGATGGTCAAGCCGCGCCGGCGATCGACAAACACCAGGCATTCCAGGCCTGAGGGCAGAAAAGGCAGCTGGGGATGGGGCCCGAAACTCCCTTCGCTCGCGATGGCCAGCTCTGAACCGCTGGCCGCCAGCGCGGCCTCCGCTTTGGCCAGGCAAGCCTCCAGCGCCGTTCCCCGGCGGGGCACCTCGCCGCTGAACGTGCCCAGCGCATCGGTATCCACCGCTGTCACGTGGAGAAGGTGTGCCCCCAGGCCATGGCGCAGGGCTCGACCGATCACCCGCTCTTTCCCATGCCGAGTGGCCAAAGCCACCCATTGATCGGCATAGGGACTGGAGGTCAACACGGCTGTGGAGCAGAGACCGGACGGTGGACCATCAAGAGGTGGTCTGAGCCGCCTGGGACAGCGTTGGCTCAGGCTCGGCTGGAATCACCAAACGCAGCAGGACGGGAGCCAGAAACGTGGTGCCGATCACCATCAACAGAATCGCCGCCTCCAAGGCCGGGGAGAGAATCCCGGCCTGACGGCCAAGGCCCAGGAAGATCAGGCCCACCTCGCCGCGCGGCATCATCCCCAAGCCAACCACCAAACGGTTGGTGGGCTCTTTGCTGAAATAACTCCACCCTGCAGCCACCTTGCCCACGATCGAGGCCACCAAAAGGAAGGCGGCAATGATCAGTCCTTCATAGTTGGCGGGATCGAAGGGGTTGAGCACCGAGAGGTCCATGCCGGTGCCGATCAACACGAAAAACACGGTGGCGAAAAGTGCCACCAACGGTTTGACGGCCTTGTCGATGTCCTCGGTGTGCTTGGAGGCGCTGAGGATGAGGCCGGCGGCAAAGGCCCCCAGGGCCGCTTCCAAGCCGATCGCCTGCGCGGCGAAGCAGCAGAGGGTGAGCACCACGAAGCTGGCCACCGCCACATCGCCGGGGGCTTTGAGCCGATCCA
>JBJOHA010000046.1:0-8879 GCA_046047935.1 Cyanobacteriota bacterium
CAGTCAATCCAAGAGCCTTGATCCCAGCTAAGATTTTGGCGCGAAAGACCTTGGCCAGATTAAGCGCAGGGAAGAGATAGTTCTCCGCCTTTTGGCGCCAATATCCTCTTTTTTCATCAACGACACCAGCGGGCACAATCATGTGCACATGGGGGTGATAGTCAAGCCTTCGATTGAGGGTATGCAGGACTGAATGAGCGCCGATCCTTCCCTTCAGCTTTGGATCGCGGCGGGCAAAGCTATCGACTGTCTGCCAGGAAGCCTTGATCAGTAGATCATACAACGATTTATGATGCTGCCAGAATGTATTCCGTAGTTGTGCGGGAAGTGTAAAAGTAACCATAAAATAGGTGACCGGCAACAGCTTTGCGGTTTGACGAGAGATCCATTGCTGGCTATCGCGATGTTGGCAGTGGGGACAACTTCGATGTCCACAAGAATGGGGAACTCGGAATCTGGTTGCACAGGGTTTGCATTCGAGCAGCATGTGATCACTGCCTTCCCGCCGGCATCGCCGCATCGCCCGCAGGGCCTGATGATGGCTGGGTAGCATCTCATGGCCATGGGTTCTTTCTAGATCCTTCTGGTAATGATCAATGACATGTGAGAGGAGAATCATGGCTGATCCTCCCAGCGCAGAACAAATCCCTCCAACAACAAAGGTCTTCGATCGGCTGCTTTCCACAAGTTACTGCGATGGGTTTCAATTGTTCTTTCTCGCATTCTCTGGAGTCGTAGCGCCTGGTCATAGGCGCTAAGCAATTGCTTGAACGTCTCAAGTTCTTTTGCCTTCATGGGAGAATCCTCCGTTGGTAACAATCGCGACATGAGGTGCAACAGCCATAGCGCTGCATGCACTCTTTCAAGTGTCTTGACTGTCCCTCCCGCCCACCTGTTCACCCAGGCGGTGTCAGAACAACCTTTGGTTTGTATTAAGCCATGTTGCCCTTTGGCGCATCAGCCGTAGCAGTTTCCTATGCTTACTTCATGAAATCTGCCGCGTAGCGGCTTGGTCCAACGCTGTATGGGCAGGTCCGATATCCGCTCCGCAGTGGGTGCCGTTGTCGGCCTATGCAGCCGATGGGAGGCCGGCAACTTGCTGCAAAGGGCCTGCGTTGCAATGGGTCTGGGAGATTGTACGGGGTAGGACGTGGCGATTTTAGGCGGACCCGGTATCACCGGCGGCTCTTTTCCGCTTCGTTACAGGAAACCTGCCGGGCTTGCGACGCCCAATGGTCCGCGATTGAGAACGTGCGTATAGATCATTGTTGTGTTTAGGTCCTTGTGACCCATCAATTCCTGAATTGTGCGGATGTCTTGTCCTCTCTCTAATAGGTGTGTGGCACAAGAATGACGCAAGCTGTGGCAGCTGGCCGGCTTGCTGATACCAGCTGCCAGCACAGCGCTCCGCACCGATTCCTGAATCAAACTCGGATCGAGATGATGGCGTCCCTGTTGTTTTGAGGTTGGATCTTGCCAGCGCCGATGCTGGGGAAATACCCATTGCCAGCCCCACTCCATGGGACGCTGCTCGGGCAGCACTCGACGTTTGCCTGGTCGCATGGCGACGCGAAACGCGATCTCCTTGTCTGCCATCTCTGGCCGCTTGCCGATTCCCTGGGTGCCGGAATCCGCGTACACAACCGTCTCCTCTCCGTGGAACAGTTCCGCCGCTGGGGTGAGGTCATGGACACTGGCTGAGGTTGTATGGACGGAATGGATCAAAACGCTCTCAGAATCGACGCCGTAGCCCCTGGCTTCCGCGCAGCGGTTATGGATTTTCAATTCCGTAGGCGAAGCCTTCCGCGCAGCAGTGATACCACTACTTTCCTTTCCTGGTCTGGTGCATCTCTGGATCACGCTCCCATCGCTTGTTTTTCGTGGAGCTCGGCGCCGCGATCAAGGTGGCGTCGATGATTGTGCCTTGCTTCATGGCCATGCCACGGGCCTTGAGGTGTGCTTTCACCGTCTCAAAAATCTGCTGGCCAAGGTCGTGTCGTTCCAGACGGCGCCGGAACGTCAAAATCGTCGTCTCAGCAAGGATCCGCTCACTGATCAAGTCGATTCCTGCAAAACGTCGCATTGAGGGCACCTCGATCAGGGCGTCTTCCATGGCCGGGTCGCTCAATGAAGACCAATGCTGCATCAGGTGGATCCTGAGCATGGTCTGAAGTGGGAAGGGAGGGCGGCCTCCTTTGGGGCCTGTCTTGGGGTAGAAGGGCTCAATCCGATCGATCAACAGCTGCCATGGCACCACCTTGTCCATTTCGGCCAGAAACTTCTCACGTTTGGTCCGCTACTTGGCGGTGCTCTGCTCGTAATCACGAAGGCCCAGCTGCTTGCCTCCCATCAATCCAGTCCTGGTCAGCGATGACTTCCCTATTCTCGTGCAGATTGGCTTGGTTTTCCAGAATCTCCCTAGGCATTCGAGCTGAATCGTCGTGCCCATGGGTGGGGTTGGTGTTGTGGTCTCAGGGTAGGGCTGACAGCTGCTCGACGATCGGGCCCTTTGGTTGCTGCTGGCGGCGCTGATGGCCGTGGTCCTGAGTGTGTTGACCCTGCTTACCCAATCGCGTGATGGGGCTGATCAGGGATCTTGAGGTGTGGCCTCACGGATCAGACGCCGGGCCGTGGGGTTGATTCAGGAGGGCAAGGAAGGTTTGGAGCCGGGCTCGATTGATGTCTGAGGGATCGAGCTGGACTCGGGCGGAAAGCACAGCCGCCTGATGGAGTCGCTCAAGGCCCTCTCTTTGGCGTTCATCTGCCTCAGCCTGGCGGTCTCTTGCCTCAGCTGCTCGGTTTCTTTCTCGATCAGCTTCGTTCTCTCTTTGCTCCGCTCGCTGTCGCTCTTCACTCGCAAGATGTCGCTCTCGAGTTGTTTCATCCGCTGCATGTGCTGCATCTTCTGCAGCTCGTGCTGCATCTTCCGCTGCTCGTAGCCGGGATCCCGACGCCAATTCAGCATCGATAAAAACGATCGCCACCGAGGCAGCGATGAGGGGGATGCCCCATTGCTGGGGGATGGGGACGATGCGCCCGGCGAGGGTGAGGTGGTCATAGGAGGAGAAGAGGGCGATCAGACCGAGAGCAAGGCCACCGATGGCCTGGGTGAGGCCGAGCCGGTCGAGGGCTGGCCAGAAAGGGGGTGTTGACGGAAATTCTGGCGGAGCCGGCGGCTCCTCGTTGGCGGGTGGGGGCCCGACGGCGCTGGGGGGTGGGGACACGGGGCTGGGGCGTAGTCGGGGTGCGAAGGCTCCAAGGGATCAGTCCCACCAGCCGGCTCAGATTGTCACAGGCCCCTGTTGCCGCATGGGATTTAGGCGGTTTCTATTGGGCCCCACCTTGAAGAGTCGCAACGTGCTGTTGCTTGGAGTGCCACTCCCTGACCAAGCTCCCCAGCGCGCGCCGAAAGAGATCCTGGTTGCCCTCGGATCCGGCGCGGACGCTATCGATGAGCAGGCCAGCCCGGGTCATGGTGAGCACAAGGCAGGGGTGGCGAGAGCCTGCGGAGGTGCGCCAAGGCGGGTGGCTGGATGGTAAGAGGAGGGGCAACAAAGAGCCTGGACTCCAAGTTGTGACGGTTCGGCCGCGTTGAGGGTCCGCAAACCGCTACGGGGACCCTGGCGATGGCTCGAGATGGACGCCGCTCGCGAGACAGCACAGCCTTCCACCGTGGCGCTCTCCCTCCAAGCTGGCCCCCCCCTCTCTGATCGGAGTGGGCCAAGGCGCCTCAGAGTCCAAGCCCGGCACGGATGGCGGGATGGCTCATCCAGCTCCAGGGGCCCTCTGTCACAGGTTGGATCCCGAGTTCAGCCCGAAGCTCGTCGAGATTTTGCCCCATCCGCTCCTCCCAAAGCACGGGGAACAACGGCTGAGCTTCGGCGGCGATGTCGAGGCCGTGGCTGATCATGCGAAAGGTGTAACTCGCGGTTTTCAGCCGTTCCGCATGGGTGGTGAGCTCGTGTTCCGGGGTGTCGCTCCGGAACCAGCTCAGCAGCAGGCTCATCAAATCCAGGAAACCCAGTCCGGGATGGTTGAATTGACCGACGCTGATGCTGATCACGCCGATTTCGCCATAGCTGTCTAAGCTGAAGCCACTGAGGATATGGTGGATGTCATGCGTGGCAAACACCCGGTAATTGATGTAATCAGCGTCGGTTTCCAGGTTATTGAAGAAGGCGGGTTGTGGAAAGAAGTTGATGTCATAGCCGAGGCTGTCCAGCACGGTGACAAAGGTGTGGCCCAGGCTGCCGGCCGGCAGGGCGCGCAAGGCCTCAACGTCATAAGGCCCCACCAGCTTTCGCTCCTGGATCAGAGCCGAGGCGGCGGGGTTGGCGCCAAGAACCCGTTCGCACAGCCGCATCGGCGCGGAGTTCCGCAGACGGTGGGAGAGGAGAAAGGCATTCGCAGCCGATTGGCCGGAACCCGCCGCCAGATCCACCAGCGACAGAAACTGCTGGATGTGCTCCTGGGTGGCGATCTGATCGAGATAGCGGAAGGCCATGGCAGGGATACGAATGAGGTTGCAGTCTGATCGATCACGCCCCCGGATCATTCAAGCCCCCGGAGCGAGCACGCCCCCGGATCGATCACGCCCCCGACTCACCGGGCTCAAGGGCGGGCGGCAAAGCGCCGGTTGACTTCGTTCCAGTTCACCAGCGACCACCAGGCTTGGATGTACTCCGGCCGGCGGTTTTGATACTTGAGGTAGTAGGCGTGCTCCCAGACGTCGAGGCCCAGCAGCGGCGTGCCCCGCTCGATGCCGGGAAGATCCATCAAGGGGTTGTCCTGATTGGGGGTGCTGCTGATGGCCAGCCCTCCATCAGCGGTGCGAATCACCCAGGCCCAGCCGGAGCCGAAGCGCCCTGCCGCCTCTTGGTTGAAGGTGGTCTGCATCGCCTCCAGCGACCCGAAGCTTTGGTTGATCGCCGCCAGCAGCTTGGGGGAGGGGGCGCCCCCTTGGCCGACAGGAGCCATGGCTGTCCAAAATTGAGTGTGGTTCCAATGGCCACCGCCGTTGTTGCGCACCGCGGCGGGGAAGCGGGAGATCTGCCCCTGCAGGGTGTCGAGACTGAGGTTGGCCAGGGAAGGGTTGGCGTCGATCTGGGCGTTGAGGTTGGCGACGTAGGCCCCGTGGTGTCGGTCATGGTGAATCGTCATCGTGGTGGCGTCGATGGCGGGTTCCAGAGCATCGGCGGCGTAGGGGAGGGGGGGGAGGGTGAAAGCGGCCTGGACGGGATGCGCAGGTCCCAGGAGCAACAGCAGGGCGGCCAGGCAGGAGAGAAGGGCCTGGGGGAGGGAAAACCGGGGCATGGCGCTTGGCGCGTTGGCGGGGTGTGCCCTCAGCCTGACGGATGGGCCGTGCCGCGGCGCCACGGCCGCAGAGGGGCGGGCGTGCTGGGGGAGGGCCTGTTCCCATGGCCATTCACCCGCAGGACGACCGGGTTCCAGACCAGGCCAGCGCGGAAGGATGGTCATTTGGATCGGTCTGCCGCCGGGATCGTCCTGTCCGTCCTGCGCCCTGCTTCCACGATCAACGCTGTCAACCCCGGAGAGCAGCCGAGTTGCAGGCGACAGCTGCAGCGAGCAGCCAGATTCCATGGGCAATCTGCACCAAGCAGCGGAGGTCTATGCGGAAACTGCATAGATCAATCTCCCCAACCATCCTGATCTGGTCTATTCTTTTGTCGGGCACCGAATGGTCCTTCGGCTCTCCCCTCCAACGCGTTTTCCTTCCTCCCACCAGCTCGCCATGCCAGCGCGCCCTCGCAAGTTGCTGCTGCCTGAGGTCCAAGATCTCATCGCGGCGTTGCTCTCCAAAGAACGGCTGGCGGAGCAGGATCTGCTGACCTTTGCCCAGTTGGTCAACGGCGGACCGTTCAAAGCGCCGCCGCCGCCGAAGGTCAAACCCCTGACAGCCACAGCAGCCAAAAAGGCAGTTCTCGCCCATTTCGACTGCGCCACAGTGCCGCAGCTGCGGAAATGTTCTTCTTTTCTCCTGCAGATGGGCGGCGAATCCTTTGGCTTGAAATCCACCGAGGATTGGTTGAAGCTCTATCGCAAATTCATTGCCGTTCCCGAGCATGAACGCCATGGATCTGGCCCCACCTGTGTGAACGGCGTGGACGTATTGCAAAACTTCAGGCCTTGGCATGTCTTTGGACTCGATCCCGATACGGCGACAGCAGAGGATGTCAAAGCTGCTTTTCGCGACCTGGCCAAAGTCCATCACCCTGACAAAGGAGGTGATGCCCGTGTCTTCGATCGACTGCAGAAGATGCGTGATTCAGTGTTGGCCCTAATGACTTGATTGCAAATACGAGGACTCTAAAAACGAGGATTGCAAACACCCATGCGCGACTATCTCACCGCTCAGGAAACGGCCAAGCTTCTGGGCAAGCGAATTGACCAGCTTTACAAGATCATTGATGCTTTTGACGCCATACCAGATGATGAATGGGACTTGGTTGAAGGTGAACATTTTGAGTTTGTATCCAGCTCTGTCGACGCCTATGGCCGCCGCAGTCGTCGCTTTACGGAAGAGGGTGTTGAGGCTTTGGCTCGCTATCTGGAGGCCACGGAATCGCGTGGTTTGCTGCAAAGAATTCTGGACAAGCTCACCCATTGGAAGACGAAGCGAAAGCAGCTGCTTGTCTCACGCCGGATCACCCAGGAATTTTTAACAGCAGGTCAGGATTTGGTCTTCCGAGGCAGCCGCGCCTTTGTTCCCAAAAAAACCACCATCGCCATCCTGCAGACGAATCACAAGGGTTTTAACAATGCCTGGGCGCGCTTGCGTGGTGCTGGCAAGCTCGAAGGGCGCGAAGCCATCGAACTCGACGTTCATTTCATCTTGGCTGATGACAACGCCCTGCTCTTCAGTGAGATGGGCATTGCTCGGATCGCAGATGACATGAAGCGCAACAGCTCGATCAATGCCTCCCGAAAAGCCTGGATGGATGCTGTGGCCGAAGTGGTTGAATGTTGTTTTCAATCGGAGATCAAACATCTGCAGGCTGCTCCGAAACGCATCGAAACCGCCATCCGCAGAGCCAAACGCGCCGCCAGAGGCCGTTGTGATGTCACCGGCAAAGCAAAGACGGCCCACTCCCTCCTGGAGCTGGATGGCCATCACCTCTTTGACCGCCGCAGTCGGCCCGACCTCGCCGACGCCACGGACAACATCCTCGTCCTCCAACCCGATCTCCACAGCGAGTTCCACTCCTGGAAAGACGGGCCCACCTGCTGCCCGCAAGATTTCATTGACTTCATCACGACCGTTCGCGGTGATCTCTTCGATCCCACCAACAGCCGTGCCATGGCCCGCCTGCAGCGATTGGTGCATCGGCTGACCCTGCTCCAGGCCAATTACGAAAACAACCGCCTGCGCTACCACGCCCCGCGTTGATCGTCCCTTGGCCGCCGCCGCACCCCACGGTTGGCTTGGCTCTTGGCCTTCTGGAAGGGAAGGGTCGATGGGAGGTAGGGTCGGCCCAGAGTGAATGGAAGGTTGGCCCATGGGGAATCTGTTCCTGCACATCCCGCACGTCGGTCGCAAGCCATCCAACCCCTGCCCCTCTCTGACCTGGCCCCTGACCCTGGCCACGCTCCTGGCCCTTGGCTTCACCCCGCCGCTCCCGGCGCATGCGCAAGCCGCCGGGGGCGCCCGCACCCACACCGTGCACAGCGGTGACACGCTGGAGGGGATCAGCCAGCGCACAGGCGTGTCCGTCGCGGACCTCAAACGGATCAACGGTCTCAAGGATGCGGATCTGCTTCAAGTGGGTCAGGTGTTGCGCCTGGCCCCGGGGGGGGCGGCAGCTCCCCGCAAGGCGGGAACCGTGACCATTCGCGGCGGCGACACCTTGGAGACCCTCGCCAAAGCCCACAACACCACCGTGGCGGCGTTGATGAAGGCCAATCCGGGTCTTCAGCCCGAGAAGCTCAAGGTGGGCAGCAGCCTGCGGCTGCCCGCTGCCAGCGGTTCAGCGGCGCCCGCCAAACCCCCGGCCCCTCCCGCCAAACCCGCCGCAGCGGTCCCCAGCCAAGCCAAGCCCGCGCCCGCAGCCCCCGCAACGCCACCCCCCGAGGCGCGCCTGCCCGAGGCGCCGCCCCTCAGCCCACCTCCCAGCCAACCCAAGGACACAAGCGACCGGCCCCAGCCCACCATTCAGGGGCGCTGGCGCTACTACGGCGACACCGTGGTGGACTGGGGCGGCTGGAAGCGCTTGCCCGACGGGGTGCGTTTCACCCTTGTGCAAGCCGCCGCGAGCGATGTGGGCGAGGGCAGGGCCCAGGCGACCGCCATCGGGGTTGACTGCTCCACCCTCCGCCTCACCTGGCGGGTGAAGGAAGCCTGGGAGGCCTGGACCGTGCCGCCGCCTCGATCGGTCGGTCAGCGGATCGTGCTGGACCTCTGCGGCAACACCGGGGCGGACGATCGCCGTCCGGTTCCTCCTCCCCCCTCCCCCTCCACATCCACGTCCCCTCCCCCTTCGCCCTCCCCCTGAAGAGCGCGAGCTGAGGGCTGGAACACTGGCACAATCCCCTCCAGTGGCGTGGGGATTCCGTTGACCTTCCGCGCCCTACGCCCTACGCCCTACGCCCTACGCCATACGCCCTCGTGTCGCTGATGCAGCAGGCCGCCATTCACGAGCAGATGCTCGCAGCCCAGCGCCGTTGCCACCTCCTGCGCAGCCTGCGGGGTCCCAAGGGTGGAGACCAGCTGGCCCGTCCTCCCGCGCGGGTGCCGCGGGAAACGACCCTTCAAGACCTGCTCGACCGCCGCGAGTGCCCTCGGCCGACGCAGCCGATGTCTTTCATCTGACCCTCTTGCTTTGGCCATGGACCTTCACGCCGATCTGCAGCAACGGGTCGTT
>JBJOHA010000047.1:0-3557 GCA_046047935.1 Cyanobacteriota bacterium
CCAGGATGCGATCGGGGTGGTTTTGAAACAGCCAGTAGAACAATTTGTCGCTGGCGGTCATGGACGCGGGCTGGGCGGAGTGGGTTCAGGATCCCACCAGCAGGCGTGGCGTGCGGCGACCAGGCCTTTGGTCAACAGGCGGATCGTCAAGGTCCGCGTTCCCTTCGGGGCGTCTCGCTTGCGGAACGCCTACAAAGAGACAGATCCCCTCGTCACGTATGGCGCGAACGCCCAGCACACGACGCTTCTCTTGGGTGTTGACCGCCGTGATGCACGGTGCCGCGACCCTGCCGGCGGTGGCCCTGGAGGCCTCGACCGGTCCCCTGGTGGGGCAGGCCCCGGAAGCGCTGCGGCTGCAGAAGCAAGTGGTGGCCTGGCTGGAGGCCAATCCAGGGGCTTCGGTGGTGTTCAGAGCCAGGGCCCTGATCAATTTGGGCGTCTGTCTCAGCGGAGTTGGTCAGAGGCAAGAGGCGCTGGCGCCAACGCTCGAGGCCACTCGCCTGTTGAGGCCACTTGAGGGGGGGCACACGTTCAGCCCCGTCTACGCCGGGGCTGAGGCCCAGGGAATTTCCACCACTTGGCGGGACTCAGGCAAGAGAAACCAGTGGTATTTCGGGATGTAGCCGTAGGCCTGCGGAGCGTTAGGACCACATCGGTGTGGACAAGGACAACGGCCTGATCCACTCGATCGAAACGACTTCTGCCAACGTGCATGACCTGACCCCGGCCGCAGATCTCCTGCATGGACAGGAGACAGTTGTCTACGCCGATTCCGGTTACCAGGGGATCGATAAGCGAGAAGAGATGAGGTCAAGCCTGCGTGAGCCGATCGAACAACTCCTCTAAACCACCCTCCAGCAATGGTCCTGGATTTATGTCGTCGGACCGGAGCACAAGCAATGGCCGCAAGCGAGGGGGGCAGCCAGGCCATCTCGGAAATAGTCCTGAGCTGCTTCCGATCTTGCGGGTGGGGTGGCGATCTTTTCATTGGGGCGCAGGGGTGATGGCAGGGCAGGGGATTCCCCCCGAGCAGTTGCGCGCCTCTGCCGCCATGCGTCCCCCCGGCGATGAGGATCAGTGGCTGCCGGTGTGGTTATCTCCCGCCTCCAGTTACACCCTCGTCATCCGTGGCAACGCCACGCTGCCTGTTGCCAGCGTGCGCATTGTCGACGCCGAGAACAGGATCAAGACGACGTGTCTGCGCAACAGCCGCATCGATCAAGACGTTCCCTGCCAGTGGCAGGCGAAGGATCTTCCGGCCGGCACCTACAGGCTGATCATTCGCGCCCTGGATGACACCACCTTGTTGAACACCGCGCTTCGGCATGACCCCCGCTGGTTGAGGAACGGATGACGCTTCCCGGCCTGCCCGCCTCCGGCCGCACGCGGCGGCGACCTGTGCGCTGGCTGGGCTCCCTGGCGCAGACCTTCAACCCCTGGGCGCTGGTGGCGCTGCTTCTGGCACTTGGCGGTCTCTGGCTGGTCGCCGCCATGCACGTGCGCCAACCCCTGGAGGGCACCCTGCAAACCACCGCCCTCTCCTTTCAACTGCGAGCGGCATCCCCCGGTGTGCTGGCGGTGCCTGTGCGGGGATTGGTCCTGAGCGGTTTGGACGGTGGCCCACCGCTGTCCTTTTCGTTGAAGGGTGAAGCCTTGCGGTTGCGGACGGGAGACATGGTGGAGTGAACGACACCTGAGCCGGAGTCGTTTGTTTTGGCCCTGCGCCTGCCCCCGGGCGCAACGGTGGCGAATCTGCACGCGGATGATCCGCAGGAGTTGGTGTTGGACCTCCGCTCGCCGGCCCGCCAGGGGGCCGGAGGCGAACCCGTCGATCTGAGCCTCACCCCACCCGCGCTCAAGGAGGGGCTCTCAGGGGCGAGCACTGGGCTGCAGGCGGTGTTCAAGCCGCCAGGGGGGCCGGCGCGGCCCTTGCCCAGCCCGCAGAGCACCTTTCATCTGCCGCTGCGGGGGGATGCCCGGCTGCGGTTGCGGCTGGTGGCGCCCGAGGCTGTATTCGAGCCCGAGCTGCCGGTTCGCGATGTGCGCTTCACAAGCCTCAAGCCGAGTTTTTTTGATCCGTCCCGATCGGTGTTGCAGCTCTCCCATCTGCGGGATGGCACGATGTTTTTCGGCCGTCAGGAGCCCCTTGTTCTGCGCGCTAGCCAGTTCCTCACACTGGCGCCTCCCGGTATCACGGAGTTCACTGATCTGCGCTTTCAAGAAGGGATGTTCATCGTGTCTCTGAAAGGGGAAACCAGTCGCGTCGGCACGGGTCTCAGCTCTCGCCGTCCCACCTTGGAGCGCCACGGCACCCTGCTCAGCCGCCACCTGGCGCCGGATCAAATCACCGCCTTCTTCGGTGTGCTGGCCGGCGCGATCGGCAGCCTGGTGGTGGTCTTTTTTCGCGCGCAGTGACACCCTCCGCCACCAGCGCCCCGTGCGCCGCCGCACCAGAATGGTGTAGCACCCGTGCCCCAATGACCAGCCCACGCGTCACACGCTGCCTGAGCGGGCTCCTGAGCACGCCGTTGGCCTTGCTCGCTGCGCTTCCTGCGGCGGCGTGGCCTGCGGGAGATCCGGGCCCGTTGGCGGCTCCTTTCTCGCGGGCAGAGGGGGCGCTCCTGGCACAGGCCTCGGATGAGATTCCGGGGCAGGTGCGGGGGTGGGTGGAGCAGGCTGAGGCCGCCTTCAAGGCGGGGGATCCTGCGGAAGCCCTGCGGCTTCAACAGAAAGCCCTGGAGTGGGTGCAGGCGCATCGGGGGCCGGTGGATCCGTTCCGTGCCCTGGTGCTGAACAACCTCAGTGTGATCCTCAGTGCATTGGGCCGCTGCCAGGAGGCGCTGGCACCCACAGAAGAAGCCGTCAAAATTTGGCGCGAGTTAGCGAAGAGCAACGGGGCCTATCTGGGCGATCTGGCCCTGGCCCTGAACAACCTGGGCCAGTTTTTGAGCGAAGTTGGCCGCCGCCAGGAGGCGCTGGCACTCACAGAAGAAGCCGTCAAAACGTATCGCGAGTTAGCGAAGAGCAACGGGGCCTATCTGGGCGATCTGGCCAGTGCCCTGAACAACCTGGGCTTCCTCCAGCTCGCTCAAGGGGAGCCCGAGCAAGCCCGTGCGTCTTATGAGGCATCCCTGCAGATCATTCGCCCCCTGGCGGCGGCCAATCGGGCCTTTGCGGAGGATTTGCAGCGAACCCTGAACAACCTGGAAGAGCTGAAACGCCTGGAGGGCACGCTCATGGGGGACAGGGTGTTGGGGGCGGCGGATCTCACCTACCTGCCCCGCACGGACCCCACGGCGAGCGTGAAGCGCGCGGTGGTGCGGCTGGTGCCCACCTTTGGCGGCCCAAAGCCAGGCGCCGGTCTTTACGGCACGGGTTTTGTGGTCAAACGCCAAGGGGATCGGGCCTGGATCGCCACTGCGCTGCATGTGGTGCGCAACCTCTCAGACGACTACGGCCTGGCGACGAAGGTGGAAGCGGAGCTCTTCACCGGGCCCCTGCCCGCTGGCGTGTTGCCGCCACGGCTGGAGGTGGTGCTCCCGCCGCCCGAATCCCTG
>JBJOHA010000048.1:0-4109 GCA_046047935.1 Cyanobacteriota bacterium
CGGTCATGAGAACAGGAAAGGGTGTCGAGTGCGCCAAAGCCAACGCCAGAAGGCCAAAACCCACTGGTGTTGTCCCTGGCGGGGGACGGAAGGAAGGACGGAAACCGTCAGGCCCCCGTCAATCAGCACTGTAACGGAGTGTTGCGGCAATTGTGAGGGGGGTTCATGAAGAAAGGTTGGGGAAGCCCCCAAAGGGCGGGGGAGGGGATCCCGGGGAAGACAGAGGGGATCGCAGAACAGCAAGCGGGGGCGGCGCGAGACAGGCGGCTGATCACCTGGAGTCCGAGCGTCACCCTCGTGCCGACCCAAAGCTGCTTCAACGCCTGCGGTTACTGCGGATTTCGCCGCCCTCCTGCAGTCGGGGATCCGCTCGCCGACGCCCTCACGGACGCTGAGGCCACCCGCCAGCTGGCCGCCGCCCCCGAGGCCCGCGAGGTGTTGCTCCTCAGCGGCGAGGTGGCGCCCTCCTCCCCCCACCGCAGGCGCTGGCTGGCCCGCCTGCTGGCCCTCAGCCGGCTCGCCCTGCGCCACGGGCGCCTGCCCCACACCAATGCCGGCCCGCTCTCGCGGCGGGAGATGGCGGCCCTGGGCCGGCTCAACCCCTCCATGGGGCTGATGTTGGAGGGCCTCGGCCCGGCCTACGACGCCCTGCACCGCCACGCCCCCAGCAAGGCCCTCGCCGTGCGGCTGGGGCAGCTGGAGCAGGCCGGCCGCCTCGGACTGCCCTTCACCACAGGCCTTTTGCTGGGGGTGGGGGAAACACCGGCAGAGCGGCGCCGCGCCCTGGAGGCCTTGGCTGCGTTGCAGCGCCGCTTCGGTCATCTGCAGGAGGTGATCCTTCAGCCCTGGCGACCACCGCACGCGCCCGCCCGCCCCCTGGACGACGCCACCTGCGACGGCCTGTTGGAGACGATCGCCGAAGCCCGCGCGCTCCTGCCGCCGGAGGTTCACCTGCAGCTGCCCCCCAATCTCTGGCCGCTTCAGCGGCTGCCCGACGCCCTGGAGGCGGGCATCGACGACCTGGGCGGCATCGACACGCGGGATGTCATCAACCCCGCCTACCGCCAACCCACCCCGGCTGTGCTGGCGGAGCGGTTGGCGCGCCACGGCTGGCGGCTGCGGCCAAGGCTCTGCGTGCATGACGCCTGGCTGCCCTGGCTGGCGCCTCCCCTGCGGCGCCGGGCGGAAAGCCTGCGCCAGGAAGGGGCTCAAGGCAGCGGATGGCGTTGTTAGGGTCCCGACCCGAGACAACCCCGCTCCCTTGTCCGCACCCTCGCCAACGGCGCCTATGCCTGCCCTCGCCACCCCGGGCGAACGGGTGCTGCTGGTGCGCCTGCCCTGCAATCCCATCTTTCCGATCGGGCCGATCTACCTGGCGGACCATCTGCATAAACGGTTTCCCGACCTGCCACAGGAGCTCCTCGACCTGGCGGCGGTGCCCCTGCTCGATGTGCGCGAGGTGTTGCGGGAGACGATCGATGACTTTCGCCCGACCCTGCTGGTGTTCTCCTGGCGCGACATCCAGATCTACGCGCCGGTGGATGGCCGGGGGGGCAATCCGCTGCAGCATTCCTTCGAGGTGTTCTACAGCCGCCATCCCTTGCGGCGCCTGCGGGGAGCCTTGGGGGGTCTGCGATTGATGGCGGCGTATTACGGCGAGCTGCGGCGCAACATGCGCCTGATTCGCCGGGGGTTGCGTCGCGCGCGGCGCCACCAGCCCCGAGCGCGAGCGGTGGTCGGTGGCGGTGCCGTGAGCGTGTTTTATGAGCAGCTGGGCCGTGGGCTGCCCCGCGGCACGGTGGTGTCTGTGGGGGAGGGAGAGGTGTTGCTGGAGGCGATGCTGCGGGGGGAATCCCTGGCGCGGCAGCGCTGCTACGTGGTGGGCGAAACGCCTCGTGCCGGACTGATCCATGAGCCGCCGGCGCCGCTGGAGAAAACCGCCTGCGATTACACCTACATCAGCTCCATCTGGCCGCAGATGGACTGGTATCTCGACGGTGGTGATTTCTACGTGGGGGTGCAGACCAAACGCGGCTGTCCCCACAACTGCTGCTACTGCGTCTACACCGTGATCGAAGGCAAGGCGGTGCGCGTGAACCCGGTGCGAGAGGTGGTGGCGGAGATGCGCCAGCTCTATGACCTTGGCGTGCGTGGCTTTTGGTTCACCGATGCCCAGTTCATTCCCGCCCGCCGCTACATCGAAGACGCGAAGGCGCTGCTGCGGGCGATCCTGGCGGAGGGCATGAGCGACATCCGCTGGGCCGCCTACATCCGCGCCGACAACCTGGACGCCGAGCTGGCGGAATTGATGGTGGCCACGGGCATGAGTTACTTCGAGATCGGCATCACCTCCGGCTCGCAGGAGTTGGTGCGTCGCATGCGCATGGGCTACAACCTGCGCACGGTGCTCGATAACTGTCGCCTGCTCGCCCGCGCCGGCTTCCGCGAGCACATCTCCGTGAACTACTCCTTCAACGTGATCGACGAGCGTCCCGAAACCATTCGCCAGACCGTGGCCTATCACCGGGAGCTGGAGGCGATCTTCGGGGCGGACAAGGTGGAGCCCGCCATCTTCTTCATTGGCCTCCAACCCCACACCCACCTGGAGCAGCACGCCTTCGACACAGGACGCCTCCGCGAGGGCTACGACCCGATGAGCATGATGCCGTGGACCGCCCGCAAGCTCCTCTGGAATCCGGAGCCGATGGGTCGCGTGTTCGGCCGGATCTGCCTGGAGGCCTTCTCCCGCAACCCCGCTGATTTCGGCCGCACCGTGATGGCGCTCCTCGAGCGCGACTACGGCCGCGCCCCCCTGCAGGAGGCGCTCACCGCTCCGGTGGAGGGCCGCCCCGCCCTGGCCACCGCCGTGCGCTGAGGGTCAAGGCGTTCGTTCCATGGCAGCGGTCGCTTTGCTGGCAACGGCGATCCCTCGGCTGGCAACGGCGATCCCTTGGCTGGCAACGGCGATCCCTTGGCTGGCTGCTGTGATTTCATCCCTCTGCCGCAAAGGGGCGGGCCCGGAGCGTTGGCGCAACAGGCAGGGGTTGCTGTCTCCATCGGCGAGCCGCCATTCCAGCCGCTGGTCATCGGGCACGGGCACTGCGGTCGCCGGAGATCAGTCCCTGTTTGGGTGTTGGCTGGTTGGTCACGGGGCATCCGCAAGGCGTCTGGCGCACATCCTGATCGTGTCGCGCTCCCTACCAAAGGCGCCATTCGTCATGAACCCTCCGCCCTTACCCCCTGGACAACGGGTCGGATCCATGGCGTCATGGGCGCACGCACCCGCGATCCCCATGCCCCTCTTCCTCCTCCGTGATGGCGCCATCCGTCGCTGTGACGTGGTGCCTGACGATCTGACCTTCACCACCTACACCGACCGCCACCAGCGCACCATTCATGTGGTGCTCGACGCCGCCTCAGAACGGCTCCTCCTGCGCGCCCAACCGCGCAAGCCAGCCCGCAAACTCGGCAGCCGCCAACGCGCCGCCCGCTGCGCCGAGCCACCCTTGGCGGCTTGAGCGAGCTGGAGCGCACGGCTGCGAGAGAGCGAATGGCTGCGCGAGAGCCAATGGCCGAGAGGCGGAGGGGATGGCAGGGAGGCGGAGGGGATGGTCCGCTGGCAGCTTGAGGCGGATCAAGGGTGCGGCATCGACGTCATGGGTCGGCTGATGGTGCACCGCAATGGCCCACCGTGCCAGAAAAACTGCGGGACAGAACTAGAACCAGAACCAGCGCAATCGATGGTGTTGGCTGGTTGGTCACGGGTCATCTGCGTCGTCCGGGAGCTGCCCGGTGATCAGGGAGAGGAAGGCTTGGAGTCGGGCTCGGTTGGTGTCGGAGGGATCGAGTTGGACTCGGGCGGAAAGCAGAGCTGATCGACGGAGGAAAGCAAGGTCTGTGCTTTGGCGTTGAGCCTCCTGAGCCTGGCGTTCTCGCGCCTCAGCTGCTCTGTCTCGTTCTTGATTTGCTCGGCCTCGCTCTTGATCTGCTCGGCCTCTTTCCTGATCATCTCGGATTCGCGCCTCAAGGCGTTCGTTCTCGCTTCGATTTCGCGCACGGGACGCCAATTCAGCATCGACAAAAACGATCGCCACCGAGGCAATGATGAA
>JBJOHA010000049.1:0-45994 GCA_046047935.1 Cyanobacteriota bacterium
CAGGCCTGGATGCGGATCCCATCATGGACAACGCTGGCTGGCGGCTCAGGCCAGGGCGATTGGGACACACATTGATTCAGTCCTGGGGTGGATGTCTTGGGATCGCGGGTGAAGGGTTCCCCTATTCCCAGCATTTCCGCCAAGCACCAACCCACAAAAAAAGCCCCCGGCCCTGAGGCCGGAGGCGATGGACGTCCCTCGTGGAGACAGGGTTGATCGGACGCGTTATCCGAACTTGCCCGCCGTGGAGGCGATCAGGAAGGCGGCATAGGTGAGGAAGAAGCCCACTGTGAAGTGCGCCAGACCCACCACCCGGGCCTGAACGATCGACAGAGCCACCGGCTTATCGCGCCAGCCCACCAAGTTGGCAAGTGGCGTGCGCTGATGCGCCCACACGATGGTTTCGATCAATTCCTGCCAATACCCCCGCCAGGAGATCAGGAACATGAAGCCCGTGGCCCACACCAGGTGACCGAACAGGAACATCCAGGCCCACACCGCCAGATTGTTGGTGCCGGAGGGGTTGTATCCGTTGATCAGCTGAGAGCTGTTCAGCCACAGATAGTCGCGGAACCAGCCCATCAAGTAGGTGCTGGATTCGTTGAACTGGGCCACGTTGCCCTGCCAGATGGCCAGGTGCTTCCAGTGCCAGTAGAAGGTCACCCAGGCCACGGTGTTCAGCGCCCAGAACAGCGCCAGGTAGAAGGCATCCCACGCGGAGATGTCGCAGGTGCCGCCACGGCCGGGGCCATCACAGGGGAAGGAATAGCCGAAGTCCTTCTTGTCGGGCATCAGCTTCGAACCCCGTGCATCCAGGGCACCCTTCACCAGGATCAGGGTGGTGGTGTGCAGTCCCAGTGCGATGGCGTGGTGCACGAGGAAGTCCCCCGGTCCGATCTGCAGGAACAAGGAGTTCTGGCCGGAATTGATGGCCTCCAGCCAGCCCGGCAGCCAGACGGCGCCAGGACCAGGGGCATTGCTCACCAAGCTGTTGGGATTGGCCAGCAGCACGTCCATTCCATAGAGCGCCTTGCCGCTCGCCGCTTGCACGAATTGAGCGAACACAGGCTCCACGAGGATCTGCTTCTCGGGGGTGCCGAAGGCCACCACCACGTCGTTGTGGACGTAGAGACCGAGGGTGTGGAAACCAAGGAACAGCGACACCCAGCTCAGGTGGCTGATGATCGCTTCCTTGTGCTCCAACATCCGCGCCAACACATTGTTCTTGTTGGCTTCTGGGTCGTAATCCCGGATGAAGAAGATCGCACCGTGGGCGAACGCACCGCACATCAGGAAGATGGCGATGTACTGGTGGTGCGTGTAGAGCGCCGCCTGGGTTGTGTAATCCCTTGCGATGAACGCATAGGACGGCAGCGCATACATGTGTTGCGCCACCAGGCTGGTCACCACACCCAACGAGGCCAGGGCCAATCCCAGCTGGAAGTGCAGGGAGTTGTTGATCGTGTCGTAGAGACCCTTGTGGCCGGCGCCCAGGTCACCAGGGGTTCCCTTGGGCGGATTGTGGGCGTCGAGGATCTCGCGGATCGAGTGGCCGATGCCGAAGTTGGTGCGATACATGTGGCCGGCGATCACAAAGATGCAACCGATGGCCAGATGGTGATGGGCGATGTCCGTCAACCAAAGCGCTTCCGTCTGTGGATGGAATCCACCGAGGAAGGTGAGGATCGCGGTGCCAGCACCCGTGGAGGTGTTGAAGATCTGCCCCGCAGTGTCGGGGTTCTGGGCATAGACGCCCCAGTTGCCAGTGAAGAAGGGAGCCAATCCCGCCGGGTGGGGAGACACCGAGAGGAAGTTGTCCCAACCCACGTGAACACCCCGGGATTCGGGAATGGCCACGTGCACCAGGTGTCCGGTCCAGGCGATGGAGCTGAAGCCGAAGAGCACTGCCAGGTGGTGGTTCAGGCGGGATTCCGCGTTCTTGAACCAGGCCAGGGAAGGCAGGAACTTGGGCTGCAGATGCAGCCAGCCGGCGAAGAGGGCCCAAGCCGAGAGGATCATCATGAAGATGGCCCCTTGGTACAGCTCGGCATTCGTGCGCATGCCGATCGTGTACCACCAGTGATACAGGCCGGAATAGGCCACGTTCACTGGTGAGGAGGCGCCGGCCTGGGTGAAGGCCGTGATGGCGCCCTGTCCGAAGTGGGGATCCCAAATCGCGTGCGCGATGGGACGAACGTGGAGTGGATCGGCGACCCACTGCTCAAAGTTGCCCTGCCAGGCGATATGGAACAGGTTGCCCGAAACCCAGAGGCCAATGATGGCCAGGTGTCCGAAATGGGTGGAGAAGAGCTTCTGATAAAGCCTCTCCTCGGTCATGCCGTCATGGCTCTCGAAGTCGTGAGCCGTGGCGATGCCGTACCAGATTCGGCGGGTTGTCGGGTCCTGTGCCAGACCCTGGCTGAACGAAGGAAATTTCGTTGCCATTGGGAAAGGTCAGGTGGAGGTCAGCCGACCGCAATCATGCGGGCCAGGAAGAACGACCAGGTCGTCGCGATACCGCCCAACAAATAGTGGGCGACACCGACTGCACGGCCCTGGGTGATGGACAGCGCACGGGGCTGAATCGCCGGCGCAACCCTCAGCTTGTTGTGAGCCCAAACGATGGACTCAATCAGCTCCTGCCAGTAGCCGCGGCCGCTGAACAGGAACATCAGGCTGAAGGCCCAGATGAAGTGGGCGCCGAGGAACATCAGGCCATAGGCGCTGGAGCTCGAGCCATAGCTGTTGATCACCTGAGCGGCCTGAGCCCACAGGAAGTCACGCAGCCAGCCATTGATGGTGATGGCGCTCTGAGCGAAGTTGCCGTTGGTGATGTGCGAGACCGTGCCATCGGCATTCACCGTGCCCCAAACGTCGCTCTGCATCTTCCAGCTGAAGTGGAAGATCACGATCGACAGGGAGTTGTACATCCAGAACAGCCCCAGGAACACGTGATCCCATGCGGACACCTGGCAGGTGCCGCCACGGCCGGGGCCGTCGCAGGGGAAACGGAAGCCCAGGCTCGCCTTGTCGGGAATCAGGCGGGAGCTGCGGGCATACAACACACCCTTCAGCAGGATCAGCACGGTGACGTGGATCGTGAAGGCATGGATGTGGTGCACCATGAAGTCGGCCGTGCCCAAGGGAATCGGAGCGGCGGCCACCTTGCCTCCCACAGCCACCACAGACCCGTTGAACACCTCACTCACGCCCGCGAGGGCATTGGGAGCGGTGGTGCCAGCGGCGGCGGCGTGAAGACTCTGGATCCATTGCGCGAAGACGGGCTTCAGTTGGATCGCGGTGTCACTGAACATGTCCTGGGGACGACCCAGGGCACGCATGGTGTCGTTGTGGATGTAAAGGCCGAAGCTGTGGAAGCCCAGCCAGATGCACACCCAGTTGAGGTGGCTGATCAGGGCGTCGCGGGCCTTCAGCACCCGATCGAGCACGTTGTCCACATGCTTCGCCGGGTCGTAATCCCTCACCATGGCGATGGCCGCGTGGGCTCCGGCACCAACGATCAGGAAGCCACCGATCCACATGTGATGCGTGAACAGTGACAACTGCGTCGGATAGGAAACGCCGATGTAGGGATAGGGCGGCATCGCATACATGTGGTGCGCCACGATGATCGTGAGCGACCCCAACATGGCCAGGTTGAGACCCAGCTGGGCGTGCCAGGAGGTGGTGAGGAATTCAAAGAGGCCGTTGTGGCCGTTCGGAGCCGGGAACAGGAGGGGATCTCCCTTCTGACCTTCAAGGATCTCCTTGATGCTGTGGCCGATGCCCCAGTTCGTGCGGTACATGTGCCCCGCCACGATGAAGAGCACCGCAATCGCCAGATGGTGATGGGCGATGTCGGTCATCCACAGGCTGCCGGTGACCGGATTCAGGCCTCCCTTGAAGGTGAGGAAGTCGCTGTAAGCGGCCCAGTTGCCGGTGAAGAAAGCGGAGATGCCCGCTCCAAAACCGGGGAACAGCTGGGTGAGCAGATCCTGGTTGAGAAACTCGTGGGGCAGCGGAATGTCCGCCACCGAGGCAATGGTCTTGCCGTTCAGCACGAGCGGTTGACCGGCGTCGATGGCATCCAGCAGCTGCGTTGTGGGCAGCGACACATGCAACAGGTGGCCTGTCCAGGACAGGGAACCGAGCCCAAGCAGACCGGCCAGATGGTGGTTGAGCATCGACTCAACGTTCTGGAACCACTCGAGCTTGGGAGCTGCTTTGTGATAATGGAAAACACCGGCGTTCAGCATCAGGCCGGCCATGACGAGGGCGCCAATGGCCGTGCAGAGGAGCTGATACTCGTTGGTGAAACCCCAGGCTCTCCAAACGTGGAAGAGGCCGGAGGTGATCTGAATGCCGTGGAAGCCGGCACCCACGTCACCATTGAGAATTTCCTGGCCGAAGATCGGCCAGACCACTTGCGCGCTGGGTTTGACGTGCAGGGGATCGGCGAGCCAGCCGCTGTAGTTGGAGAAGCGGGCTCCGTGATAGAAGGCGCCGCTCAGCCAAATAAAGATGACGGCCAGATGGCCGAAATGAGCGCTGAAGATCTTGCGTGAGACCTCTTCAAGATCGCTCGTGTGGCTGTCGAAGTCGTGAGCGTTGGCGTGGAGGTTCCAAATCCAGGTGGTGGTTTTGGGACCTTTGGCAAGAGTGCGGTCGAAATGTCCGGGCTTCTCGAAAAGCTCGAACGTCGCCGGAACCGGGTTCCGGTCGACCAACTCCTCCGCCTTTTTCCCACGCTCTGGTGGGCTGATAGTCATCGAGAGGTTCCTCGAGGGACGGAATCGAGGTGGTGGTCCACCCCTTCAATGGCGACCCGGTGAAACCGGGGCCATTGGTGGGACCCACGGAGGCCAGGTCGCAAGCGACCGGAAACCGCCATGGGCTCCAGTCGGCCAGGCAAAACCCTGGACATGACTGGCGCTTTGGGCCCCGACAGGGGACCGCTGGCGAAAGTATAGGGGGCGAAAACAAGCTTTTTTGGCTGCCAGTTACAAAGGTTCAATCCCGGACTTTTCAAGGCTGCGACTGGGGTCTGGAAGTGAATTTGCTATATCGATCCTGGATTTCTTCGCTGTCTCAAATCGCCGGGCGCCCTTCGTGTTCCCCGGCCCCCGTCCAAGCCCCGCCGCGCCACGCGCCCGTGCGGTGGCGGCCGCTGAGCAGAATGCCTCTTTGCCTGGAGGATCCGCGTGGGAGGTCGCCAAGGCCGTCGCTGGCTGGCGCGGGCGCTGGGGTTGGCTCTGCTGTTGCAGATGGTTGTCGCCCCGACCCGCGTGGAGGCCCTCGACTGGCATCTCCCGGGGCGCCGGGACAGCCCCAGCGTCTCGGCGCCTGGAGCGGAGGCCTCTCCGCAGCGGCTCCAGGAGGTGCCCCCTCCCGCCTGGGTGCGGAAGGCGAGGCTGGCCCTCGAGGACAGGAATCCAACGGTGCGCATCCTGGCCCCCGCCGATGGCGAGATCCTCCCTGACGGGCCCTGGACGCTGCGGATGCAGGTGGGCGACTGGCCCCTGGTGGACGCGGGTCCCTTGGGATTGGGACCCCATCTCGTGGTGCAGCTGGATGGGGAGCCGCCCCGTCCCACGGTGGACACTGAGATCGAGATGCCACCGCTCTCCCCGGGCAGCCATCGGCTCACCGTCTACGCGGCCAAGCCCTGGGGCGAGGCGCACAAGAGTCCCCTAGCGCTACGCCAGATCCGCATCCATCGGCTGGCTCCGAATCCAGCCATCCTGCCGGCGCCGGGCACCCCGCAATTGATCCCTGTCAGCCCCTTCGGCAGGGCGGGCCCACCGCCTCTCCTGCTCGATTGGCTGCTGATCGACACCCCGCTGCAGGGATTGCGCAGCGACAGCGCGGGGTGGCGGCTGCGGCTCACCGTGAATGGCGAGAGCGTGCTGGTGGATCAACAGACGCCACTTTGGCTCCAGGGTTGGAAACCGGGCGGCAATGCCCTGCTGCTGGAGCTCCTCGATGGCCGGGGAGACCCCCTCAACCCGCCATTCAACAGTCTGTTGCAGGAGGTGGTGGTCTCCGCCAATGGGGCCAGCGGCTCCGCCCGCGTCCCGGCCGATGCCCTCACTGACCTGGAACTGGCCGTGTTGCTGGGCCAGCAACCGCTCTCCGCCCTGGCGCCCCCCCCAGAGGCCGACCCGGGACCCGAACCACCCTTCGCGCCCGAACCACCCGCCAGCCCCGAGCCATCACCCAGCCCGGAGCCATCACCTAGCCAGGAGTCATCACCCAATCCGGAGCCGCCCACCACCCAGGAGCTGCCGAACAGCCCGGAGCGGCCGAATGAACCGGAGCGGATCCTGTCTCCTGATCGGCCGGCGGCTTCCCCGGATCCCCCCGTGGCTCCAGAGGGTCCGGTGTCGCCCGAGGTGTCGCCAGACACCGAGGCCGCCCCCCTGCCTGAGGCGGCCTTCGCGCCACCCGAGGACAGCGACTCCGACCACCGCTCCTTGGAACCCGCCCCCGGCCTGGAACCAGACACCACGGCAGCACCAGCCAACGGTGCTGGCGATGCCGCCGCTGCCCCTGGCGGCACGCCCCGGTCCGCGCGGGAAGAGGTCAACAGCGACGGCACCCTTCGCCGACCCGAACGCTCCTCCACCCTCCCTTGGCTGCGGGAGCGTCTCGGCCAGCGTCTCGGCCAATGACGACCTCCTCCCCTCGCGCCAAGCCCCTCGCGGCGATCGGCTTCAGCCCGGCCGCGGAGCCCCTGCTTCGCCAACTCGATCAGGCCCTGGACGGGCTCCTCATCCGCTGGCCCGGCGGGGAGGAGGCGCCGGAGGCCTGGCTGGCCGCCCACTGGCTGCGGGTGTCGGGCGTGGTGGCCATCGGCGCCTGCGGCCTGGTCACCCGGCTCGTGGCGCCCCTGCTCACGGACAAGCGCAGCGACCCGGCTGTGGTGGTGATCGATCCCCGAGGCCGCTGGGTCTTGCCCCTGGTGGGGGGGCATCAGGCGGGGGGGGAAGCCCTCGCCGAGGAGTTGGCCGGCCTGCTCGGGGCCACGGCCGTGTGCACCGGTCCAACGGCCAGCGCGGGACGCCTGGCGCTGGATGCCTTTGGCACCGCCTGGGGCTGGCAGCGGGGATCGGGCGACTGGTCGGCCCTGATGCGCGCCGCCTCCCGCCAGGAGGACGACACCCCCTGGCTCGTGGTGCAGGTGTGCGGACAAACCGATTGGCAGAAGCTGGAGGCGGCCCGAGGACTGGCGGCCGCCGCCCCGGCGACGGAGCCCCCCATCCCTGTCGAGGCTGGCCCCGGCCGCCTGGAGATCAGCGTGCGGGAAGGGGAAGGATGCCGCTGGCATCCGCCCTGCCTCTGGCTGGGGGTCGGCTGCGAACGCGACACCAGCCTCACCCTGCTGGAGCGGCTGGTCGACACCACCCTGGCGGCGGCGGGCCTGGCTCCCCGGGCGGTGGCCGGGCTCGCCAGCTGCACCCGCAAGGGAGATGAAGCCGCCCTGCTCGCCCTGGCGGAGCGGCGGGGGTGGCCCCTGCGTCTCTACGAGGCCGAAGCGCTGGCCACGGTCGCGGTGCCCCATCCCTCCGCCGTGGTGGAACGGGAGATGGGCACGGCCAGCGTGGCCGAGGCGGCAGCCCTGCTGGCGGCGGCGGCGGCCGAGGCCAATCCAGGCCGCCCCTCCGCCGCGCTGCCCGCCGACGCGCTTCTGGTGGAGAAGCGCATCGGCCGGGCCAGGGACGGAGAGCGGGGCGCGGCCACCCTGGCCATCGCCCTGGCGCGGCGTCAGTGGGCGCCCGGGCGGGGAGCCCTTCACCTGGTGGGCAGCGGCCCGGGCGCCCTCGACCTGCTGACGGCGGAGGCCCGCCGCGTGTTGTCCCGCTGCACCGTCTGGGTGGGCTACGGGCTCTACCTCGATCTGCTGGAACCCCTGCGGCGCCCGGATCAACTCCGCCTCGACGGCCGACTCACCGAGGAGCGAGCCCGCTGCGCCCAGGCCCTCGCCCTGGCCCGAGAGGGTCTGAGGGTCGCGTTGATCTCCTCGGGAGACAGCGGCATCTACGGCATGGCCGGCCTCGCGCTGGAGCTCTGGTGGGAGCTGCCCCACCTGGACCGTCCCGCCTTCGCGGTGCATCCAGGCATCTCGGCCCTCCAGCTGGCCGCAGCCAGGGTCGGCGCTCCCCTGATGCACGACCTCTGCACCATCAGCCTCAGCGACCGCCTCACCCCATGGCCCCTGATCGAAGCGAGGCTGGCGGCGGCGGCGGCGGCGGATTTCGTGGTGGCGCTCTACAACCCCCGTTCCAAGGGCCGCGATTGGCAGCTGGAGCGGGCGCGCGAGCTGCTGCTGGCCCACCGGCCGCCCACCACCCCGGTGGTGCTGGCCCGGCAGCTGGGCCGGGCCGACGAACGCCTGGCCACGCACACCCTGGCCACCTTCCCGAGCGAGGCCGTGGACATGTTCACCCTGGTGTTGATCGGCAACAGCCAAACCCGGGAACAGGAGGGCCTGCTGTTGACTCCCAGGGGCTATCCGCCCGGGGCGGAGAGCGGAGAATCGGGATGACAGGATTCGAACCTGCGGCCCCTTCGTCCCGAACGAAGTGCGCTACCAAGCTGCGCTACATCCCGTAAGGACAACTTTACGAGATGGCCTCGCCGCTGTTGCCCGTCCGCTGGGGCGGCCACGGGGAAGTTCTGCCTGGATGGCTTAGCTTGATCGCCATGGGGTGTCTGACAGGACGTCCATGCCGTCTCCCTTCCTTCCCCCCCCCCTCTCCGCACCGCGCCCCGCCGCCCCTTGACCTCCCCTCACCCATCGCTGCCGGGACCGGTCCCCGCCAGCAAGCCGGAGTGGCTTCGGGTGAAGGCCCCCCAACGGGAGCGCATCGGTGAGGTCGCCGATCTCCTGCGAGATCTGCACCTCAACACGGTCTGCGAGGAGGCCAGCTGCCCCAACATCGGCGAGTGCTTCGCCGGCGGCACGGCCACCTTCCTGATCATGGGTCCGGGCTGCACCCGGGCCTGCCCCTACTGCGACATCGACTTCGACCGCAGCGTGCGCGCCCTCGATCCCAGCGAGCCCCAACGGCTGGCCGAGGCCGTGCAGCGGCTCCGCCTGTCCCATGTGGTGATCACCTCCGTCAACCGCGACGATCTGGCGGATGGGGGAGCCGCCCAATTCGTGGCCTGCATCGAGCAGGTGCGCCAGCGCTCGCCCCTGACGACGATCGAGCTGCTCATTCCGGATTTCTGCGGGGATGCCGAAGCGCTGGCCCGGGTGATGGCCGCAGCTCCGGAGGTGCTCAACCACAACATCGAAACGGTGCCGAGCCTCTACCGCCAGGTGCGGCCCCAGGGCGACTACACCCGCTCCCTGACCCTGCTGCGACGGGTGAGGGAGGGGTGGCCCCGAACCTATGTCAAATCCGGCCTGATGGTGGGCCTGGGGGAGGGGGATGAGGACGTCCTCGCCGTGATGGCGGATCTGCGCCGCCACGGGGTGGACATCGTCACCATCGGCCAATACCTCTCACCAGGGTCGAAGCATCTGCCCGTGCGGCGCTTCGTCACCCCCGAGCGGTTCGCGGCCTACCGCCGCCACGGGGAAGAGACGCTCGGCTTTCTGCAGGTGGTCAGCACCCCGCTGACGCGCAGCAGCTACCACGCCGGCGAGGTGCGCCGGCTGATGCGCGATCACCCGCGCTGATCTCCCCACCCTCAAGCCACCACCGACTCCCGCTGGGCCAGGCCAACGGTCGCCAGCTCACTCGCGGGCACCAACACCTTGAAGCGCCCCTTCCAGCTGGGCCAATCGTCGAGGATGGCCGCCGCGCGCGTGCTTTCCGTGCGCCGACGATGCTCCTCCAGGAGCGGGCGAAGGAGGCCCTCCTGCTCTGGAGTGGTGAGTGGGTGGACGGCCACGGTGTCGGGATTGAGGAGCGACAGCAGCCGATCCTCCGCATCCAAGAAAAAGGCCACCCCCCCCGTCATGCCAGCGGCGACATTGCGGCCCGTTCCCCCGAGCACCACGACCACCCCGCCGGTCATGTATTCGCAGCAGTGGTCGCCGGCCCCCTCCACCACGGTGCGGGCGCCACTGTTGCGCACGGCGAAGCGCTCACCCGCCCGACCGCGGGCGTAGAGCTCGCCACCGGTGGCGCCGTAGAGGCAGGTGTTGCCCAGGATCACCTGATTGCCGGGATCGGCGCATCCGGGGGGGGGAACCAGGGTGATGGACCCGCCGTTCATGCCCTTGCCCACATAGTCGTTCGCCTCACCCACCAGGCGCAGGTGCATCCCCTGCAGCAGGAAGGAACCCAGGCTCTGGCCGGCGGCGCCGCTCAACGTGAGGTGGATTTGGCCGGAGAAGCCCCGATCGCCATGGCGCCCGGCAATTTCGCCCGCAAGGCGCGCGCCGACACTGCGGTCGGTGTTGACGATCGCCAGGCTGCGCTCCACGAGGCCATGCCGCTCGATGGCCTCCAGCACAGCGGGGTCGCTCAGGAGCAGATCCTCCAGGATCGGCCCGTTGCCATGGGCCAGGGGAGCGTGCCGCAGCCAGGAGCGATCGCTGGCCGCGGGCACGGGACCCAGCAGGGCGGAGAGATCCAGGGAGGCCGCCTTCGTGAGGGCCACATCACGGGGGCGCAGCAGGTCGTTGCGGCCGATCAGCGCCTCAAGGCTCGCCACCCCGAGCACGCTCAGCAGTTGCCGCACCTCCTCGGCGACAAAGAGGAAGAAGCTCACCACGTGCTCTGGCAGACCGGTGAACCGCTTGCGCAGGGCCTCCTTCTGGGTGGCGACCCCCACCGGGCAGTTGTTGGTGTGACACACCCGGGCCATGATGCAGCCCTCGGCGATCATCGCCACGGAGCCGAAGCCGAATTCCTCCGCCCCCAACAGCGCCGCCACCACCACATCCCAGCCGGTCTTCAGGCCGCCATCCACCCGCAGCAGCACCCGGTCGCGCAGGCCGTTCTCCAACAGCGAGCGGTGCACCTCCGTCAGGCCCAGCTCCCAAGGGCTGCCGGCGTGCTTGATCGAGCTCAAGGGGGAGGCGCCGGTGCCGCCGTCGTGGCCAGAGATCTGAATCACATCCGCATTGGCCTTGGCGACGCCCGCAGCGATGGTGCCGATCCCGATCTCCGCCACCAGCTTCACCGACACCTTCGCCGCCGGATGCACCTGGTGCAGATCAAAGATCAACTGCGCCAGGTCTTCGATGGAATAAATGTCGTGGTGCGGCGGTGGCGAGATCAACGCCACCCCCGGCTTGCTGTGGCGCAGACCGGCGATGTAGGCATCCACCTTGGGTCCGGGCAGCTGCCCCCCCTCCCCGGGCTTGGCGCCCTGGGCCACCTTGATCTCCAGTTGCTGGCCGCTGCGCAGATATTCCGCAGTGACCCCGAAACGGCCGGAGGCGATCTGCTTGATCGCGGAGCAGGCGGTGTCGCCATTGCGCAGGCCGCGCAGGTTGGGCAGGGTGGCGGAGCGCCCCTCCCCGTCCACATCGCTGAGCGTGGCGAAACGCACGGGATCCTCCCCGCCCTCCCCGCTGTTGCTCTTGCCGCCGATGCGATTCATCGCCACGGCCAGCACCTCATGGGCCTCCCGGCTCAGGGCGCCGAGGCTCATCCCCCCGGTGCAGAAGCGGGCGCACAGGCTCTCCACGCTCTCCACCTGGTCGAGGGGCAGGGGGGTGGGGGCCGGGGTGAGCTCGAGGAGGTCGCGCAAGGCGGTGAGGGGCCGACCCTCCAGCAAGCGCTTGTAGGTGGCGAAATGGTCGTAACCCGGTCCCGCCGCCACGGCGCTGTGGAGCACCTTCGCCATCTCCGGGCTGTTCATGTGGAATTCGCCACCGGTGCGGTATTGCACAAATCCCATGAACTCCAACTTGCTGCGGTTCAGCTCAGGGAAGGCCTTGCTGTGAAACGCCAGGGTTTCGCTGGCCAGGTCGGTGAGGCTGAGGCCAGCGACGCGGCTGGTGGTGCCCTTGAACGCCAGGTCGATCAGGTCGGCGCCGATACCGATGGCTTCAAAGATCTGGGCTCCGTGATAACTGGCCAGAAGGGAGATGCCGATCTTGGAGAGAATTTTCCGCAGCCCGTCCTCCATCGCCTTGCGCACATTGTTCTGTGCCGCCTCCATGGTGAGAGAGGGGATTTTGCCCCGCTCGATCAACGATTGGGTCTTGGGATGGAGCAGCCAATGGCGTGTGGTCTCCCAGGCGAGCCAGGGGCAAACAGCGCTGGCGCCGTAGCCGATCAGGCAGGCCAGGTGATGGGTGCTCCAGCACTGGGCGGTGTCGACGACGATGGAGGCCTGCAGGCGCAATCCCTGCCGCAGCAAGTGGTGATGCACCGCCCCGACGGCGAGCAGCGGTGGGATCGTGGTGAACAAGGCCGTGATGCCGCCATCCGTCCGATCGGACAGCACCAGGATCTGGTTGCCGCCGCGCACGGCGGCCTCGGCTTCAAAGGTCAGGCGATCCAAGGCCTTCCTCAACCCCGCAGGCCCATCCACCACCGGCAGCAGGGTGGAGAGGGTGGCCACGCTCATCCCCTGATCGGCCAGGGCGGCCAGCTCCGACTCGTTGAGCACCGGGGTCTCCAACCGCAGCACGGCAGCCCCGGCGGGATCGGGCCTCAGGGCGGAGCCGCGACGCCCCAGATGCATCTCCAGGCTCATCACCAGCCGTTCCCGCAGGGGGTCGATCGGCGGGTTGGTGACCTGGGCGAAGCGTTGCTTGAAGTAGTCATAAAGCAGGTGGGGCCGGCTGGAGAGCACAGCCAAAGGAATGTCGTCCCCCATGCAATAGGTGGGCTCCTTGCCCTGGCCGGCCATCTCCTCGATCACCAACTCCATGTCTTCCGCCGTGAAGCCAGACGCGGTCTGCAGCTGAAGCAGGTCGTGTTCGCCCCGTTGGCGCTCGACGCGCCAGGGCCCTTGGCCAAGGGTGCGGCGATGGTCGGCCATCCACTGGGCGTAGGGATGGCGTTCCGCCGCCTCTGCCTTCACATCCCAGTTGCGCAACAGGCGCCGTTTCACCAGGTCAACGGCCAGCATCTGCCCCGGCCCCAGGCGCCCCTTTTCAAGAATCCGGGCTTCCTCCAGCTCCACCACGCCGGTTTCCGAGCCCATCACGACGAAGCCGTCGCGGGTGATGCAATACCGGGCCGGCCGCAGTCCGTTGCGGTCGAGGGTGGCTCCCACCATCCGCCCATCGCTGAACACCAGCAGGGCCGGCCCATCCCAAGGCTCCTGCAGACAGGCGTTGTATTCGTAGAACGCGCGGATGGACGGGCGGGAGAGGAGATCGGGCTGGCCTTGATACGCCTCGGGCACCAGGGTGAGCAGGCTGTCGGTGATCGGCCGGCCGCTGCGCACCATCAGCTCAAGAGTGGCGTCAAGGTTGGCGGAGTCGCTGAAGGCGGCATTCACCAGGGGACGCAGGTCGGCTGCGGCCTCGCCCCACACCACCTCAAGATTGGCTTCCGCGGCACTGGCCCAGTTGATGTTGCCCAGGAGGGTGTTGATCTCGCCGTTGTGGCCCAGCAGGCGCATGGGCTGGGCCAGGGGCCAGCGGGGCAGGGTGTTGGTGCTGAAGCGGCGGTGGTAGACGGCAAAGTTGACGCTGAAGCGCGGATCCCGCAGATCGGCGTAGAAGCGATCCAGCACCTCGGAGCGCACCATGCCCTTGTAGACGACCGTGCGCGCGCTGATGGAGGCGAAATAAAGATCGGTGGTGCCACTGCCCCAGACCTCGCGGGCCCGATCCACCGCCCGGCGCCGCAGGCGGAAGAGCAGGGCTTCCACCGCGTCGACATCGGCCGGAACGGAGCTGGACGCCTCCGGCGCCTCCAGAAGCCATTGCTCGATCACCGGCGCGGTCTCCCGGGCCAGGGGACCGAGAACCTCCGCCTGCACGGGAACGGTTCGCCAGCCGTGGCAACGCAGGCCCAGGCGCTCCGCCTCCCGCTCGCAGATCGCGCGCGCCACCTGGCGGCGGTCGTCCTCCCTGGGCAGAAAGACCATCGCCAGGCCGCGCACGCTCTGGCGGCTGACGCGAGCCACCGGGGACCAGATCTCCTCCAGGAAGCCCCACGGGATGGCCGTCAGCAGGCCAGCTCCGTCGCCGGAGTCGGCATCGCCGCCGCAACCGCCCCGATGCTCCATGCAGCGAAGGCCCCGCAAGGCCTGGCTCAGGATCCAGTGGCTGGCCGCGCCCTCAAGATGGGCGATGAACCCCACGCCGCAGGCATCCTTCTCCCCCAACTGCGCCTCAGCGGAGAAGCTGTCCCTCTGGGGCCGGGTGGCTTCGGAGCGGTTGGCGGGGGAGGGGAGGGGCATTGGCGGTGGAGGGCTGCCGCGGGCTGCAGGATGGCCTGCCGCATCGGGGAACGGAGCCCAGGCAAAGGTCTTCAACAAAGGATCCTAGGGAGCGGCATTCATTCGCCGTTCACGGGGTCTACCTTTCGGTATCCGATCGGGGGAGAGGGGACGATGCGAAGGCCAACCGTCGGCATGGCTGTTCTCGGCGCTCTGGTGGCCACCTGGCCGCTGGCGCTCTCCGCCGTACCGGGCCCCGGCCCCCTGCAGCCCCCGCCACCGCCGCCCGCCTCCCAGCCTCCCGAGCGTTTTCCTGCCAGCGACGCCCCCCCCGTCCAGCCCTTTCGCAGGCCAGGGATCCCGAGCGTCCAGGGGGGCCTGCGGGAGGGATCGGTTCTGCGCGTCAACGGCCAGCCCCAGCGGGCGGCCTGGCGATGGGTGGGGTCTCTGGACGAGCCCCCGCGCCAACTCTGGGTGCCTCTGGAGGTGCTCCAGGACCAGATGGGCTTCAGCGGCCGCTCCCGCCCGGATGGGGCTCTCGACCTGGAATGGTTCGGCCAACGGCGGATCGTGCCGGCGGCGGAGCAGCTGTCGCTGGCCGACGAGGTGGCGATCGATGTGGCGCCTTTTCTGGCTCCGGGCGGCCTGACGGCGCGCATCGAGGGGGCCGACCTGCAGCTGCGCTTGCCCGTTCCCGTGCTGCGTCAGGCGCGCGCCAGCGCCGCCCCCCCGGGGCAACGCCGCGTGGTTCTGGATCTGAGCGGGCCTGCGGTGGTCCGCGGCGTCGAGGGCCGGGTCTGGCTGGCGGCCCGGGTGACCCCCAATCTCGCCGACACCCTGCGCCAGCTGGGGCTGAGCGCCGGGCCGGAGGGGGAGGGATGGGCGCTGCGCCCCCCCTCGGCTCCCCTGCGCGTCTTCACTCTCGGCGGCCCGTCCCGGGTGGTGATCGATCTCGCCGCCACGGGCGCCTCCGATCCGGCAAGCGGACGCTCTCCGGCTCCGGACGCCATCGACCCCCGCCTGCGCGCCCTGCTTGGTTCAGAGATCCAGTGGAGCGAGGACACCGTGGTGTCCAACGGGCGACGGCTGCGACGCAACAGCGTGCGCGTCGATCCGCTCAACAGCTCCCTCGAGCTGCGCGCCCTCAGCCGCGGCTCCGGGATGGAAGGCCTGTCCACCCTTCCCCTGTTGGCTCGGCGCTACGACGCCCTGGTGGCCGTCAATGGCGGCTACTTCAACCGGGTGCGCCGCCTGCCCCTCGGAGCCCTGCGGGAGCGGGGGCGCTGGTTGTCCGGGCCCATCCTGAATCGGGGGGTTGTGGCCTGGGAGCCCTCCGCCCTGCCCCGCTTCGGCCGTCTGGAACTTCGGGAGTGGGTGAGCGATGGCAGCGGTCGGCCATTGCCGGTCTTGTTCGTGAACAGCGGTTACGTGCGCTCCGGGCTGGCCCGCTACACGGTGGATTGGGGCCCCCTCTACCGCTCCTTGAGCGGCTCGGAGCGAGGCGTGGTGTTGCGGGATGGCGTCGTGCAGAGCCGCCTCGACAGCGCGGCGCTGGCGACGGGTGTGCCCCTGCGGCCCGGGGAGGATCTCCTGGTGGCCCGCGGAGGGGCTCCCCTGCCCTGGAGTCCGGGAACGCGACTGCAGTTCTCCAGCCAAAGCAGCAGCGACCTGGGGCAGGCGACCAACGTGGTGGGCGGGGGGCCGCTGTTGCTGCTGGATGGGCAGATCGTCCTGGATGGCGGGGCCGAGAGTTTCTCCCCCGCCTTTCTTCGCCAGGGGGCACCGCGAACGGTCATCGGCAGCGATGGCCGCCAGCTTTGGCTCGTCACCCTTCAGGGCGTCGACGACGCGGGGCCAACGCTGCTGGAGACGGCCCGGATTCTGCGCGCGGCGGGCCTGCGAGACGCCCTCAACCTCGATGGCGGCAGTTCCACGGGCCTGGTGATGGGCGGGCGGCACGCCGTGAAGGGCCGGGGCGTGGTCTCCGCCGTGCACAACGGTCTCGGCCTGGTGCCCCGATCGGCACCGGCGGAGGGCGGGGGCGGCGCGCCGGCTGATCCCACGCCCTCCGGAGCGCGGCGCATGGGTCCCCATTCCACTGGCGTGGGCCTGCTGTCAAACTGAGGTGGCCCCATTTCGCCCGCCGTGCCCAAGGGCCAGAGTCTTCGCCTCACGCCAGCTGCCGCCGCAGAACTGTGCCGCCAGGCCGCCGTGGCCGGCACGCCGGGGATGATGCACATCGACCTGCTCCCCGGCACCTGCGAGCAATGGGTGATTCGCCTGCGGGCCGGCCATCTGGCCGGCCAGCCCGTGGCCCGCGCCGACGGCGTCACCCTCTACGCCCCGCGTCAGCAACACGAGCTGCTGGCGGGCCTGCAGCTCGACCACCGGGGTGATCTCAGCGGGGCCGGCTTCGTGATGCGGGCCTCGGAGGGCATCCGCTCCTGCGCTTGCGGCGCTGCCTTCAGCGCGGTGAAGGGGGGCTGGACCACGGGGAAGTAAGGTGTTGGATTGTCATCAGCGGTCGGCCGTCCGACCACGATCCCCCGAGCAGTCCTTCGGCCATCGATGCCCACTATTCAGCAGCTGATCCGCACCGAGCGGCAGCGTCTCACGCGCAAAACCAAGTCTCCCGCCCTTCGCGCCTGCCCGGAACGCCGGGGAGTGTGCACTCGCGTCTATACCTCCACGCCCAAAAAGCCCAACTCGGCTCTGCGGAAGGTCGCTCGGGTTCGCCTGACCTCCGGCTTTGAAGTCACGGCTTACATCCCCGGCATCGGCCACAACCTGCAGGAGCACTCTGTGGTGCTCATTCGCGGTGGCCGGGTGAAAGACCTGCCCGGTGTTCGGTATCACATCATTCGCGGCACGTTGGACACCGCAGGCGTGAAGGATCGGAAGCAGGCCCGCTCCAAGTACGGCGCCAAGGCTCCCAAGGCCTGATCCTCCCCCCTGAATTCCCAAGCAGTCCCGTCTCCCTTCCATGTCCCGCCGCAACGCCGCTGAAAAGCGTCCCGTCCTTCCTGATTCCCAGTTCAACAGCCGTTTGGCCGCGATGATGGTGGCCCGACTGATGAAGCACGGCAAGAAGTCCACCGCCATGCGCATCCTTTCGGATGCCTTCACCCTCATCAACGAGCGCACGGGGGGCGATCCTCTGGAGCTCTTTGAGACTGCGGTGCGCAACGCCACTCCCCTGGTGGAAGTGCGGGCCCGTCGCGTGGGAGGGGCGACCTATCAGGTGCCCATGGAAGTGCGCCAGGAGCGGGGCACAGCCATGGCTCTGCGTTGGTTGGTGAATTTCTCCCGGGCGCGCAACGGTCGCAGCATGTCCCAAAAGTTGGCTGGTGAACTGATGGATGCCGCCAATGAAGCGGGCAGCGCGGTGCGCAAGCGTGAGGAGACGCACAAAATGGCGGAAGCCAACAAGGCTTTCGCCCATTACCGCTACTAAATCCAGAGCGTGAACTGGAGACCAAGGGCGGATCCGGTTCAGAGAAAGCCATCCACTCTGTAGAGTATCGCCCGTTTTTTCCCGCCCATCCCCCCCGGAGACGACCCTCGTGGCCCGCGCCTATCCCCTGGATCGCGTCAGAAACATCGGCATCGCCGCGCACATTGACGCGGGCAAAACCACCACAACGGAACGAATTCTTTTTTATTCCGGCGTGGTGCACAAGATGGGCGAGGTCCACGACGGCGCCGCTGTCACCGACTGGATGGAGCAGGAGCGAGAACGTGGCATCACCATCACGGCTGCGGCCATCTCCACCAGTTGGAACAATCACCGCATCAACATCATCGACACCCCTGGCCACGTCGACTTCACGATCGAAGTCGAGCGCTCCATGCGGGTGTTGGATGGGGTCGTTGCGGTCTTTTGTGCCGTCGGTGGCGTGCAACCCCAGTCTGAAACCGTTTGGAGGCAAGCTGATCGATATAACGTGCCCCGGATTGTGTTCGTCAATAAGATGGATCGAACCGGTGCCAATTTCCTGAAGGTTTATGAGCAAATCAAGGATCGCCTGAAGGCTAACGCTGTTCCTATTCAATTGCCGATTGGTGCTGAAGGTGATCTCAAGGGCATCATTGATCTGGTGCGGAACAAAGCTATCGTCTACACCAATGACCTTGGCACCGACATTCTGGAGGAGTCGATCCCCGCGGATCTTGCGGATCTGGCGGAAGAGTGGCGGATGAAATTGATGGAATCTGTGGCAGAAACAGATGAGGAATTGCTGGAAGCCTTCCTTGAAAATGGTGAGCTCAGCGAAGACCAACTCATCAAAGGCATTCGCAATGGTGTCGTTCACCATGGCATGGTGCCCATGCTGTGTGGCTCCGCCTTCAAAAACAAAGGCGTGCAACTCGTTCTCGACGCTGTTGTTGATTATCTCCCCGCACCGGTTGACGTTCCTCCCATCCAAGGGGTGTTGCCCGATGGCACGGAGTCGAGTCGCCCTTGCGATGACGAAGCGCCATTCAGTGCGCTCGCGTTCAAGGTCATGGCCGATCCTTATGGCAAGTTGACTTTTGTGCGGATGTACAGCGGCGTCCTACAAAAAGGCAGCTACGCATTGAATTCCACAAAAGGCAAGAAGGAGCGCATTTCTCGTCTCATTCTGCTGAAGGCCGATGAGCGGGAGGAGGTGGATGAGCTGCGGGCCGGCGATCTCGGTGCCGTTCTCGGGCTGAAGGACACCACCACGGGAGATACCTTGTGTGTGGAGAACTCCCCGATCATTCTGGAATCCCTCTTCATTCCCGAACCTGTCATCTCCGTGGCCGTGGAGCCGAAGACCAAGGGCGACATGGAGAAGCTTGGCAAAGCCCTGCAATCCCTCTCCGACGAAGATCCTACCTTTCGCGTTTCCACCGATCCCGAAACCAACCAGACTGTCATCGCGGGCATGGGCGAATTGCATCTGGAGATCCTGGTGGATCGGATGTTGAGGGAATTCAAAGTGGAGGCCAACATCGGTGCCCCGCAGGTGTCCTATCGGGAAACGATCCGCGGCAGCGCCAAAGGAGAGGGCAAATTCGCACGACAAACCGGTGGCAAAGGCCAATACGGACACGTGGTGATTGAGATGGAGCCCGGCGAACCGGGAACCGGTTTTGAGTTCGTCAACAAAATTGTTGGTGGCGTGGTGCCAAAGGAATACATTGGCCCCGCTGAGCAAGGCATGAAGGAAACCTGCGAGTCGGGCGTGATCGCCGGCTACCCCATGATTGACATCAAAGTCACCATGGTGGACGGTTCCTATCACGACGTCGACTCTTCAGAGATGGCGTTCAAGATTGCCGGCTCCTTGGCCTTCAAAGACGGCGTCAAGAAGTGCAATCCAGTGCTTCTTGAGCCGATGATGAAGGTGGAGGTTGAAATCCCCGAGGATTACCTCGGTCCAATCATCGGTGATCTCTCCTCCCGCCGTGGCCAGGTCGAAGGACAATCCGTCGATGATGGGCAGTCCAAGGTCCAGGCCAAAGTGCCTCTGGCTGAAATGTTCGGCTACGCCACCCAGCTCCGATCCATGACCCAGGGTCGGGGTATTTTCTCGATGGAATTCAGCCATTACGAGGAGGTTCCTCGCAACGTGGCTGAAGCCATCATCTCCAAGAATCAGGGCAATTCCTGATCTTCAACCCCATCAACCCAACCCCTAAACCCCCGATTCTTCACCATGGCTCGCGAGAAGTTTGAGAGGAAAAAGCCTCACGTCAACATTGGCACCATCGGCCATGTTGACCACGGCAAGACCACCCTCACGGCTGCCATCACCAGTGTGCTTGCCAAAAAGGGCATGGCCAAGGCCCAGGCCTATGACCAGATCGATGGCGCCCCCGAAGAGCGTGAGCGCGGCATCACCATCAATACGGCGCACGTCGAATACGAGACCGAGAACCGTCACTACGCCCACGTTGACTGCCCGGGACACGCTGACTACGTCAAGAACATGATCACGGGGGCGGCCCAGATGGATGGCGGCATCCTCGTGGTGGCCGCCACGGATGGTCCCATGGCCCAAACCAAGGAGCACATCCTCCTGGCCAAGCAGGTGGGCGTGCCGGCGTTGGTGGTGGCGCTCAACAAGTGCGACATGGTGGACGACGAGGAAATCCTGGAGCTGGTGGAACTGGAAGTTCGCGAGCTGCTCAGCAGCTACGACTTCCCTGGCGATGACATCCCTGTGGTCAAGGTCTCCGGCCTGAAAGCCCTGGAGGGCGACGCGGAGTGGGAAGCCAAGATTGATGAGCTGATGGAGGCCGTGGATGCATCGATTCCTGAGCCCGAGCGGGAAATTGACAAGCCTTTCCTGATGGCCGTGGAGGACGTCTTCTCCATCACCGGTCGCGGCACCGTGGCCACCGGCCGAATCGAACGGGGCAAGGTGAAAGTCGGCGAAACTGTCCAAATCGTTGGTCTCAAGGACACCCGCGAAACCACCGTCACGGGCGTGGAAATGTTCCGCAAACTTCTCGATGAAGGCATGGCCGGTGACAACGTCGGTCTGCTGTTGCGCGGCATTCAGAAAGAAGACATCGAGCGTGGCATGGTGTTGGTGAAGCCCAACTCCATCAAGCCCCACACCAAGTTCGAAGGAGAGGTGTATGTGCTCAAGAAGGAAGAGGGTGGTCGTCACACTCCCTTCTTCGCAGGCTACCGGCCGCAGTTCTACATCCGCACCACGGATGTGACCGGCCAGATCACCGCCTTCACCGCCGATGACGGCTCCAACGTGGAGATGGTGATGCCTGGTGACCGCATCAAGATGAGCGCTGAGCTCATCTGCCCTGTTGCCATCGAGCAGGGCATGCGCTTTGCCATCCGCGAAGGCGGCCGCACCATCGGTGCCGGCGTGGTTTCCAAAATTGTGGAATGAGACGCTGATTCCATGCGGGCAGGCAGGGACTCCAATGGGGAGCCCTCCTGCCCATCTGCTTCACGACCTCTGAACCTCGACAATTCACCTTCGTTTCTGGCTCTTGCCCCCATCGCCCCATGACGTCCTCCACCCTCTCGCAACAGAAGATCCGGATCCGGCTGAAAGCCTTTGATCGCCGCATGCTCGATCTCTCCTGCGACAAGATCATCGAGACCGCAGATCACACTGCGGCGACAGCAATTGGACCAATTCCGCTACCAACCAAGCGCAAAATCTATTGTGTCCTGCGTTCTCCTCACGTCGACAAGGATTCACGCGAGCACTTTGAAACGCGTACACATCGCCGCATTATTGATATCTACAGTCCCAGCTCCAAGACGATCGATGCCTTGATGAAACTTGACCTTCCCAGCGGGGTTGACATTGAGGTCAAGCTCTGACCGAAGGCACACTGCCTGAGCAAGCTATCTAGGATCGTCCTTAGCGATTCACTGAGATGGTGCGAGGTCTATCACCCACGTTTGACGATGCTGGACCTTTGCGGGTGGCTTCAACCCTGTTGTGGTGCCGCCCGTGACTGATCTCGCTGTGCGTGAGCTTCCCCTGTTTCCTCTGCCGGATGTGGTGCTCTTCCCCCAGGAAGTCCTCCCCTTGCACATTTTCGAACCCCGCTATCGCATGATGCTTCGCACCGCGATGGCGGAGGATCGGCGCTTTGGCGTGGTGCGGTGGGATCCGCAGCAAAAACGCATGGCCACGATCGGATGCTGCGCGGAAATCATTCACTGCCAAGGCTTGGAGGATGATCGCAGCAACATTGTCACCATGGGTCAGCAGCGTTTTCGTGTGTTGAAGATCCTGCGCGACACACCGTTTCGTGTGGCAATGGTCAGCTGGCTGGAAGATGAAGTGTCCAATACCCCTGACGAATTGCATGAGCTCACCGAAGAGGTGACCCAAGCCCTGAAGGATGTGGTGGAGCTCACGGGAAAGCTTGTCGGCAAAACCACCGTCCTTCCTCAAGATCTGCCCGACCTGCCTCGCGAGCTCTCCTATTGGATCGGCTCCCACCTGGGAGGCCCCGTGGCCGACCACCAGCAGGCCCTCTTGGAGATCACCGACACAGGTCAGCGGTTGCGGGAAGAGCTCAATCTGCTTGACCAGACCCGACGCCAGCTGGCGGCTCGCACCGTGCTGAAGGACACCTTCTCCTCCTCAGATCGGAACGAGGCCAACGGGTGAACGCTGGGGTGTCGTTGCCTGCTTGGCTGTTGGTCTCGGGTGTGGTTGTGGTGGCGGTCTTGATCCCGGGGGCCTGGCTGTGGCTTCGCTCCGCCCGTCGCTTCCGGGGCACGCAGAGCGTTGCGGATGCCTACGATCGCTGGACCAATGACGCCCTGCTGGAGCGCCTTTGGGGCGATCATGTCCATCTGGGCCATTACGGCACTCCCCCTCGGGCCAGGGATTTCCGTCAAGCCAAGGTGGACTTCGTCCATGCGCTGGTGCGCTGGAGCGGACTGGATCAGCTCCCTCCAGGCAGCACAGTGTTGGATGTGGGTTGCGGCATTGGCGGCAGCGCGCGCATTCTGGCCCGTGATTACGGACTCACGGTTCTGGGGATCAGCATCAGCCCAGCGCAGATTGCCCGGGCCCAAGCCCTCACGCCCTCTTCCCTCGCCGCCCGCTGTCGCTTCGCAGTGATGGATGCCCTCGACCTTGACCTGGCAGACGCTTCCTTCGATGCCGTCTGGAGCGTGGAGGCGTCCCCGCACATGCCTGACAAGCAGCGTTACGCCGACGAACTGCTGCGGGTGTTGCGCCCGGGTGGGCAGCTGGCGGTGGCGGATTGGAATCGCCGCGACCCAGCCGACGGCCCCCTCACCCCCTTCGAGGCTGCTGTGATGCGCCAGCTGCTCCAGCAATGGGCCCACCCGGAATTCGCCAGCATCGCTTCGCTCACCGCCAACCTGCGGCAAAGTTCCTGGAATGGAGGCCTGCGGGTGGAATCCGCAGACTGGACGGCCGCCACCCTCCCCTCTTGGCGGGAATCCATCTTCGAGGGATTTCGGCGTCCACTGGCTGTGCTCAGCCTGGGGCCGGGTGCGCTGTTCCAGGGTCTGCGGGAGACCCCGACCCTGCTGCTGATGGATTGGGCCTTCCGCTCCGGAATGATGCAATTCGGTGTCTTTCGCGGTCGCAAAGCCCTGCCCGAAACCCATCCTCAGGGGGTGGTGGATGCAGAGCGCTCGCCCACCACCACTGGCTCGGCCTCGTCACCTCCGTCCTCCTCAAGCGACAGGGTGTCCAGCGGATAGGTGCCGAAAAGGGCAAGGTGCTCACAGAGCGGTCGCAACTGATCCAGCGCCAGAGCCAACGGGTCCGCCCCTTGCGCAGGCAGAACGAGATCGACAAAAAAGATGTATTCCCCCATTTCGCGCTTGGACGGGCGCGATTCGATGCGACTCATGTTCAGTCCATGGGCCGCAAAGCAAACCAGGGCCTGGAGCAAGGCCCCCGGTTGATTCGATCGCAGGGAAAAGGCCAGGCTGGCGAAGGGCCCTGTGTCCTCCCTCCGGTTGCGCTGCAGCAGAAGAAACCGCGTGCAATTGCCTGGCACATCGTTGATCGGATAGGCCAACACCTCCAGCCCGTGGTCGCGAGCGGCCTGCCGGGAGGCGATGGCGGCGCGGAAGCGGCTTCCCTTGACCAGACGGGCCGCCTCAGCGGTGGAGCTGGTGGGCAGCTGCAAGGCGGAGGGAAGGTGGGCGCCCAGCCACAGGCCGCATTGCGCCAGGGCCTGGGGATGGGAGAGCACCTCGCTGATGCCCTCCAGGGGGCCACTGCCCAGAAGGGCATGGCGGATGGGCAACACCAGGGCGCGTCGCACCGCCAACTCCGGATGCTCCCAGAGGGCATCCAGGCATGTGCTCACGCCACCCTCGACGGAGTTTTCCACCGGCACCACGGCAGCCTCACAGCCGCCGCTCGCCAGGGCTTGAATCACCGCCCGGATCCCCTTTTGGGGCGCGAACTCCGCCGCCATGCCCTCCAGCGTCGCCAAACGTCGCGCGGCCTGTTCCCCATAGGTGCCGGCTGGGCCCAGGTAGGCAAGACGCATGGCGCAAACAAGGGTGATGGATAGGATCATGCCCTGCCGGCTTCCCCTGGCCATGCCCCTGGCCTTCAGCTCCAGCCAGCAACTCCACCTGCCTGTTCTGGCAGGCGCCGACCACCTCCCCGCGTACCTCAGGGACGAGGAGCGCGTGGTGGCCTCTCTTCTCGATCCCGAGCAGCTCGTGGCCCTTGGGCCGGGGCACTACCGCTACAGGGTGACGCGCGTGCAGATCTTCCAGCTGCAGATCCAACCGGTGGTGGAACTGCGATCGCACCATCAGGGCGACCGACTGGAGCTGGAGGCGGTGGATTGCCAGCTGGAGGGTCTGGGAATGGTGGACGACTTCCAGCTCGGCCTGCGCTCCTGGCTGGAAGCGTCAGACCAGGGCCTGGCGGGGGAGGCCACCCTGGCGGTGCGGGTGAGCCAGCCCCCCCTGCTGAAACTGGTGCCTCCACGGGTTCTGGAGGCGACCGGGCGCTCCGTGTTGCGGGGGATCCTGTTGGGCATGCGCAATCGTGTGCGCCAGCAGCTGTTGCTCGACTTTGAGCAGTGGTGCGGGGCTCGAGGCCAGGCCTGTCAGGCGTTGGACCAGGCCTAGCAGGCGTTGGAGAGGAGGCGCGCGGTGGACCTCAGGCAGGAGGCGTGAGGGATTGGAGGGTGCGGCGCAGAAAGGTCAGGCGATGCAGGGGGGTGGGCCCGAGGGTCTGGAGGGCTTGGCGGTGGTGTGCTGTGGCGTAGCCCATGTGGCGCTCCAGGCCATAGCCGGGGAACCGTTCAGCCAGGCGCCGGATCAGAGCGTCCCGCTCCTCCTTGGCGAGCACGCTCGCCGCCGCGATGGCGGCGCAGAGACGATCACCACCTTTGACGGTGCGTTGTGGCCCCGGCCAGGGGCGCAGGGGAAGGATGCCGTCCACAAGCACCAGCGCGACGGGCTGACCCAGGCGTTGGAGGGCGCGCTGCATGGCTAATTCCGTGGCTCGGCGGATGTCCAAACGATCGATTTCCGCTGCGCTGGCTTGACCGATCGCCCAGGCCTCCGCCCATTGCCGGATCAGGGGCACCAGCCGTGCCCTCTGGCGAGGGCTCAGGGCTTTGCTGTCCGTGAGACCTGCGGAAAGGAGGGAGGTCTCCCCTCGGGTGGGGAGAACCACAGCGGCAGCAAACACGGGGCCAAAGAGACAACCGCGTCCCACCTCATCCACCCCGGCCCAGCCCGGCTCCGCCGCCGCCGGGGCGCTCACACCGCAGCGGAGGAGCGGCGGCGGCGGCGGCGCGGGTCGGCGTTCAGGTCGTCACCGGCCTCTTCGGGGCCTCCGACATCCGAGGGCTCGCCGCTCGCGGGCCCACCGTTGCGGGATTCTCCACCGCGGCTGACGCGACGGCGGGTCGGCACCTCCACGGTGACGATGTCAGCCGGACTGGCCAGGGGAACGGGGGGGAGACGGTCGTCCCCCTCTCCCTCGCCCTCAAGGGAGACCGGTTGGGTCTCCACCGTGGAGGGGCGCGGCTCGCCACCACGACCTCCCCGCCGCCGGCGCCGTGATCCGGAGGCGGTGAACTGCTGCCGGGCTTCCTCCAGCACAGCTTCCGGGTCGCAGCCCGGCCGCACAACGCGCATCACCAGGTTGTCGCCGCTGGGGGGTGGATCCAGCAGGAGCTCCGGATTGAAGCCCATCCAGCCATAGACCTCTTCTTGGGCGGCATCCATCGGCACAGCCATGAATTCCAATTCGGGGCGACGGCTTCCTCCCTCCAGCTCCGGCCGCGCACTCTCCGCCGCATCCCCCGAAGGGAGGTCACCGGCGAGAGCGGGTAGCAAGCCAGCCTCTGAACTCTCGCCAACCCGTCCCCCGCGACCGCCCCGGCGCCGTCGACCGCTCGAAGACTCCAACGGGGCAACGACGGGGAGGACCTCGGGCCGGCTGGAGGGAACGGTGCGCACCACTCCCGGCAGACTGGCCAGGGGTTGAAGGGTGTCCTTTCCGGGCAGCACCGCCACGTGGCCCAGGCCGCCGCAGCTGGGGCAAACCCGTCCGAAGAGCTCGTAGATGTTCTGGCCCTGGCGCTTGCGGGTGAGCTCCACAAGTCCCAATTCCGTCAGTTGCGCGATCTGGGGCCGCGCGGAATCATGGCGCACCGCCTGGGTGAAGTGCTCCAACAGCTGCAATTGATCCCGTCGTGACTCCATGTCAATGAAGTCGATGATCACAACGCCGCCGATGTTGCGAAGCTTCAGTTGACGGGCGATTTCCGTGGCCGCCTCGCAGTTGGTCCAGAGCACCGTTTCGCGCGCGTTGGCTGAGCGGGTGAAGGAGCCGGAATTGACATCGATGACCGTCAAGGCCTCGGTGGGCTGGATGATGACATAGCCCCCGGAGGGCAGATCCACCCGGGGGCGCAGAGCGTCCCGGATGGCGGAATTGACGCGGAAATGCTCCAGCAGCTCCGAGGATTCATCGTGAAATTCCACCGTGAGCTGGGCCTGATCCTCGCCCAGAAAGCCATTCACCCGGGCCACGGCCTCGGGGGTGTCCACCACCACCCGCACCACCTCAGGCCCATAGAAATCGCGCAGCACCCGGTGAATGAAATCTTCATCCCGATTCAGGAGAACAGGGGGCACGGCGGTTTCCGCCGCTTGCTGGATCGCCTCCCACTGGCGCAGAAGAGCCTCCAGGTCGTCGATCAGCAGCTCCTCGCTCACCCCTTCGGCTTCGGTGCGAATCAACAATCCCGAACCCGGAGGCTTGATCAGCACGCCCAGAGCCCGCAGACGGTTGCGTTCGGCCTCACTGCTGATGCGACGGGAGATGTTCACCCCCTGGCCATGGGGCTGCAGGACAAGGAAGCGGCCGGGCAGGCTGAGATTGCCCGTGAGCCGAGGGCCCTTGCTGCCGGTGGGCTCCTTCATCACTTGAACCAGCACCTTCTGGCGAGGTTCCAGCAGTTCGGTGATGCCAGCGCCGCCTTTGCGCAGTTTCAGCGGACCCAGGTCAGAGATATGAATGAAGCCGTTTTTTTCGCTTTCACCGATGTTCACAAAAGCCGCGTCGATTCCCGGCAGCACGTTCTCCACTGTGCCGAGGTACACGTCACCGATCTGATAGCGGCCTTGGGCCACCACCAGTTCATCGACACGGTCGTCACTGAGCACTGCGGCGATCCGCAGTTGCTCGGCGATCACGATCTGCTGGGGCATGGAAGAAATACGTCTCTGTGAAGTTTTGAGCCCTTGGGTCAGAGAGGATCTGAACGTTGAGGTCTGAACGGAATCGCAAGACTCCGGATCTCCTCAAGGAAACCCCGTGAGGATCACAGCAAGACCTGTTTGGAATGAAAAATAAAAGTCTTGACTGCTTTGACTGCCCAACCAAACATCATCGCACTGCCAATTGGATGACCGAGAGGATCATCAGGCAGACATACAGAGCAAATCCTCTGAAAATGAACAAAAATTGTTGTGTGTGGCTGGTGCAGCGTTGCTTTCCAAAAGATTTGCTAGGCGATACCGCCGTGGCACGGAAAGCGTGAAAGGCCTGAGAGGAGATGGGGGCGCGCCTCCCCCCTATCAGACAATTTCACGTTAGCACGTGCGCAAGAGCAAGGCCTCCCGTCGCATCTCTCCGAGCCGCAAAGGCTGTCCGAAGTGCGAACTCAACCAGCTGCGCAGATGCTCGGGCCGCAAGCCGAATCCCTGGCCGTCGATGAGGGTCTCCAGCTCCAGCTCCACCTGTGGCTCCGCCGCGTCATGGCCGCACAACCGCACCTGCCGCAGGGACGGGCGGCACTCCCGCTGACGGGGGCGACCCTTCTTGTCGTGGTCCTGCCAGATCCAGCTCTCCAGCTCCCGCATTGCCGCCAACGCCTCCCCCCACGCCTCCGATTCCGGCCAGGCGACGGCGGACGCAGGGGCGCTGCACGGGAACGGCGCCACCGAGGGAGGGTGGTCCGCCGTCGGCTCAGGAGGCCTGGCTGGGCGCAAGGCAAACCGCCAGCGGGCGGCCGTCAGCTCCTGCGACAGGCTCGGCCCCGCCACCGGAACCGCCAGCGCCGTAAGCAGGTGGAACGCTGCGGGCAACTGCCGTTGCCACCGCTGGCGCACCTCCTCCGCCTCCACCGGTTCGCAAAACTCCAGGTCCAGCCACTCCCCGTGCCCTTCCACTCCCAAGGGGAGGGGAAGGGCGATCTGCAACCGCGGCATGGGGTGAAACCCACCGCTGAAGCTCACCGGCAAGCCCTCGCGCCGCAGGGCCCGATCCAGCAAGCGCACGGTGTCGAGATGGCTGATCCAAGCAAGGGATCCGGTTTTGCGGAAGCCGAAGCGCAGCCGGCAGACCCGCTCGCTGGGGGGCTTGCGCGCCGGGAGGGCGGGTGGCGTCGGCGGGGGAGGCAGCACCACGTTGTGCCCAAGCTCTGGCCCGCACACCCCGCAGTGGCTGCAGGCGGCAAAGGAGCAATCCGGCACCTCCGCGGCCGCCAGGGCTCGTTTGAGGTCCGCCGCCAACCACCCCTTGTCGACGCCGCTGTCGATGTGGTCCCAGGGGAGGGGCTGGCGGCAGAAGGTGTCCAGATCAGAGGCCGCCAGGGCCTCCGCCGCAGACCAGTCGCCCATCTCCAGCGCCCGATAACGCCCCTCCAGCCCTGCGTCGGCAATCGCGGCGGTCCAGGTGGCATGGCTCCACGCGGCCGACTCAAACCAGGCGTCCAGGCCGGCGCCGGCACGCCAGGCCGCCTCCATGACCGGGGCAAGACGGCGGTCGCCCCGGCCGATGAAGTCTTCGATGGCGGCCAGGCGGGTGTCGGTGACGTTGCTCCTCACCCCCCGCAGGCCCCGCAAGGCCTGGCGCAGCAGCTCCTGGCGCCGACGAATCTCCGCGTGACTGACGCTGTGCCACTGGAACGGGGTGTGGGGCTTGGGGGTGAAGGTGCTGATGGTCAGATTGAGGGAGAGGTGTCCCAGGTCGGCGCACTCCCGCTGGAGGCGCCGGCAGGTGTCGGCGATGGCGAGCACATCCGCGTCGGTTTCGCCAGGGAGACCCACCATGAAATAAAGCTTGACCTTGCGATAGCCGTGCTCCATGGCCGTGCGCAGGCCCCGCAGCAGGTCGGCATCGCTCAGCCCTTTGTTGATCACATCCCGCAGCCGCTGGCTGCCGGCCTCCGGCGCGAAGGTGATCCCCGCTCGCCTGGTGCCGCCGAGGATGTGGGCGATGGCGCCATCAAAGCGGTCGACCCGCTGGCTGGGCAGGGTGAGGCTGATGTTGTGATCGGCCAGGCGATTGCGCAGCTCCACGCCCACCGCCGGCAGCGACAACCAGTCGCTGCAACTGAGGGAAAGGAGAGAAAAATCCGCGTAACCGGTGCGGCGCATGCCCTCCTCCACCGCCTCCACCACATCGGCGGGCTCCACGTCCCGGGCGGGGCGGGTGAGCATGCCGGGCTGGCAAAAGCGGCAGCCACGGGTGCAGCCCCGCCGGATCTCCACCGTCAACCGATCGTGCACGGTTTCGATGTGGGGCACCAGGCCGGTGGCGTAGTGGGGCATCGGGGTGGCGGTGCGGCGCCGGATGCGGCGCGGCAGCCCGGGCTCCAAGGGCACGATCGTCACCCCGTCCTCTCCCGGGCCATACAGGGCGGGGACATATACCCCCGGCACCAGAGCCAGGTCGCGCAGCAGCTGGAGACGGCTGAGGCCGCTGGCGCGTCCCTCGGCCACCACCAGCCCGATCTCCGGCAGCAGCTCCTCCCCGTCCCCGAGGGCGATGAAGTCGAAAAAGGCGGCGAACGGCTCCGGATTGCTGGTGGCGGTGGGCCCGCCGGCGAAGATCAGCGGAGGGGAGTCGGGATCCTCCAGGGGGCGGTCGCCCCGCTGGGACGCCCGCAGGGGCAGGCCCGCCAGATCGAGCATCTCCAGGATGTTGCTGGCGGAGAGCTCGTAGCTGAGGCTGAAGCCGAGCAGATCGAAAGCGGCCAAGGGACGGCGGCTCTCCACGCCGAACAGGGGCAGCTTCCGCAGGCGAAGGCGACGGGCCAGGTCGGCGGCGGGGAGATAGGCCCGATCGCAGAGCTGGCCGGGAACCGTGTTGAGGATGGAATAAAGAAGGATGTGGCCGAGGTTGCTGGCCCCCACCTCGTAGACCTCGGGGTAGGTCAGCGCCCAGCGCACCCCCGCCGCCGACCAGTCGCGATCCCAGTCGCGGGGTCGCACGCCGAGCTCGTTGCCGAGATAACGGGCGGGCTTGCTGATCTCCAGGTCGATCAGGCTGGCCACATCCACCACGTCGGTGGCGAGAGTGGGGATGGACATGGCGGCCTCAGCGGCACAGCCTTGATCGTAGGCAGAGGCTCCAGACCCGAACCGGAGCAGGCCGTGCGGGGGCGCGGCGCCATAGGACAATCGCGCCCAGTTCTCCCGTGCCCGCAGCGGGCCGCGCGCCTTTCATGGTCCAGGTCAACGGCAACTACCTCAAGCTCAAGGCGGGCTATCTGTTTCCGGAGATCGCCCGCCGCGTGAAGGCCTTCAGCGCGGCCCATCCCGAGGCGGCGATCATCCGTCTCGGCATCGGCGATGTGACCGAACCGTTGCCCGAGGCCTGCCGCTCGGCGATGAAGGCCGCCGTGGACGCGATGGGCACCCGGGAGGGCTTCCATGGCTACGGCCCGGAGCAGGGGTATCCCTGGCTTCGGGAGGCCATCGCCCGCCACGACTTCCAAGCCCGCGGCTGCGCGGTGGACGCGGAGGAGATCTTCATCTCCGATGGCTCGAAGTGCGACAGCGCGAACATCCTTGACATCCTCGGGAGCGACAACCGCATCGCTGTCACCGATCCGGTGTATCCGGTGTACGTGGACAGCAACGTGATGGCGGGCCGCACGGGGGAGGCCGACGACGCGGGGCAATACGGCGGCTTGACCTACCTGCCGATCAACGCGGAAAACGGCTTCACCGCTCGCATCCCGGCGGAGACGGTGGATCTGATCTATCTCTGCTTTCCCAACAACCCCACCGGCGCGGTGGCGACGCGGGAGCAGCTGGGGGAGTGGGTAGCCTACGCCCGCGCCAACAACAGCTTGATTCTGTTTGACGCCGCCTATGAGGCCTTCATCCAGGATCCTTCCCTGCCCCATTCGATCTATGAGATCCCGGGAGCGCGCGAGTGCGCGATCGAGTTTCGCTCCTTTTCCAAAAATGCGGGCTTCACCGGCACCCGCTGCGCCTTCACCGTGGTGCCCCGGGGCCTGATGGGCACGACCGCCTCCGGAGAGGCGGTGGAATTGTGGGGCCTGTGGAACCGGCGCCAGAGCACGAAGTTCAACGGAGTGAGCTACATCGTGCAGCGCGGGGCTGAGGCTGTGTATTCCCCTGAGGGTCAGGCGCAGGTTCGGGGGTTGATCCAGTTCTACATGGACAATGCCGCCATCATTCGCCGGGAGCTGGCGGCGGCAGGGTTGGAGGTGCATGGGGGGGAGCAGGCCCCCTACGTGTGGGTGAAAACCCCGGCAGGCACCGATTCCTGGGGCTTTTTCGACCTGCTGCTCGGGCAGGCGCACGTGGTTGGCACCCCTGGCAGTGGCTTCGGGGCTGCGGGGGAGGGGTATTTCCGCCTGTCCGCCTTCAACACGCGCGCCAATGTGGAGGAGGCGATGACACGGATTCAGGCGGCCCTCGCCGGCTGAAGCGCGCGCCCGTTCCGCCGTGCCGTCGGCACGGCGGAACCCAGGCGGGAATCAGAGGCGCACGAGCTCCTGTTGAAGCTGCTCGCGGAACAGAGCCACCGTGCTGGTCAGCCCCTCGGCCAGGGGAATGCGGGCCCGCCAACCCAGGCCGGCCAGGCGGCTGACATCCAGCTGCTTTCTGGGGGTGCCATCGGGCTGGCTGGCATCCCAGAGAATCTCTCCCTGGAATCCAGTGGCTTGAGCCACCGCCTCGGCCAAGGCACGAATCGTGAGGTCGACCCCTGTTCCCGCATTCAGGTGGGTGAGCGGTGCGCCCTCGTCATCGCGAGGGGCGCCGGGGTCATCAGGATTCCAGCGCTCGAGGGCGAAGACACAGGCCTCGCCGAGATCATCCGCATGCAGAAATTCCCGCAAGGGAGCTCCGGTGCCCCAGCAGGTGACCGTGGGGTCGCCCCGCTCGGCCGCCTCATGGAAGCGCCGGATCAACGCGGGGAGCACGTGGCTGTTGGTGGGGTGATAGTTGTCTCCAGGCCCGTAGAGGTTGGTGGGCATCAGACTGATGGCGTCAAACCCGTGCTGCTGGCGCAAGGCGGCGCAGAGCTTGATGCCGGTGATCTTGGCGATCGCGTACCAGGCATTGGTCGGCTCCAGGGAACCGGTCAGCAAGGCCTCCTCCCGAATCGGCTGGGAGGCGAACTTCGGATAGATGCAGCTGCTGCCGAGAAACAGCAGCCGGCGGACCCCATGACGCCAGGCGCTCTCGATGACATGATTTTGGATTTTGAGATTGTCCAGCAGGAAATCGGCCGGAAAAGAGTTGTTGGCCAGGATGCCTCCCACCCGGGCTGCCGCCAACACCACCACATCCGGCCGCCTTTGCTCCATCCAGGCGGCCACTGCCACCGGATCGAGCAGATCCAGCTCCTGACGAGTGGCGAGAAGCAGCTCTCCCCCCCGGGCTGGATCGCCAAAGCCACGGCGTTGCAGGGCCCGGCAGATGGCGCTCCCCGCCATGCCGCGGTGACCGGCTACGAACACACGATCGCTGGGATGCAGATGGGCCATGGATGCACCGATGGGATCCGATCCTCCCATCGAGGCTCAACAAAGCCATCTCGCAGGGTGCCACCTACGATGGAAGCCCGATCCAGCAACCCCTCGTCATCTGTTCTTCCCTTAGGGCCATGGCTGATCATCCGTTTGTCCCGCTTCCCCCAAACGCGCTGAGTCCACGAGCGTCACGCACGCCTGGCAAGGAACAGGGGGGCGCCGCCGTGATGGAGAAAGCCCCGGAGCGGGTGCGCAAGCCCTCCCCTCGCTACCGGGTGCTGCTGCACAACGACCCGGTGAACACCATGGAGTATGTGGTGATGACCCTGCGGCAGGTCGTCCCGAGCCTGAGCGAGGAGGACGCCTTCGCCGTGATGATGGAGGCGCATCGCACGGGAGTGGGTCTGGTGATCGTGTGCGACCTGGAGCCTGCGGAGTTTTATTGCGAAACCCTCAAGGCCAAGGGACTCACCAGCACGATCGAACCCGAGGAGTAACGGTGCGCACAGGCCCCACATGGGTTGGCACCGTTCTTTACCCCCTCGCCCTCGTCAGCCTCTTTTTGCTGTTGCAGCTGCTGGCCCGCGCCCTCGGCCTGCCCGACACCGCCTGGCCGCTGTTCGCGGCGCCCTGGGCCCTGCTGGCGCTGCTGCTGAGCTTGCCGTCGCGGCTGCGGCGGGTCTGGCAAGAGCCCTCCCCTTGGCGACGCCTTGGAGTGGTTGCCCCCTCAGGAGCCGCCCTCCGGGCCCTCCTGAGGGGCCTGGGGGGCGCGGCACTTCTGCTGGCGCCGATCGCCCTGCTGCTGCTCGGGTCGGGCCTGGCCCGCTGGCAGCTGAATCTCAGCGGGCCGCTGCTGGCCAATGCCCTGGCCCTGGGCCTGGGGGTGGGTTTTGCCGAGGAACTGCTGTTTCGCGGCTGGCTGTGGGGGGAGCTGGCGTTCCACCTGGGGGCGCGCCGTGGCGCCCTCGCCCAGGCCGCGATTTTCAGCCTGGTCCACGCCCGGTCCGACCTGGGAGGGCTCGCTCTGGTGGGATTGCTGGTCGGGTTGGGGCTTCTGGGGCTGGCGTTGGCGCTGCGGCGGTGGGGCGATGGCGGCCTGCTGTGGGGGGCTGTGGGGTTGCATGGCGGTCTGGTGGGGGGGTGGTTTGCCCTGCAGCAGGGAGCCCTGGCGATCCGCGCCGATGCGCCGCTCTGGCTGGTGGGTCCGGGTGGGGCCACGCCCAATCCGGTGGGTGGGGCACTGGGCTGGCTGGGGTTGGCGATGCTGGCGGCCCTCCTGGCGCGATCCCGTCGGCAGGCGGTCGCGCGGGGGATCGCTGATAATGCGCGTTCGTGTCCGTGAGCACCCATGAACCCTGTGCGTGTAGGGGTCATCGGCATCGGCAACATGGGATGGCATCACGCGAGGGTGCTGAGCTTGCTGCGTGATGCCGAGCTGGTCGGCGTGGCCGACCCTGATGAGGCGCGGGGCCGGCTGGCCACGGAGCAGTTCAACTGCCGCTGGTTCGCCGACTACGCGACGCTGCTGGGGGAGGTCGAGGCGGTGTGCGTGGCCGTTCCCACCCTGTTGCACCACAGCGTTGGACTGGCCTGTTTGCGGGCTGGGGTGGACGTGTTGATCGAAAAACCGATCGCCGCCACCCAGGAGGAGGCCTCGGAGTTGATCCAGGCGGCCGAGACGGCGGGTCGCCTGTTGCAGGTGGGTCACATCGAGCGGTTCAATCCGGCGTTTCGCGAACTGCTCAAGGTGGTGGCAGGGGAGGAGGTGGTTGTGCTGGAGGCGCGACGCCACAGCCCCAACCCCGATCGGGCCAATGACGTGTCGGTGGTGCTGGATTTGATGATTCACGACATCGACCTGGTGCTCGAGCTGGCGGCCTCGCCCGTGGTGCGTCTGGCGGCGGCGGGAGGTCGCAGCGGCGAGGGGCCGATTGATTACGTGAACGCCACCCTGGGCTTTGCCAACGGGGTGGTGGCCAGCCTGACGGCGAGCAAGATGGCGCACAGGAAGGTGCGTCGGCTTTACACCCATTGCCGCAACAGCTTGATGGAAACGGATTTTCTCAAGCACAACCTGCGCATCCACCGGCGCCCCACGACGACGGTGAGCGCGGACCACGGCGAGCTCGTCTATCGCAATGATGGCTTCATCGAGGAGGTGAGCACCACCTCGATCGAGCCGCTCTATGCCGAGCTGGAGCATTTCCTGCAATGCGTGCGCGGCGTGGAGACGCCGGCGGTGGATGGGCTGCAGGCCTCCAGGGCGCTGCAACTGGCCGACCTGATCGAGCAATGCGTGGAGCGGCCCAATCTCTGCATGACGCTGGACGAGCCGATTTAAGACCGGGCGAGAGGAAGGCGCCTGATCCGCCAGGGGGCTGGCGGGTTGGCGAAGACGGGTGGATCAGCGGACGATGGTGGGTCAAGGTCTTGACCGCTCTTGGGCTGGAGAGCGATTCCGAATCCCTTTGGATTTTCGCCCGTGTTTCTGTTGTTGCTTGAGCTTATTTTGAAGGCAAGGCGCTCGCGGGGATTTCGCCCATGCACATTTCAGACATCGGCATTGCCTTCATCAAGACCTGGGAAGGATGTCGCCTGGAGGCCTACCTGGACCCGGTGAATGTTGCCACGATTGGCTATGGATGCATTGCTTATCCCGACGGCCGGCCTGTACGACTGGGCGACAAAATCACCCAGGAGCAGGCCGATGCTCTGCTGACGGAAGAATGTGAAAAGGTGGCTGAGGCCATCAGCGCGCTGATCCGTGTCAGGGTGGGACAAAATCAATGGGATGCCCTGACATCGCTGGCCTACAACATTGGCGAAGGGGCGTTTGCCAACAGCACCCTGCTTCGCAAGTTGAATGCTTCAGATGAGCAGGGGGCTGCCGAGCAGTTTTTGGTCTGGAACAAGGGAACGATCGATGGTGTGAAGGTGGAGATTCCAGGCCTCACCAATCGGCGTCATGCGGAGAAGCGGCTCTTTGAGAGTGCGGCGCCACCGGGTGAGCCGATCGTGCTCGAGCCCACGCCGCAGAAGGAGGCGACGTGGCTGGAAGCCTTCCATGATGAGGGCAAGACGGTGATCGTGGCTTGGAAAGGGGCCGACGTGATGGAAATCCTGGAGCTGGACTCCAACTCCAAGACCCTGTTGACGGAGGCTGTTCAGCACTACCCCCATGCCAGCAATCTGCTGATCGCCGCCCCCGGGAGGCAGATTCCGCCCGGTGAGCGGATCCCGGTGGTGCAACGGTCGGAGGGGGACGCCGCGCAACCGGGATTGGGCGCCGTGTCGCCGCCTCCCGCAGGAATCCTGGCTCGCGGGTCGAGCGGCGCGGACGTTGGCGTGATGCAACAACGCCTGCAGGATCTGGGCTACTACAGCGGACCGATCAACGCCAGCTTTGAATCAAGAACGGATGCGGCGGTCCGGGCCTTTCAAGCCGATGTGTTTGGCGCGGCGGAGGCGGATGGCCGGGTTGGCCCGATCACCTGGGAGGCGCTCTGGAAACCAGCCAAAACAGAGGCCTTGCCCGGCCCTCCTCCCGTGACGGGAGGGTCGGAAGCGCCGGTGGCCACGGACAAAGCCTACCTGCGGCTGAGCAACACCCAGCAACGTGATCCGCATGGATTGAACATCTTGCTGCTCGAATACATCAAGGATGGCAAAATCATGGGGTCACTTCATGCCTGCTCCGGGGCGCCTGGCTGCCAAGTGTTTCGAACCGGCAGCGAGAGTCAACCCGGCAGCAACGAGCCATTACCAGAGGGATTGTGGTGGATCAACAACATCGAATGGTGTGATGGCAAAGATCACTACACAGGGAATGTATTTGCCTCAGGGCTTGGCCCCGTCTCCACGCCGTTGGACTACACAGGCCCAGGGAGCACGCGGCGCGGGAACATCGAGATTCATATCGACTGGAATCGCCAGGGGGCGCCTGGAACTGCGGGCTGCGTTGGCATCTATTCGATCAGCGACTACAAGATTCTGGTGTCCTGGCTGCGGGATACGGACCCTCGCGAACTTTATGTGGACTGGGGCAAAGGGACCTGTCCGAGCCCCAGCGCGACTCCCTGATCGGGTCAGTGGCCATGATCGGGTCCGCAGCCATCAGGACACCAATGCGCAGGTGCGATGGTTTTTCCATGCCCAACCGACTTCACCTCCAGGTAAAAGGGTTTAGGCACATCTCACCCCGGATCGGCTGCCTCAGATCCCTCCCCTCCACGCAGAGAAGACTTTGGGGGGAAAGGCGTCCCAGGATTGTGCCGAAGGGTTTCTCGCGCAGGTTCAACGGCGTGGGGGTGGGATCGACGGAGCGGCAGACGAAGATGGCCGTGTCGAAGCGATCTGCGGCATGGATGGGGCTGCTGGAGCCGCTCCAGCCGATGAAAAAAACAAGCTGGCCAGACTCACACGAGGAACAACAGGGCTTGTTGTGCGCACCTTTGCAGCACGACACCGCATCGCGACCGCGTATGGTTTCCGGGAGGGAGCTAACAAGTCCAAACCCAGTGCCAGGCCCGGCCCAATGCCGGGCCCAGCCCAATGCCCGGCCCAGCCCAATGCCCGGCCCGGCTCGACGACCGGTATCAGCAGGGAGTTGGGTGTAGGGGAAGGGTTCACGGGAATGTGCGGAATTTGGCCGGTGATCACGCCACAGATGGCGTTGCTTTGCATTGGCTTGGGTCGGTGGCGCACATCCCAGTGGCTTCCGGAGACAAAGCATGGACCATCCATGGCTCGCTACCAGCAGAGCAAACGCTGCACGAGAGCGAGGACGCGGCTGCCGGTTGGATGGAGCGCTCGAAAGCTCAGCATCTCGATAGGATTTCAGCGATGAATGCGATGACACGATCCATGTTGCAAGCCGTCACCGCATGGGCAGTGGCGCTGGCTCTCGCGCCTTCCGCTCTGTTCGCGGCCTCTCCAATCACGATCAAGCAACTCACCACCGCTGGAGGTGTTTCCATTTCCGGCACCGTCAAGAGTGTGGTGGGCAATGACTTTGTTCTTGAAGATGGAACCGGGGAGGTGATCATTGATGCTGGACCACGTTGGTATCGCCCCCTGAACTTCTCGCCTGGCGAACGACTCACCGTCACCGGAGAGTATGACGACGGTGAATTTGACGCCTTCACGATCAGGCGTGAAAATGGCACCCTCATTGAGGTGAGGCCGGCATCCGGACCTCCGCCTTGGGAAGGTGGTCGGCGTGACTAAGGCCTGACATCAAAAAGCCGCAAGAGCTTCTAGCACTTGACGACGGTCGGGCACTTCCGGCTCTTCAGTCCGTCGCACCTCCTGCTCTAGCCCCCCTCACCTCCTCCTCCAGGTGATCTCCTCTTCTCCCAAGAGCTGTCTACTCCAGCCGCAGCGAGGTGGCGGCTGATCCGATGCCACTCCGACGAAGACAAGGGCCTCATCACAGCACCCTCCGGCTTGGAGATCGGGGCATGAACCTGGTCCTTCCAGCCGATTCTGCAGGTCGGGGGAAAAGGAGGTGAGGCTGAGAGCGGAGGCAGCAAACGTGCCATCGCCATCGGGCAAGGTGATCAAGCGTTGAACGGTGCCGTTAACTGCCCCGTCTGCATGGAAGAACTGATCGTTGAATGGGGCAGACTTGGCAGGAGTGGTGGTCCCTGGGGTGATGGCGATACTCGAAGCGGCAAGAAACTTCGATAGTTTGATGTTGGACTTCATCCAAGATTTCCTGGGCTATCCCCACTTGATTCATCCCGAGAGGAGTCAAGGCGGCCTGCCGAGCGTCACAACATGTGCGAAGTCGGCCTGATTGGCGATTCAAGTGATGTCTCGACGAGGGAAAGATCCGTCGGGACGTGTTCCGGATGATTCACAGGGAATCCACCCTGCTGGTGTCGCGCGCAAGGGGCGAGGCGGGGACCGCTCGGCCTACTTGCTGGTGTTTTCCGTGGTGGTGTCACTGGTGTTCTGGTGGCCCTTGAGGTGTTTCTCGCAGGCCATGGCTCCGGTGCCGCCCCACACCACAGCGGCGATCAAGGCCATCGACAGAACGCGCTTCACGGGAGAGGGGGCATCTTCGGAAAATGGTACGTGGCACAGTGCTCCGCGTCTGCGGTAGGCCGCCCTTTCCTCACAGACCACGCGGGTCGGGATCCCTGCCACTTGACCTCAGATGACCATCCTCCTCAGGCCTCCTCAGGTCGTGCGGTCTTGATCGGCCACCAGCAGCAGTCCGCCGATGATCGCCAGATTCTTGAGCCCTTGAATCCGCTCCTGGGCGTTGCTGACATCGCCATGGAAGAGCAGGGTCGTTGGCACCAGGAACAGCAGCAGCAACACCACTCCCAGCCGCGACTTCCAGCCGCTGATCACCAGGGCGGAACCCGCCGCCATCAGGGCCATGGCCGCCAGCAGCAGCAGGGGGGCCAGCGGCAGGCCCTTGCCTGCAATCCGCGCCGCGACCGCTTGGAATCCTGTCAACTTGCCCAGGAGGGCATTCACGAACACCAGGCAGAGCAGCACCCGAGCGAGGCGGTTGAGCCAGGATGGACGGCGGGTCGGCGGGGTCATGGGGCGGGAACTCTCCGCTGAAGCGGGATTCATGGGGCGGAGGAGGAGGAGGCGTGGAACAGGCCGCGCATCGCCGCCACAAGTCGCTGGGTCTTGGAGGTCTTGGCGCCACCCTTGGACCGTGTCGACCCTGGAGGCGTTGACGCGCGAACGCTGGGGGGAATCGGTTCTGTGGCTACCAGCCGCCCTTGGGTAACGGTGGTGCGCTTCTGCGTATCGGTGAGATAGGTTTCCACCTCTTTTTGCAGCTCCTCTGTTGTGGTGTTTCCCCTTGCGGGACAAGCCAGGCAGCAGGCCAAGAGGTCGCCTGTCAGCAGCGAGCTGCGCAGATGTTGCGCCTTCAACCCTGTCACGATCTCGTCGAGATCGGCCGTCTGGGTGTTGCCGATGGGCGCGGACCAACAGCAGAGGGAAACGGTGCCGTCGGCTTTGATCATCAGAAACGACCAGGGATCAAGGCAGGCTTTGGTCGGGGTGGTCATGAAGCGTGGTGGCTGAAGGAAGATTCAGGCGAGAAGGGCCTCAATGTCGCTGAAAATCCGTGACTGGACACTAAGAAATTCAGCCTTTGACCCATCATTTTTTTGCGTGTAGGTTTTGAGCAAGTGTTGGATTTTGCTCAGTTGCTCCTTGGACAGGGTGGAAAGGGGGTTGAGCTTGAAGCTGGCCCCCTCCGGCATGGGGTATTCCGTGAGACTGCAGAATTGAATGGCGTGGATGTCCATGCACATGGCGGTTAAGATGAATTCTTCCAAGGTTTCGCTGTTCTCGGCTCCTAGAACACAGCTGAGGATGATTTTTGGGGCTTTCTGCCCAGTCTTGGCCGCAGCCAGGCGAATGCGGGAGATGGTGTGTAGAACATCGCGCAACTTTGATTTGCGACGCAGGCGGGCATGGAGCTCGGGATCCAGGGTGTCGCAGGAGATGGTGATGGTGTTCAGTCGACACAAGGCTGCAATCTCGGAATCGCTGTAGGTTTTTGATGCGTTGGTGATGATGTGGCATTTGGCTTGGCTCTCCAGCAAAGGCTGCACAATTTTTTCCCATCCAGGCACGATGGTTGTTTCGCCATGGCCATTGAGATTGATGTTTGTGACGTTGTTGGCAACCAGCCAATCCGCCACCCTCGTCGCCTGATCTTGCGCGAGTGTCAAGCCGTGGTAATCCGGTTGAGAGACGGCGCAATACACGCAGGACAAGTTGCATTTGCTGGTGATCTCAAAATGGGCGTGATCGCAGCGAAACCCCAGCGTGAGAGTTTGGGACGCGGAGGGTTGAAGGGATGGAGTGGCTGGCATTGGGACGTGCTGCGAGGCCTCAGTTCTGCATCAGGGTTGACACGATGCAGGCCTTGCCTGCATCAGGGATGACAGCATGCAGCCTTTATCTGAATCAGAGATGCAAGCGTGCATCTTTTGTCTGCATCAGGTTCAAGCATGCAGCCATTGATTTTGACGCCGTCGTCATTGTTCAAAGTGCAGTTTATAGCATGGTTTCTCTCTGCTCTTGCGGCCGCTTTCCCCTGTCTCGTTTGATCGATCCCCCGCCTTGGACCAGTGAGGGGCGCGCATCGTCCTCAGCGGTCGCTCAGCCCCCACACCAAGGGTTCCGCCTGGCGCCAGTAGCGCGAAAAACGGCGCAGGTCGGGCGCCCCTGGCCCCGAGTGGGGCAGGTCAACAAAGGGTTCCGGCTCCAGGATCCGCAGGGGAAGCGCCGCCGCCAGCCGCCGCGCGATCGCCTCGAAGCGGGGATCCACGGCCTGGCTGCTGACGATGGCGTCGGCGCCTGCGGCGGTGGCCGCCGCCAGCAGTTCGGTTGCCACGTCGCCCTCGCGCACCTCCACCGGCAGCTCGGCCAGGCACTCCCGCAGGAAGCGCAAGCGCCCCGGCGCCACGGGGGCCGGGCTCTCGCTCTGAGGGTCGGCGGTGGTGGGGGTGTGACCCGCCAGGAGCGCTGTGTCGAACACAAAGAGCGCCGGCGCGTCGGGATGGGCGCGCAGGGCGGGGTTGGCGGGACCCAGCGCTTCGCCATGCACCCACACCAGAGGACGTCGGGGCGGCGGGCCCGCAGTGGCGGCGGCCTGCTCCCCGGGCGCTCCGCTTTCCGAGGAGCGGGCAGATCCGGCGCGGGCAGACCCGGCGCGGGGGGCTGCGGGCGTCGGGGCGGGCGGGCGGAACAGCCGCGCTTGCAAGGCCTCGTAACTGGCCTCAAACGGACAGCCGCCGGGCCTGGAGGCACCTCCGCGGTGGGCCGCTGGACAGGTGGCGCAGAAGCGGCCGCTGCTGAAGCGCTCCAGGTTGGCCCGGTTGAAGAGGTAGGGCTTGTGGCTGAAGGTGCTGGCCACCCATTGCCAGCTGAGGTTGTTGCTGGCCGGATCGCCATCGAGCAGGTGGCGTAGAAACCAGCTGGCGCCCGCCTGCCAGCGCACCCGCCGCCAATGCACCACATAGGCCGCCAGCCACATCCGGGCGTGGTTGTGCAGCCAGCCCGTGTCCAGCAACTCGGTCACGAAGGCATCCATGCAGGCCAGCCCCGTGGCGGCGGCGGTCAGATCCGCCGGCAGGCGCGGGGCATAGGCGTCGGGGGGATGGCCGGTCTTGAGAGGTTCCCGGTCGTGCCAGATGCCATCCCCCCACTGGCGCCACAACCGCTGCCAGTAATCGCGCCAGCCCAGCTCGGCGATCAGCTTCTCCCCCGTTCGCCGCTGGGCCCCGCTCCCGGGGGTGGAGCGGGCGAACACCGCCTCGCGCACCTCCGCCAGGGTGATCACCCCATGGCGGATGTATGGCGAGAGGCGGGTGACGGCCCCCTCCAGGTGGTTGCGGCTGGCGCCGTAGCGGAGTGGATCGATGGCGGCCAGGCGATCCTCAGCAGCGCGACGTCCGCCCCGGGCGGCGGGGGCGCCACCGCCATCCCCCCCCCGCGCTCTCGCCTCTTCGTGGCCCATGGCTTCACCCCCGCCGCGTCCCTTGATCCTCCACCCCATCCAGCACAGCCTGATCCACCAGAGCGCGGCCCGCCGCCACCAGCGCTCGCACCGCGATGGGATCCGCAGCAGGCCGCTCGCCCGCCGCCACGGCCCGATAGAGGTCGGCCACGCTCCAGGCGGCGCTGGCGGGGTCGGCGGCGGAGCGGGGAATGAGGTGGAGGTGCAGGTGGGGCGCTCCCTCCCCGAAGGCGATCAGGTAGACCCGCTCACAGCCGGTGAGGCGCCGCACCAGTTGACTGGCGTGCCGCACCGCCGTTCCCCAACGGGCAGCCTCCTGATCGCTGAAGGCCAGGGGGCCCTCCAGGTGGCGGCGGGCATCGAGCAGGAGCCAGCCCGCGAGGGGGGCTGGCGCGGGATGGTGGCGCAGGAGCCAGAGCGCGCCGCGGGCGATCTCCTCGCTGTCTTCGCGCGGCGCGTCCCCGTGGAGCTGGCAGATGGGGCAGGGCCGAGACATGGCGGGGGGGGCTGGAGGGTCCCATCCTGCGAGGGCGGAGGTCGCTGGGGGAGAATCGCCCGGCAGTCCTCCCCCAGCGACCGTCCCATGCTCCTCGACCTGCGCGGCAAGAAGGCCCTCGTCACGGGCATCGCCAACAACAAGTCGATCGCCTGGGGCATCGCCCAGCAGCTGCATGCCGCAGGCTGTGAGCTGGGTGTCACCTACCTGCCGGATGAGCGGGGCCGCTTTGAGGGCAAGGTGCGGGAGCTGACGGCTCCCTTGGCGCCCACGGTGTTTGAGCCCCTCAATGTGCAGGATCCGGATCAGATCGCGGCGGTGTTCGCTCGGGTGGCGGAGGCGTGGGGAAGCCTGGACGTGCTGGTGCATTGCCTGGCTTTTGCGGGCAAGGAGGAGTTGATCGGCGACTACAGCGCCATCAGCCCGGAGGGCTTTGCCCGCGCTCTGGAGGTGAGCGCCTATTCCCTGGCGCCCCTCTGCCGCCATGCCAAACCGCTCTTCAACGCGGGGGGGAGCGTGATCACCCTCAGCTATCTCGGAGCCGAGCGCGCCATTCCCAACTACAACGTGATGGGGGTGGCGAAGGCGGCGCTGGAGGCGTCTGTGCGCTACCTGGCGGCGGAGCTGGGGCCGGAGAAGCAGGTGCGGGTGAACGCGATCAGCGCGGGGCCGATTCGCACCCTGGCCAGCTCCGCCATCGGCGGCATTCTCGACATGATCCACAACGTGGAGGAGAAGGCTCCCCTGCGCCGCACGGTCACCCAGGAGGAGGTGGGGGGCGCCGCAGCCTTCCTGGCCAGTTCCCTGGCCAGCGGCATCACGGGCCAGGTGATCTATGTCGATGCGGGCTATTGCATCACGGGGATGTGAGCGCCTTCAGGCCCAGAGGGTCTGCGCCACGGCGGCCCCCACGTTGAGGCCGACATGGAAGGAATCCAAGCAGGCTTCGCGGATGTGCACGCCGGCGTAGAGGCGGCTGAGAGCGTCCTCCATGCCCGCCTCGTAGAAGCTGTTGCGCTCCACGCCGTTCTCGTCCTGGAAGCCAGCAAACTCGCGCACGACTCCTGGCAATTCCAGGGAGGTGGCGGCAAAGGTGACCTCGTCGCCGAAGAAGTGGGTCATCACGCTGGCGAAGGTGCCTCCCATGGCCGAATGGCCGGAGAGGAAATCGGGGAAGGGGGGCGATTGAAAGCCGTTGATGGAGGAGAGCAGGGAATTCCAGGCGGGGTCGCGGACCGTCAGAGCCGAGCCATCCGTGTCGGAGAAGCTGCCGGTGATCACGTCCCAGGGGCGGGGTTGGACCACGCTGTATTTCTCCCGCCAGGCGCAGATCACGGCATCCGCCAGGCCGAGGCTCAAGCTGGCGATCAGCTTGGCGTTGGTGGCCAAGGAGGTGTCTGCCTGGGCCGCCACATCCATGGCGATGTCGAGCAATTGGCCGTAGGGGCGGAAGGTGTCGGTCCGATCGCTGGCCCAGAAGAGGGCGATTTCCGTCTGCTCCGGCGTGCGCAGCAGGCTGGTCTGGGTGGTGTTGGCCAGGCCGCCGTAAAGGCGCACTTCGTTGAGCTGTTGGGCGTAGAGATCGAGGTTGACATCCGGCCGGGCTTGGAGACCGTCGGAGCGGAAGGCCTCGGTGCCGCTGATCACCCATGGGGTCACCGATCCCCAGTTGACGCCGAGGGCCTCGGCGGCCGTGGGGCCGGAGATGGCGGGCATCCAGACGTAGCCCGGCAGGCCGCTGGGGGGGGTGTAAGGGGTGTCGTTGTCGGAGCCGTCATTGGCGCGCAGGGCGCGGATCTGGTCGGCGACGCTGGCGCCGAAGGCCAGGCCGGCCTGGATGCTCGCCGGCGAGCCGTGGAGGGATTGGAGGCTTTTGGCGAGCTGGTCTTGGATCAACGCCGCCTCTGCGGGGAGTTCCAGGGAGAGGATCCGCTGGGCGGCCCCCGCCAGGGCCGCGTCGCGGTTGGCGCCTCCCGGGGCGCTCTGATCGATCCGATAGGGGGTCACCTGCGCATCGAAAGCGGCCAGGGTGTCGAGCATGGCCGTGGACAGCATGGCCATCAGCCGAGTGCCCATGGTGGGGGGCACGCCAGCCTTGCCGTTGCTGCCCGCAGACTTGATCACATTCAGGGCGCAGCTGGTCCATACAAGGATCGGATCCGCTGCTGTGGCATTGACCAACACCTGGCTTTGGTTGTTGGCGAGATATTGGGCCGCCTCCGCTCCTGCTTGCCCCGCAACCCTGGCGATCAGGTAGTGCGACGCTTGGGCCAGGGCCAGATGTTCCGTATCGAAATCGATGGTTCGCACGGCGGGTGCATAGCTGACAGGAAACAGCACTGTGCGCTCCGCCAGCAGGGCGTCATCGCCGCTGAATTGATTGTCTGTTGAGCTGTAGAGGAAGACTTTGACTTCACGAAAGCCTGCCGGTGGCAGGGGAGCTCCCCCCGGCATCCCAAGATAGAGGCCTTGCAGCCGCACTTGCGCGCGACCGTCTGAGTTGTCATCCAGTCCCGGAGATCTGATGAGGCGCAGATCTATGGAATAATCGAACATCGAATGGGAAAAGAAAGAACAATAGGGAGGATCGTTGGCGGCCCTCTGGCGCCAGCGTTCGCTGGATCAAGGGTGAATAGTTTTGCTTCTCTTCCATCATTCTACGTGATGCCTGTCAGCGCGAGCAAGGTTTTGCAAAACCATGGAGTTGGCACCGGTTCTGCAACGCCCCTTGCGGCCACAGCCAAGCAAAAAACGGCTAAATAGTTTATCACTAAATCGTCCTTGTTCGCCACGTATTTGTTCTCATTCTCAGCCCGTCCGACGCGCGCCGTTCCGCGCCGTTCCGCGCCGTTCCACGGCGTGCTCGCCCGACGGCCGGCGCTGCCGCCGGGCCTCCCGCTGGCTCCGTCCGCCATCCCTCAGCATGGAGCCAGCCATCCTCCTGACGTCGTGAC
>JBJOHA010000050.1:0-23715 GCA_046047935.1 Cyanobacteriota bacterium
GCCAGGAGGCCGGGGAGGCCCTTCTTCAGCAACGCGATGAGACGGTTGCCTCCCAAGCGGACAGGATCCTTCGTTTGGAGGCGGATCTCCTCCAGATCAGCGGAGAGCTGGAGGAGGCTCAGACCGCCGCGGCTGCGCACAACGCGCTGATGGCTGAGCGCCAAGCGGAACTCGGGCGGGCTCGGGAAGCGGAAGCCCGGCTGCTGGCCCAGCTGGAGGCTCTGGAGACGGAGAAGCGGCTGGCCCTTGATGCCGCGGAGGAGCGGCTGCAGCGTCTGCACGCCGCGCTGGAGGACCATGAGCGGCTCTTCCTGGAGACCCGGGGCCAGCACGGCCGCATCACCCAGCTGGAAGACAAGCTCGCCGGTCTGGACGCGGATCTTGAGCGGGAAAGGAGCGCCCTTCTGGCGGAGCAGACGCGCATCGCCTCCTATGAGCGTGAGGCCCGGCAGGCTCGGGACGCTGAGGTGCGCATGCTCGACCGGGTCAGCTGGCTGGAGCGCGAGAACCAGCGAATCCGCGAGGAGTCCGAGGCGCTCCGCGTTCAGCTGAATCACGTGCTCGACGATCTGAATCGGCAAGGGCTGGCCGCTCAGCGCCATGGGGACCGCGTTGTGCAACTGGAGGAGACCATCGCCGCTCAGGCGACCCGAATCACTGGCCTGGAGGCTGAAGGGGAGCATTTCAAAAGCGAGCGGGATCAAGCTCGGCAGCAACGGGAGGAGGTCCTTCGCCAGGCCCGGTCCACAGAAGCAGACCTTCAGGCCAAGGTGCGGGCCTTGGACCTCAAGGCGGAACGGGCTTCAGAGGAGACGAGACGCCTGATGGGCCAGCTCCATCACTTGCATGAGGAGCTGGAGCAGACCTTCCTTCACAGCCAGGCTGGGGATCAACTCATTGCCGCGCAATATCACCAGTTGCAGCGCGCCCAATCGCTGATGTCACGCCTGCTGGTGCAGTCCTCCCAGAGCCTGATCCCCGCTCAGGCTGTGTCGGTGGAGGTGCTGCCGACCCCAACGGTGCATAGCATTGCTGGCTCCAGCCAAAGCGGCGACACCAATCTTCAACGTGGGGGGGGGCGCCTTCTGCGGAGATTCTGGACGCCTTAACGCCTTGAACCCAGCAGGCGAGCCCAGAGACTGCTGGGTCGTGGAGGCCTGAATCGCAACTGGTCCTGTCGGTCGAGTTCGCGCTCCAAGCTGTCGAGATAGCGCCGAAACCCATCCAGGGCCTGCCAATGCTCGGAATTCTCCACCGGCTGGGCCGTGGGCTCCTCCTCCAATCCTGTGAAGGGTTCCGTGAGAAGGGATGAGGAGGCGTCTGGGGGAGAGGCCTCCGGCTCTGGTTGCCACACCTGCAAAGAGGTGGGTTGGGGCTCCCGTGGCGGAAGTTGGACAGGTGAGGACTGTGGAAGACGCAACAGGCCTTCCGAGTCGAACGACGCCCAGATGGTGGCTCCAGCGGCTTCGGGCCAGTCCGCGACCGCCAGGTGGAATCCACAGGTTTCGCTATGGCCCTGAAGGGCCATCCCGGGACGTTGCTCCTGGCACGTGACGACTTTGGTCGCCAAATCCTTCCCGTGGAACCAAACCCTGGCCGGTGACCGCTCTCCTGCCTGGTAGCACCAGCCATGGATTTTGGTCCCATCCGGTGTGAGGCCATCAAAGTGCCCCCGCAATCCGCGCCGTTCCGGCTCCAGGGCTGCTCGCAGCCGCTGCTCTGTGCTTGGGCGTGAGCCGATATAGGTCAAGAGAAACCGATGACTGCCATCGGCGGTAAGAGCCAACACCTGCGGTGGCGCCTCGATGCGCAACAACGGGAGATCAGCGGGAATCTCGAGTTGAAACCCGAAAACACCTGTCCTCTGCAAATGGGTTTCCACGTCGGGCCGCAGATGATCAATGCGCGCCTGAGCAAGCAGGTGGGGACCCGCCAGCAAGCGCACATCGCAGAGAGTGTGTTCGGGGTGATGGGCCCAGCCGGCGATCAGTGAAGGGGTGATCACCTCGATCCCACCCTGCAGCATCCTGTCGGAGTCATCCCCCTGACGCTGACCGGCCACCAATCGCATCCAAAACTTCTGCATGATCAATGAGATGGGGACGACGCCAGAGGAGAGTTCTGAGGCGCGGTTAGTCCTAGATCGGACCATTGTTGCTTGTTGTATCGCAGTTGTCCAGTCGTAATGTCGTAGGGGTTGCGAAGGAAGGGGCCTCCATCGGCAGGCCCGAAACTGCGCAGGGGTGTCGTATAGAGACAGTCGGAGAAAAAGTAATGAATGACCTGACTCCAGCGACGGCATTTACGGTTGAGGACAGGCTCGCCACCATGGAGGAGGTTGGCATGCCAGATCAACACGTCTCCGCGCTTGGCCAAGAAGCGGGTCAAGGGAAACGCGCGATCCTGGACGGCCGCCTGCCAATGGTCTTGAAAGAAGCGCTGGGGGTGCGGTTCGGCGGCCACTTGTGCTGGGTCAAGGCACAGGGACTGGGCACTGAGGTAGGGCAACCGGTGGCTGCCCGGGTAATAGATCAACGGTCCACTTTCTGATTCAACATCGCGAAGGGCAATCCAGACACCGCACATGAATCCAAGCGGATAGCTATGAAAATGGATGGCATCGCTGTGATAAGGCTGCTCACTGCCAACAGCAAAGTTGAGTGTTTGAAAAGCAAAGGGCTCACGTCCATAGGCCTGGCGCAAGAGATCCAAAATGAGAGGTTCAAGCGCCAGTCTGCGGATGGAGGCATGGTGCAACCAGCCATCTTGGAGTCGCGGGGGGGATCCTTTGCCGCAGTCCCATTGGCGGAGGGGTTCAGCCAGCAGGGGCTCCAATTCCTCGATCACCGCATCAAGAGTGGCAAGAAACGCGGGTTCATCCAGGTTCAGCACACAAAAGCCATCGTCATGGAGAGACCGGGCTGCGGTGCTCCAGCGTCCAAAATGACCGGCGGCCAGCAGGTCAGGACAGTCAGCCCGATCGATCAACGGCTGCCCTGTGAGATTGAGAGCCATCAAGACAGGAAGGATGGTCGAGCGGTGCGGGCACCAACGGTGGATTCGCGCAAGGCCAGGGAGAGATTTTCTTCGACAAGGCTGAGATGAGGACTGTAATTCGGGTCAGCACTCAGCAGCTCACCCCAGCGCTCCAGCATCACCTGTCTTTCACGTTGCCATTGGTTGTAGGCCAACTTTTCGGTGGGAGCTCCCCGAGTTTTTGATTCATGATGCAGCAACACGGCTTCCGCACAATACAGATTTCGATAGCCTGCTTGCATTAAGCGCAAGCAAAGATCCACGTCATTATAATTGACGGCAAGATCTTCTTCATCAAATCCTCCAATGTCCAAGAACAGTGAGCGTCTCATGACAAGTGTTGCTGCCGTGACGGCACTGACATTGTGAGTCAGCTGAAGTCTGAACTGATAACCTTCATCATCCGCATTCAGATATTTGTGTGCATGCCCGGCAATTCCACCTATGCCTAACAGAATACCAGCATGTTGAATGGTCCCATCCTCAAACAACAGCTTCGCACCAACCGCTCCAATCTCTGGGCGCAGGGCATGGGCCGCCATCGTGGCCAGCCAGCCGCCGTGCACGGCCTCCACATCATTATTTAGAAGCGCAATCAAGTCACCTTTTGCTAGGTTGACAGCCTCATTATTCAAGGCAGAAAAATTGAATGGCTCGTCTCGCCGCAGCAATCGCACATGCTGGCGTTGTTCGAGATCAGCAAGGTAATCAAGGGTGCTCGGTTCTCTACTTCCGTTATCAATGATGATCAGTTCCATAGCCGGATTTCCTGCGGAATGTTCGCGTAGTGACGTGAGGCAGCAGCGAAGCAAATCCCCTTGATCCCGCGTGGGAATGATGATGCTGACCAAGGGGGGTGGATCCGGCAGTGGCCAGTGAACAATGTGACCGTGATTGGGATGAAGCGTCACGCGAGCTGGCACTCCGTGACGGGAGAAAAACGCTTGAAGCGCCTCTGCCGTCTGGGGTGTCGAGCGTCTGTCGTCGGATGTCTGCAGACGATGGTAGAGAATCTCCGGGAGGTGGAGGATCTGCTGGGCTTGGACGCTTGCTGTGACTTCGAGGATCAGGGAATAAAGTGAAAGGTTGGCAGCGGCATCTTGGAGTGATTGACACGCCTGTAAGCAGTGATCACTGCGAAGGACCCAGCTATGGGAATAAGCAGCATCGCTGTATAAAAGATCAGGATTCCACGCCGGCTTGAACTGGGGTGCAAAGCGGTGACCAGTTGCGCTGATACGATCTTCATCGGCATAGATGGCAACAGCATCAGGATGATTCTGAATTTCGCAGGCCAGTCTTGTCAGGGCATGGGGTGGTAGCTTGTCGCCGGCATGCAGGAGAACAATCCAGGTTGTTCGCTCGCCAGCTTCCAGTTGATGGTCGGAGTTCAATAATTGATAGGGTCCTTTCGCTTGGTTATTGATGCTGTTGACAGAGAGCTCACAATGTTTTTCATTGTCACGACTACCCCAAATCCAAAGTGTGAATTTGACGAGATTATCACTGGTTGTAGAAGAGATTGTAGGGGATGATAAAAGGCGACTCTGCTCTCTGAGAATAGATGGGCGTTCGATATATTCCAGCCATTCATCGTAGCCAACCAGTGGAATATCTGTTCGAGAAAGTAAGCGATTGTAGTCGCTCCATTGCTGAGGAAAGGAGCGTTGTCTAAGTGTTGCTTTTCCATATGCAGGGTGAAGGTTGCGTAGCTTTTTCGCCACCATGCGTTTGATTCTGCTGAACGGTTGTGGCACCAAACGCAAGGCGGTGATCTTGGCCTGACCATTGAGGCAGCTGAGTTCAAATGTGCAAAGTTGCTGCCCCTTTCGGATCCGCACCACGCGACGACGCCACTTGCCATTGATCAATACGCGGCCTTGGTTGCCATTCAACAGTCCATAACAGCGCAGCTGGTCCATCTTGACCAGGATGGTCAAGCTGTACCATCCTGGACGGACAGCTTGGCGCAGCACCAAACACGAACGCTGTCGATCAGGACTCCACGCCCAGTCTTGTCGCGTACGCACTCCACACCAGCGTCTGATCCAATTCACTGACGATGACTTGCCTGCATACCCAGAACAAACTTTCCAAGACTGATTCCTACGACACATATGGCCACGACGGCGAAGAATCCCTTGCTTCTCCAATCGTTCTGGGGATCCTCTGGAGGTTGAGGTGCGGAAAGCAAGGCCATGAATTTCTGTTGACGCTTGCTCTCAACCCTGGCTTTCTCTACAGCAGTTAAAGCAAGTTTGTATGAATCTGTGGCAAAATCTACATCGGATTCGTATTTCAGTATGTCGGAGGCTTTTTGCGTCAAATTTCGACCTTGGCGGGAGACAGCAGAATTCCGCTCTTTTTGGATCTGCTGCTCGAGCTCACGGACTTGATCTTCGATGGCGGCAACCTCTGGTTCAGCTGGATCCTTGAATTGTCGTCTCAACGTCGCTAACTCAACACGCAAATCAATCAATTTTTCTTGTAATTTACTGATGGTTTGACTGGCGAGCTCAGCCTCAGACTTGGGGTTGATGACGGCGTTAGACTGCTGATAACGGACCAAACGATTTTTTGCTTGATTGAGAATTGTGCGTGCGCGTACGAGTTCTTTTTCTGCAAAGTCACCTTGCTTTTGACTGATATCTTGATTCAATTGGTTCACGAATTGCTCGCTTTTTGAGAGCATGAAGCGATTCAGGTCGTAGGAAGCCTTTGGGTCCAGTCCCGTTGTGCGCAGAATGATCGCCCCAGATAATTCGTCAAGCGTGACGGCAACTTGCTTCTTGAAGAACTTCAGCCTTTTTTCACGGGATAGGTTTGGCTTGATGCCTGAAAAGGGATCAAGGCCTTTTTGTGCATAGGCCTTATCCAGGTCATACGTCCGACTTAAATCAGCAAGAACTTGAGGGGATTGCAAATAGGTTTTTAGAAAGCGGGCGTCCTCTAGAGAAAGCTGATTGCCGCGGGCCAACAGGCCGGCAAGGCCAGATCCGGGATCGGCCACACCACCTTCTTCCGCCTTGCGAATAACAAAGTCAGACCTAGTGACATAACGATCTCGGGCGATACCGTAAAAGTAGATCCCAGCCAGTGCAATCGGCACCAGCATGACTTGGGTAACAGAGATTCGCCAAAAGTGAGACGCTTTTGCTTGAGGAGTCTTGATCGGTATAACTTTCTGGTCTGCTTGTGTTGGATCCAGCTCTGGCGAAATTTCTTCCTGTTTCTCCTTCCTGAGAAGGAAGCGGTTCATTGGATTAAAATCATCAACGCTTAACATTTGATTTGGCCTCCAATGGGGTGATTAAGGAAGCGACTTGTCATGTATTTGTTTGACCAATCCTGTGGGGTTGCGTTTGGTGGCAAAGTCAGGTTATGAGTCGACATGTCGATTCGCAGGTGCTGAAAGAAGTCGTTCAGTGTGAACTGCGACTGCTTCATCAAGATCGGAGAATTCTTCAATCTTACCACCATCAAGGATAAAAGCCCGATCACAGTGCAGTTTCAACCCCCAGAGGTTGTGGTCCACCATGAGGAAATCAGCCCGTTTTTTGCGATCCATAAGCACTTGTTTGCTTTTTTCCCGAAATCGTTGATCTCCAGCGGCGGTCACCTCATCAATGAGATAGACGTCGAAGTCAAATGCCATTGATAAACCAAAGGCGACGCGAGATCGCATGCCACTGGAGTACGTTTTGAAGGGGCGATCAAAGTATACTCCAAGCTCAGCAAATTCTTCGACATAGCGAACCTTTTCTGGAACATTACGCTTTTCTGTATAAATGCGGCTGACAAACGTGACATTTTCTCTCCCGGTCAAGCTTCCCTGGAATCCGCCAACCAAGCCAACAGGCCAGGAAATGGTTCGATCTGTTTCAATGGTTCCGCTATCCGGAAGATCAATGCCTCCGAGAATTCGCAGCAAGGTGCTTTTCCCGGCTCCATTCGCGCCTAGAATGGCGATCGATTCTCCTGTTTTGATATTAAAGCTGAGATCCTTGAAGATCGTGGTTTTGATGCCTTGGTAAAAGAAGCTCTTCGTGAGATTTTGGACGTGAATCATGGATCCAAGCAGCGGGCGGCATGGCGTGCTAAAACTGATTTATAGAGTGAGAAGTCTGCGTTCATTATTGTAGTAAATCCAAAGGGATAGTGTTACAAGGATAACGGTTGTGAAGACGGCAAACTCCAGATTGGCATCAGGAGTGAAATAATCCATATTCATCGATCTGCGATTCAGCTCAATCACGTGCATCATTGGATTCCAGATGAAAAAAACCTTTGTCCAAGGTGGAAAAACCCAGTAACGAAAGGGTACGCCTGAGAGAAACCAGAGAATCCGAGGCACCCAAAGGGCAGTTTGTTTGAAACTCGGATAGAGGTGGGCTGCCACCATGAACATCAATCCGACAGAAAACCCAATCAGGGCAGCCAAGACAAGGGTAAAGAAAAAGAGGCCAATATCATGCATATACACCTGATCAATGACGATCCAGGTCGCTACGCAGATGAGAATCAAACAGCAGGTGTAGAGGCCTCCTTCGCAAATTGTGCGCGCAATGATGGTGTCAATTGGCTTGACAGGCTTGTAAAATAAAAGAGCTTCGTTGGCTTCCATCGACGAGATGCTGCGATTGACGATCTGGCTGAAAATTGTAAATAAGATAATGCCAGCTGAAAGAAATAGAACTGGATTAAGGCTGCCGCCGCGATTGGCGTTGATGGAGCCAAGAAAGGCTAGCCAAATAACGATCAAGCCAAGAGGTTGCAACAGCACACCCAGGAAGCCACCCTTGACATTGCTGACTCTTGTGCGCAGCTCGCGATAGACAAGCGCATCGACCACTCGCCACTGGACCTGCCAGCCGCTCAGGCGTCTTAACCCGTCGCGTTGGTTTGCTGGATTACCACTTGCTTCGCGTTTCCAGCGAAGTCTGTTGGCCGGAGTATCCAAAGGCCATTTAGTAAATGTGAGACAATTATTTTACCCCCCTCTGCTTCGGTTTGTCTTCGTCTCCGCGCAGCCAGGCGGTCACATCCTTCTGAAAGCCGCGGCCGAGACGGCGCTCTATCCTGTCCAACGCCTGCTCAAGGGCGAGTCCGGCCAGTCTCTGCCCCCCCTGCAGCCTCAACAGAGGGGACTGAAGACCCACCACGGCACGGACTGCAATCGCCCCCTGGGCTGGCCGCAGAGTGGCCTCAAGGCTGAATCCCAACCGCTCCCCCCACCGTCCCAGCCCGGCCAAGCGGCACTCTGTGCTGCGCACCCGGAGCTCCCCTTCCTCCCAGGCGGCTGTCAAAGAGACGGTGGGAATCACCTCAAGGTGCAGCAGTCGGTGGGGATTGGACCGGTAGACCCAGCGGTTGGGGCCCACTGGTTGCAAACGATCCCGCGCCAGGAGGGAGGCGAGCGGGCGGTCGGCCAGGGCCAGGTAAGTGGCCAGTTGCTCCCGCGAGGCGGGCCCCGCGACGGGGATCAGGAGCTGACGCTGGCGAAAGACACAAGGGAGGACACCCTCGGCGCCCGAAGGGGTGGAGCGTTTGGCCAAGGGGGGCGACTCCACGGCTGTGTTCGACTATGGCGGATTCGCCACCGGCCCTGTTGTGAACCCCCTCGCCTCTTCGGGAGCGGTGCTGGGCGTCCCCTCACGGGGCATGGCCCGCATCCCCACCCTGGCTCCCCTGCTGGCGCCCGCCACGCTTGTCACCGGGACAGCAGCCTGTCGGCGGGCGGCGTTGACAGCGCTCGTGGCCTGGGGCCGCAAACCCACCGCGCGAACGGCCGAAGCCCTTGGTCGTGCCCGCGGACTGCCGGTCTGGCGCTGCGAGGATGGCTTCTTGCGCTCGCTGGGGCTGGGGGACACCACGCCGCCCTGGTCCCTGGTGCTGGATGACCTTGGCATCTACTACGACGCCACGGCTCCCAGTCGCTTGGAAGCGCTGATCAGCACACCGCTCTCGCCCCTGCAGCGCGAGCGCGCCGTCGCCATCCTCGAACTCTGGAGACAGGAGCGGGTCAGCAAATACAACGGCGCCCGCGACTCCGCTCCGCCCCGGGAGCCCTACGTGCTGGTGGTTGACCAGACCCGTGGCGATCTCTCCATTGGCTGTGGCTTGGCCGATGGGGAGAGCTTCCAGCGCATGCTCGCTGCGGCCTTGGACCACCATCCGCAGTGCCGCGTGGTGGTGAAGATTCATCCTGATGTGGCGGCCGGCCGCAAACAGGGCTGTCTGGAATGCCCCTCTTCGTTGGGTCCACGCCTGGAGATTCGAGCCGACGGTGGACATCCCGCCGCACTGCTGGAGGGGGCGGAGGCGGTCTATGTGGTGACCTCCCAGCTGGGATTCGAAGCCTTGATCTGGGGGCGTCCGGTCCACTGTTTCGGAATGCCGTTCTACGCCGGCTGGGGCCTCAGCCACGACGTGTTGCCCCCTCCGCAGCGGCGACGGGACTGCCGCCCCACCCTGGAGCAGCTGGTGCACGCCGCCCTGATCGCCTACCCCCGCTACCTGGATCCCCAGCGTCTCCTCCCCTGCCCACCGGAGACCCTCATCCGCTTGATCGGCCTGCAGCGGCGACGGCAGCGGGAGTTGCCGGCCCGCATCGAGGCCTTTGGCTTCAAGCCGTGGAAGCGGCCGATCCTGCGGCGTTTTCTGCGGGGATCAACGTTGCGTTTTCGCGGACGTGAGGCTCGGCCTGGAGGGGATGCGGAGGCCCTGGCCATCTGGGGGCGCGATCCGGGCCGAGGGGTGCGGCGTCGCCTTGGCCAAGGTCCAGCGGTGCCCTTGTTGCGTGTGGAGGATGGCTTCCTGCGCTCGGTGGGCCTGGGGGCCAACTTGATCACGCCGATGTCCTGGGTGGTGGATCGCCGCGGCCTCTATTACGACGCCACCAGCGCCAGTGATCTGGAGTGGTTGCTGGCCCACCATCCCTTCGGCGCGGCCGAGCTTCAACGCGGCGCGGCCCTGCGAGCTCAGCTCCTGGCTGCCGCGATCACCAAATACAACCTGCCGGCTCCCCCCTGGCACAGACCTGCCCATGCCCGGCGCGTGGTGCTGGTTCCCGGGCAGGTGGAGACGGACGCCTCCATCCTCCATGGAGCCCCGGCTCTGCGCAGCAATCTGGAGGTGTTGCGGGCGGTGCGGCGCGCTGAACCCGAGGCCTGGCTGGTGTACAAGCCCCATCCCGATGTTGTGGCGGGGCTGCGCCAAGGGGGGGGGGCGCTGGAGGAGCTGCGGCTCTGGTGCGATGAGATCATTCTGACAGGGGCCATGGATTCGCTCTATCGACACGTGGATGCCGTGCATGTGTTGACCTCTCTGGCGGGTTTCGAGGCTCTGCTGCGGGGCGTGGAGGTGCACACCTGGGGATTGCCGTTCTATGCGGGTTGGGGGTTGACACAGGATCGGCTGGTGTGTCCCCGCCGCGGCCGGCAGCTCTGTCTGGATGCGCTGGTGTTTGCCAGCCTGGTGGCCTATCCCCGCTATGTCAGTCGCCACAGTGGCTGGTTCATTGAACCGGAAGACGCCATCGCGGAGTTGGCCTCCTGGAGAAAGGAACCCCCCCGGTCCCTGGCTTGGTGGCGCTGGCTGTTTCGGAACTGGGGAAAGTGGAGAGAGCGTATCCTGTCAAACAATCGATTCGGCACCGGGCCTTAAACTTCATCTCATGGAAGTTTTGAGAAGAGTTGACGTGTGAAAAGCATTCCCATTCTTGGCCCGGTGCTCTTGTTGATGGGTCCACTCGGGGTATTTTTTTCGCGGTTTGCCCACCACCTTGAGCAGAGGGGTGTTCCCGTATTCAAGGTGGGTTTCCCGCTTCACGAATTCGGTTTTTCGCCCCATCAGCGTGTCTCGTTTGCTGGCGGCATGGAAGACTTTCAGCCCTTTCTGCGTGCATTGATTCTGGAGAAGGGTATCCGTCATCTCTTCATGTATGGAGATTTCATTGATCCCCATCGTCTCGCGATTGACCTGGTGAGAAACATGAATGAAGAGGCAGTCCTACCGTTCACAATCGAAGCCTGGGTGTTTGAGCTTGGTTATATCCGTCCCAATTATGTCAGCCTTGAATTGGAACGGGTCAACTCGCGGTCCAATCTCAACAAGCCCGCCTCATTTTATTGGGGTTTGCCGTCGGTGGAAACCATTCCCCAGGCGCGTCGAGAGGCTGGAATCCGCTGGCGAAAGATCTGGAAGATGCCAACCTTCATCCAACATGCTTTCACGACCTATCCGATCCTTCAGGGACCACACAAATTACAGCCTAAGCCGTCCTATCTTCTGTCGCAGGTTTGGGGGCTGCTCCGCAAGCATCTTTACCAGGTGAGCGAGCGGTCGCAGCGTCGACTGCTCCTGGAGGGGCCTCCCTTCATCCTTGTGCCCTTGCAAGTCTCGAGCGATTCGCAGGTGAGCCTCGGCTCGAACTATTCCGGCATGTTGCCCTTCATCCAGGAGTTGATTGCCTCCTTTGCGCACCACGCCCCGCCGGGCGACCTTCTGGCCTTCAAGCACCATCCCCGAGACCGGGGCTACAACCACTACGGGGCTGCGATTCGGGAACTGGCACGCCGCCATGGGGTGGACGGGCGGGTTCTCTATTTTCACGACGGACCCCTCGGCCCCATCCTCAAGCGGGCCAAGGCGGTGGTCACGATCAACAGCACCGTGGGACTGCAAGCCCTGTACCATTCTGTTCCCACCAAGGTGATGGGACGCACCTTCTACAACCTTCCCGGGCTCACGGATCAGCAGCCGTTGGATGCGTTTTGGCAGGCGCCAACGCCGTCGAATCGGGAGCTGTTTCGCCGCTTTTATGTGCATCTGATCCAGACGACCCAGATCAATGGCAATTTCGACGGCTATTTCCCCTTCTCCCAAACCTTCGCTGTCTCGCCCGAGCTGGCGATCCATGCCGTTGGGCCACGGCCAGGGTTGGCGCGGATCCTCCTGCGCCTGGTGAGTCTGGCGCAGGGTTTTGCAACGTATTATCTGCAGCTCCTGGCGCTGGCCTTCGGGGCGCGGGAGATGGCACGCCGTCTGCTGGAGCAGGGGTCGCAGCAGGTGCTCCGGGGGTTGGGGGTGACCGTGCTGATGGATCGGAGACTGGAGCCCATCTCCCGCCCGCAGGTGCACATCGCCAACCATGGCCATCCGCTGGATGTGCTCCTGGTGCAGGGATGGTTTCGCGAGTGCAGCATGACCACCGCCGCGCGCCATCTCGGCTGGATTCTCCCCTTTTTCGCCGCGAGCGCCAGGAACTATGGCCACATCCACCTGGACCACCGTTGCAGCCAGTCCCGCGTGGAAGGACTCCGCCGCCTGCTGCGGCTGATGGAGGAGCGCGGTCGCCTCTTCCTTTTTCCCAGTGGTTCCCTTGTCACCCCCATCACCCAGCGGGTGTCTGGCAGCTTGCATGTGCTGGGGCGCCGCAGTGGCGCCTTGATCATTCCCTGGTTCACCACCTATCGCGGCTTCCCCCGCGCGGAGGATGAGCTGCGCTATCGCCCCCTTGCCCTGATCCTGCGCCGACTGGTAGGGCCGCAAGCCACCATCCTCTGCCAGGAGGGCACACCGATCGATCCGAGCGCGTTCCCCGACCAGACCTCTCTCTCTGATCACATCCGTGAGCTCTACGCCAGCCGCAAGATGTTGATCGAGATGATCATTTGATCGTTGTCGCTTCTTTCCACACATGATTCAGATCTACAACCACAAGTGCGCGCCGTTGATGGGGCAACAAACGTGTCAGATCGCAGTACATCAAAATCTCGCAAATCTGATTGAAATCTTTTGCCAGGGATAGTCCAACCACCTGGGCATTGCCAAAGCTCATGTACTTCTTCATCAGGAGTGGTACGCGAAAGGGTTCCTGAAACCTTTGCTCCAACATTCTCTCCAGCTCGCTGAGGCTCTCCGGGGTGCCGGAGCCATCGGCCGCTTTCCCGAGCAAAAGGTCGGGAAAGGGATGGCGGGGCGGGGGCACGGTGAGGTCCGCCAGGAACGGGGACTGGAGGAGGTGGTGCAAGAAACAGCGGTTCAGCCCCTCGCTGTGTTGAAAGTGGTTGTAAGCCACCATGCCCAACAGATGGGGATGGCCGGTGGCCAGGGGGAGGCTGACCATGGCGCGAAGGAGCATGAGCAGCACCGGGCTGGTGCGCTGATAGGGGGGGGCCACAAAGGTGCGGCCAATTTCCGCATAGCTGGCCCCGCGTTGCCGGAAGGCCTCATCCAAGCCCGGATAGCAGTGTTCGAGATAAGAACGGCGGCCATCCCATGGCGGCTCATGCCAGGAGGAGAGAGCCAGCCGCAGCGAGCCGGCCAGGGTGCCCCGCAAGTGGTCCAGGATCAACACATGCCAGTAATGTTCATCGCGTCCGTCCAGATCGATCTCGCTGGGGCCATGGGGCGACACCTGGCGATAGGAGCGGGCCCGCACGGTTCCCACCCAGGACGCGACGGTGCGAAACTGGTCTGGTGAGAGGACATACGCTGAGAAATGCCCTTGTCCAAAGCAACGCTGGCTCGACAGGTTTCCGCTCAGAAGGCTTGTGGCTTCTAGATCCATGCCCGAGCGGGACGCCCTGTTCATCAACGCATTGAATCCTCCCTCCAGTAGTGTAGATCTGTGCGATACGGGAAGCCGCCAACTGAACTGCCTGGCCTTTTCCTTCGGGAGACCGGGCAATGTGTTGTCGTTCTCCATCAGGAAGCGGGATCCACCGTGGATCACTTCCTTCGGGCCCCCTTGGAGCGGTTGGGCGCTCGGCTCCTGGAGATGGATTCGGCGGAAACGCCCGGCGGGACGGTTGCCCGGATCCTGAAGGAGTCGGGCGTGGTGGTGGTGGTGCGCTACGTGCCTCGGGGTTGGTTGGGGGTTCTGGAGCGTGCCCGACGGGATGGGGCGCGCTTGATCTATCTCATGGATGATGACCTCCTGGATCCCGATCTTCTGATCGAGCTGCCAGCGGCCTATCGACGGCGCGTGTGGGAGCGCATCACCCGACAGCGGCGGCGGGTGACCGGGCTGTTTGACCAGATCTGGGTCACCAGCGCGATTCTCGAGGAGCGGTACGCATGGCTCGGCGCCGCGCTTCTGCCCCTGCGACCTCATCCCAGCCTTCTGGACGAGCGGCCCAGGGTGCAACTGGCCTACCTGGGCACGAGCGTGCACACACGGGAGTTCGCCTGGTTGCGGGAGCTGTTGGGTCTGCTGCAAGAGCGACAACCCCACACCCATGTGGACCTGTTCGGGGATCTGGCCATCAACCGTCAGTTCCGCGACCTGCCTCGCCTGCGCATTCTCCATCCGATGCGCTGGTCCAGCTATCTGGCGGACACGGGCCGGGGCCGGGTGGATCTGCTGCTCACCCCTCTTCTGGAGAGTCCCATGAACGCGGCTCGGGCTCCGGTGAAATTCATCGATGCCGCCCGCACAGGTGCCGCTGGGCTGTACTCCGACCGTGCGCCCTATCGGGGGTTCATCCGCCATGGCGTGGATGGGGTGTTGCTCGGGGATGAGCCGCAGGAGTGGTTGGTGGTGATCGAGGAGCTGATTGAGAACACTCCAGCGCGTCGTGGACTGGCGGAGGCGTGCCGCGCGCGGGCCTTGCGTTTGAGCTGCGGGGAGTTGGACGAGGGGAACGCGAACAAGGGTGAGGGGGAATCCCTCTGATCTGATCAGCCTTGATCATGAGAAAATGAACGTTTCGTAACAGAGAGAGCACGCATGCTGGGCACGGGCGCTTTGGATCGCAAGGGTCTGGCGTGGATGGGCCTGGCATCCGCCGCTGGAGCGGGTCTGCTCCTTTGGCCGTTGGCGGTCGCCCAGGCCCAGTCGTCTTTCCGTGCCGGGCCGGGATCACGCCCCGAGGTGATCACCCCCGCGACAGATCCCGCCCTCTCGGGAAACATGCGCTACCGGCTCGGGCCTGGAGATCGCCTCAAGATGTCGGTGTTCCGGATGCAGGGGTATGAGACGGTGGCGGAGGTGCTGAGCGACGGCACTTTGAGCTTGCCCCGATTGGGCAGCGTGCCGGTGTGGGGCCTGACGCTGGATGAGGCGCGCGCGCGCATCACTGCGGGCTACGGGCGCATCCTGCGGCGGCCCATCGTGTATCTCGATCTGGTGGAAGCCCGTCCGGTGCGCGTGGCCATCTCCGGTGAGGTGCAACGGCCGGGTCTATACAGCATCGGTCGCGGTGGCGCCAACCAACTCACCAGCCGCGGCGCCGGTGACACCACAGGCAGCGACGTCATCCAGACCAGCGGCCCCCCCACCCTCCTGGAGGCCATCCAGAAAGCGGGCGGCCTCACCGCCTATGGCGATCTGCGGCGCTTGACCGTTCAGCGCCGACTGGGGGGACCTGGTTCTCCGGTGAAAACGCTGCAGTTTGATTTCTGGAATGTGCTCTCCGGCGGCGGACCCGTCACCAATCCACTGCTCTATGACGGGGACAGCATCAGCATTCCTCGGGCGGAGAACCTCAGCGAGCCTGAGCTGCTCGCCGTGGCCTCCTCCACCTTTGCCCCCGACACGATCACGGTGAATGTGGTGGGAGAAGTGATTCGCCCCGGCACGCAGAACGTGAAGGCGAACAGCCCGCTCTCCGGAGCGCTGCTCTCCGCCGGCGGTCTCACCCGCCGAGCCAATGACGGAAACGTGCGCCTGCTGCGTCTGCTGCCCTCCGGAGCGATCAAGCAAGCGGAGATTCGCTTCAATCCAGCCGCCCCTCTCGGTTCTCCTGAAAACCCTCCCCTGCAGCAGGGCGATGTTGTGGTGGTCGATCGCCACCGCTGGGCCAAGGCCACGGACAGCCTCTCTGATGCGGTGCAACCGATCGGTCCGATCATCAACGCCACCTCCCTGTTTCGCATCCTGGGACTGGGGTTCTGATCAGGCTGCGCCGCAGCCGAGGGGCAAGAGCTAAGCGCTTGTGACGCAAGAAAGCCATGAACGAACAATTTCCTGGGCGCATTGTCATGGGTTCATTCCCCATGCCTGATGCAAGTGAAGTGGTAAAAGTGCAACTTTTGTAATATTGCTTAATCATCAAGCCGAAAAGGATTGATTCTTATATGTTATAGCTGAATCGGCTATTGAGGCGATGGAGGCTAGGTAACATGATTGACAAAACTTGTCGGCCGGGCCTGGATCATGTCGCTCATGTGGCATGCGATCGTCCTGCGGCATGGCGGCAGGTTCTTGGAGATTTCCTACCCTTAAAATGGTGTCGTAGCCTGGAATCTGATACAAAATTTTACCATCAAACCGGCTGTGTCGGGGTCGGCGATCTTCGGGTCATCAGTGATGCCGGAACGGCTGTCGATTTTTTTGTAGACAACACTCCCCATTTTCATCTCCTCGCCTGCTTCCAGGGGGAGATCGAGTTCAAGACCGCCACGGGAGAAGTGACCCTCGCGCCCAACGCGTGTGCCCTCCTCCCCTCGGGTTTTCTGCACGGCAATGGCTGCTACAGCCTGGCCGCCATCTCCGTGAAGCCCGCAGCGGTGGCGGCCGCAACTGCGGCCATTGCTGGCCTGCCCCATGGCCTGGTTCCCGATGATCCTGACGGTGAGGTGTTCCCGCCGTTGGCTTTCGAACAGGACGGCGCGTCCGCACGGGCCGTCCACGGCCTGGTGCGGCACATGGACGCCTGCTTGGCCCTTGGTCCCCGCTTGGTTTCGCTGCTCGGGCTGGATGATGTGATCCATCGCAGCGTGGCGACGCTGCTGCATCCCGAGCTGCTGAGCGACTCGCCAACGGATCTCCAGCGCTGGAAAGAGCGGGCCGGGCGCCAAGGCTTCGACGAGCTGCTGGATTACATCCGCGCCAACCTTGACAAGCCCTTGAGCCTCAGCGAACTGGAAGCCAGAAGCAACTATTCGAAGCGGGCCCTGCAATACGCGTTCCGTGAGCGGCTGAACACAACCCCCAAACAATGGATTCGCGAGCAGCGGCTCAAGTGGGCTCTGGAGCGGTTGCAGGGGGGAGACTCCCGACTCTCTGTGGCGGAGGTGGCCCTGGCCTGCGGCTACGGGCACGTGGGGCATTTCAGCCGGGATTTCAAGGCCTGCTTCGGAATCAATCCCTCCTTGGCTCGGCGGGTCTGATCGTTTTCGCTGGGGCGGGCTCCGAGACCCGGCCCAGCTGGCGCCAGCGCCGCAGGAGAAGCCGCCGGCTGCGGCGCAACGCGGCCACCCCGGGTCGCCTGGTCGGATTGCCAAAGCGCTGGGCCTCGTAGCGCGCCACGAAGTGCGACAGCTCCGGTTCGAGCTCCGGCCAGCGCTGGCGCAAGCGTGTCGCCAATCGGGGCAGGGTTTCGCCGGCCTCCGGCACCCATCCTTGGCGGGCGAAGGCCAGCAGGCAGCGGTCGAGCTCGCGCCGTTGGGGATCGCCCTCGCCTCGCTGCCGCAGCCACTTGAGCAGAGCCAGACCCCCCGCCAGGGTGAGGGCTGTCGCCCCGAGCAGAATCACCCCAAGGGCATCCTGCCGACCGCCCAGCAAGCGTTGCAGCAAGGCTTCCTGGCTGCGGGCGTCGTAGCCCAGCCAAAAGCGGGTCCAGGCCAGATCCAGGCCCCACCACTGCCGTTCAAGCCATTGCAGGGGATGGCGAGCCAGATCATCGGCTCCGGCTGCGGCCGCTGCGGGCAGGTTGGTGCCTTCGCTGGCGATCCAGGCGCTGGGATCGAGCGACAGCCATCCCAGCCCCTCGATCCACACCTCCGCCCAGGCGTGGGCATGGCTCTGGCGGAGATCCAGATACCCCGCCCCGCTGACGGGTTGCACCCAGTTGCCGCCCTGGTAGCCGCTCACCACGCGGGCTGGAAGACCAGCGGCCCGCAGCAGGGCGCTCGCGGCGCTGGCGTAATGCCCGCAAAAGCCGGCCCGCCGCTCGAAGAGAAACGCGTCGAGGGGAGCGACCTCCGGCAGGACGCCCGGTTGGCGGGTGTAGCGAAACGGTTGCGCGCGCATCCAGCGCTCCATCCGGCCCACCCGCTCCAGAGGGGGGCCCGAAGCCCAGCTGGCCCCCAGCGCCTCCAGCCGCGGATTGGTTCCCTTCGGCAGCGCCAGCAGGCCGGGATCCGGCCGCACGCGCTGCCAGACCAGCGCCGGTGGCGCCTCCCTGATGGCATAAGCGCGACGCTGGCCCCGGGACGTCCGGTGGCTCAACTCTCCGCGGGGGGTGACGCGCAGCTGGCGGCTGCTGGGACTGCCGAAGCCATTCCACGGCAGGCGTTCGATGGGGCTGGGCTCGCTGAGCCACACCTGGGTGAGTTTGCCCTGTCCCGCGCGGGCGCCGCGCCATGCCAGGAGCTCCAGCGTTGAATCCTCCGTCAGAGCGCTCCAGCGCCGGCCATCGAAGGCCTCATGGACCAACACCCGCCAGTAGCGAGCCTCGGGGGGCGGGGGGGCGCCGGTGGCAAACGACACGCGCGCCGCCGGCGCTTCGCTGTTGGCGAGGGAGGCGATCTTGCCGGGTTCCAGGGTTTCGCTGAGGCCGGTCACCGCCGCAGCGCCCCAGCCACCGGGGAAGACGCCGATGGGTTGCAGGCGGGGCACCAGAAGGAACAGCACCAGGGCGAGGGGCAGGGCCGCCAGCACCACCCCCACGCTGCGGCGCAGCAACACGCCCCATTGGGCGGTCGTTCCCAGCTCGAGGGCCAGCAAGCCCGCCAGCGCCACGAGCACGGCGGAGCCCTGCAGCAAGCTCGCCGCCAGGTCGGGCTGCATCGCCCCCTGCAGCCCCGCGCTCACCAGCTGCAGGAGGCACGCCAGCCGACGCTCTTGCAGGGCGCGGGCTTCCCACAGCTTCAGTCCGGTGAGCAAGGTGATCACCATGGCCAGGGTGCTGAGCAGATCCACCGGGCGCAGGGTGAAAAGTCCGGCCATCAGGAGGCCAAAGGCCAGCCATTGCAGCGTGGCCGCGTTTTGCAAGCGATTCATGGGGCCTCCGCCAGCAGGAGCAGGCAGCGGTCGCGGTGGGCCAGGCCTTCGTCGGGTCCCACCACCTCCCCCTGCCAGAGCAGGCCGTAGGGAAGGCCCTGGCGGTGAAGGCGGCAGAGACGCTCACTTAGGTGTTGCAAGGCTTGCTCGCGGGGCAGGGAGGGATCCGCCGCGATCACCAGGGCCCGGGGGGCGGCGGTGGCGAAGCGTTTCACCTGGTGGCCGCGACCCTGAGCCAGCAGCTTCCAGGCCAGGCGACTGGGGCTGTCCTGGGGGCGCCGCGGGCGCAGATCATGCCAGTCGTCGCCGCCGGATTCCAGCCGCTCCGCCTGGCCACGCCCCATCCCTGCCGGCAGGACATCCCCCAGCTCCTTGACCGGCCCCGCCCGCCGCGCGGGGGCGATGAGCTGGGTGGCCGGGGGTTGCCAGACGCACCAGCAGATGAAGAGTCCCATCGGGGCTGTGCTCAGCAGTCGCAGCCGACCCGGGCGGCGCTCCCCCCGCTCGCGGGGGCGCCAGGGCAGCTCGACTTGATGCTCGCCCGGCCGCAAGGATTCCATCGTGAGAGGCTCCCCGGGGTCGGCGAGCCAGTGAAGGCGCAGCCCCTCGCAGAGCCCGGAGCTGCGCAGGCGCAGGGGGTAGGGAACGTCCTCCTCGGCAAAACCCCAGGCGGGCAGGCCGCAGGCCACCTCCAGCCCATGCAGGTTGAAGTGGGTGAGGTGCAGGGCCAGCAGCCAGAGGCCGAGCATCAGAAACGCCAGCATCAGCGGGCCATTGGTCTGGGTTTGCACGCCGACCACGAGAAGCAGTCCCACCCCGGCAAGCCAAAACCAGCCCAGTGAGGTGGGCAGGATGTAGAGCGTGCGCAGTCCCAACCGCAGGCGGGGCTCCGTGCGGGGGGGCAAGCGCGGATCCAGGCGCTTCAACAGGTCCATGGGCCGGGTGGCGTCCTCCTCAACGCAGGCCTTCCACGGAGGCCAGGAGCGCTGCGCTCAATTCCGTGCCGTCGCCGCGGGGCTGTCCGCCGTCCATCCGGTGTTCCGCGACGGCGGGCAGCACGGCCTGCACATCATCGGGAATGACATGGCTGCGGCCCTCCAGGAGCGACCAGGCCCGGGCCGCCGCGAGCAGGGCCAGACCCGCCCGCGGGGAGAGCGGCAGTCCCCCCAGGGTGCGCTGGCGGCTGCGGGCCAGCAGGTCGAGCACGTAGTCGAGGAGAGCCTCGCCGCAATGCTGGCGTTGGGCCGCCCGCTGAAGGGTGAGCAGATCGGCGGGCTCCAAGCGGGAGGTGATCTTTTCCGGATGGAGGGCCTCCCCCTCCAGCAGGGCCCGTTCGGCCGCGCGGCTGGGGAAGCCAAGGCTGAGGCGCATCAAGAAGCGATCCAGCTGGGACTCGGGGAGTGGATTGGTGCCCCCCTGGTCAAGGCCGTTTTGGGTGGCGATCACCAGGAAGGGTTCCGGCAGGGGATGGCTGACGCCGTCGACACTGACCCGACCCGCCGCCATGGCCTCCAGCAGAGCGCTCTGGGTGCGGGGGGAGGCGCGGTTGATCTCGTCGGCGAGGAGCACCTGGCAAAAGAGCGGACCGGGTTGAAAACGGAAGCGACTCTCGCCGGAATCCCAGACATTGACACCGGTGAGATCAGCGGGAAGCAGATCGCTGGTGAAACTCACCCGCCGGAACTCCAAGCCAAAACTGCGCGCCAGGGCCTCCGCGAGGGTGGATTTGCCGGTGCCGGGCAGATCCTCGATCAACAGATGTCCCCGCGCCAGCAGGCAGGCCAGGGCCAGCTTCACCTCGTGGCTTTTGCCCAGCAGCACCTCGCTGATGGCGGCGATCACAGGCTCCAGGCTGGGGGGGCTCACGGGGGGGGCGGTCACGAGGAGACGCTCACGGGGCAAGGGAGGGTCAGGGAGAGGCTGGCCCATTGTTGTTTAGTGGATTTTCCACCGCCGTGCCGCCGATGCCTCCCGCCATCCATGGGGGCAACCGGGCGGCGATCGCCCGCCGTCTCGGCTGCCGCCCCTCCCAGCTGCTTGATCTGAGCGCATCGCTGGCCCCCTTCGATCCGCCGCTCCCCTTGCGGTTGCTGATGCTCAGGGCCCTGCTGGGAGGCGAGCGCTCGCCGTTGCGCGACTACCCCGACCGCAGCTTCACGGCGCTGCGCGGGGTGATCTCCCGCCTCCACGGTGTGGAGGCGGAGCAGGTGCTGCCCGGCAACGGGGCAGCAGAGCTCTTCACCTGGGTGGCGCGCGACGCCGCAGCCCTTGGCGCCAGCCTGTTGCCCGCGCCCGGGTTCGCGGACTACCAGCGGGCCCTGGCGTGCTGGGGGGGGCGTTGGCACCCCTGGCCCCTGCCCCTCCGCTGGGGCGATCGCTTCCCCTCTCCCTTCCCGCTGACGGTTCCGGAGGCGCTCGCTCCCGCCGTCCTCTGGCTCACCAATCCCCACAACCCCACCGGCCAGCTTTGGAGCCGCGCCTCCCTCGAACCGCTGCTGGGGCGCGCCTCCCTGCTGATTGTCGATGAGGCCTTCCTGCCCCTGTGTCCGGGGGGAGAGGCGGAATCGCTGCTGCCCCTGGTGGCCCGCCACCCGAATCTGGTGGTGATTCGCAGCCTCACCAAGGTGTACGGGCTGGCCGGATTGCGCCTGGCCTATGCCGTGGCCGATCCCGCGCGGCTGCGGCGGTGGGCCTCCTGGCGGGACCCATGGCCCCTCAATGGCTTGGCCGTGGCTGCGGGGGAGGTTGTGCTGGGCGATCCGGCCGCCCATGGGCGCTGGTGCGCGCGGGTGCAGGAGTGGGTGGGTCGGGAGGGGGCGGCTCTGGCCCGGGGGCTGGCGGCGGTGCCCGGCCTGGAGCCCTTGCCCTCGGCGGCCAATTTCCTGCTTGTGCGGGGCCGCTCCCCCGCAGGCTCCGGTTCGCTGTCTCTGGAACCCCTGCGGCTGGCGTTGGAGCGCCGCCATCGCATCCTGGCCCGCGATTGCCGCTCCTTCCAGGGGCTGGATGAGGGTTGGCTGCGCCTGGCTTTGAGCGACCGCTGCGGTCGTCAACGGCTTCTGCGCGCGCTGGCTCTGGAGGGCGCTTCCCCGCAGCCCCCCACCTAAATTTCATCGCAGTCACCCGCATCCCCATGCCCCTCCCTCCGGGACCCAGCGCCTGGGGGCCCTGGCAGCTGATCCAGTGGATTCGCTCCCCTTACACCTTGATGCGCGACTGCGCGGCCACCTTCGGCGATGTATTCACCCTGAGGGCTGGCTACGGCGCCCAACCCCTGGTGTTTTGCAGCGATCCCGAGGGGTTGCGGCTGTTGCTGGGCAACGACGAGGGGCCGGCGATCACGGCGCCGGGGGATCTGAACGCGATTTTTGTTCCCCTGCTCGGACCCCAGTCGGTGCTCGGCCTGAGCGGGGAGCCCCATCGGCGCATGCGCCAGCTCCTGATGCCTCCCTTCCACGGGGAGCGGATGCGCTCCTACGAGGGGGTGATCCGCGCGATCACGACGGCGGAAGCCGATGCCTGGCCTCAGGACGCGCCGGTGGCCGTGCGCTCGGCGATGCAGCGCCTGTCCATGCGCGTGATTTTGCAGGCCGTGTTCGGATTGCGCGCTGGCTCGCGCCTGGAGCTGCTGGAGCGGCGTTTGGTGGAGCTGCTCGATACAGCGTCACAGCCCTTGGGCACGCTGCTGATCTTCGTCGGCGCGCTGCAACAGGATCTCGGACCGCTCAGCCCCTGGGGTCGGTTCCTGCGTCGCCGGGAGGCTGTGGATGCACTGATCTACGCGGAGATCGCCGAACGGCGCGCCCATCGCGACCTGCGGGGAGACGACATCCTCAGCCTGCTGCTCGACGCTCGCGACGAGGAGGGGCAGGGGCTGAGCGATGGCGAGCTGCGCGATGAACTCCTCACCCTTCTGGTGGCCGGCCATGAAACCACGGCCACGGCGATGAGCTGGGCGCTCCATTGGCTGGCGACCCGGCCGGAGGTGCAGCGGCGCCTGCGCCAGGAGGTGCTGGAGGCCCGTCCCGCGCCTGACGCTCCCGTGGAGCTGACCACTCTGCTGCGGCTTCCCTACCTGCAGGCGGTGTGCAACGAAACGCTGCGCCTCTATCCGGTCGGCATGATCACCTTCCCTCGGCGGCTGGAGGAGCCCTTCACCCTGGGGGGCCATTCCCTGGAGGCGGGCACCGTGGTGATGGGCTGCATCTTTCTGGCGCACCGGCGGCGGGAGGTGTTCGCCGATCCAGAGGATTTCCTTCCGGAACGCTTTCTCGCCAACAACTTCAGCCCCACCACCTTCCTGCCGTTTGGCGGCGGCAATCGCCGCTGCATCGGCATGGCGTTCGCCTTGTTTGAGATGAAGGTGGTGCTCAGCGCGCTGGTGAGCCGTTTCACGCTGGAGCTTGATCCGCGCACGCCACTGCCGGTGCGGCCGGTGCGGCGCGGGCTCACCTCGGGCATCTCGCCGTTGTGGCTGCGGGTGCGGCCTGTGGCCGAGGCCGAAGGCGGAGTGGGGTCCGTGGCCGGCGCGGAGGGCGTGGAACCGGCCCGCGGGGCTCAGGGGGCGGCCAGTCCGGTGTCGTAGGCAGTGAAGGAACACGCGCGGGCAGCGGCCTGCCAGGCTTGCTCGAAACGGCCCCAAAGGAAGGCCCGCGGGTCGGTGCGCGTGCGGCTGCGGTCGACGGCCTCATGGGTGGTGAGGCGATTGAGGGGGATGCCCCAGCGCGCCT
>JBJOHA010000051.1:0-72539 GCA_046047935.1 Cyanobacteriota bacterium
GGACCAGCGGTTTCTCCATCAGGCTGACGTGCCTCAATGGACGAGTTTTCAAATAATAGCTTCAAGGATGATTGTCATTTTCTTGGTTCGATGTAATGGCTGAATTGTGTAAACTTACAGCCCATGCAACCGGTCCGCCGCGCGCCGGGTGGCAGCGGTCAAGCAGCGCTCCAGCCCGCAGCCCGCTCTCGATCCAGCCACACGGGCGGCTGTGAACCGGGCCGAAGCCCCAGAGGCGAAGCGCGACCATGGAGATTCCTGCACGCTGGCGCAATGGTTGGCCAAGCGGCTGCGGGCGGCCTGATACCACAGCCCCGACATTTGTTGGACTCTTGGACCATGCTCTGCTCCATGGCGTCAATCCCCCTCCTCCACGACGCCATTGCGCAAGCAGCCGATCCCATCGATCTCCACGCTCACCTGATCGCCGGGCGCCAGCCAGCGGGGGGGGCTCGCCGCCATGCCCACCCCCTCGGGTGTGCCAGTGAAGATGACGGTGCCGGGGAGCAGGGTGGTGCTGCCGCTGAGAAAGGCGATCAGGGAGGGCACGTCGAAGATCATGTCGCTCGTGTGACCCTCCTGCACCGTGACGCCGTTCAAGGTGGTGCGCAGACCGAGGGCCAGGGGATCGCTCAGCTCGGCGGGGGGCACCAGCACGGGCCCGAGGGGAGCGAAGGTGTCGAAGGTCTTGCCCCGGCACCACTGGCCGCCGCCCCATTGCTTCTGCCAATCTCTGGCGCTCACGTCGTTGCCGCAGGTGTAGCCCGCCACCACCGCCAACGCTTCGTCGCGGCTCACATTGCGGCAACGGCGGCCGATCACCACCGCCAGCTCCCCCTCGTAATCCACCTGGGCGCTCGCCAACCGGCGCGGCAGCACGATGGCCTCGCCAGGATCCTGCACCGCTCCGGGAGACTTCATGAACAGGACCGGCCAGTCCGGCAGGGCGGCGCCCGTTTCAGCGGCATGGCGCCGGTAGTTGAGGCCGATGCAGAAGATCGCCGTCGGCTCCACCGGCGCCAACACCCGCGCCACCCGCGCCTCCTCCCCGGTGGGCTTCCAATCGGCGAACAGATCCGCCGCGCTCCCCTCGCCAGCGCTCCTCTCGCCAGTGGTGGCGTCTCCCTTGCGCATCCGCTCCCAGCGCCCCGCGCCATCCCCCATGGCGACCCGCGCCGCCCCCTCCGGATCCACATACCGCATCCACGCCATCGGCTCAGCCCTCCCCCCCGCTGGCCTTCACCTTCTTGCCCAGGGCGGTGGTCAGGTTGCGCAGGGCATCGGAGGCATCCCGGGGATCCAGGGCCGCGCTCACCAGCGTCGGGCCCGTCCTCTCCCCTGTGAAGGTTTGCAGGGCCTCCCAGAGCTCCCCTTCCCGCGCCACCCGCCGAGCGGCCACGAAGCCCATCGCCAGGGCCAGACCCACATGGTCCACCGGCGCCACATCGTTGAACGGTCCATCCAGCATCGGTCGCTCGGTGCCGTAACCGGCGTTGTCGAGCACCACCACCAGGGCGGGGATGCGATAGCGGGCCAGGGTGGCCAGCTCGATGGCGCTCATCAGCAGGGCCCCATCGCCCACCAGCACCAGGGGCCGCTGCTCGGGATGGGCTCCCCAGGCGCCCACGGCCGCTGGCAGGGCGAAGCCCAGGGAGGCCCAGTTGCCGCTGTTCAGGTAGTCGTTCGCCTCCTTCAGGTGCAGGGCCAGGGAGGCGAAGGTGGCATCCCCGGTGTCGGCGAGCACCACCGTGCTGTCATCGAGCACGGCATCGACCGCCAGCACCAGGCGCCGCACCGTGAGCGCTTCGTCGTCGAGCGGCACGAACGGCTCCGCCGGCCGGGGATTCACCCGGGGGCGGTAGGCCGTGGGCCGCGCCGCCGGCTCCGCCTCCTCCCACACCTGCAGCAGGGTCACCGGATCCAGGGTGTCCTGGTCGCCATGGATCCAGCGCAATCCTCGGTCCATCTCCACCCGCAGGCAGGTGGCCGCATTCAGCTCCATCGTGTACACCCCCGTGTCGAGATCGCTCAGGGGCATGCCCAAAATCAACAGCCCGTCGCTTCCCTCCACCACCTCCCGCACCGCCGCCTCCCCCATCGCCCCCTCGTACACGCCCAGATACTGGGGGTGTTGTTCGCTGAGCAGGGATTTGCCGCTCAGACTGGTGGCGAAGGGCCAGCCCTCCCGCTCCAGCACCCGCTGGAACGCCTGCTGCAACCCGAAGCGGTGGATCTCCACGCCGGCCAGCACCACCGGCCGCTCCCGACTCCGCATCCACGCCAGGAGATCCAGTCCCGTGCGGCGCTGCAGGTCGGCCACTCGGGCCACCGCAGGCCGGGTCTGGGGCGGCAGGGGGCGGGGCACTGGCCGGGTGAGGGAGTCGCGGGGCAACTCCAGGTAGCCCGGCCGAGACTCGCGGCGCATCGCCTCCAGCACCCGCTGGATCTTCTCCACCGCCGTGCGGCCGGAATCCAGACAGGCCGTCTGCACGCACACCTCCTTGAAAAATCGCTCCTGGGTGTCACTGGCTCGGATGCGGTGATGCAGCAGCACGTGTTCATCCGACTCCCGCACGCCCGGGGCACCGCTGATCACCAGCAGGGGCGAGCGCTCCGCGTAGGCCCCGGCCACGGGGTTGAGCACCTTCAACGCGCCGACGCCATAGGTCACCACCGCCACCCCCAACCCCTGCAGGCGAGCGTGGGCATCGGCGGCAAACCCCGCGCCCTCCTCCCCCGCCATGCAGATCACGTCGATGGGGGAGCGCTCCAGCCGGTCGAACAGCCCGAGCACATAGTCGCCAGGCACGCCATACACCCGCCGCACGCCATGGTGCAGCAAGGCCTCGATCAGCTGGGAGGTGATGTCCATGGGTTGGGGCAATCCCGGTGGATCCGTGTGGAGACTAGGCCTGCCATCCCCGGCCACCAGCGCGCCCGTCTCTGCCCGGCCGCCAGCCCGCCCGTCCCTGCCCGTGGTCCCCCCCAGGCGCGACGGCCTCAGCGGGATGCGCTCAGTCGCCGCCGCGTTTCGGCTCCGCCGCGCCCAGCCTGCGCCGCAACTGGCCGCAGGCGGCGTCTTGATCCAGTCCACGGCTGGCCCGCACGCTCACGGCGATCGACTGCTGCAGCAGCACTTGCCTGAAGCGGTTCACGCTGCGGGTCGATGGGCTTTCAAAGGCTTCCTCCGCGATCGGGTTGTAGGGGATCAAATTGACATGGCTCTGAAACCCTCGCAGCAGACGGGCCAAGGCCTGCGCCTGCTCCGGCGCGTCATTCACGCCCGCCAACAAGATGTACTCAAAGCTCACCCTTCGCGAGGTCGCGCGCGCGTAGGCGCGGCAATCCTCCAGAAGCTCTTCCAGGGGATAGCCCCTTGCCGTGGGGATCAGCTCTTCGCGCAAGCGTTGATCAGGCGCGTGCAGGCTCACCGCGAGGGTGAACTGGGTGCGTCCCAGCACCTGCCGCGCTCGCTCCGCCAGCCGCGGCAAGGTGCCCGGCACCCCCACCGTGCTGACGGTGATCTGCCGCTGGGCCATGCCCAGATCGCGGCAGAACACCGCCATCGCCTCCAACACCACCTCCGTGTTCAGCAGGGGCTCCCCCATGCCCATGAACACCACGTGGGTGGGCCGCCGCTCCATCGCCTCCCGCACGCTCAACACCTGATCCACCACCTCATGCAAGGCCAGGGAACGCGCCAATCCCTCCTTGCCCGTGGCGCAGAAGCGGCAGGCCATCGGGCAACCCACCTGGGAACTGACGCAAACGGTGAGGCGATCCGCGCTGGGAATGCCCACCGTCTCCAGCCGCAGGCCATCGCCGGTGGCCAGCAACAGCTTGATGGTGCCATCCGCCGCCACCTGCCGATGCGCCTCCTCCAGTCGACCGATCAGGGGCTGACCTGTCTCCACCTCCCGCGCCCGCAGTCGCTCCCGCCAGGACAAGGGCCAATCGCTGATCGCCGCGATGTCATGCACGCCGCGGTGATAGAGCCAGGCATGGAGCTGGCGACCGCGGAAGGCCGGCTGGCCCTCTGCCAGGGCCCAGGATTCCAGCGCGGCCTGGCTCTGGCCCAGCAGGGGGCCGTTCACCGGTGCCCGAGCAGTCCGTGCCCCAGGGTCCATTCCACGATCAGCAGGGCGATGAAGCCCAGCATCGCCAGGCGGCCGTTGAGCCGCTCATTGTGCGGGTGGAATCCCCAGCGGGGCAGACGTCGTCGCGGTACAGGCGTGCCGAGATTCGTGGTCTCAGTCGTCACTGAGCAGGCCCTCCTCTTGAAGATCCTCCAAGGCCACGGGATCCGGGAACTGATCCTCCTCCAGCCCCTCCTCCGGGTTGGGCCTCAGGAAGGCGGCAAAGCTGCTGCTGGAGGCCTCAAGGCCATGGCGGCTGCGGCTGGCCTCCAGATCTTCATCGGAGGGGTCGTCCAGCACGGCCGTGTTGACCGGCGGCGCGGGCAGCTCCACGGTGTAATCGGGGCGCAGATTCTGCATGCGGCGATAGCTCGCCGCCTCCTCCTCCAGGATGTCCGGATGGGGTCCCGCCTCGGAGCGCAATTCCTCTTCGAACCCGCTGAACCCGGTGCCGGCGGGAATCAGGCGGCCGATGATCACGTTCTCCTTCAGACCTCGCAGCCAGTCGCTTTTGCCTTCAATCGCCGCCTCTGTGAGCACGCGAGTGGTCTCCTGGAAGCTGGCGGCCGAAATGAAGCTGTCTGTGTTCAGCGAGGCCTTGGTGATGCCCAGCAACACGGGGGTGAACTCTGCCGGTGCTCCGCCGGTGATGGCCATGGCGGAATTCACTTGCTCCACCTGGCGCAACTCGATGAGTTCTCCTGGCAGGAGCGTGGTGTCGCCCGCATCCTCCACCCTCACCTTGCTCGTCATCTGACGCACAATCACCTCGATGTGTTTGTCGTCAATTGAAACCCCCTGGGATTTGTAGACGTTTTGCACCTCCTGCACCATGCGGAATTGCAGCTTGGAGATGGCTTCCTGGGCTGCTTCCATCGTTGGTTTGACACTGCGCAGATCTTCGAAGAAGCAGTCCAGCAACTCATGGGGGTTGATCGGACCATCCGTGAGCAATTCACCCGCGCGCACCTGTTGGCCATCGCTCACCATCACGGTGCGGCCCAGGAGGATCGGGTAATCGGTGATCACGTCATCCGACTCAATCACCGAGACGGTGATCGCATCGTCATCCTCCCCTTGCTTGATCTGCACTGTGCCGCTCTTGCGGCAGAGGATGGCGGAATCCCGCGGACGTCGCGCCTCGAGGAGTTCCTCAATTCGCGGCAGTCCCTGGACGATGTCTCCGGTTTTCTGCCGCTCAAACACCAGCAGAGCCAGCCCGTCGCCCCGTTGCACCAACTCCCCGTCCCGCACATGCAGAACAGAATCGGGCGACACCATGTAAGGGCGGCCAAGTCGGATGGTCATCGTGTCGGCGGAGATCGTTTCCACCTGGCCGCAACAGGGAGCGATCAGCCCATTTCCGATGGTGTCGCCCTCCACGACGCGATCGCCCAGGCCAACGGTTGGCTGAACCCCCTGGAGGTCAAGAGTGCGGGTGTCCCCGGAGCGCTCCACGATCAAACGGCGGACCGGTTCATCCGTCGTGGCGTCGGGGAGCTGCACCACACCATCCTCCTTGCACAGAATCTGGGTGGTGGCCACCACATCGCCCCGTTTCACGGAGATGCCGTCCTCGACTTGCAGTTCGGTGTGGGTGGAACCATGGCTGGCATCCGAGAGGGTGTCCCGACGCACCAGCAACGTCTCGAGAATCACCAGCTGGAGCCGATCGATCGTCTTGGCCCGCTTGTCACCGATGGCCTCCACATCCACCGTCATTTGCGGGGTGGTGTCGTAGGTGTCAAGAATCAACTGCGTGCGCAGCAATTCCACACCCTCCACGGATTTCACCAGCTCTCCGTCCTTGAAGGTGAGCCGTTGCGAGGCCCGCAGACCCAGGGAGGGGCCACCAGGCTGCTTGACGGTGAGGGAGTCCGGCAGGTGTGCTTCATCGGGAATGAAGTATTCCTCCACCGAGCGCAACAGCAGGGCCCCGCCTTGCGTGGTGTCCACCGCTTCGACAAACACCATGGCCTCTGCCGTGATGCCGGGAGCGATCTCCTCCCCTGGATTGACCATCAGGCCCTCCTGATAGCGGCTGAGCACCTTGCTGTCCGAGAGCAGATGCAGGGTCCCGGAACGCACGATGATCTCGCGCAAAATGTCGTTCTTCTGGGTGACCGTGACGATGCCCGCCGTTTGGCTGAAGATGTCCTTGACCACCTCTGTGCCAGCTTCAATCCACTGACCGTCTTCAATCATCAACAGGGAGATGTCCTTGTTGATCTCGTGCGTTTCTTGCGGAATCCATAACAGCGTGCCGCCTTTGCTCACTTCAAAACCATGCTTGGCTGAGCGGGCTTTCTTGATGGAGAGGCCGGGAGAAAACTTGACGACACCACCTGTTTTGGTGCGGAAGCGATCATCAGCCAATTCGGCAATCACTTCACCAGAGCTGATCTTGCTGCCGGGCGCCGTTCGCAACAGATAGAGCGCTCCTTCCTTGTCTTCCAGGTGCCAGATCTCCCCGGAATGGGTGGATTCATGCAGCAATTTGCAGTCCTTGAGGGTCAGACTGGTGGTGACAATCTGCACCTCACGCGAGTCACCTGCTGATTCCCGCAACCGCACAACACCGCCGTACTCGCTCACGAGGCGGCTTTCGGCCAGCACCTCGCCGGTGTGCACCTCCTTGCCTCCCGCCACCACCGGCTGGGCGTTGGGGGGGAGGTTGTAGACGTCACCGCTGAAAACCCATAACCGGCCGAGTCGCTGTGCCTTGTGAGTGATGTTGCCCTGACGATCCGTCACCTCCCGTGGCTGGATCACGTCTTCAAAACGAACCTGGCCGGCCAGATCACAGATCACATCTTTGGTTGCCTTCTCCACGCTCTTTTTCACCTGTGCGCCGGAGGAGATCTGGGCGAGGATCGTGTCGGCAATCACCTCCTGGCCGTCATTCACGAACAGGATCGAGCCTGCGGTGATGTCCAGCTTTTGCAGCTTTCCTTTGTCCGTGGGTTTGAGCTGAAGCGAGAAGTCAACTTCGGCCAGGTGCGCTTCCACGCCGTGGGGTGTGCGGTGTGGACGAACGCGGGCCTTGGCTCCAAATTCCACTACCCCCGCACACAGGGAGCGCACGACCCCGGTCTCCGCTGTGGACACACCACCCGTGTGGAAGGTGCGCATCGTCAGCTGGGTGCCGGGCTCGCCAATGGATTGGGCGGCGATGATGCCAACCGCTTCTCCCAGATCCACCAGTTGATTGTGAGCAAGTGCCCAGCCGTAGCACTTGCGGCAAACCGATCGGGACGCTTCGCACGTCAGGGGAGAACGCACCAGGACGCGGCGGATTCCGGCTTGTTCGATGCGACGGCTGAGAGCGGCATCGATTTCCGTGTCACGACCAGCCAGTTCATGGCGATCGGAATCCAGGACGGGCTCAGCGGCCAAACGTCCAATCAATTTACTGAAAAACCGGCCTTTTTCGTCTGCGTCGATCACGATGCCGCGGCTGGTGCCGCAATCTTCTTCCCGCACAATGACGTCCTGGGCCACGTCGACAAGACGACGGGTCAAATAGCCGGAGTCTGCGGTGCGCAGCGCGGTGTCCACCAGGCCTTTGCGCGCTCCGTAGGACGAGATCACATATTCGGTGACGGTCAAACCCTCGCGGAAATTGGTGCGTATGGGCAAGTCGATGATCTCCCCTTGCGGGTTGGCCATCAAACCGCGCATCCCCACCAACTGACGCACCTGCGACATGTTGCCGCGGGCGCCAGAGTTGGCCATCATCCAGACGGAATTCAGTGGATCATTGTCATTGAAATTGCGCTTTACTTCTTCCACAAGACGCTCGTTCGTTTCCGTCCAGGTGTCAATCACCTTGGTGTGGCGCTCCACCTCGGTGATTTCACCGAGGCGATAACGCTCCTCCGTGTTGGTGATTTCCTCCTCCGCTTCCTGCAGCAAACGGGCTTTTTCCGTGGGAATCCGCAGGTCGTCCACGGAAATGGAGACGGCAGCCTGCGTGGCGTAGTGGAAGCCGAGATTTTTCAGCTCATCGGCCATGGAGGCCGTGGCAGCAGTTCCATGGTGTTTATAGGCCCAAGCCACGAGATTGCGCAGAGCCTTTTTGTCAATGATGCGGTTGCGAAAGGGCGGTGCAGCGCGACCTGGCGTCGCCTCTACAGCAGCGGGAGCAGGAGTGCTGTTGGCGGTTTTCTTCTTTGCGGAAGACGTTGTCATGATCAGTGCGGAGTCAGGAAACAGAGAAGTCAGACCGAAGGACAGAACCCCTGGTTAATTGGCGGAAACGGCATCGATGATGGTTTGATTGATCACGACGCGGCCCACGGTGCTCAACAGATAACGGCTGATCAAAGCGCCATCCTCATCGAAGCGATCTCGGCGGAATCGCCACTGCTCAACGCGCGTGCCATCGGTAAGGGTTGTCGATGAAACAGGAGTGTCTGCCTCTTCGTCCGCTTCCACTTCGCCGTGGAAACGCACCCAAACCCAGTCGTGGAGATGCAGGTGCTTTTCCTCAAAAGCTGCGATCACATCTTCCAAGCTGGCGAAAGTAAGGGCACGGTCTCCGAACGCAGGCTTGCCTTTGTCTCGGTTGACGGCCGTGAGGTAATAGGCCCCCAGAACCATGTCTTGGGACGGAGTGATGATGGGCTCGCCAGTGGCGGGGGAAAGAATGTTGTTGCTCGCCAACATCAACATGCGGGCTTCGGTTTGCGCCTCGATTCCCAACGGGACATGGACGGCCATCTGGTCACCGTCGAAGTCTGCGTTGAAGGCGGGACAGACCAACGGATGCAATTGAATGGCACGACCGTCCACCAGCTTGGGTTCAAAGGCCTGAATGCCAAGGCGGTGGAGTGTGGGCGCGCGGTTCAGCAGGATGGGATGTCCTTCGATCACTTCCTGCAGCACCTGCATCACTTCATCATCGGCTTTCTGGATCAACTTCTTAGCCGCCTTGATGTTGTTGACGATGTTTTGACGGATCAGGCGATGGATCACAAAGGGCTGAAACAGTTCGATCGCCATTTCCTTGGGAAGACCGCACTGATGCATCTTCAACTTTGGACCGACGACGATCACAGATCGTCCGGAGTAATCAACCCGTTTTCCAAGCAGATTCTGACGGAATCGACCCTGCTTGCCTTCGATGATGTCACTCAGAGATTTGAGAGCGCGGTTGTTCGCACCCACCACTGTCCGACCCCGTCGGCCGTTGTCAATCAAGGCGTCCACGGCCTCCTGAAGCATGCGCTTCTCGTTGCGTACGATGATCTCGGGAGCCAGAATCTCCTGGAGACGCGCCAGTCTGTTGTTGCGATTGATCACTCGACGGTAAAGATCGTTCAGATCACTCGTCGCGAAGCGGCCGCCATCCAGCTGCACCATGGGGCGCAGGTCTGGAGGGATCACCGGAATCACATCCAGGACCATCCACTCAGGCCTGGCATCGGTGGCGATGAAGTTGTCGATCACCCGCAGCCGCTTGATCAACTTGGCTCGCTTCTGTCCTTTGCTGTTACTGATTTCTTCTCGCAACTGCTCGGCGATTTCATTCAGCTCCAGGTCGGAGAGCAATTGCTTCAGGGCCTCGGCGCCGATGCCGACAATGGGCTCATTCTCTATCTCTGAATCTTCGGCGAAAATCTGATCCTCGATCTCTAGCCACTCGTCTTCGGTGAGGAGTTGCTTGTAAACGAGGTCCTTATGATCACCTGGATCCAATACGACGTAACAGTTGAAATAAACAATTTGCTCGACATCGCGTAGCGGCATGTCCAGAAGAATGGCTACGTAACTCGGAATGCCCTTCAGATACCAAACGTGGGAGACCGGTGCGGCCAATTTGATGAATCCCATGCGGTGACGCCGCACCCGGCTCTCCGTGACCTCCACCCCACAACGCTCACAAACAATGCCGCGATGGCGCACCCGTTTGTATTTGCCACAGTGACATTCCCAATCCTTGGAGGGCCCAAAGATCTTTTCGCAAAACAAGCCATCCATTTCCGGCTTGAGGGTGCGGTAGTTGATGGTTTCTGGCTTGGTCACCTCCCCAACCACTTGCCCATTGGGCAGAGTGCGCTGCCCCCACTGCATGATGCGGTCGGGGGACGCAAGTGTGATCTTGACGTAGTCGAAATAGTTTTCGCTGCGTTGATTGCTGGAAGACATGGCAGTAAAGAAGGGTAGAAGTACTCAGGGAATCAAGATGTCAATCTTCGTCATAGTCTGCTACCCCTAGAGACTCATAGGTGGGACGGCTCGGTGTGCTCCGTCGTGGATTGATGTCTTGCATCAGATCAACCTCCTCGCCAGAGTCGGTGTAGACAGCGATATCCAACCCAAGGGACTGCAATTCACGCATCAACACCTTGAACGATTCTGGTGTGCCTGGCCGTGGGATCGGTTTGCCCTTGACGATCGCATTCAGCGCCTCATTGCGTCCCTGCATGTCGTCGGATTTCACCGTCAGCAATTCCTGCAAGGTGTAAGCGGCGCCGTAGGCCTCCAGGGCCCAAACCTCCATCTCACCCAGCCGCTGTCCACCCTGCTGAGCCTTGCCGCCCAAGGGCTGCTGGGTCACGAGGGAGTATGGGCCAGTGGAGCGGGCGTGGATCTTGTCGTCCACCAAGTGGACGAGCTTGAGGATGTGGGCGTAGCCAACCGTCACGGGCTGGTCGAAGGGTTCGCCGCTGCGGCCATCGATCAGCTGAATTTTTCCGGGGTTGTCAGGGTTGTAAACCCAATCTTTGCCGGGCTGTTTGGCTGCTTCCTCCAAGTAGGCCTGAACCGTCTGCTTGGACTTTTCCGCACCGTGCATCTCATCAAACGGGATTACCTTCACCCGGCAGCCAAGATGGGCAGAGGCCCAACCCATCAGGCACTCGAACACCTGACCCACATTCATCCGGCTGGGAACACCCAGGGGGTTGAGCACGATGTCTACGGGGGTGCCATCCGGCAGGTACGGCATGTCTTCACGGGGAAGGATGCGGCTGATGATGCCCTTGTTCCCATGCCTTCCGGCCATCTTGTCGCCCACCTGAATCTTGCGCCGTTGGGCGACATAAACGCGCACAACCATGTTGGCTCCAGGCGGAAGCTCATCTCCTTGCTCCCGGGTGTAGATGCGCACATCAACCACTCGTCCGCGCTCGGTGCTGGGAACGCGCAGAGAGTTGTCACGGACGTCGCGAGCCTTCTCGCCAAAGATGGCGCGCAAAAGCTTTTCCTCAGGAGGTTGATCAGATTCGCCCTTGGGTGTCACCTTGCCCACGAGGATGTCGCCACTCTCGACATAGGCTCCGATGCGAATGATGCCCATCTCGTCGAGATTTCTCAAGCTCTCCTCGGCGACATTGGGAATCTCCCGAGTGATTTCCTCTGGCCCAAGCTTGGTTTGCCTGGCTTCAATCTCATATTTCTCAATATGGACTGATGTATAAAGATCATCGTGAACGAGTCGCTCACTCACAAGAATGGCGTCTTCATAGTTGTATCCCTCCCAGGGCATGTAAGCGATCATCACGTTTTGCCCCAGTGCGATTTCGCCCCCTTCGCAGGCCGATCCATTCGCCAACACCTGACCTGCGATGACTTGGTCGCCCTGCTTGACAATGGGACGTTGGTTCAAACAAGTGTCCTGGTTGGAGCGTTGATACTTCTGCAAGTAGTGGGTGTGCTCATCGCCTTGGTCGTCGCGAATCACGATCGCGGTGGCATCGACGAACGTCACCGTGCCATTGACGCGAGTGATTGGCACCATGCCGGAATCGCGGGCCACTTGCGTTTCCAAGCCGGTACCCACCAAGGGGCGTTCAGGCCGCAGCAAGGGGACCGCCTGGCGCTGCATGTTGGAACCCATCAGGGCACGGTTGGCGTCATCGTGTTCCAGAAACGGAATCAACGAGGTGGCCACGGAAATGACCTGGACAGGTGAGAGTTGGACATAATCCACCTGCTGAGGGGGCACCTTTTCAAAATCTTGTCGGTATCGCACCGGCACCAAATCGGATGTGATCACACCTTCGGAATCGGTAGAAATATCGCCGGGAGCAATGCGGCATTCATCTTCCAGGTCGGCGGATAAATAAATGGGTTCACCCGTCTTGATCACCACCCCGTTTTCCACCTTCCAGAAGGGCGTCTCAATGAATCCATATTCATTGACGCGGGCGTGGGTCGCCAGGGAACCGATCAAGCCCGCATTGGGACCCTCAGGCGTTTCGATTGGACAAATGCGTCCATAGTGGGAGGGATGGATGTCACGCACAGCGAATCCAGCCCGCTCCCGGGTCAGTCCACCAGGACCAAGGGCGCTGATCCGTCGCTTGTGGGTGAGCTCCGCCAGCGGGTTGGTTTGATCCATGAACTGGCTGAGCTGGCTGGAGCCGAAAAACTCTTTGATGGCCGCCACAAGGGGCTTGGGATTCACCAACTGGGCTGGCGTGAGGGAATCCGTCTCGCCGACGGTCATACGCTCCTTGATGATGCGTTCCAGGCGATTCAGTCCGACGCGCACCTGGTTTTGCAACAGTTCACCCACCGAGCGGACTCGGCGATTCCCCAGGTGATCGATGTCATCAAGGCTGGCACCACCGACATCCAATTCAAGGTTGATCAGGTAATCAATGCTGGACAGCACATCTTCTGGGGTCAGAGTGCGAACAGCATCGGGAATGGTGAGACGCAGCTTTTTATTGATTTTGTAGCGGCCCACCCGTCCAAGGTCGTATCGCTTGGGATCAAAGAAGCGGCTATGAAGAAGTTGCTGACCTCCGCTCACGGAGGGGGGCTCACCGGGCCGCAGCTTTTTGTAAAGCTCCAATAACGCTTGATCCTCGGAAGAGATGCCCTCGTCGTTGGCAGCAGTAATCGATTTCTGATAATACTCAGGATGCCTTAGCTTGTCGAGGACATCATTATCAGAAAGACCAATGGCCCGCATGAGAACGTGAGCATTGATTTTTCTTGTTTTATCAACTCTGACGTGCAGTAGATCATTTTTATCTGTTTCAAATTTCAACCAAGCCCCGCGGTTTGGGATGAGGCTGGCGTTGAATGTCTTTCTTCCATTTTTATCTTGCTCATCCTTGAAATAGACTCCAGGGGAGCGTACGATTTGATTAACAATGACTCGCTCAGCGCCATTGATGATGAACGTTCCACGCTCTGTCATCAAGGGCAGTTCCCCAATGAAGACCTCCTGTTCTTTGATCTCTCCTGTTTCCTTATTGACCAATCGACAGGTGACATACATTTGGGACGCGAACGTTGCATCGCGTCGTTTCGCTTCCTCCACATCATGGCGCGGACGCTTCAGGCGGTATTCATCGCCAATGAAGTGCAGCTCCAATTTGCCGGTGTAGTCTGTGATCGGAGAGAAGCTGTCGAGCTCCTCAATCAGACCTTTTTCCAGAAACCACTTGAAACTCGCCCGCTGCACCTCCACCAGGTCGGGGAGGTAAGTCACGGTCTTGGCGACCTGGATCGCGCTGCTCATGCGGGAAACCTGAAGGACAGGAGAATGGGGAGAAGGCAAGCTCGGGGCGGGAATTGCCCCGGAGGAATGGGATCGGTGGTCTGGGTGGACTCACCCCCGGGATGAACGAATCTCCCGGTGCGCCGGCTCAAGGCGTTGTTGCCGATGCGCCGGGGAAGCCGCGCCAAGGCGAACACCCCGTCGCCGGATCCATCGCCTCTGTTGGGATGATCCGAAGAGCTGACACCAGGGGACAGAGAAACACCCCACCTTTGGGCCAATAGGCCATCATACACACGGGAGGGGCAATTGAAAGAGTTTTGTGGCGTTGCGCGTACTGGCGACGGCCACCTGTTCCATGGTCTCTCCTCGAATCTCGGCCACCTTGGCCGCCACGATCGCCACGTTCGCCGGTTCATTGCGCTTGCCGCGTCGCGGTGCTGGTGAAAGAAAAGGACAGTCGGTCTCGACCATGTAGCGATCCTCCGGAACCTGACGGGCGCAGGCCTGAATGTCTTCCGCCTTCGAGAACGTGACTGTGCCGCTGAAGCTGATGCAAAAGCCCAGGTCGAGAAAGGCCTTCATCTCCTCGGGTGTTCCACCCCAGCAATGCATCACCCCGGGCGGACACAGCCCTTGCGCCTGGCGACGCCGCAACACGTCCAGCATGGGGACTGCCGCATCGCGGCAATGAACGATGACGGGCAGGCCCAAGGCACAGGCCAGATCAAGCTGGGGTTCCAACACCGCCAGTTGCTCGTCCAGATTCCGCTGACGGTAGAGATCGAGGCCCAGCTCTCCCACGGCCACCACGCGCGCATCGGCTTGGGCCGCTTCCTTGAGAACCGTTGGCGTGTCCGATTCCCACTTCTGCCCGTCCAGAGGATGGACCCCCACCGCGTAGCGCAATTCCGGCACACGGTCCGCCAAAGCGCGAATCGCTGGAATCTCCGCTGGCTCGACGCAGGCATGGACGAGAGCCATGACACCCGCCTCTCTCCAGCGAGCCACGACGGCGGTCAGGTCGTCGTCAAATTGCCGGAAGACAAGATGACAGTGGCTGTCGACCAGCATGGCCGTGGAAGGGAAAAGAACAAGGGGGCGAGGTTGCGGGATCCGCCCCTTCAGGACGGGAGGGCGGCGCCAGCGGGCTCCAGGGCCTTCTTGACGGCCGCGCTGAGACGGGATTTCTTGTGGGCACCGCCATTCTTGTGCAGCACGCCCACTTTCACGGCTTTGTCGATCTTGCTGAAGGCCGCATTGAGGCTGTTTTCCACGGTCTCCCTGCTGACATCACCGTCGCCGCCTCCGTAGCCGTTGCAGGCGGTGAAGCACCGCTTCATCAAGGTGCGCAGCGCTGACTTGTAGCTGCGATTCCGCAGGCGGTTGCGCTCGGCGATTTGAATGCGCTTCTTTGCAGACTTGTTATTGGCCACTGGAAACCGGCAGCATCCGAACAATCAGCCAATCTACCCCACGATCCCCCTGTTCCATCCCCGCTCCCGGGGACACCCTCTAGCCTGGCTCCAGCGTCCGCCTGCCTTGTGATCGCTTCCCCTTCCGTTCCCCGGGGTCCCTCGGAGACGCCTCTGCTTCTCTGTTTGCGCGATCCCGTGGCCGCTGCCCAGCGTCTGCAGCGGATCGCCGGGCGCACCGAGGGGGCCCGGATCCGTGAGGAGGAAGACAAGGTGGCCCGGATCCTCGAGCGTGTGCGACAGGAGGGCGATGCCGCCCTGTTGAGCCTCAGCGAGGCTTTTGATGGGGTGCGCCCCGATCCCTTGCGGATTCCGGAAACCCGCTTGCTGGAGGCCTGGCGAGCCTTGCCTGTTCCCTTGCGCCAAGCCTTGGAGCTTGCGCATGCCCGTCTGCTTCGTTTTCACGAGGCGCAGCGTCCCGCCGATCTCAGCCTGCCGGGCCCTCACGGCGAAACCCTCGGGCGTCGGTGGCGGCCGGTGGAGCGCGCGGGTCTCTACGTCCCCGGAGGACGCGCCGCCTATCCGAGCACGGTGCTGATGAATGCCATCCCGGCCCGGGTGGCTGGAGTGGAGCGGCTCGTGATGGTCACCCCGCCGGGCCGGGATGGTGAGCCCAATCCAACCGTGCTGGCTGCGGCCCATCTGGCGGGGGTGCGGGAGGTGTACAGGGTTGGCGGGGCTCAAGCGATCGCCGCCCTGGCCTGGGGAACCGAATCCATTCCGCAGGTCGACGTGATCAGCGGGCCAGGAAACCTCTGGGTGACCCTGGCCAAGAAGGCGGTTTACGGTCGGGTGGGCATCGATTCCCTCGCCGGTCCCAGCGAGGTGTTGGTGATTGCTGATCACACCGCGCGGCCGGAGCAGGTGGCCGCCGACTTGATGGCCCAGGCGGAACACGATCCCCTGGCGGCGGCGATCCTGATCACCACCAGCGAGGACCTGGCGGCGGCCGTGCCCCTGGCGGTGGCCGAGCAACTCATCGATCACCCGCGGGCATCCATCGTGCGCCAAGCCCTCGCCGATTGGGGCCTGATCGTGGTCTGCCCCGATCTGGCCACGGCGGTCCGCCTCAGTGACGGCTTTGCGCCGGAGCATCTCGAACTCCTGGTGGACCAGCCCGAGTCCTTGCTGGAGAGCATCCGCCATGCGGGCGCCATCTTCCTCGGCCCCCATAGTCCAGAGGCTGTGGGCGACTACCTGGCCGGCCCCAACCACACCCTGCCCACGGGAGGGACGGCCCGGTTTGCCGGGGCACTGAGCGTGGAAACCTTCCTGCGTCACACCAGTCTGATCGCCTTCAACCGCGCCGCCCTCGAAGCCACCGGAGAGGCGGTGATGGCGCTGGCCCGCAGCGAGGGCTTGCACAGCCATGCTGAATCGGTGCGGCGGCGCCTGGAGGGCTGAAGAGCGGGCTCCCTCAGCTGCGCTGGAGATCCCGTACCGCAACAGCTCCATCGACGATCTCGCCGACGAGCACCTGGTCGGTGAGATTCACGAACAGACCGTTTTCCAACACGCCGGGCAGGTTGTTGATCTCCTTCTCCAAGCTCAGGGGATCTTGGATGCCACCCGCGAAGGAGACATCCAGCACCAGGTTGCCCTGGTCGGTGACCACCGGGCCGGCCTTGCGCATCGCCATGCGCAGCTTGGCCTCGCCTCCCATCTCCCCGAGTTGGGCCTTCACTTGACGCCAGGCTCCCGGGAGCACCTCCACCGGCAGCAGGAACCCCAGGTTCAGGGTAGTCACCAGCTTGCTCGCATCCACCACCACCACGAAGCGATCGGCGCGGCGGGCCACCAACTTCTCCTGAACGTGGCAAGCCCCGCCCCCCTTGATCAATTGCAGGGAGGGATCCACCTCATCGGCGCCGTCGATGGCCAGGTCGATTCGCGCGACGGCATTCAGGCTTTGAAGAGGGATCCCCAGCTCGGCGGCCAGCACCTCTCCCTGGAACGAGGTGGTCACTCCAATGATGTCCTTGAGGTCGCCCCGCTGGAGCTTGGCGCCCAGCTCCTGGATCATCAAGGCCGCTGTCGAGCCGGATCCCAGGCCCAGCACCATGCCGTCCTGAATCTGGGCGACGGCGGCGGTGGCGACGGCCTGCTTCATCTGATTCTGCAGATCCGACATGGCGGCGATGTCTGAGGGGAAGGGGCGCGAACGTAGCAAATCGCCCGGCTCACCCCTTGGGCGTCGGCAGGGCCGCCGGTTTGATGGAGAGCTGCAGCTCACGCTGGGCTCGCACCACCCGCAGGGAGAGGGGTTCTCCCACCCGGGCCTTCTCCACCTGCTGGAGCAGGGCGGAGGGGTTGCGGACGGGTTGCTCGGCGATTTCGACCACCAGATCCCCTCGCTTCAGTCCAGCCTCCTCGGCGGGACTTTCCGGCAGAACCCTCTGCACCAGGGCCCCATCCCGCTCGGGAAGTTTCACGAGGGCATCCGGATCGCGATTGTTGTCGCGGGCCACCCGCGCGGTGAGCGGCACCAGTTGCAGCCCGAGGTAAGGATGAACCACGGTGCCACCTGCGGCGAGCTGCTCGGTCACCCGGCGGGCGAGGTTGATTGGAATGGCGAAGCCCAGGCCCGCCCCTGGACCCGATCGCACCAGGGTGTTGATGCCGATCACCTCTCCGTTGGCGTTGATCAGCGGGCCTCCTGAGTTGCCGGGATTGATGGCGGCATCGGTCTGAATCAAATCCAGCCGCTTGTCGGAGAAGCCCAAGCTGTTGATGTCGCGGTGGAGGCTGCTGACGATGCCCAGGGTGACCGTGCGCTCCAGCCCGTAGGGGCTCCCGAGGGCGATGGCCCAGTCGCCCACCTCCAAAGCCTCGGAATCACCCAGCCGGGCGGCGCTGAGCTTGCCCTTTCCGGAGATCCTCACCAAGGCCAGATCGGTGACCCGATCACTGCCCACCACGGAGCCATCCAGTTGGCGCCCATCCGCCAGGGTCACCTCCACCGCGTCGACGTCATCCACGACGTGGGCGTTGGTGAGCACCAGCCCTTTGGCGGCGTCGATCACCACCCCGGATCCCTGTCCTCGCTCGCGCATGCTGCCCGAGGGGTCGCCGAACAGATCGCGCAGGAGAGGATCCAGAAGGGCCGGGTCAAAGGCCTGGCGGGCCACATTGCGCTCCGTGTCGATGCGGACCACCGCCGGACCCACCTTGCGCACGGCCTCGGACACGAAGCTGTGGGGACTGGTGGTGGCCGCCACGGCTGCCCAGCTTCCGGAGTCCGGCTTGGACGACGCCAGGGTGGTTGCGCTGTCTGGTGGAGGGGCGTCCGCCATCGCGGGGGCGGCATTCGGGGACCCTTCGGTCGTCAGGGCCCTCGCGGCCAAGGGAGCCCAGGGTTGCAGCCAGAGCAAGGGGGAGAGCAGCAGGGGCAGCAGCAGGGACACCCACCGCTGAAGAACGCGTTTCAGGGGGGAAGGCCTCCAGAAGCATTGGCATGACGCTAAAGCGATTCTGGCGGCGGCCAGCGCAGCAACCGGTGGCGGATTTCCCCATCCGCGCCCAGGTGCAGCCAGCGCCCCCCGGGCCAGTGGGGGTGTCCCAGGGGACAGGGTTGGCTGGGGCCGTAGGACCGCAGGGTGGAGGGACAGGTGAGCAGCGGCCGTGCGGGCGCGCCGGGCAAGGCCCCCTCCCAGTGTTGATGCACATGGCCGCAGACCAGGCCTCGCACGTGGGGGGTCGTGGCCAGCAACTCCAGCAGAGCGGAACCATCTTGCAGGCCGATCCGATCGAAGGCGGGATCGCCGAGGGGAAGGGGGGGGTGGTGCACCGCCAGAAGCACGGGAGCCGGCGCGGCGGCGTCCAGTTGAATCGCCAGCCACCGGAGCTGGTCTTCGCCCAACCAGCCCTCAACGCGGCCCGGCCGGTGGCTGTGCAGAAGCAGGAGACGCCAGAGGCCCAGGTCCACCACGGCCGGGTCGATGCGCGCCCGGCGCCCCATGACGGCCCGCAGGAGGGTGGGGTGATCATGGTTGCCGGCGAGCAGATCGATGGGGCCGTCCCACGACCGCAGGGCCTGCCGCAGCGCCACGTAGCCACCCCAACTCTCGTCGTCGCAGAGATCGCCGCTGAGCAGCAGGCGATCGACCCGGATCCCTTGCGCTGTCAGCTGATCCAGACCCTGCCGAAGACCTTCCTCCAGGGCGCGGGCTGGAGCAGGCCCTGCGATCCGCGCATCAGACCACGCCAAAAGATGGGGGTCGCTCAGTTGAAGGATGTTCATCAAATCCCCGGAATTCTGTGGTGTCCCCCCGGAACACACCTTAAGTTTCATCCAGCGATTCCCCGCCCATGTCTTCGATTCCCCCTGGCACGCGGAGGCGCTGCGACCTTTGCACCGTCGAGATCCAAGCCATGGCCGGAGGGGGAGATCTCGTTCACTTCAGCCAGGGCGCACCGGGCACGCGAGCGAAGCTCTGGGCTCGCGTCTGCCAATACCTGCGCACTCCGGAGCAATGCGCCCAGTGCATCAACCAGGACATCAACCTGCGGGGGGAGGTGACGGGAAGCGACTTCTATGCCGAGGCTCCCAGCTTCGACTTCTCTGCCAACCCCTCCGCCAAGGGCGGCCAGGAGACCATCCCCTAATCTTTGAGAGGGCCCGCCGGGCCTTCCCCCTTCCCACGGCTGCTCCAACGAGCCTCCTGTCCCGCCTGTGCCGTCCAGCGTGGCCCTGAACCGCCCCTGGAGCCCTTGGCTGACCGGAGCCGTGCCAGCAGGGGGCAGTCTCACCACTGCGTCCCGGCGACCTCCCCATCGCCGAGGCGCCCTTGTCCCATCCCCTCATCCCCTCTCTCACCGAGCTGGCCCGCCGGGTCGCCGAACCCGCTGGACTCAAGGTTCGGGAGGTGGCTCTGTTCACCCACCACATTCCGCAAACGGTTCAGGTCACTGTGGAGCGGAGCGATGGTGGCGATGTCACCCTGGAGGCCTGCGCGGCTCTCAGCGGCCCCCTTGGGGACGCGCTGGAGGAGGCGGGTCTGCTGGCTTCGGCCTATGTGTTGGAGGTCAGCAGTCCGGGGCTGGGTGATCTGTTGCAAAGTGACCGTGACTTCAACAGTTTTCGCGGCTTTCCCGTGGAGGTGCGTCTCCGCCCCGAGGGAGAAGGCCCCAAAAGCCGCAATGGCTTGTTGCTTGGTCGCGACGCCGACACCATTGCGATCAATGTTCGCGGCCGCACCCTGCGCCTTCCCCGAGACGCGGTGCTGGAGGTGCGACTGACCGATGCTCCGGATTCTTGATCCGACCCCTTTCGCTTCATTTCATCCATTCCCTTCCATGCCATGGCCCTTGTCCTGCTTCCCGGACTGAACACCCTGATAGAAGACATCAGCGAGGAAAAGAAACTGCCCCCTCAAGTTGTCGAAGCCGCCCTGCGCGAGGCCCTGCTGAAAGGGTACGAGAGGTATCGACGCACGCTCTATCTCGGCATCAGCGATGATCCGTTTGATGAGGATTATTTTTCCAACTTCGATGTCGCCCTTGACTTAGATGAGGAGGGCTATCGCGTTCTGGCCAGTAAAATCATCGTTGAAGACGTCGAAAGTGAGGACCATCAGATCGCAATTGAAGAGGTCCTGCAGGTGGCTGAGGATGCTCAAATTGGCGATACTGTGGTGTTGGATGTCACCCCAGAAAAGGATGATTTTGGCCGCATGGCTGCGGCGACAACCAAACAAGTTTTGGCTCAGAAGCTGCGCGATCAACAGCGGCGCATGATCCAGGAGGAATTCGCTGATCTTGAGGATCCAGTGCTGACGGCACGGGTGATTCGCTTCGAGCGACAGAGCGTGATCATGGCGGTGAGCAGCGGTCTTGGGAGGCCTGAGGTGGAGGCGGAGTTGCCCCGGCGCGATCAGCTCCCCAATGACAACTACAGGGCCAACGCCACGTTCAAGGTGTTTCTCAAGGAGGTGAGCGAGATCCCCAGGCGCGGACCCCAGCTGTTTGTCAGCAGGGCCAATGCGGGCCTGGTGGTTTATCTCTTTGAGAATGAGGTGCCTGAGATTCAGGAGGGATCGGTGCGCATCGTGGCCGTGGCGAGGGAGGCCAATCCACCAAGCCGGTCTGTGGGGCCTCGCACCAAGGTGGCCGTCGACAGTGTGGAGCGGGAGGTGGATCCCGTGGGCGCTTGCATCGGCGCCAGGGGCTCCCGCATTCAGCAGGTGGTCAATGAGCTGCGCGGCGAAAAGATCGATGTGATCCGCTGGTCCTCCGACCCCGGCCAGTACATCGCCAATTCCCTCAGTCCGGCTCGGGTTGAGATGGTGCGGCTGGTCGATACGGATGGGCATCACGCGCACGTGCTGGTCCCCCCGGATCAACTCAGCCTGGCCATCGGCCGGGAGGGACAGAACGTCCGCTTGGCCGCCCGTCTGACGGGCTGGAAGATCGACATCAAGAACTCCCACGAGTACGACCAGGGGCGCGAGGACGAGATCGTGGCGGTGCAAATCGCCCAGCGTCAGCGGGAGGAGGCTCTGCAGGCGGAGGCGGAGGCCCGGCTGGCGGCGGAGCAGGCCGCTCGGGCGGAGGAGGATGCTCGCCTGCGGGAGCTCTATCCCCTGCCTGAGGACGAGGAGGAGAACGAACTGGACGACGACGACACCTTCGCCGCATCAGAGGACGGGGAGGGCGCGGCGGAGGCTCCGGAGGAGTCAGAGGAGCCAGAGGGGCCGGGTGAGCCAGAGGAGTCGGAGAGGCCAGAGGAGGAGTCGGAGGCGCCAGCCACCGAGGGCGTGGAGGACTGATGCCGTCCCGGAGACGTCCTGTTCTGCGGCGCTGCGTGGCCTGCCGCCAACTCAGGGATCGCACCAACCTCTGGAGGTTGGTGCGCCTGGCGACGGGCGGCTTGGCCCTGGACGCCGGCATGGGCCGTTCCGCCTATCTTTGTCCCGATCCTGCCTGTCTGGAGGAGGCCCGCCGCCACCGTCGCCTGCAGCGCGGCCTGCGTTGTGCCGTGGAGGAGAGCATCTTCACCACTCTGGAAGGTCGCCTTCCAACACGGCACCCACTGAGGCAAGATGACCAATGGCCCCAGCCTGGCTGCGGCCCGGAGGCAGTCCCTGCCCCCGCCCGATCGGAGACCTGAATGACCAGCAGCGGCAAAGTGAGAATCTATGAATTGTCACGGGACCTGGGCCTGGACAACAAGGACGTGCTTGACGCCGCTGAAAAGCTCGCGATCGCCGCGCGCAGCCACAGCAGCTCCATCAGCGACGAGGAGGCGGCCCGCATCCGTGCCCTGATCCGCAGTGGCGGTCGCGGCGGCAGTGCGGCCCCCTCGAGCGCATCCACGACACCACCAGCCAAGACCATTCTGTCCGTCAACAAAGCCCCCACGCCGCCGGCCGCTCCTCCCGCGGCAGGCGCGCCTCTGACACCCGCCCCGACTCCGCCGTCCGCGAGTGAGGCCCGGCCCTTGGCTCCACGGCCCCCGGCCGCCGCCGCCCCGGTTCGTCCCGTCGGTCCCCCAGTGCCCCGCGCGCCGCAACCCGCCGCCCCCGCTGCCCCTCCCTCACGGGGTGAGGGTGCGCCCGAGGCCCCTTCGCGGCCGGCCCGGCCCGTCGCCACCCCTGGCGCGGAGGGGCCTCGGCCCCCCGTTGTGGTGTCCCCTCCGCGGAGCATCACCCCGGTGTCGCGAGCGGCGACCACTCCCGCCACCGCCTCCCGTCCCGCAGCGGGTCCGCGCCCCAGCGCTCCTCCTTCTTCAGCCGGTGCCCCCACGGGACGCCCCGGCCCGGGGACCACCCCACCGCAAGGCAGTCGGCCGGTCTCGCCAACGGCGGCGCCCGTGAGTGGGTCGCCCCTGGGGCGGCGTCCTTCCGCCCCGGTCTCTCCCGCCGCCGCCCCGGCGTCTCCGCCAACGCCACCCGCCAAGCCTTTGGCCGGTTCCCCCGAGCGTCCCCCATCCCCGCCAGTGCGTCCTGCGGCGCCTCCCATCAGCCGCGCCGCCGCGCCAGTGTCTCCCCAGCGCCAAGCTCCGAGCAGCCGGCCGCCGATGCCCCCGGCTCCACGGCCGATCAAGCCCACCTCCCCCAGCGCCGGGCCTGGCAAGCCCCAGCTTGTGGGCCGTCCTCAACCCTCCACCCCCGCGCCCCAGGCTGGTGGCCCTGGACGTCCTGTGGCTCCTTCTCCCCGCCCCCAGCGACCTGGAGCTCCCCCGCCGATCCGTCCGGGAAGTCGTCCGCCAGGTCCTGCGGGTCGGGGTCCGGCCGGATCCAGCCGGGGCGGCACGCCCCTTGAACTGTTTGGCAAGCCCATCCGCCGCGACGGGGCAGGAGGCACCCCGTCCGCTCCCGGCGATTCCCCCCGCCCCGGAGCCCCCGCGCGGCCCACCAGGCCCACGGGCCTGCGCAAGCCGATGGCTCCCGGGGAGCTGATGCAGCTGCAGAAGCCGAGTGGTCGTCCCACCGCTCCTCCCCCCCGGCGACCGGAGCGCCTGGCGGAAGGACCCAAGCGGCCGACCCAGGAGGGCGAGCAGGAGGGTGGGACCCCCACGGCCACCCCACCCGCGCCCCCGCGCCGGCCAGGCTTCAAGCCGCCCCAGCCGGTTGGTCCCGCCCGTGCTCGCCGCCCCGACTGGGACGACAGCGCCAAGCTCGAAGCGTTGCGCAGCCGCACGCCGCAAAAGCAGCGCCAAAAGGTCCACATCATCGGCGAGAACGACGACGCTCTCACTGCGGAGACCGGTGGGTACGCCGGAGAGCAGGAGGCCATGGTCCTTCAGGCGAGTCTGGCCCGGCCCGCCAAGCCCCGCGCCGCCGCTGTCGCGCCCAAGCCGAGCGTGGCTGTGCGCAAGCGCAAGAAGGAAACCACGCGCCAGCGCCAGCGGCGTCGGGCCATGGAGCTGCGTGCCGCCCGAGAGGCCAAGGCCCAGCGTCCCGAGATGTTGGTGGTGCCCGACGGCAACCTCACCGTTCAGGAGTTGGCCGACAGGCTGGGCGTGGAAAGCTCGGAGATCATCAAGAGCCTCTTTTTCAAGGGCATCATCGCCACGGTCACGCAAACGCTGGATCTGCCGACGATCGAGACGGTGTCGGACGAATTCGGCGTGCCTGTGTTGGAAGACGACGTGCAGGCCGCGGCGGCCAAGACGGTGGAGATGATTGAGGAGAGCGATTTGCAGCACCTGATCCGTCGTCCCCCCGTGGTGACGGTGATGGGACACGTGGACCACGGCAAGACCAGCCTCCTGGATGCCATCCGCAAAACACGGGTGGCAGCGGGCGAGGCCGGCGGCATCACGCAGCACATCGGCGCCTATCAGGTGGAGGTGCCCCATTCGGGCGAGGCCCGCAAGATCACCTTCCTCGACACGCCGGGCCACGAGGCGTTCACCGCCATGCGTGCCCGCGGCACGAAGGTCACCGATGTGGCTGTTCTGGTGGTGGCGGCCGACGATGGCGTGCGCCCCCAGACCTTGGAGGCCATCAGCCACGCTCGGGCCGCAGAGGTGCCGATCGTGGTCGCCATCAACAAGATCGACAAGGAAGGCGCCTCTGCCGAGCGGGTGAAGCAAGAGCTCTCCGGCCATGATCTGGTGGCGGAGGATTGGGGCGGCAGCACCGTGATGGTGCCCGTGAGTGCCATCAAGGGGGTGAACATCGACCAGCTGCTGGAGATGATTCTTCTGGTGTCCGAGGTCGAGGATCTGCAAGCCAACCCCGATCGCCTGGCGCGGGGCACCGTGATCGAAGCCCACCTCGACAAGGCGAAGGGACCGGTGGCCACCCTGCTGATTCAGAACGGCACCCTCCGCAATGGGGACGTGTTGGCGGCTGGACCCGTGCTGGGCAAGGTGCGGGCCATGGTGGACGACACTGGCAAGCGGGTGAAGGTGGCCGGCCCTTCCAGCGCGGTGGAGGCTCTGGGCTTCAGCGAGGTGCCCACGGCGGGCGACGAATTCGAGGTCTATCCGGATGAGAAGACCGCTCGCTCGGTGGTGGGGGATCGCGCTAGCGAGGCCCGCGCCAGCCGCCTTGCCCAGCAGATGGCCTCCCGACGGGTGTCCCTGGCCTCCATGTCGGGCCAGGCCAGCGAGGGCGATCTCAAGGAGCTCAACTTGATCCTCAAAGCTGACGTGCAGGGGAGTGTGGAGGCGATCCTGGGCTCTCTCGAGCAGTTGCCGCAGGAGGAGGTGCAGGTGCGCGTGTTGCTGGCTGCACCGGGGGAAATCACCGAAACGGATGTCGATCTGGCTGCGGCTTCCGGCGCTGTGATCGTTGGTTTCAACACCTCCATGGCCTCCGGGGCCAAGCGGGCGGCGGACGCCACCGGCGTGGATGTGCGTGATTACGACGTCATCTACAAGCTCCTGGAGGACATCCAGTTGGCGATGGAGGGCCTGCTGGAGCCCGAGCTGGCGGAGGAACCGCTCGGGGAAGCGGAGGTGCGCGCGGTCTTCTCCATCGGCAAGAGCGCTGTGGCTGGCTGTTACATCACCAGTGGCAAGGTTCAGCGCAACTGCAAGGTGCGCGTGCATCGCGGCAAGGCGGTGGTGTTCGAGGGCGACCTGGATTCCTTGCGACGCAACAAGGACGATGTGAAGGAGGTGGCTACAGGATTTGAATGCGGCATCGGCTGTGATCGCTTCTCCACCTGGCAGGAGGGAGATCGAATCGAGGCCTACAAGCTGGTCACCCAGCGCCGCACCCTCACCACCTGACGCCCTTGAATCCGCGCACGGAGCCCCTGCTGTGGATCCAGTTGCTTGGGGTGGCAGCGCTTCCCCTGGAAGCGCTGCTTCTCCTGCTGATCTTGGCCGGGAGCGATCCCGGCCCGGCCCCTGCGGTCGAGGAGCTGCTCTGTTGGGCCCTTGGAGCCCTGGCGCCAGCCCTGGTTCTCTGGCGCGCTCCGGCTGATGTCTGGTCCCTTCTGCTGGTCAAGATCCCCGCCCTTGGGAGGCGTGACCCGCAGCGGCGTCTCAGCCGTCTGCAGGACGTTCTCCCCTTGAAACTGCTGGGGCCAGCCCTGGGCGCCTTCGCCTTGCTTCCCCTGTTGATCCGCCTGGATCAACAGGCCGCCCTTGCGGCGCCTCTATGGACCTCCGGTCCCATGCCGCGTCTGGTGGCCCTCTTGTTGGCGGCCCTCCTCTTGAGCCTGATGCTCTGGCAATGGCAGGAGGCTGTGCAAGCCCTTTGGTTGCTGACCCGAGGCGAAGCGAATCTTCAGGCGACGTCCCCCCTCAGTGCTGAGGAACTCGCGCAGTCGCGCCTCAGCCCCGGGCTCCCCTTGCTCTTGCCGCCGCCGCTCACCTTTCCCGGCGAGCCGGCGAAAGCGTCTCCCGCAGTCACCTCTCCGTCAGAACCCAGAGCGATGGACTCAACGTCCGACGGCTCTCTGGCGATCGAACCAGAGCAAGGCTCCGCAGACCACGAGGGCGGAGAGCTGGATGAGCCAGTCGCTTGAAGGCACGCTCTCGCCGCTGGCTCCCCGCATCATCATCGTGGCCAGGCCCACTCCAGCGGAAGCGAAAAGGGCCAGCCACAAGCCCCGACGCAAGCCTCGCCAGGGCGTGCGAGCTTCGGCCAGGAGACGCTCGCGCAACTGTGGGTCCAGCGAGGAAGGACCACGGTCAGGGGGAGAATCCCCGGATTTGGCTGATCCTGCCAAGCCTTCGCCCCATTGCGCCGCAATGCTAGTTTCCCTTGGATGCCGGTGTAGCTCAGCGGTAGAGCAACTGATTCGTAATCAGTAGGTCGCAGGTTCAAATCCAGTCACCGGCTTGCCAACTCCCTGACGTACCTTTCGCGAACCCTTCACGCCCCTGGTCCAGCCTCGCAGGGAAGGAGCGTGGAGACCCAAGCTCAGCCTTCGACCACCGGCTGGCCAGGACTCACCACAGGGCGACGGTGCGGCATGTTGCCGAAGTGCTCTCGCGCCAGAGCCAGCAACTGACCTTCCGTTGGGTTGGCGCTCGCAACGGTCTCCACCCCCACAAGCCTCTTCAGCAGATCGGAGCGGTGCTGACGAACATGGCTCAACAAGAGCTGTCGCATGTCGCTCTCGCCGGTGCCATGGCCGAGGAGAAGGACAACATCGGCCTCCTCCATCGCCGCCATGATCCGGTTGAGGTAGTCGTGATCACGCGGGGCCTTCTGACCCGCGATGTCGCGATCGTGTCGATGGCTGAGGTTTTCGCCGCTGCCCCAGAGCCCATGGGGCTTGAGTTGCGCGTGCTCCACCCCCTCGCCGTCCAGGCGGAAGACATCTGTGTGGTGGTGATCGAGATGGATCACCAGACGGACGCTCTGGTCCCCCCGCACCCTCGCGGGTTCCGCCTCTGGATGCTCTGGCGTCACACCCGCCTCTTCCAACAGATGACGAACCCGCAATACGGCGTCGGGGTCGAGGCTGGGATGATGCGCCCCCTCGCCGACCTGCAGCCAGGTTTCCTGACCACCAGGCATGCGAATGCGCAGACGCCGCCCATCAAGCGGGGTGATGTCGGCCCCGAGGGCGTGGAAGAGGGCCTCCACCTTGGAGGTGCGCAGGCCGTGGACAAGAGGATGGCTGAACAGGGCGTCCAGCGTGTGCTGATGCTGCCGTCTCATGGGTCGTCTGCCTCTGATCTGACCCTATCGAGTTCAGCGCGGTGGGAGGGAAAGCGTCACAAACAACCGCTCACGGATCTCCCACCTTGACGACATCGAGGGGGCCCCGTCCGAGGCGATTCAATTCTCCGGCGGCTCGCAAGGCCGCCTCATGGGTGAGGAAGTGGTGGGCCTCTGCCACCGCAGTCACTTCAAGAACGCTCTGGTCGTTTGGATTGAGCCCGAGAAAGATTTCCCCTTCCAAGCTTTCGCCTTCTTCCGTTGTGGGCAGACGGCGCAGCACATAACGCTCCGGATGGCTTCCCGCCAAGGGATTGGCTGGATCGAGAGCAGGGGTCCAAAACGACATGCGTGCCCCCTGGCTCATCGGCCAGGTGATCAATTGGACAATCGACTGTAAAGGGAGCCGTTGATGCCTTGGGTGGTGGACCCCTCCCCCAGGTCCTGGTGATGCACCTCCGCCCACTGCACCAGCTGTTGGGCTTCCCAGAGGGTGTTGGTCTTCAGGCAGTGTCGGTGGGGATCGCAAATGCGATACGAGCCATCGTCCTGAGGGGTGATCGTGAACCCCGCCGGAGTCGTGATGGTGTCGGCCACGGGAGGGGGAGGCATCTCCTTAAAGGCCTACTCCCCGGGATTCCACTCACGGGGACTGTGAAACGACTCGTTGCAGCGGGAGCGGCGGACCACAACCCGAGGGCTGGGATGATGGGACAGCGCTTCCATCGCCGGGATGTACACAGACTGGTCCGCTGTCCTTCTCCTGTTGCTAACCGCCGCTCCCTTGGCTGCGGTCGTGGGCACGGCAGCTTTCTTCATCTGGCGATCCAAGCGATCGGGGGTTCGCTGAACCGTTGGCTCCTCGTGGCGCGGGTTGAGAGATCGCCAGGGGCCTGATCCCGTGCCCCAGGCATTCCAGGCATGTGCGAAAGCGGCCATCCGCCAGGCGGAGAATGCCGCTGCCTCCACAGCGGGGGCAAGGCTCAGTCGTGAAGGGTCTGGTGGGAGGAGCCAGCGAGGTGGTGGTGCTCATCAAAGCGGACAAACAGTGTTCGTTTACACACTTTGATGCCCTTCCCCACCGGGTGATACGGATGAAATCCGAAAGCTTTCTAAAGCCTCGGCGCGTCGGATTTCCTCGCCAGGGCGGTCTCCATCGCGTCGGGACGACGGCGGATCTCGCTCAGCAGCTCCCACGCGCTGAGGCGGCTCCCAGCTGGCACCAACGCGACGCTGGCGGCGAGAAGGCCGATCACTCCCGGACCATCCAGCCCCCGCTCGCGGAGAGCTGCCAGCCCCTCTGAGGCCACCCGCTTGCTCAAGCGTTGTCCATTGCCATCACCCATCACAGGAACGTGTCCGTAGCGCGGAGGCGAAACCCCCAGGGCCTGGCAGATGGCCACCTGGGCCCCTGTCGAGGCCCACAGGTCAGCGCCGCGAATCACATCGCTGATGCCGAGGGTGAGCTCGTCCACGGCCGTCGCCAGGTGATAAGCCACCACCCCGTCAGCCCGACGCAACACCACATCACCGATGTCTCGCGGGCCATTGAGGGTTCCAGGCTCCCCCCAGCGTTCCTCCCACGCCAACGACCCTTCAGAGAGTCGCAAACGCCAGCTGGGCCAGCGACCCTGACGCTCGCCCCAGAAGGGCTCCAGTGGGCGGCAGGTTCCTGGATAGGGCGCGAAGCCGGAGTGGGGAGCTGAGATGTCCGCCAGCAGCCGTCGGCTGCAGTGGCAGGGGTAGAGCAGGCCAGAGCGCCTCAAGCTGGACAACACAGTGGAGTACAGACCCCGGCGCTCGCTCTGACGGATCACAGAACCGTCCCAATGCAGACCCAGCCAGCGCAGGTCTTGGAGGATGGAGGCTTCCGCGCCCGGCTTGACCCGCGGGCGGTCGAGATCGTCGAGACGCAGGAGCCAGCGACCATGGAACCGCCGGGCATCGAGCCAGCTCAACAGGGCCGTTCGCAGATTGCCCAGATGGAGGGCGCCGCTGGGGGAGGGGGCGAAACGGCCAGCCATGCCCTGCTTGCGCAGGTGTCGTCCCGTCTCGAGGCGTTCTTCCAGGGATGCGGAAAGCAACACGTCCACCCGAACCAAAAAGCGGCCCGTTCAGGCCGCCCGTCTCCTGCATGGGGCGCAGGCGATCAGCCCTGAACCCGATCCTTGAAGAGCTTGCCGGCCGTGAACGCAGGCACCCGCTTGGCAGGAATCTTGATCTTTTCCCCCGTTTTTGGGTTGAGTCCCTGCCGCTCGGAGCGTTCGCGGGGTTCGAAGGAGCCGAAGCCCAGGATGGAAACCTTCTTGCCTTCCACAACGGAATCGATGATCGTTTCGATGGCCGCGTCCACAACCATGGAAACGTCCGTTTTGGTGAGCTCTGTGCGAGCGGCGACGAGATTGACGAGATCAGCTTTGTTCATGATTCAGGGAATGAGCCTCCAGATGGCGGTCTTGTGAGATGGGGTGAGGAGGCGAATCGGAAAAACCGACCGCCACAGGGCTTACGCCGCCCAATCGTATGGGGATTCGTCCAAGGCGGCAACAGAAAAAAGCAGAGAGAACTAGCTTTCTGGCTTGATCTGTTCTTGCCCTCCAGCGCGCGGCGCTGACGACAGGACGCTAAAGGAAGGAGGGTGGCCTCTCGGGCCCATCCCCAACCCCGTCGGTGGCGGCCAGGGAGGCCAGAAGTCGGACTCCGTTCCAGACCAGCGCTTCTCCGCGGAGAGCTCCCAATCCAGCGCCGGTGGCGATCCATGCCGGTGATCCCGGCGGCAGCCAGCGGCTGAGGGCCACCACGCTGCGCTGCTGACGCGCTGTGTGAAAGCCCCGGGGCGAGGGCAAGGGCGCCAATTCCCCGGGCCCGACCGGCACCAGCAACCGACCGCAGAAGAGCCCATCCTCCGACCCGGCCACGCCTCCTTGGACGTGAAGCACGGCCGCTCCAGGGCTGGGGCCAGGGGTCCAAAACAGATTGACCCCCTCGAGCAGCTGATGTTGCTCGCCAAAGGGCAACACTGAGGCCATCCCGGGCAGGAGGTACGACTCCTGCTCCTGCACAAGCACCGGCCAGTCGAGGCACTCCCGCAACCGCCGACACTTCCCATGCCCCTCCCGCCCCAGCAGAACAATCCACCCCCTGGCCTGGCTGGCCCTCTGCCGAAGAAAGTCGAAGCTTTCCGCGCAGATCGGGGGCGCGTCGATCAGCAGATCCCCCGCGCTGGTTTCCAGCAACCAGGCGCTCCCCCCCCAGGTGTCCGGGTTGGGAGGGAACAACCACAGACCCGGTCTCACCTGGCGGGGCGGTCGGCCCGCCCGTCCCGGGGATGGGGGGAACGACGAACCTGTCATGAGCTGCGCAGACAGGACTTCTGCAGGAGCCTAGTTTGTCTCCAACCGCGTCGTCCTGGACGGTGATCAGGATTGGACAACCCTGGCCGTTGGGGGCATCGCTGACCCCGCAGGGGGTGAACTTCTCTGTGGTGGCTCCCCTGGCCACGCGAGTGGAACTGTTGTTGTTCGCCCATGGAGAGGCCCGCGAACCAGAGTCGATCCTGGCTTTGGAGGGGCCCCATCGATCCGGGGACCACTGGCATGTGGAGGTGGAGGGAATCGGCATCGGCGCCTGTTACGGCTACCGGGTGTTCGGCCCTCTGGAGCCAGGAAACCATGGGTTCAATCCCTCCAAGGTGCTCATCGATCCCTGCGCGCGCGCCCTCGCTGGCTGGGGGGGCTTCCGGCGCGGCGCGGCCGTGGGGGCCATCCCCAACACGGCCTGCTGCCTCAAAGGGGTGGTGACGGAGCGCGATTGCTTTGATTTCAACACGGCGCCTCGCCCCCGTCACTCCTGGCAAAAAAGCGTGATCTACGAGCTGCATGTGGGGGGCTTCACCCGTGGCGAGGGGTGTCCGGTCTCGCCGCAGCGTCAGGGAACCCTGCTCGGATTGATCGACACCTTGCCCTACCTGCGGGATCTGGGCATCACCACGCTCGAGCTCTTGCCGGTGATGGCCTTCGACCCCGAGGATGCCCCCGCCGGCCGCTTCAACCATTGGGGATACAGCCCCCTCAGCTGGATGGCCCCCCATCCCGGCTATCTCGTGAGCAGTGATCCCCTGCAGGCGCGCAACGAGGTGCGCCAGCTGGTCACCGCCTGCCATCAGGCGGGTTTGGAAGTGTTGGTGGATGTGGTTTACAACCACACCACAGAAGGCAATCAGGCAGGGCCCACCCTGAGTTGGCGCGGGTTTGCCGACTCCGTCTACTACCACCAGAACAGTCGCGGCGACTACCTGGATGTCAGCGGCTGTGGCAACTCCATCGCCGCGAATCAGCCCCTCAGCCGTCGCCTGATTCTCGAATCCCTCCGCTGCTGGGCCATCGAACTCGGAATTGATGGCTTTCGCTTCGATCTGGGGATTGCCCTCAGCCGGGGTGCGGAGCTCATGCCCCTCGACCAGCCACCACTCTTTGAGGCGATGGAAGCCCATCCCGAATTGAGCGATTTGAAGATGGTCAGTGAACCCTGGGATTGCGGAGGGCTCTATCGGATGGCCGACTTCCCCGCGCGCCGGGTGGCGACCTGGAATGGACGCTTCCGGGATGACATGCGGCGCTTTTGGAAAGGGGACGACAAGTGCTGCTGGCCTGTCAGCCAGCGGTTGGCGGGCAACCCCGATCTCTACGGGGGGCAGCCTGCCGCCTTGGGACGCAGCATCACCTTTCTCACCGCCCACGACGGATTCACCCTGGCTGATCTGGTCAGTTACAACCGCAAACACAACCTGGCCAACGGAGAGAACGACCGCGACGGCGACAATCACAACAACAGCTGGAATCACGGCGTTGAGGGGCCCACCACCGACCGGGCCGTGACCGCCTTGCGGGATCGTCAGATTCGCAATCTGCTCAGCAGTCTGATGTTGGCTCCCGGAGTGCCAATGCTCTCGATGGGTGATGAGGTGCGGAGGAGCCAAGGGGGCAATAACAACGCCTGGTGCCAGAACAACCCCCTGGGCTGGATGCATTGGCGCCCAGATGCGGGCGATCTGGCTCTAAAACGGTTTCTCATGCGCTTGATCCGCCTCCGCCAACGTTTGGCTTTTGTGTTCAATCCCGAGATCCCCCTGGCGGAAGCTCCAGCCCGGCGCCTGGGTGAGGGCTCTGTCCTCTGGAGGGAGTGGCACGGAGTGGAACTGAACAAACCCGATTGGGCCAGCTGGTCGCACAGCCTGGCCTGGAGCGTGCAGGATTCCTTGCAGGGGCCCTTGCTCTGGTGTGGATGGAATGCTTATTACAAAGCCATGCATTTTGATCTGCCTCCCTCCGCCGCCGGTTGGATGCGCGTCATCGACACCGCCTTGCCCCCGGACGAGGATTTCCGAGAGACGCCGGAACGGTGGACCCCATCCGGGGTGCCTCTCGAAAGCCGGAGCCTGATCCTGATGCTGCACCCCTCTTTGGTGGGCTGAGGGCCGAGTGGGCGCGATGGCGTTCGATCACACTGACCAGGAACCGGCCATGGCCGGCGTTCTGGACCCCCTTCCCTGGTGTCTTCGCGACCAGGCCCCTGCGCCACCGCGTTCATCGGCGCCTCCACTGCTGCTGGTTGTCGACCGGGCCGCGTCCCGGAGTCCCCTGCTCCTCGCTGACCTGCTCCTCTCCCTGTCCCCGTCGGAGCGGCAACGCCACGCCAGCTATCGCCGCGCGGCAGACCAGGAACGGTTCCTGCTGGCTCGTGCCGCCCTCCGCCAGCTGCTCAGCCATTGGCTCGGCTGTCCCGCCGCGGCTGTGGTGCTCCAGACCAACCTCCATGGGAAGCCCCACTGCCCTGGCGCACCTGCCTTCAACCTCAGCCATTCGGGCGATGTGATCCTCCTGGCGTTCCATGGCGATGGCGCGGTGGGGGTGGATGTGGAACAGCTGCGAAGCAACCTGGATTGGCGACCCATCGCCCGGCGGATGTTTCCGCCCGCCCGGGTGGTGACTCTGGAGGCCCTCACCCCGGACGATCAGCCTGCGGCTTTTCTGAAGTCTTGGTGTTGCCTGGAGGCTCGGCTCAAGGCCCGTGGCCTGGGGCTGGCGGGGCTGGGGCAGTTGCGTCAGCACTCCGTCGTCGAGGCCGGTGCTGAGGGAGCGGTCCTGGCGGTGGGGAAGGAGACCCTGTGGAGTGTGCGCGCACCGTCGGGCTACGCGGCCGCCGTGGCCCATCTCCGCCCGGTCACGGGCCATCCGGTGGGGGGGGCAGGGGCCGATCATCCCAATCCTCCGGGGTGAGAGGCAGCCCCAAGAGTTGTTTCTCCGCGCGTCGGACAGCGCGCGGATGGCTCAGCAGATCCTTGGCCTCCAGTAACGGGAGGGTTTCCGGCGCCAGGTCCTTCGGGCCGCGCGGGGGCGCCTGCCAGCGAAAGGTGCTGTCGGGCGCTCGCTCACGGCAGAGGCGCTCCAACTGCCGGCGAACCGCCAGCCGCACAGGACCATGGGCCATGGCTTCGAAAAACTCCCCCCTTGGCGCCCGCCCCATGCTCGTTGGCCGGGCGCCATCGCCCCCCCGCAGCCGGGCCGCATCGGGCGTCCAGATGGGCGAGCAAACATCCTTCTTCGCGGTGCTCACCTCCAGCCAAAGATGCAGTCCCTCGCCGCCGGCGCGGTTCACCACGGCCAGTCCATCCCCGGGGCGCTGACGTGGCAGAGCGTAAATTCGCCAGCTGGGCCTCTCCACCGCTGGCACGCAACCCGCGAGCAGGAGCGACACGACGCCGGGGAGAAGGAGCAGGGGCAGCCTCTGGGGCACGGCCATCGGAGCGAATCTCGCGCCATGATCCGTCCTTCCATCGTCCATGTGGAGGTCCATGGCGCTCACCCTCTCCACCATGCTCCCGTTGGGAACGCCCTTGCCATGGACGCTGATGGCGGAGGCCCTCGTCCCCGTCTTCGGCGGCTCCCTGCCTGCGCTCGCGACGCTGGAGCACCGACCTGTGCTGGTGCTCTTTCTGTGTCCGCACTGCCCGTTCGTCAAGCACATCGAGCCGGAACTGGCGCGGTTGGAGAATGATTTCAGCGCCACGATCGCGTTCATCGGCATTCGCAGCAACAGCCTCGCCACCCATCCTCAGGATGGTCCTGTCGAGATGGTGCGCCAGGCCTCCAGCCAGGGTTGGCGCTTCCCCTACCTGGCCGATGACAGCCAGGCGGTGGCGCGGGCCTTTCAAGCGGCGTGCACCCCCGATCTCTATCTTTTCGCCGGCGATCATCGTCTCGCCTATCGGGGCCAGCTCGATGGCAGCCGGCCTGGCAATGCCCTCCCCCTGGATGGAAGGGATTTGCGCTCCGCCATGGGGGCTGTTCTGGCGGGCCAGGCTCCGGCGCAGAACCAGGTGCCCTCCATCGGCTGCAATATCAAATGGCATCCGGGCCAGGAACCCGCCTGGGCTTAGGGGTCAAAGGCGGAGGGGGCCACACGGCGCGTGGGCCGTCTTTCACTGGTCTTAAAGTTAAATGATGCATGTGCCCCCTTTCAGCCTCACGGAGCAGCTCAGGCAGCTGGGTGATCGTCTCGATGATGCCGTTTTGCAAGTCTTGCGAAGTGGCCAATACATCGGCGGCCCCACCATCGCCAGCTTCGAGGAAGCGTTTGCCGCCTCTTGCGGCGTGCCTCACGCCATCGGTTGCAACAGTGGCACCGACGCCCTCATCCTCGCCCTCCGCGGGCTGGGTATCGGACCCGGCGACGAAGTGATCACCTCCTCCTTCAGCTTCTTCGCCACTGCTGAAGCCATCAGCGCCGTCGGCGCCACACCGGTTTTTGTGGATGTGGAGGCAGGCACCTGTTTGCTCGACCCGGATCGGATCGAAGCGGCGATCACCCCGGCCACCCGTGCCCTCTTGCCGGTGCACCTCTTCGGTCGACCAGCCGACATGGAACGTCTGACCGCCATGGCCCGGGATCATGGTCTGCTGCTGATCGAGGACTGCGCCCAAGCCACTGGCGCCAGCTGGGCGGGCCGGCCGGTGGGCAGCTGGGGGGATGCGGGCTGCTTCAGCTTCTTCCCCACCAAGAATCTCGGTGCGGCTGGAGATGGCGGGGCGGTTGTCTGTCGCGATCCCCAATTGGCCCAACGGATCCGAGAGCTTGCCGTGCATGGCATGCCTCGTCGCTACCTCCATACCGATCTGGGCTATAACAGTCGCCTCGACGCCCTCCAGGCTGCGGTGCTCCTGGTGAAGCTGCCCCACCTCCCCGAATGGGTGAAGCGTCGTCAGGCGATTGCTTCCCTCTACCTCCAGGAGCTGGCCGACCTTCCGGGTTTGGTGTTGCCGGATCCAGGGCCCCCGGGCCACAGCTGGAACCAGTTTGTGGTGCGTCTGCCCCCCTGCCCCTCCAGCCAGCCCTCCTGCGGCTCTCGCTGCGTGCCCTCCTCCGACAGCTCCATCCATGGTCTGCCTGAAGCCCGTTGCCGCGATTGGGTGAAGCAACAGCTGCATGAGGCAGGCGTCAGCACAATCATCTACTACCCGATTCCCATCCACCGCCAACCCGCCTACAACGCGCTGGGCTACAGCAGTGGCAGCCTGCCGCAGACGGAACGCCTGTGCGCAGAAGTTCTCAGCCTTCCCATCTTCCCTGAGCTCACCTCCGAGCAACAGTTGTCCGTGATCCAAACCCTGCGCACGGTTGTCCCGACCTATGGCCAGCGTGAACAACCGCACCAAGCGGCGCTGTCCTCCGGCGTGATCTGATCTCCACATCAGATGTTGTCTGCGATTCAGGAAATAGGGCCTTGATCAAGGTCTCGCCAGACACGCCCCAAGCACGGCGATTCTGCGCTGGAATTCTGACTGTAAATGAAGTCCTAATTGCGGGGGAGATCTGCGTACAAGCGCTTGAACAGTGCCTGTTGTTGTTTATGCTCTACCAGAGGGGGTGGATAGCCTCTTCGCTCCAGGGGGGCGATGTCTCCAGAGATTAAATCCGCAGTGGCCACATGGGTTAGTTCCGGCAACCAATGGCGGATGTAGGCGGCCTCTGGATCGAATTTGGCGGCCTGGCTTGCGGGGTTGAAGATGCGCAGCGGTTTGGGATCCATGCCGCTGCTGGCGCTCCATTGCCAACCCCCGTTGTTGGCCGCCAGGTCGCCATCCACAAGCCGCGCCATGAACACCGACTCCCCCAGACGCCAATCACTGATCAGATCCTTCACGAGAAAGGACGCCACGATCATGCGACAACGGTTGTGCATCCAGCCGCTCTCGTTGAGCTGGCGCATGGCGGCATCCACGATCGGAACCCCTGTGAGTCCATCGCGCCAGGCCTCCAACCAGCGGGGGTCATTTCTCCAGGGGAAATGGCGCCATTGCGGACGAAAAGGCCCCTCTGCCAACGCGGGGAAATGAAACAGCGCCTGCTGGTAAAACTCCCGCCAGGCGAGCTCCTGCTCCCACACACCGATCGCCTCCAGGGCTTCCGCGCTTCGGGCCAGAGTTCGGGCGTCTTGCGCGGCGGCCCACGCCTGACGGGGGCTGAGGGTGCCGAACTTGAGGGCGGCGCTCAGGCCTGATGTGCCCGCCAGGGAGGGGATGTTGCGGTCGTCGCCGTAAGACAGGAGGGGAGCCGTGGCCCCGGTGGCGCCACAGAAGGCTTCCAATTGCGCCAGGGCCGCGGCTTCCCCTGGCCGGCAGGGGCAAAGCGCCTCGCCGGAAAACCGGGGGCCGAGCTCTGCGGCCGTGGGGACCGTTGGGCGCAGCGGCAGGCCCGTCCAGAGATCGCGTCGCTCCTGCCCCCGGGAGGCCGCTGGATCCGGCGGCAGATCCACCAGTTCCATGGGAGCGGCCAGGGGCTTCAGGCCTCCCGCACTGGCGGATCCCAGACTGGCCCGACCCTCCACGTGCCGCCGCCAGTTGCGCAGGAAAGGCCCATAGACCCGATACGGATCTCCGCCGCCCGTGCGCAACAGCTCTGGAGGCACCAGAAGCTGGTCCCAATCAGCCAGCACGCGCAAACCCAGCTTCCGCAAAGACGCCGCGACCCGCCGATCCCGTTCCCGTCCATAGGGCTCCACATCCCGATTCCAGGCCACTCCCTCCGCGCCGAGGGCTGTCGCCAGTTGAGGCAGCACCTCCACGGGATCCCCCTCGGCCAGCAGCAGCCGACTCCCAGCGTCCCGCCAACGGGCGTCGAGCTCCCTGAGGCTCTCGCACAGAAACCACAACCGCGCGGGGGCGAGATCTGGAGCGGACAACAGCTTCGGGTCGAGCACGAACACGCCGGTCACGGCGGGGGTGATCGCCACCGCCGCCGCCAGTCCGAGGTTGTCGGCCAGACGCAGATCCCGGCGGTGCCAGAACAGCCAGCGGGGGGGCGTCATCCGGCGATTCCCCCGCGGCGGGCCAGGAACCAGGCGGTCACGCTGCGGCCGTCCACGGGCTCCGCCAGGGCGGAGAAGGCCGCCTCCAGCGCTTCGGGGGAGCACAGATGCCGCCGCACCGTGCCGCCTTCCGCTGCCTCCGCTGACGCCAGCGGTTCCGGGGCCGCCAGGGGCCCATCCAGCTCCGCGTCCCTTCTCGGATCCAGGGCCATCCAGCCGATGGTCATGCGCTCGTCGGAATAGCCGGGATTCGGCCGCAGATCCCCGAGGGGGTGCCAGCGGCCCTCTCCCTCTCCATGGAGGGTTCGCAGCAAGCGCGCCGCCCCCCGTGCCGCGGATTCCCCGGACTCCAAGACTCCCGTCGGAAACTCCAACACCCAACGCCCCACGGCGGCGCGCCAGCGCCGCACCAGAAGCAGGCGGCCATCGGCCCGTCGCGGCACGACCAGCACGCTGGGGGGGTGGCGCAACCAGCCGAAACTGGCCTCTTGTCCCAGGGGAAGGCGCAGCCGCTCGCGCACGAAGCGGGACTGACCATCCGCGAGTTCCGCCTCGAAGGCCAGGTGCTGATGGGAGGCGGACGTGGAGGAGGGGCGCATGGTCGCAGGAGGATTCACAATCCGAGACGCTGGCGCGCCCGATACCAGGCCGTCACGCTTTTGCCGTCAAGGGCTTCATCGCCGCTGGCGATGGCCGCGTCCAGGCGGGCGGGCTCCATCAGCAGCACCTCCAGGTCTTCGTCATCATCCCCGGCGGGGGGATGGTCCAGGAGCGTGAGGCCCCGGGCGAGAAAGAGATGGATCACTTCATCGGAGTACCCCGGGCAGGGCAGCATCGCGCCCAGCGACTCCCATTGCGTGGCGGCATAGCCGGTTTCCTCCTGCAATTCCCGCTCCATCGCGCGCAGCGGCTCCTCTCCCGCGTCCAGGGTGCCAGCGGGAAATTCCAGCAGGCGGCAGGCCACCGCAAAGCGGTATTGCCGAAGGATCACCACACGGCCGTCATCCAGGAGGGGAACCGCCAGGGAGGCCCCCGGATGGCGGATCACCCCGAAGGTGGCCTCCAGTCCCGTGGGCAGGGCATAGCGGTTGAGCTCGAAGCGGATCTTGCGCGCTTCCAACGCGGCGATGGTCTCCAGCTGGCGCGAGGGTTCGGGGGGGGGGAGGGGCGCCATGGGGGCGAGCGTCAACGGAGGAGGCCAGCTTGCCGCACCCCTGCGGAGACCTTGGCCTCTCGCCGGTCAGGACCGCGAACGTCGCCTCTGCAGCATCTGACGGCAGACCATCTCGGCGGAGGCGCTCACTCCAGCGGTGCCCTCCCCGGGGTGAAGGGAATCGCCGCAGAGCCAGAGACCTGGCAGCGGGGTGCGGCTGGCCAGGCCAAACAGACCGGAGCGCAGCGGATGCTGCCCCAGGCCGCCGACCCCACCTCGGGGCCGGCCTGTCCACCGCTCCCAACCGCGCGGCGTGGCCAACTCGGCGTGGCGCCAGTGCTCCGCCTCCAGGCCAAGGAGGTGTGTCAGTCCCGCCTGAATGCCGGCCATGGCCTGCTGCTTGCGGGCCTGATAAGCCGCTTCCTCCAGGTCAAACCAGGGGCGGGTGGGGGTGAACACGCTGGCGATCACCGTCGCTTCCCCCCGTGGCGCGCGTCCATCCCCCTCCTGGCTCACGGACACGAAGAGGGAGCCAGGATCCGGCCAATCGAGCTGGAGGTGGCTGGCCATCGGGGCGCGGAGGTGGTGGCGCTCCACGGCGCCGTAGAACACAAGGGCTCCACTGGGTTCGTTCAGCCCTGCGAGGCGCCGGCGCCAGCCCCCCGGCAGGGCTTCGCCCAGGAGATCGGGCAGGGTTTGGGGAGGCAGGCTGACCACCACCTCCTTCGCCTGAACATGAAAGGGTCTCCCCCCCGGGCCCTCGCCCTCCACCGCCCAGAGGTTGTGCGGCGACCGGGGAGGGAGCAGGCGCTGTGCCCGGTGGCGCAGACGCAGCACCCCGCCAGACTTGGCCAGGGCGGCTTCCAGCGCCGTGCTCAAGGCCTGCATGGATCCCAGCGGATGCCACAAGCCGCGGGGCTCCTGCACGATGGCGAGCACAGTGGCGCCATAGAGGGCCGCCGTGCGGTCTGCGGGCTCTTGCGAATAAAGACGGAGCTGCAGATCCAGGAAGCGCCGGAGCCTCGGCCCCCCCGGGGCGCCGGCGGCTCCGGTGAGACGGAGCAGATCGGCGACGCTGCTGGCTGTGAAGACGCCTGAGGCCAGGACCGCAGGATCCAGGGCACGCAGCAGTTGCGCCAGATCCCACCAGGTGCGGGGCGGAAGGATCGGATCCCGCTCGGCAAAGGCCCAAGTGGCCGCTTGCAGCGTGTCGCACAAGCTCCAGAAGGCGCCGCTGCCTGGAAACTGGTGCGCTCGCTCCTTTCGCCATCGGGCGGGGTCGCGCCAGAGGGCCACAGGCGGTGATCCATCCGCCAGATCCACCACGCAGCCGGGGTCGAGAGGGGTGGCGGCCGGGGGAGGGACGCCCAGCCTGGCAAAAAGACGGGAATGCAGGCCTCCGGGTTCCAAGCCAGCCACCTGGGTGGCCCCCACATCGAACACGTACGGCCCCCTGCGGAAGGTGCCCGCGCAGCCTCCCGTCTGCTGATGCGCCTCCAACAGCGTCACGACCAGACCCTCACGAGCCAGAAGGGCGGCCGTCGTCAAACCGGCGATGCCGGCACCCACCACCAGCACATCGGTCATGAGGGTGGAGCTTAATCTCTGATCAAGACCAACGGAAGATTTGCTGACCCGCCCCACTTCCAGCTCCCCCAGCTCCAGCTCCCCCAGCTCCAGCTCCACCACCAGCCCCGGCTCCAAGGTCCATCACGGGTCCAGCGATGGCTCCCATGCCTGTTGACCCCTTGGCGGCTTGGCTTGATGAGCAGCTCGGAATCGAGCTGCTGTCCCGCGTCCCTGTCGGAGGGGGGTGCATCCATCAAGCCTGGTGTCTGCGCACAGAGTCCGGTCGCCTCTTCGCCAAAACCAATCAGGTCGCCCGACGGCCTTTGTTGGAGGCTGAGGCCGAGGGCCTGGTGGCCTTGGGCCAGGTGGCGCCGCAAGGCCTGGTGGTTCCACAACCTCTGGCTTTGGGCCAGAGCGGCGATGTGGCTGTGCTTGTGTTGCCCTGGCTCGACTTGGTCAGGGCTGATGTGGCCTCCGGATCCTGGGCGGAGTGCGGTGCTCAGCTCGCCCGGTTGCATCGCCGCAGTCTCCAGCTTTTGGAGTTCGAGCCAAGGGGCCAGGCCTTTGGCTGGCCTCGGAACAATTACGTCGGCGCCTCACCGCAAGTGAATGATTGGCGCGACGATTGGGCTGATTTCTTCGTCGCCTGTCGCCTGCGCCCCCAGCTCCTCTGGCTCGCTCAGGGGGGGCTCCCCCTGGAGGGGGCTGATCGACTGCTGGAGGGCGTGCCGCGCTGGCTGGAGGGCCATGTCGCGGAAGCGTGTTTGGTTCATGGCGATCTCTGGTCCGGCAACGCGGCTCTGCTCGCCGATGGCGGCTGCAGCATTTTTGATCCGGCGATCTACCGCGGGGACCGGGAGGTGGATCTGGCGATGGCCCGCCTTTTCGGAGGGTTTCCAGAATCCTTCTTCCATGGCTATCAGGAGGAGTGGCCCCTGAGGGCGGGGTGGCAGAGGCGTGAAAAAATTTACAATCTCTACCACCTGCTCAATCATGCCAATCTTTTCGGAACGGGCTACAAAAAACAAGCCCAATCAGTGATCGACTCACTGATTGGGAGATGAAAATGATTTGTAGGTGATTTAAAAATTATCGGCAGTGATGTTCACCTCAAGTTCATCTGGTGCACTCGCCAGGGTGAGAGACGAATAAAATCAGATGAGCTTTTCAAGGGTCAACCGAGATACTCCTTTTTGAGATGATCAACTTTGGCCATGATCTCGGAACGCTTTTCGCTGGTGGTCAGATTTTTCCATGACCAGCTCCCTACAACGATCAAGCCAAGCAATTCCAAAAGCCCAGGAACAATGGGTAACAGATTGATGGTGTCCAGAATGCCCTTGATCAGGATCTGAGCAACGATCACCACAAGCAGGATGCCCACAACCTTGCTGGCTTTGCCCACCTGGCTCCAGTCCACATGGGAAAGTGTCTCATTGACCTTGCCCATCACATCAGAAAAGCGTTCCTGGAACGCAGCGCTGACGTCGCTTGTTGGATTGCTTTCGGAGGATTTAACCTCAGAAGTTTCGGTCGTGGCGTCACTCATCGCCAAACACGCCTGCATCAGAAATACTCCCTTAAGATACAGGCGTGACCCAAAATTGGCCAGATTGCATTTTCTTTGGTTGGAAACCGCTGACGGTGATGCAACGGTTGGTGGCCGCCGCTGGTGACCACGAAGCCTGTGCTCTGCTGATCGGCCCTCGCTGGCGGGTCGTGCAGGTTTGGCCTTGCCGCAATGTCTGGATCCCGGCCACCGACCGCCACCGTCGCTTTGCCATCGATCCCCGCGAACAGCTTCTCGCCCAGAAATGGGCGCGGCAACGGGGCTGGGACGTTTTGGGATCCCTGCACAGCCATCCCGGGGGGAAGCCCCTGCCATCCGCCACGGATCAAACCCTGGCGGTCCCCCCGGCGCTTCTTGTGATCCAGGGCGCCGTGGAGTTCGCCTGCTGGTGGCTGCCCGAGGAGGGGCCCCCGCGCCGCTTGGTGTGGAAAATGGAGGACGACCAGGTTTCCGGCGAGACCTTCCCCCATGCTCCCTCCTGACACCACCGGCGTTCAGCTGAGCCCCGATGAGGTGGCCCGCTTTTCACGCCATCTGATCCTGCCGGAGATTGGCCTTGAGGGACAAAAGCGCCTCAAGGCCTCCTCCGTGCTTTGCGTCGGCACCGGTGGTCTGGGGTCCCCCTTGCTGCTTTATCTGGCGGCTGCCGGGGTGGGGCGTCTAGGGATCGTCGATTTCGACGTGGTGGACGCCAGCAACCTGCAGCGCCAGGTGATCCATGGCACCAGTTGGGTTGGCAAACCCAAGATCGAATCGGCGCGGCATCGCATCCTGGAGATCAATCCTCATTGCCAGGTGGAGCTGCACAGCACGGCTCTCACGAGTGAGAACGCCCTGGACATCCTGGCCTCCTATGACGTGATCTGTGATGGAACAGACAACTTTCCCACCCGCTACCTGGTGAACGACGCCTGCGTGCTGCTGGACAAACCCAACGTCTACGGCTCGATTTTTCGCTTTGAGGGGCAGGCCACCGTCTTCAACCATGAGGGTGGACCCAACTATCGCGACCTCTTCCCCGAGCCCCCGCCGCCCGGGCTGGTGCCGTCCTGTGCCGAGGGGGGTGTGGTGGGAGTGTTGCCAGGAATCATCGGTGTCATCCAGGCCACGGAGGCCGTCAAGATCATCACCGGGATTGGCACCACCCTCAGCGGACGCCTGCTGCTGTTCGATGCCCTCAAGATGTCGTTTCGCGAACTGCGGCTGCGTCCCGATCCGAAGCGGCCGGTGATCGATCGGCTGATTGACTATCAGGAGTTTTGCGGGGTGGCTGGCACCGCCCCTGGCCAGGAGGAGGCCGCCGCCGTGGATGCGATCACCGTGCAACAACTGAAGACCCTCTTGGAGGAAGACGCCGACAATCTGGTGCTTCTGGATGTGCGCAATCCCCCTGAGGCGGAGATTGCCACCATCCCTGGCGCCGTGCTGGTGCCCCTCCATCGCATCGAGAGTAGTGAGGCCATCGAAGAGATTCGTGAGTTGGCCCAGGGCAAGACGCTCTACGTGCACTGCAAGATGGGAGGACGATCAGCGAAGGCGTTGATTGCCCTCAAGCGCCATGGCATCGAGGGAATCAACGTCACCGGTGGCATTCAGGCCTGGAGTGAGGAGGTGGACCCGGAGGTCTCGCGCTACTGAGCCTCAGTAGTCGACGCCGCGTTTGAGATCAATGCCACGCTCCGCGTAGTGCTTGTGGCACACCATCTCGGAATGCACGCCGGCAAGATTGAAATAGTCGGGTCGGCTCTTGCAGCGGCCCGTGATGATCACCTCTGTTTCCGCTGGCTTGCGCAGCAGGGTCTGCACAATCGGCTCCACAGGCAGCAGTTCGAGATCCACGGTGGGGTTGAGCTCATCAAGGATCACTGTTTTGTAGAGGCCACTCGCGATCGCTGCTCTGGCAATCTCCCAGGCCCGTTCGGCCTCGACATAGTCAATAGGCTGTTGCTGGCCGCGCCAGACGATGGAATCGCGACCGCTCCGCAAATGGTCGACAAGGTGGGGGTAGCTCTCTCGGAGAGCGGCGATGGCCGCATCTTCTGTGTAGCCATCCCCCCCCTTCAGCCATTGCAGGATCAAGACCCGGTGGCTCTTGTCTTGACTGATGCCGCGACCGATCGCCTGCAAGGCCTTGCCGAGGGCGCTGGTGCTCTTTCCCTTGCCTTCGCCGGTGTAGATCTCGATGCCCTGCATGCCAGGTGCCTCCACGCTGTGGGCGCGCATTTCAGAGTGCAGATCCGCGAGCTGCACAAGGGGCGGGGGCGCCCCGCGACCGGTGCAAATCACCTCCATTCCTGGGGGCTTGGTGGCCAGAGTGCGCACCACCTCCTCTCCATCCAGCAACCCGAGATCCAAAACAGGATTGAGCTCATCCAGCACAACCACGGAATAGAGATTGCTGGCCAGGGCACCCTTGGCAATGTCCCAGCCACGCTGAGCCTCCATCCGATCGAAAGGAGTGGCTTCGCTGGCGGTGAAAAAGTCACCCCGACCCGTGCGAACTTGGTCGATCAGGTGGGGGAATCCTTGCTGCAAAGCCTCAATGGCGGCATCTTCGTCATAGGAGCGTCCTGGTCCCTTGAGGAAGCGGAGCAGCAGAACGCGAGTGCGTTTCTGCTCGCAGATTCCCAGCCCGATGGTGCGCAGCACCACCCCGAGAGCCGCCTGGCTCTTCCCTTTGCCTTCGCCGTCGTAGACGTGCAGCTGGCCGTGCGACCGCTCGTCACGGCCCTGGGCTGTGCGAATGCCGATGCCTCTCCCGGTGCCCCGTTGGGTTGCGTGGCTGTGGTTCGGCGGGGTCATGGGCCTGGCCAAGGGGTGTGGATGCTACTGAGGACTGCTCCAGGACCCCAGCATCCGGGTCGCCTTGCCAGGATGGCTGAGCTTCAGGGGTGTTGGAACGGATGGTGGCCCAGCCTTCTCTCACGCTCCTGGAATCGCTGCCCGTCCATCTGGCCGAGGCTCTTGAGGACCTGCGGCGCTCGTTGGATCGTCTGGGGACGGTTGTGGTGGCTTACTCGGGCGGAGTGGATTCCTCATTGGTGGCGGCTTTGGCGGCAGAGCGGTTGGGAGAGGGTGCTCTGGCGGTGACGGGTGTGTCTCCCGCCCTGGCTCCCCATCTGCTGGCGGAGGCCCGTGCCCAGGCCCGCTGGCTGGGTTTGCGTCACCGGGAGATCGCCACCGCAGAACTGCTGGATCCCCTCTACTCGTCCAATCCACCGGACCGTTGCTACGCCTGCAAGCGCGAGTTGCATGGCCTGCTGGCCCGCATCAAGGAGGAGGCCGGGGCCGCGCAGGTGGTGGATGGTGTCAATCTGGACGACCTTCAGGATCACCGCCCCGGACTGCGGGCGGCCCGGGAGCACCACGTGCGCTCTCCCCTGGCGGAGGCGGGGATCGACAAGGCGGGTGTGCGTCAACTGTCCCGGGCCTTGGGCCTGCCATGGTGGGAAAAACCTGCCCAGCCCTGCTTGGCTTCGCGTGTTGTCTATGGCGAGACCATCACGGCGGAACGGTTGCGACGCGTGGGCGCGGCAGAAGATTGGTTGCGCCAGCAGGGATTCGCGGAGGTGCGCGTGCGGAGTCACGGCGAAACAGCGCGGGTGGAGTTGCCCGCTTGGACCCTTGCGCAAGCCTGTGAGCGCCTGGCCCTGGGAAGCTTGCGCGAAGAGATGGTTCAAGCGTTCCTTGCCCTCGGCTTCAACGCGGTGGCTCTGGATCTGGAAGGATTGGTGAGTGGCAAGCTCAATCGCGATTGGTCCGCCCAAAAAACTCTGAGCGCTCGAGCAAGGACGGTTCCAACCTCCCTGCTCTCCAGTCAAGGAAGGGGCCCAGGTTGACGGGCGGGGGGTCTGAGGGGCGGGTGGCGAAGATCTTCGGAACTCTTCGCCACCCGGTGGCCCCTCGGTCGTCCGGGCGAGGGAACCGTCAGAGGCTCACCAGATGGGGCTCCCGGTCGCCCTGGCCCACGCCCAAGGGCGTCTCCCTCCGAAAACTCGTGAGTTTGTGGTGGGAGGCCCCCAGCGCTGCTTGCAACACGTGGCAAGCTCGTTCCGGCATGGTGTGATCACCGCAAGTGAACACATCCACCGCTGCGTATCCGGATTCCGGCCAGGTGTGAATGGAGATATGGGATTCGGCCAACAAGGCAAGACCGGTCACCCCTTGCGGATCAAAACGGTGGGTGATCAGTTGCAACAGGGTGGCACCAGCACGTTGGGCCGCGCTTGTGATGGTGGTCCTGAGAAAAGACTCGTCGTCGAGCTTGGCGCTGTCACAGTCGTAAAGCTCGAGAATGCAATGTTTGCCGACCGTTTCACTGACAGCAGGCACAGAGGGAGCGGAAGGGGGAAGGGAGGAGGCCGCGCCCCATCCCGGGTTGGGATGCAGGCAAGACAGGCTCTGATTCATCAGGGTCTAAAAGACAACAACAACTCACATTAAGGTCTGATCTGCCGGGGTGAGGCCGGGCGAGCGGAACCGTTGGAGCTTTCTCACCGTTTCACACCGCTTCCAGCACCCCGCGGCACATGGCCACCACCTGAGCTTTGCGGCTCCAGCCGCAGCTGAACATCTCCACATGGGTGGCGCTCACGAGGCATTGGTGCCCCTCCCCCACGGCCTCCAGCAGCAGCTGCTGCCGCCTCGGATCCAGTTCGGCCAACACATCGTCGAGCAACAGCAACGGCGGCGATCCGACCACCGATGTAACGAGTTCCACCTCCGCCAATTTCAGGGCCAGCACCAGGGTTCGCTGCTGCCCCGCCGAGCCGTAGCGGCGAGCGGGCAGGTCGCCCAGCAGCATCGCCACGTCATCGCGATGGGGGCCCACCAGACAGTGACCCTGGCGTTCCTCCTCGCTTCGCTGCTCACGGAGCTGGGCTTCGAGCGCCAGTCGCCAGGTGCTTTCCTCAATCACCGCTTCGCTGAGACCGACGGCTCCCTCCCCCCGGGGGAGGGGGGTGCCGCTCAGGTAGCCCAAGGTGAGGGATTCGCCCCCTCCGCCAAGCTGGTCCTGCCAGCGGGTTGCCAGCGGAGCCAGGCGTTGCAGCGCGCGCAGCCGTCGGCGATGGAGTCGGGTGCCCAGAACCGACAACTGGGCGTCAAACGCATCCAGCAAAGGCTCACTGCTCCACCGCCGTCGCACAAGTTGGGCACGCTGGCGCAACACCCTCCCGTACTGCCGCAGCAAGGCGTCATACACCGGTTCCAGCTGCATCACCACCCGATCCAACCAGTGCCGTCGCAGGGCTGGTTCACCCCGCACCAACGCCAGGTCCAAAGCACTGAAACCCACGCTCCGGAGGCTGCCCAGCAGATCCACCTGTCGATCGAGGGTCTTGCCATTGCGCAAGGCTTGACGCCCGCCAACGCGACGCAGGTGAAGTTCAAGATCGTCACCCTCGACAGTGGATCCCTGGATCTGGCTGGCCGGATGACCCTGCCGGATGAGATCCCTGTCGCTGCCGCAGCGATGGGAGCGCAGGCTGGTGAGCAGCTCCACGCTCTCGAGCAGGTTGGATTTCCCTTCCCCGTTGGCGCCCACCACGATCAAACGCGGCTCCCGCAGCCTCAGCTGGAGATGTTCCATGTTGCGGAACTGGTGAAGCTCCAGGTGTTGCAGCCGCATGGGGTCAGCCGGGGGCGGCCAGGGGTAAGATAAAGCTTCAGGCTCAGGCCTGAGGATGGGCATGTAGCTCAGTTGGATAGAGCATCAGATTCCGGTTCTGAGTGTCGGGGGTTCGAGTCCCTCCATGCTCGTTTTCCCCTCCCGGGCCAGGGGAAAACCCGCCCAATCCCCTCTCGCAGCCCTTCCTGATTGTTTCAGGACCATTGCATGGAGGCCAACCCTTCCGGGGATTCAGATGGTTTTGGGCGCAGCGTCGACCAGACGCAGACCCATGGCGCGTATGCCACCTGGATCGACGACAAATCCGGCGCGTGACAACGCGGCCAGTGCTTCGGACGGGGCTGAGATGGAGATGCTGCAGCCACTCAGCTCTCGGCGCAACCGGTCCAGCGCAGCCACAATGAGGGCTTCGATCACCTGGTCTCTGCTTGGGTCGGCCGGGGCGCTGAGCAGATCCCAAAGGTTGGCATTGAGAGCGCGGTCACTGGTGGCCCGAATGAAGCCCACCCAACCACCGGCAGGATCCTTTACGACGAGATGCCAAGCGCTCTGGTGGATCACGCGCTCCCACACCTCAGGATGGCGTGGCAGGCCTCCACAGCTCACACGCAACTGGTTGAGCGCTGCCACATCCAAAGGGGGCTGCACGAGCAATCCGTAGCCTGGCCGCAATGGGCTCGGAGCCGAGGAACCACGAAAAGGAAGCAGCAAGGAACGCTCCTGTGGCTCAGCCTGTGTTCCGCATGCCTGCGGCGATGCCATTGATCGTCAGCAGAGCCCCACGCAGCAATTCACTGCGACTGTAAGTGTGGCCAGAAGCGCTGGTGTTGGAATCGCTGGTGGTTTCGCTGATGGGGGGGTGGCGATTTTGATCGCGCAACAAGCGCAACAAGGCGACTTGCAGGAAGCCGAGGGGAATGATGGTGCGATTGCGCAGGTCCACAGACAATTGCAGGGGTGGGTCACCATCCAACAAACGTCGATGATTGCTGATGCGCAAAATCAGCTCGTGCGTCAGGGAAAATTCGGCGGCGATGGTGTCAAAAATGCGAGCGAAGGCATCTCGATTTTCTCGTCGACCTAGGTGATTGACGTAGTGCTTGGCAAGATCGAGATCAACCTTGGAGAGAGTCATCTCAACCTTGGAGATCAACATGCGGAAAAAAGGCCAGCGCTGATACAGCAGCTGGAGTAGATCCAACTGTTCGGGATCATGGCGTAATTCCTCTTCCAAAGCCGTGCCAACCCCGTACCAGCTCGGAAGCAGAAAGCGGCTTTGGGTCCAGCCAAAGACCCAGGGGATGGCCCGCAAGGCGGAAAGATCACGGGCGCCACTTTTGCGTCGAGCAGGACGGCTGGAGATCTGCAACTTGCTGATCTCCTCGATCGGTGTGACCTGCTGGAAGAAGGCCACCAAATCTGGATTGTCATGGACCAAGGCCCGATAGTGTTCGCGGGAACGGGCGGCTAGTCGCTCCATCAGGGCATTCCAGCTCGGCGTATCGTCAATGCGAGTGCTTACAAGGCTGCTCTGCACCACAGCGGTCGTGACCGTTTCCAGATTGTAGAGAGCAAGCTCTGGCAGCGAATACTTGGACGCAAGAACCTCACCTTGCTCAGTGATTTTGATGCGTCCTCCCAGGGTGCCGCTGGGCTGGGCGAGGATGGCTTGGTAAGCAGGGCCACCACCTCGACCAACGGATCCTCCACGGCCGTGAAAGATGCGCAGGCATATGGCGTGTTGATTGGCGAGTTCCTGCAATGCAATTTGGGCTCGATGGATTTCCCAATTACTGGAGAGAAAACCAGAGTCTTTATTGCTGTCGGAGTAGCCCAGCATCACCTCCTGGAGTGGTATCTGACTTTCTGATCGAAGCAACTCTTTGTAAAATGGTTCTTGAAAGAGACGGGCCATCACTGCTGGAGCCCGTTGCAAGTCTTCGACTGTTTCAAACAAAGGGATCACAAGAAGTTGAGAGCGTTTCTCAACGGGATCGACCAGGCCAGCCTCCTTGGCTAGAAGCAAAACTTCCAGGAGATCAGAAACCGTGTGGCTCATGGATATCACGTAGGTGCGGCAGATGCGTGGACCAAACTCCTGCTGGAGTCGATGCAACATTTGAAAGACTGAGAAGGTCTCCGCCGTGGCTGCGCTCCAGGCAGCGACTGTGGGCAGGAGCGGGCGTCGCGTCTGCAGTTCTGTCAGCAACCACTCCACCCGTTGTTCTTCTCCCATCTCCCCATAGGGAACAGGCAATTGGAGATAGCGGGTGAGTTCATCAATGGCATCGCTGTGACGCGTGCTTTCCTGGCGAATATCCATGCTGGCAAGGGAGAAGGCAAAAATGTGCACCTGGCTCAACAGGGCAGTTAGTCCCTCACAGTGCAAACCAGAGGCTTCCAGGCTGCTTCGGATTAACTCCAGATCGTTGCTGAACTCCTCTTCTGAGGCGTAGTGCAGCTCCTGCTGCGAGGTCGCCTGCACCAAGCCTCCCCCCAGGCGGCTTGCCGGGTTTTGTGGCTCGCTGGGTGGAGACTCCCAACCTGCTTCAGCGAGCTGGGCATTGCGACGCTCAGAGAGGCGCAATCGTTCCAGCATGTAACTGAGTTTCAGTCTGTAAGGCTCCAGTCGGTACCGAGCGGCACGTTCGTCATAAATTTCAGGAAAGCGCAAACGGTCCATTTCCAGCGATTCCAGCAAGGCTTGGCTCACCTGGCTCCACTGCATCGAAATGCTGAGTTGATCGCGCAGTTCTGTGACCGCTTTGACATAGCGATCCAGCATGAGTTGGCGCTGGTAGCAAGCTGCTCTCCAGGTGATTTCTGGCGTGACCGAGGGATTGCCATCCCGATCGGCGCCAACCCAGGAGCCAAAGGTGCAGAATGAATCCTTCGGGGGTTGGACATCGGGATAGCTGGATTTGAGCGCTGCGCGCATGCGCAGCTGCAGAAGGGGTAGGGCATCAAACAGGACTTGCTGGAAATAGTGCAAGGCAAATTCCACCTCGTCCAATACTGACGGTTTGAACTGATGTAATTCATCCGTGCGCCACCAAAGGCGAATCTCCTCAGTCAATTGCTGCCGCAGCAACAAGCGATCATCGGCATTTGTCGCCTCCTCAAGCTTGTCAATCAGCGTGGCGACACGACGCTGCTTGTGGCGAATGGTGTGCCGCACGATTTCCGTTGGGTGTGCGGTGAAGACCAGTCGAATATCCAGCTCGCTGAGAAGATTCTCGAGGCTGCTCGGTGGTACGTTCAGGGCGCGGAGGCGTTGGAACAGCTGCCGAAATGTTTCTGGCTCGTTTTGGTTGGCGAGAGGTGGGAGAAAGGGGTCCCATGTGACATTGGAGTCTGAATAGCGTAAACTTTCAACGTAAGTATGTTCTTCAATATGTTGTTCCAGGATGTTGATTAGCTGAAAATACAGAGAAAATGCCCTTGCGGCAGCAATGCCATCAGAAAGATCCATCTCGCGGATCACCTGATCAATGGCTTCACTGTCAAAATGAGCGTTGCCAGGACCCGGGCGATTGCCCTCATCCTCTGGATCGAAACGACCGCTGAGGTCCTTCAGTCGGATGAGCCGATCGACCTGGGTGGGAGGGCACTCGCTGTGGAGAACGGCAAGCCAGAGTTCCTCCACCAGATCCAAGCGTTCCCCGAGGAGCCGCGTGGTTTGAGGGGGAACTTCAAGGGAAGGGCGCTGGGTCGTGGCGGGCTCCCGCATGGGGGGGCTGGCGGAGGCTGCAGTCATGATCATCCCAAAGTGTGGACGTGGTCTGTCGCCAACTGCTCCCAAAGCGCCGCATCCCTGGCCTCCATGGCCAAGGCCTCGGTCGCCAGGATGCGCGCAATGGGTTCCCCGGCGCGCTGCCGCCTCAACCAGCGCATCGACTCGCTTCCCTCGGCCAACACTGCGGTCAGCGGCTCCAGGATGGAGTCCAGACCAAGACTCTTCGCCAGCGGCGCCATGGCCTCCCGCTCCTCATCCAGCCACTTCCGCGCCAGGAGAGGTTCTCCTGTGCGCCAATGGCACACGGTGGCGTCGAGGCCGTCCTTGGCCACCGCTTTGTCGTTTTGATCAGCCAGCTCGGCCAGCTCCTGAGGGGTCAAGGAGCTGGCCTGAAGAGGATCGAGGCGTGCTGGGTCCCCAAGCAGCTGCAGCAAGCGCAACTCTGCCCAGGCCGTCACCGCCAGCAACACGCGAGGGTCAGCGATCAGATCACAGATCCGAATCTCCAGGCGGTTCAACGACTCGGGGCGCCGTTCTCCGTTGGGTCTCACGGATGTCCAGAGATGACGAACGTTGAGCATGCTTCCGAGCGCCAGTTGCTCCCGCATCCAGGTCACGTAGTGGTTGTGACTGAGGAACAGGGGCACTTGCGGGGGCGTGAGGGGAAACTGCAGCCATCGTTGGGATTGGGCTCCGGTGACCTGGCCATCCAAAAAGGGCGAACTCGTACTCAGAGCCAGCAAAAGTGCCCCTTCGCAGCGGAGCAGCCGCAGGCCAGCAAACAGAGGCTCCAAGGCTCGCAAGCCGAGGTTGATGTGCACACTGGCTGTGACAACCCGCGTACCGTAAAGCCTCTCGATGGCTCCGTGATAGTCGTTGTCGGGGTTGGAACGTACAAAGCTGTTGCTGTCCCCCAGGCTCAGGGTGCTTCCTGGCAACACGGTGAGGTCCCGCTTCGCCAACCAAGCCCTCAGATGTTGGCGTGGTTCCAGAAGAAATCGCAACTGCTTTTGGTAATCCGCGTCTGGTGGCGTGATGTATTCCAGGTTGCGGTTGTCTGGTTCGGTGACAAACCCCTCCAAGTCGCGGGATGCTTCCGCCGCGCAGCCCTCCACCGTGCCGTCACGGTGGCCAGTGAACATCTCCACCTCAAAGCCTTTGGTCAGCAATGGGCCGCTCATGAATCCAGGGAAGTGTGGGGTCGTCGCAGGCAGGCCAGAGCCTTGAGCATGCCACGGGCTTTGTTGAGGGTTTCCTGGAATTCCATTTCGGGCTGGGAATCCGCCACGATGCCGGCTCCGGCCTGCACAAGCACGCGAGATCCCCCTTCAGGATCAGGAAGCACGACCATGGTGCGGATGGTGATGGCCGTATTCAGGGCACCATTGAGGTCAACCGCACCATAGACGCCCGCATACGGGCCACGGGCATCAGGCTCCAGGGCATGGATGAGCTGCATCGCCCTGATCTTGGGGGCTCCGCTCACGGTCCCTGCCGGAAAGCAGGCCATCAGCAGATCCCAGACATCGCTAGCGGGGGTCAGCTCGCCCTCGACCTCGCTGACGATGTGCATCACATGGGAATAACGCTCGATCACCATCAGTTCACTCACCTTCACCGAGCCCGGCCGGCACACCCTGCCGAGATCATTGCGGCCGAGATCCACCAACATCACATGCTCAGCCCGCTCCTTGGGATCAGCGAGCAGCTCCGCTTCCAGGGCGTGATCCTCGGCCTCGTCTTGTCCGCGAGGCCGGGTGCCAGCGATCGGTCGCACGGAGGCCCGGATGCCGCCCCCGGGCAGGGGCTCCGCCTTCACCATCACTTCCGGGCTGGAGCCAATCAGATGCCAATCGCCAAAATTGAAGAAGGCCATGTAAGGCGAAGGGTTCACCATGCGCAGACTGCGATAAAGATCAAAGGGATCGCGATCGACCGTGGTTTCCAGACGTTGGCTGAGCACAAGCTGAAACACATCCCCAGCTGCGATGTGGTCCTTTCCCTTCTGCACAACGCGTTCAAAGTCGGCTTGGCGCCAGTTGCTGCGAATGTGCAGCCCGAGATTCGCATCCTTCTCCATCCCGTTCACCTCACGCCAGTCGAGTGGGGCGACGCCAGCGGGCAAGGGCTCATGCATGCGAGCCTCCAACTGCGCGATCCTGGCAGCCGCATGGGCCCAGGCTTGCTCAGGATCGGCTCCACCACTGAGATCGGCGTAGGCCACAGCTGTGATCTGGCGTTTCACTTGGTCAAACACCAGCAGGCTGTCGGCGAGCATCCAGCAGCCATCCGGCGGCCCGCCCGCATGGGGGGGGTGAATCGGCACGGTGGGCTCAATCCAGTGGATGAGCTCATAGCCCCAGCAGCCAAACACGTGGCCGACCGGAGGAAGGTGGGGCACCGGGGCCGGGCGAATCGGCGCCAGACACTGCCGCAGGAGCAAAAACGGGTTACCCGCGAGCGCATCCCGACGGCCGTCGCGCCACTGGCGCTCCGCCTGCTCCCCTCGGCAGGTGAGGGTCCACAGAGGGTTGCTCACGACAAAGCTCCAGCGGCCTAGCTGCTCCCCTCCCTCCACGGATTCCAGCAACACGCCCCGGTCTTCCCTTGCCCCCACCTTGAGCCAGGTGGTGAGGGGCGTTTCCAGATCGGCTGGCCAGCATTTCCAAAGAGGGATGAAGGTGCATCCCCGCTCGGCCTGGCTGAGATAGGCCGCGTGATCCGCTGTCCGATCAAGGGCTGGCATGGGGGGGCGGGATCAAGAGGACAAGCAAAAAAAAGGGCGGGTGTCGATCCCCGCCGCAGTTCGCTCCTGGCTGTGGCGATCAAGCGTCGTAGGTGGCCTTGCCGGTGAACTTCAGGCTGGAGGGATCGGGGTTTTCACCGATGCGGCGAGGATTGTGCCCCACGATGGGACGACCCTCGTTGACTTTCTCGGGAAAGACTCCATCTTTGGGGTGAAGATACTCAACATCACCGCCTGGATAGATGCGATAAACTTTATAATCTTCAATTTTGGGCTTGAACTTGGTGCGCAGCTGGGTGCCAAGAGCCAAGCATTGTTCTTTGCGGGCAAAATACATGATGTTTTCGCCGGCATTCATTTCGGCTGCACCACCTGTGGGCAGCTCGAACACCTGGGCCGTCGGGCTGGTCCAGGTGATGGCGTATTTCTCTTCAGTTTCAGCGGCATTCAGCAGGCCGCCTGTGCTGCCGATGTACTTCGGAAGTTGACCGTTGAGGGCCGTTGCGGGCATGGCTCTGCTGACGTTTCCTGCGGAAGCTAGCACCGAGCTTTTGCAGGGATCGAGGCAGCCCTCGCACTCTTCACACCCCGTCAACAAACCGGGACTCCCCACCCCGATCCGCCAAAGGAAAGAAGACGGTGAGGCTCGACCCCCCGCGTTCCGTGAAGCGCCCTCCCAGACGATGGAAGAGCAGCTGGGTGGCCTGACGGCTGAGGTTCAGGCTTCCTGTGGTGGGATTCCAGCTCAGCACAGGACCGACCCTGCTGGCCTCTCCCGTTGAGGGCGCGTTGGCGCCCTGGCTGCGGCTGACTGGATCAGCGCTGCTGATCTGCAATTTCAACCGCTGCCCAGCGGGCCGCAGCCGCAGCTTGACGTGGCTGCCCGCTGGCAGGGAGCGGCTGAAGCGATCCATCAATCCGCCCAGCATGGTCTCCAGGCGCATGGGATCGCTCAGCACAGGGGGAAGGTCTTCGGCGATCGAAAGGGTGAGCTTCAAATCTCGGCGACGCAGCTGCCGCTGCCAGATCCCCTCCAGATCGCGCAGCAGCTCACTCAGGTCGGTTCGGGCCAGCTGGCTGGCCTCCAGTGGCTGCCCGCGGCCAGGATGACGCTGCAGTTCGGCCGCCAGAAAGATCAGACCGAAGCGATCGATCTGTTCAGTGCACTCGCCGTCGATCTGCTCGAGTCGTTGCCGCACAACCGAGGGAAGGTCGGATCGTCGCAGCAGCGAGCGGATCAGCGTGCGGATCGTGGCCAGGGGGGTGCGCACCTCGTGGGTGAGTGCCTCCAACAGGGCCAGCTCAGCCGCCACCTCCTCCGAAGCGGCGGTGGTGGGAGTGTGCACGGGCGCCTCCACCGGTTGCAGGGTCACGCTGGGCGCCATGGCGGCCAGTCGCTCGGCGAGCAGGGGCCAGAACCGCAGACCCAGGGCGGGATCGTTGTGCAGAGGGCCAAGGGCTTGCAGCTGCTGGCGCAACCTGGAGGCAGCCTCGGGGTCGTCCTTTCTCAAGCGTGTCGCGAAGCCTTCGAGGGCCTGACCGACCATGGCGGCCTCAAACCGCACCACCAGCCGTCGAGCCGCAGGAGAGCCATCCAGAAGCATCACCACTTGGAGTCGCGGCGTGACCAGCACGAGCAACGGATCGTTCCCATCCTCCGGGCGCAGGGGCAGGCGTTGGAAGCCCCCATAGGCGGGGGAGTCCGCCCCCTGCTCTCGCCTCCGCGGGAGCAGGGGGCGCGCGGGTGGCAGCATCTCGGACAAACCGGCCGGCGTCCAGACGAAACCGCTCAGTTCGCGAAGGAGGCCAGGCTCATACAAGGCCGGCAGCGGGGAGGCCAGCCAAACGCCCCGGATCGGGACTGACTCACCCTGCAACAAATCCTCCTGGAGGGTGGCCAGGGAGGCCCACCAAAGCCGTCGCACGCCATCCTCATCGCAGTGTCCAGGAGGAACCTCAGCGCTGAGCTGTTCCCTCAGGGCTGGGAAGTTCACGTCCAGCGCTGGTTGACGCGACCACGTCGCGCAACGGCGGCACACAAGCCGAGGGCGACGAAGTTCACCAGCATGGCCGAACGCCCGTAGCTGAACCAGGGAAGCGGAATGCCAGTGACAGGGCCGAGGCCAATCGTCATGAAAATGTTCACCACCACCTGAAACATCAGCATGGCAGCGATCCCGATCACAACGAGGGATTCCCCATCGGTTCGGGCCCGGGTGGCGATGCGCAAGAGTCGCCAGCACAGCAGCAGGTAGGCCGCCACGACCAGGGTGGAGCCGACGAATCCCAGCTCCTCACCCAGGGCACTGAAAATGAAGTCGGTGTGCTGTTCCGGGATGAAGCGCAACTTCGTGAGCAAGCCCTGCATCAGCCCGGTTCCCCACAGGCCTCCCGAGCCGATGCCCACCTTGCTCTGCAGAAGGTGGTAGCCCCCTCCAAGGGCATCCTTGGCCGGATCCAGGAACAGCACAAGCCGATCCCGTTGGTAATCCTTCAGCCCATGCAGCCAGAGCTGGGGGGTGATCACGGCAATGAGCAGCTGAACACCCGTCACCACGGCCAGTCCCGGGCGTCTCCAGGGCAAGGATTGCCAGGCCACGCGGGCGAGCAGAGGGATCCACAAGGCCAGCGCCCAGGAGGCGACACCGGTGAGGATGGCCGTGATGAGCGGCGAGAGCAGAAGCAGAAGCCAGCTGGCGGGAAGGCCCGCCCAGAAGAGCATCACCAGCAGGATGGCCCCGAAGACCAGCGAGGTGCCCAGATCCGGCTGGATGAACACCAGGGCCCAAGGAACACTGATCAGGGCCAGGGGTCGGAGCAGATCCACGGGGCGCTCCACGGGATAGCGGGAAAGCAGGCCCGCCAGCAGAACGATCGCCGCCAATTTGGCAAATTCCGAGGGTTGCAGGTGAACGCCGCCGACGCTGATCCAGCGCTGAGCCCCCAGGGCGGAGACGCCGACAAACCGCACGGCGAGAAGGCTGAGGATGGTCAGGCCGTAGAGCGGCCATTGCGCCTGCCGCAACCGTTCCAGGGGCAGGCGGGCACAAAACAGGGCCAGGACCATGCCCACCGCCGCTGTGATCCAGTGCTGGATCCAGTCGGCGTAGTCGGCCTGGCGTTGGGTGCTGGCGATCAGGATCCCGGCCAAAAACGAGAGCCCCGCCGGCACGCCCCAGAGGATCCAATCCACCGATCGCAGGGCTTGACGCCAGATGTGCTCGGCGGGGCGCCTGCGGGTCCGGCGATGGGACGCCGTTGTCATCCGCGCCTCACGCCGCCGCTCCGGCAAGAGAGAAGCGCTCGGCGAGGGCCTCGGCCAATGCGCGGAAGGACTGGGCCGTGGCGGAGTCTGGATGGGCCAAAACGATGGGTTCTCCCAGGTCTCCCCCCTCTCGAACAAGCAGCTCCAGGGGGAGCTGGGCCAGCAGTGGCACGCCCGCCTCACTCGCAAGCTTGTCTCCTCCACCGCTGCCAAAGAGGGCATAGCGCTGGTCGGGCCGATCGGGAGGCAGAAACCAGCTCATGTTTTCCACAACGCCCAGCACGGGAACGCCCATCTGGACAAACATGGCCAGGCCGCGCCGGGCGTCTTGAAGAGAGACCCGCTGGGGGGTCGTGACGACGATGCCGCCATCGATGGGAACAGCCTGGGCCAGGCTCAGCTGGGCATCACCCGTGCCGGGGGGAAGGTCGACCACCAGCACGTCCCGTTCGCCCCAATCCACTTGATAGAGAAACTGGCGGATGATGCCGTTGAGCATCGGGCCGCGCCAGATCACCGGTTGATCTTCCCCGATCAGCAGTCCCATGGACACCATGGCCAGACCACAGGTTTCCAGCGGCTGCAACACTTGTTCAGCCCCGCTTCCGCGCACCTCCGGCACTTGATCGGCCACACCAAGCATGGTGGGCGCATTGGGGCCGTAAATGTCCGCGTCGAGCAACCCCACCCGCAAGCCACGACAGGCCAGGGCACAGGCCAGATTGACAGCGACGGTGCTCTTGCCGACACCTCCTTTGCCGCTGCTCACAGCGATCACCCGGCGCACTCCGGGGATGGACTGCCGGGAGGGAACACCAGCGCCGGGGGAGGAACCATGGCCCGCTCCGCCGATGGGGCCGGAGGACGGGGGGCTGGCCAACTCGATCTGCACATCCTGGATCCCGTCCAGTCGCAGCAATGCCTCTCGGGCTTCGCTGGCCAGGCGATCCCGCTGGCTGGCGGCAAAGTTGGGAAGGGCCAGGCGAAAGATGGCGCGGGTTCCCTGTCGTCGCACGTCCGTGATCCAGCCCAGCTCCAACAAGGATTGACCCGTGCCGGAATCGCGCACGGGGCGCAAAGCCTCCACCAGGCGAGGGTCCTGTTCGCTCGGGTTGGTTCCAGGTCCGGATTCCCTGCTGGAGGTGGTCATGGGGGAGCATCCCTCGCCGCTGGTTGGGGCGGATCCTAGAAACCATCCGTGGTGACAGAGCCTCTCGATGGCTTGTGAAGAACCCCGCTCGGCTGGGATGGTTGGAAGACATCCCGCCCTACATCCACGGCATGGCGTCCTCCCTTCTCAAGGCGATCCCCCCAGAGGGCTCACGCGGTCGGGCCCGGGACTTGCTGAGGAGTCTTCAGGAGTCCATCTGCGCCGGGTTGGAAGCGGTGGATCGAGACGGTCGCTTCCAGGAGGAAAGCTGGGAGCGGCCTGAAGGAGGTGGCGGCCGATCGCGCGTGTTGAAAGCCGGCCGGATCTTTGAGCAGGGTGGTGTGAATTTTTCGGAGGTGCACGGAGCAGAACTGCCCCCCTCCATCCTCAACCAGCGCCCGGAAGCCAAGGGGCATCCCTGGTACGCGGTCGGGACGTCCATGGTGTTGCATCCCCGCAGCCCCTGGGTGCCCACCGTTCACCTCAACTACCGCTACTTCGAAGCCGGACCCGTTTGGTGGTTTGGTGGTGGCGCGGATCTGACCCCCTACTACCCCTTTTTGGAGGATGCCCGCCATTTTCATCGCACCCTGAAAGGGGCCTGCGATGCTGTGGATCCGCTGTACTACACCGTGTTCAAACCCTGGTGTGATGAATACTTTTTCCTCAAGCACCGAGGCGAAACCCGGGGGGTTGGCGGCATCTTCTACGACTACCAGGATGCTGGAGGGGGCCTCTATAAAGGAGGGGATTCAACGGGAGTCGCTGCGGATGTCTCCCGCACAGTCAGCCCGATCCCGCAAGATTGGGACAAGCTTTTTCGTTTGGCCCAATCTTGCGGGGAGGCCTTTTTACCGAGCTATGTGCCCATTGTGGAGCGGCGAGCGGCGCTTCCCTGGGGCGAGAGGGAACGACAGTTTCAGCTCTATCGGCGTGGTCGTTATGTGGAATTCAATCTTGTCTTTGACCGGGGCACGATCTTTGGCCTTCAGACGAACGGACGCACCGAGTCGATCCTGATGTCGCTGCCCCCTTTGGTGCGCTGGGAGTATGGATACAGCCCGGAGAGCGGCTCACGGGAAGCCTTGCTCACAGAATTGTTCACTCGCCCGCAGAACTGGTTGGACGACGGGTCGTTGGACGCTCGTTGTGCCCCGCACCAGGCTGTGAGCTGATCTGCCCAGGACTGAGGCCAGCAGGTCGGCGACCGAGGCCGATCTCCAGGGCGGTCACCACCCTCTCCGCCAGAACTCGAACGGTCCGCTCGCGCGTGGCTGGATCGCGCAGCGACGCCTCCAGTCGGCCCTCCAGCTTGCCGAGTTCCAAGATGGCCACACCCCGCTTCGGGCCCCCCAGGCGATTGCGGAAATTCATCGGGTACGCCCCGAACTCCTGGGCCAGGCTCTCGTCGATGCGGCTGAAGGGACGATGCAGCGGAGGGATCAGGCCGGAGCCGACGCCGGAGGGACCGTAGGCGTCAAAGTGAATTTCAAAGGCGTAGCCGTCGGCTTGAGCGTGGGCGCGGCCAACGCTCCAGTTGGTGCCGGGATGATCCGGGTCCTCAATGGTGCGCCAAGGGGGCCTGTAAAAATCGATGCGCAGTCCACGCTCCCGGCCCAGTGTGGCGACTGCGTGGGCCAGTACGAGGTTCCAGTAATGCTCGTCGGTGATGCCGCGCATCATGGGCGCGGCACCGAGCAGACCCACCGCCTCCCCGCTGGTGCCCGAACCGGCGATGCCTTGGGAGTCTGCATGGCCGGCCATCACGAGAATGGGGGTGTCCGGCGAGACGGCCCGCAGACCGATCCAGTCTTTGCGCATTGGACTGCGCACCCCTGTCAACGGATCCAGGGCTCCGGGAGCACGGGAAGCCGTGGCCTGCGGGGAGGGATCCAGCCGGCGGCTGGCGTTCACAACGGCGGAGACTGAAATCGGTTGCCCCGACGCGGTGGCGGATGCCAGCCCTCCCAGCAGCCAGGCAGCCAGCAAGCCGATGGGAGTGAATCGAGCCAGTCGAGGGAAGGTGCCCCGTGTTGTCGCCAGGCCAGAGGTGCGCATGGGAAAGTCAGATCGGAGAGCTGAGCAGGCGGCCATCACTGGCCAGGCCGAGGGCAGGGCCAAGCTCGGTTTCCATGGCGATGAGTTCATCGCGATGGGCCCGCAGGCGGAGCGTGCTCCCCCCGCTTTCCGGGGAGTGCATCAGGCGCAGCTCCAGGATTTCGCTCCGGCTGGCCCGGCGCCAGTAGAGCGAGCCGGCGAGGGGGCCGAGCAGGGGGAGAGCCCAGATCCAAGGCCCGAGCTGGGGCATGAGTTGAACCAGCACCAAAGCCAGACTGCCTGCCCCCAGACTGGCTAGAAGGGAAAGCAGCACAGAGAGCGGCACGCTGGCCCGAACCTCGCCTTGAAAGCGCAACACCTGCCGTTGCGGATCTTTGGCCGTGGGTTTCCATCCCCTCGCTTGCAACCAGGCCGACAACCCTTCCAAGACGTCCAGCGCGGGTCGGGGGGAGTGCACATCCACCACAGTGGTGCGATCCTTGCTGGCGGCCCGCAGGAAAAAGATCAAACCGACCGCCAGCAACAGGGTCAGCAGCAAGGTCGATCCGAAGGAGGCCATCCAAATGCCGCAATCCCCTCCATTGTGTCTTGGATCGGACTCCACAGGGGTTGGGCGAGCGCTGGTTGGCCGATGGCTCAGCATGGGCGTCAGATCCACCGGCTTCCATGGCAGAGACCCCCGCTTCCGGGCCGACCCCCGCGACCGCTTCCCGCACGCTCCCTCCTCCAGCACGCTTTGCGGTGTTTGATGGGGATCTCGATGAGGCTTGGCTCGCCTCCTATCAGAAGACGACGTCTCTGGCGGTGGACACAGAGGCCATGGGGCTGATGCATGGTCGCGACCGCCTCTGCTTGGTGCAGATCTGTGATGGGGAGGATCAGGTGTGTTGCATCCGCCTGTCCAGGGGCCAAAACGAAGCTCCGCGGCTGCAGCGGCTGATGGAGGACCCGGCGGTGGAGAAGGTGTTTCACTTCGCCCGCTTTGATGTGGCAGCCCTGGCGGAAAACCTGGGGATTGCTGTCCAACCCATTTTCTGCACCAAGGTTGCCAGTCGGCTGGCTCGCACCTATGCCCCGCGCCATGGGTTGAAGGAGGTGGTCAACGAGTTGGTGGGTGTTGAGTTGGACAAGCAGGCCCAGAGCTCGGATTGGGGGCGGGTGGAGGATCTCAGCGAGGCGCAGCTCACCTATGCCTGCGGGGATGTGCGCTGGCTGCTTCCCGCACGTCTGCGCTTGGAGGCCATGTTGCGCCGTGAGGAGCGTTGGACGTTGGCCCAACAGTGTTTTGCTTGCATTCCGGTGTTCGCCAGCCTGGATCGCCAGCGGTTCGGTTCGGTTTTCGAGCATTGAGGGCAACGGCGTCCGGCAAGGGCATCCGCTTGCCGACCCCTCAGTCTTCGGTCATGAAGTTTTCCTCGCTGGCCAAGGCACCCAGTTGAGCTTCCAGCAGGGTCCGGGTGTCTATGCCGGACGCCTCCGACTCCGCCAGCATGCGTTCCGCCAGGGCGATCCGCGCAGCGGTGTCGCTGAGCCCCTCTCGGGCAGCGCGGATGTCCACACGCCGACGCGCGGAAGCAATACTGATCCCCAGCCAACTCGCCAGTCGGCCGCAGGCTGCGTTGTAGTTCCGATCAGGAATCGCGGACATCAAACGGCGGAAGAGAGCGTCTCGCATCATCCCCCCCCAGCGGCGGGGGGAGGGAGCTCTGTGGACAAGAGACCTTCATCGATGAGACGCGCCAAGCGGGCGCTGCCTCCCGCTGCCCCCATCCGCCAGCGGCCTCGGCGGCCCAGCCGTTCTCGGGCCATGCGGTCGTTCAGAAGCGCCAGCAGACGGGCCTGCGCCTCCTCCGGGCTTCTGCAGGGACGAACAGCCCCGCCGAGCAGTCGGCTCTGACGGCGGGAAAACCCGGGTGTGAACTGTGGACCGGGTCCAGGGAGCGACAGGGCCGGCACCCCAAGCCCCACCAGCTGCTCGGTGGCTGTGCCAGCCGTGGCCAGGCCCACTTCCGCCCATGGCGCCCATGTTGCAAAGCATTCCGTGCCCACCCAGAGATCCAACCCTTCTTGCGTCCAGCGGCTGGTCAAAGCGTCAGGGTCCTCGGAGCGGGAGGGTTGCGCGCTGAACCCGGCCGATCGACAGAGTGCGTCCAGATCCGGGGAAAGGGCCAGCCCCCGAGCCACCGGGAGCAGAACATGCACGCCACCGAGGTGCTTGCAGGGGGCCGGGCCGGGCAGGGAGGCCAACAGTCGCTTCAGGTTGCCCAACGCCTCGGGCAGACGACTGCCGGGGAGCACCAGCAAGCGCCGCCCTTGCAGCAGGGGCGAGGGGAGCGGCCGTGACTGAAACCCATCCATCATCGGGTTTCCTGGTGCCAGGGCAGGCACTCCGTGGGCCCTCAGGCCCTTTGCGGTGAGACGGTCGCGCACGGCGACCAGTCGGCAACGCGGATGGGCCATCAGCCACCACTCCCAGGGATCCCATTCGCTGCCCTTCCATCGGTGATACCGATCGGCCAGGGTTGTGGAACCCCAACCAGGAGGGGAGGGCGTTCTCCAGGTGAAATCGCTTTTCGGTGTACCGATGAAGCCATAAGGGCCGCCACCCAGCCAGGCCATGGCCAAGGGCAGCAGGTCCCCCACCGCCAGGATCGGCTGGCGCGTGGCGCTCCACTGCCGCACCACCTGGAACTGATGCCAGGTGGTGCGGGGGAGCCCTGCGGCCAGATCCTGCAGGAGCCCGCTCAGGCTCTGATTGCTGAACCCTCCGCTGGGCAGCGGGCGACAGGGGCCGAGGCAGTCCAGGGCCAGTCTGTCTCGGGCAGCGGTGAACGCGCTCCCCTCCCCGACCAGCGCGAGCGTCGCCAATGCGATCCCTGGCCGCCGGTGGCGCAAAGCCTCGATCACGCGGAGAGCGATGAGGTCCTCCCCGTGCCCGTTGCTCAAGACCAGCAAGCGGGAGGGCATGCCATGGCTGATACGATCCACATGTGGGAGTTTGCTCCCTCGTGGCGGCATGGCCAAGTGGTAAGGCAGAGGATTGCAAATCCTTTATCCCCAGTTCGAATCTGGGTGCCGCCTCTTCAACTCCAGTGATCAAGGCAGGCGACGGCCGGTTAAACTTTTATTTCAACGCTTCATTCAGCCGAATCTCAGGCAGAAGTTAGATTCCCACTGAATGGAGACCGGGATCAACGGGGAACGAACGGAGTCACCGGGCGGTTTCGGAATGAACGCTGAGTTTCTGACGTCGCCATACCGCTTGTGCAGCGGCGTGCAATCCCCCTTGCAAATCGCCCACAAGCCTCTCCAGTCGTTTGCGTCTGCTGCGAGCAGGCGACAGATGATCCGAGATCACTCCTGCATGGCACAGATCCAACAAAAGAGCGGCCTCCTCGGAGGAAAGGCACAGAAGGTGCTCGTCGTCGTGGTGGATGACTTTCACCAAGTCTGCAAGCGGCACACCTCCTTTGTAGTACGGAAATGAGGGGCCTGGATTGGGGAAAGCCGTCAATGGCGTCAATGGGGTCCAGCGTGGGCTTGTTGGGGCGGCTTCACGACGCCGTGCAGTGAACGCTCCCTAGGCGGTTGCATGGAGTCGGGTGGCGATCTCCACGACCATCAGCCCAAACAGGGCCATGGCAATCAGGAGAGAGCTCGGGTGGGTCATGTCACGGGCCTGTGTTGGACTCAAACCCTAAAGGAAATCTAAAGAGCCCTTGGCCATTCGGGGAAAAGGGCAAAAATCTGCACATCCCGCAACAAGGCCCGCCCCTGCTCGGGCGGGAGGGGAGCATTTCAGTAGCCGGAGTCGGCCACGCACATTCCTTGGCAGGTCAAGCCGTTGCGTGCCGTGCGACCGCAATGGCCGCAGAGCAGGGGGTCAGGCATGGCGTCGGCGGTGACGACGCTTGCCGAAGCGGCGCTGGAACCCGTTGGAGGGATCGCCGCTGGTTGATGCGTGGACGATGGAGGGGTGGCCGAGGTCAAGGAGGCGGTGGAGGCCAGGCTTCATCATGGCCGCTGCGACGCTGAGGCGACGGATGTCCTCCCCACCTTCCGCCACCCCCTCCATCGGAATCGGCACCTGGTCCTGGGGGAATCGGTTCCTCTGGGGGTATGACCCCGAACAGGACTCAGAGATCCAGGCAGCCTTCACCAGGGCGGTGGCCCTGGGCTTGCTTTTTTTTGACACAGCGGATTCCTATGGCACCGGTCGCTGGAATGGACGCAGCGAAACGCTCCTGGGTCGCTGGTGCGCTGAACTGCCGGCTGCCCGGAGAAAGGCGCTCACGGTGGCGACGAAGTTGGCCCCCTTCCCTTGGCGGCTGGGCCGGCGGGGATTCGACCGCGCCCTGGCTGCCTCGCGGCAACGGCTCCAGCAGAAGTTGGATCGGGTGCAGTTGCATTGGAGCACCGCTCGCTATGCCCCCTGGCAGGAAGGACCCCTCCTCGATGGTCTGGCGGATCAGGTGCTGTCAGGGGCAGTCGCGGAGCTGGGGGTTTCCAACGTCGGCCCCAGACGGTTGAAGCGTCTTTATGGCCGCCTGGCGGAGCGCGGGGTGCGACTGACCAGTCTCCAGGTTCAGTTTTCTCTCCTCGCCCCAGAGCCGGCTTCTCCAGGCGGCGTGGCAGATGTGTGCCGCGAGCTGGGGGTGGAACTGCTGGCCTACAGCCCTCTGGCTCTGGGGTGGCTGGCTCACGCGCCAGGGGAGGACACGCCACTGCCGGCAGGTCCCCGTGGCCTGCTCTTTCAACGACTGGAGCGGCGTGCGTCACCCCTGCGCGAGGGGGTGCTTCAACTGGCTTCCCTGAGGAACGTGCCCGCAGCCGCTGTGGCTCTCAACTGGTGCCGAGCCCACGGGGCGATGCCGATTCCCGGGGTGCGGCGAGCGCACCAGGTGGACGATCTGGCGCAGGCCCTCACTTGGAGCCTCAGCAGCGCCGAGAGGAAACGGCTCGACAAGCTGGCCTTCGAGAATCAGGCCAGGATGCCGTCCAATCCCTTCCAAAGTGATTGAAGCCTGGACCTCAATCCTCTGCGGTCAGCACGACAGGGAGACTGTGGGCAGTGTCCTCATCGTCGCTGTCCCCCCCTTCCGCGTGGAGGAAGCGCAACAGTTCGGAGTCCCCATGACCTCCCTCCAGTGGGTGAGCTGAGGAGGGACCGCAGGCTGTCAGAGCCTCCTGGAGCAAAGAGTCAAAGGTTGAGCCTGGCAACCGATGCCGGGCCAATTCAAGGAAAGCGCGGGCCAAGGATTCGCCCGCAGCCGCGCGCAGGGCGGGATTGCTCCGTCGGAGATCCTGCTCCTGAGTGATCGCATTCAGGAACCGTTCGGTGACATCGCGTTTCGTGGTGGCGCGGATGCGCGTGTCTTGGTCGGCGGGGTTGAGGAAGATTTGAGCGTCGAGTTCGGCGAGGCGCCGGTTCAAGCTTTCGAGAACCCCCTGGGCCTCGTTGAAGATCTGCGTGAGCTGCCCGTCAGACAATCGAGGCAGATCCACCACGTAAACCTTGCCGTGGTCGCGCAAGGACAAGAACGTTGGACGCTGTCCGCCTGTTGGCGGTGTCTCCCGCGTTGACTCCCGAACCTTGGGGCGAGCAGGTTGAGGACGTTGGGGGGGGGTCGGACCAGCTGAACTGCGACGGCGCGTGATGCGTGATGAGGTATTCAACATCGCTTGTCTAGGCAATTGGTGGTATGGGCCATAGCCTGCGGTCATCAGAAACCGAGGCGAAGATTGAACTGTAGTGGGATTGAGCCCAGGGGGCGCCTAGAGCGGCAAGCCGGCAACGCCCTGCTGCGGAGCATGACCTGACGCGATGCGGCCCATCTCCCAGGCTGTGTGACCGCAGATCTGACACACCTGCAGCACAGGGTCCACCGAATCGGGGCTCACCACCAGGCAAAAACCCACCCCAAGGTTAAAAGTGTGCCAAAGATCAGCCTCCAGCACGTCTCCGGCGTCCTGGAGCCAACGGAACACCGCAGGCCTGTTCCAGGTGTGGGGATCCACCTCGGCGTGGCACCCCTCGGGGAGGCAGCGCGGCAGGTTTTCTGGCAATCCTCCCCCTGTGATGTGAGCCATGCCGTGGGGGGTGAGATCCGCTTCCACAAGGTTTTTCACCATGGAGCTGTACAGCCGGGTGGGGGTGAGCAGCTCTTCAAGCAGGGGGGGGGCATCCGGCTCCAACCGTGTCTCCATTGTCACTCCCGCCCGCTCAAGGATGCGTCGCACCAGGCTGAAACCATTGCTGTGCACTCCGCTGCTCGCGACGCCCACCACCCGATCGCCCACGCGCACCTGTCGCCCGTCGATGTGTTGGCCCTCCTCCACCACCCCCAGGCAGAAGCCCGCCAGGTCGTATTGACCAGGGCTGTAGAACCCAGGCATTTCAGCGGTTTCGCCACCGAGCAAGGCACAGCCACTCTCACGGCAACCCTCGGCGATCCCGTCCACGACCTCGGCCAGCTCGTCAGGAGTGAGGCGTCCAGTGGCGATGTAATCCAGAAAAAGCAGGGGTTCGGCGCCGCAGGTGATGACATCGTTGACGCACATCGCGACCAGGTCGATGCCAACCCCGTGGTGTCTGGAGAGCTGTTGCGCCAGCTCCAGTTTGGTTCCCACGCCATCCGTGCCTGCCACAAGCAGAGGGCGATGCAGTCCCTTGGGAAGGCGGCATAGCCCGGCGAAACCACCGACACCTCCAAGAACCTCAGGACGGCGGGTGGAGTTCACACTGTCTCGAATGCGATCCACAAAGGCCCGACCCGCGCCCACATCCACTCCCGCACTGTTGTAGTCCATGGCCCTTGGTCGATTGATCTGATCTTCCGACGCCGACGATCAGGGAAGCCCGCAGGCTGCCAAGCCTTCCGCCCTCTCGCCCCCGAGAGAGTAGGCGGAAGCCTGATTGGCACACGCTTTTATTGGTGTGGCTTATCTTTGTTATCAGATTTCCTGATGTAAGCGTTTGGGCGCCAGCGCCGGAAAGGCCCGCGAAAACTGGCCAAATCCTTAAACATGATAAATTCTGATCAGTCTCCCTGTCTTTTTTGGGTCTGCTTGAGCAACGGAATTGCCGGTAAGTTGAGCGAGTTGTTTTTCTAGGTGAGGAATTCGCTCAGGACGTCTGAAGCAATCATTCTGTTACTTGCCCAGCAATTCCAGACATTGATTGTTGACGATATGAGATCGAAGCACTTTCTTTCTCTCCATTGTTCAGCGAATTCCGACTGTCATGCGTACCTTTCAACGACTCGGAATCGCCGCTGCCATCCTGGCGGGAGCAGCCATGACCCCCGTTCAAGCCGCTTCGCTCACCGCTCCGGATCTTGAACCTTTTGCTCCACGCGAACTTCAAGCGCCTCGTTGGGACAACAAGTTCATGCGGATGAGCCCCCCCGTCAGTCCTGCTCCCACTCCCCTTCTGGCGTCAGCAAGGAGGGTGCAGACCGGACAAGCCAGCTGGTACGGGCCGGGCTTCTTCGGGAATCGCACAGCCAGCGGTGAGGTCCTCCAGCCAGGCACCATGACCGCAGCTCATCGCTCATGGGCTTTCGGCACAAAAGTGCGCGTTACGAATCTCCACAATGGCAGATCCGCTGTGGTCCGCATCAACGATCGCGGTCCCTTCACAGGGGGGCGCGTCATCGACCTCGCCCACGGGGCCGCTCAGGTGCTCGGATTGACAGCGAGCGGAGTGGCTGACGTGAAACTTGAAGTCATCGACTGACGGCGTTTCACCTTTCCACCCTTTCGCGTCTCGCTTCCTCCCCTCCTGGCTCTCCGGCTGGGAGGATTTGTTTTTTGGGCTTTTCCTTGGACGTCCTGCGTACGAAACGGGACCTGCTGGATTGGCGGATGTCTCTCCCTCCAGATAGTCTTCACTTCGTGCCCACCATGGGAGCTCTGCATGCAGGGCATCTCCAGCTCATCCGACGCGCCGCTGTTCGGCGATGGTGGGGCCATCCGAACGTATTGGTCAGCGTGTTCGTGAATCCTCTGCAATTCGGGGAACACGAAGATTTTGATCGCTATCCTCGCTGCCTCGAGAAGGATGCGCTTCTCGCCTCAGGGGCAGGAGCCCACGCGCTTTTTGCTCCAGAAGATTCAGACATTTATCCCTGCGGCAGGGAGGGGATCACGCATGTCGTTCCACCTCTCTTTCTCCAAACCACCCTCTGCGGAGCGGGTCGGCCAGGACACTTCGAGGGGGTTGCCACCGTGGTGACGCGATTGCTGGCGCTGGTGCGGCCGCGACGATTGTTTTTGGGAGAGAAGGACTGGCAGCAGCTGCTGGTGCTGCGCCAGGTCGTGCAAGACCTTGGGCTTTCTGTGGCGATTGAGGCCATGGCCACCGTGCGTCGGCCCGATGGATTGGCCATGAGTTCCAGATTGGCCTATCTCCAAGCGGAGGAGATGCGGCGCGCCAGCGTCCTGCCCACGGCGCTGGCCGAGGCCGCGTTGTCTGCCAGACATGGACTGCCCGTGGCCAGTCTCCTGCGGGATCTGGAGAAGACCTTGAATCGCCACGGTCTCCTGCCAGAGTATGTGGCGCTGGTGGATGGCCTCACGCTGCAACCTTTGGAGCGACCGCAAGGCTTGGCTCTTCTGGCGGCAGCCGTCCACTGCGGATCCACCCGTCTGATCGATCACCTCTTCCTGATGTCAAGAGCGCCGATTGTCGCCATTGATGGGCCTGCCGGTGCGGGCAAAAGCACGGTCACGCGCGCCTTGGCCCGGCGTTTGAACCTCACTTACCTGGATACCGGGGCGATGTACCGGGCCCTGGCTTGGTGGGTGTTGCGTCAGGGCGTCGACCCCACAAATGCATTGGCCATCGAATCCCTTCTCGCCGATCTGAATCTGGTGCTCAGCCAAGACCAACAAGGCTGTTTGCGCCTTGAGATCAACGGCCACGACATCACGTCAGCCATCCGGGCCCCTGATGTCACGTCGGTGGTGTCTGTTGTGGCCACCCACCCCTGCGTGCGAGACAGTCTCACCGCCCAACAGCGGCGCATGGGAGAGCGGGGGGGGCTTGTGGCTGAGGGGAGAGACATTGGAACGGCCGTGTTCCCTGACGCGGAGTGCAAGATCTTCCTCACCGCCACAGTGGCGGAACGCGCCCGGCGGCGGGCTCAGGATCTTCGCCAGCAGGGGTTTGAAGTGCCAGATCTGGAGGAACTGGAGAGGCAGATCGCGGACCGCGATCTGCGCGATTCCACGCGGTCTGTCGCCCCATTGCGCCAGGCTCAAGACGCCTTGGTGGTCGTGACAGACGGCATGAGCATCGAGGCGGTGATGGAGTCATTGGTGGATGCTTTTCGGGCCCGAGTGCCTGAGGAGGTTTGGCCAGGTCTCAGTCCAGCCGAGGTCTGAGGTGGTCGAGCAATCCCGCGCAGGCGTCCTGCAGGAGGTCGAGCACCCTCTCGAATCCCTCGGGCCCCCCGTAGTAGGGGTCTGGAACCTCCTCAAGGTTGTGGTGCAGGCAGTAGCGGGTGATCGGTTCAATCTTGGCCAGACTGGATTGGCCACGGGCCAGCTGCAGCACCGCAGCGTGGTTGTCGTTGTCCATGGTGAGGATGTGATCGAAGCGATCCAGATCCGTCGCGTGAATCTGGCGCGCCCGGCTGGGGAGAACCAGGCCACGTCGAGCCGCCGCTTCCCGCATGCGTGCATCAGCGGGCTTGCCCACATGCCAGTGACCCGTTCCCGCTGAGTCCACATGAAAAACATCTTGCAAGCCCTCTTGAGCCAGCAGATGCAGAAAGCAACCCTCAGCGGCAGGAGAACGGCAGATGTTGCCCAGGCAGACGAACAGCACGCCAATCCTGGGCTGATCAGGGCTGACCGAAGAAAGGGGGAGAGTCATGGAGACGCCAGACGTTTCAACGCCAGGCTGGCGCGTAGCCGCACGACCGGCACCTCCTCGCGGTCAATGTCGGCGAGGGTATCGAGGATCAAGAAGGCCGCGTCGCGGCTTGGCTCCAGAGGGTTCAGCCCAAAGGACAGTTTCTCCAGGGCGGCGGCCACGGCGTAACGCACAACCCATTCGCTGTCAGCGCTTGCCTTCTCGAGGGCCTCCAGAGCCCGCTTTTGAACCGCGCTACGGCGTGGAGGGTCAAGATGACCCACCTTCAAGGTCCCCATGCCGATGGCTGCAGCTCTGCGCACGCTGGGTCCGATGTCATCGGCCAACGCTTGCTCCAAAAGATCGAGACCGCGCACGTCGCCAATCCCTGCCAAAGCCCTGACCGCCCAGGCCCGAGCGCCATAGTTGTTCTCATCGAGTCCTCCAAGCAACACAGCAACGGCGTTGCTCCCCCCAGAGATCAAGCCATCCACGGCGGCAACGGCCGCGCCGGGATTGTTGTAGCCAAGGATGCGGACCAAGCAGGAAAGAGCCTCGCTTGGAGGAGGACCCTCTGTTGGATCCTGACAATGAATGGCCAGGGCACGGGACAGGTCGCGCGTGGTCTGCAGCAGTTGATCGGCGGAATCAGATCGCTCCACGGCGGAGATCAGGTCCGGAAATGGGCTCTCGTTCATGTTCCAGCGGCTGGCCTCGGAGCTTTCAAAGCAGGTCATCCATTGCCTCCAGAAGGGTTTCTGTGGAAGGTTCGCCGCAGCCGCGCTCCAGGAGGCCACGCAAGGCGATCAGCTTGAGGCTGTTCTCGGCATGGGTGTGGCGAATCGGTTCCAGGGCCGCTCTCCAGCCCACGGCTCCAAGATCCATCAGGGCGGCCCGGCGAACTTGCAGCTGCGGATGGTTCAGCAGGTCCAGCAAAGGGTCGGCCCAGGTTGGATCACCCGTCAGCTGAAGCAAGGCCCGGGCCGCAGCACTGCGAATCAGAGGGCGTTCGTGCTCGAGGAAGGGAGCGATGGCATCCAGCACCATGGGATTGGACACCCCGATCTCCCCCAGGGCCTCGATCAAGGCTTCGCAAGGCTCCTGCAGTTTGGGACTGTTGGGCCGGCAAGCTCCGGCCCCCGCCAACCCGCCTGCCAGGCGACCACAGAGGTGAACAACAGCCTCCGTCGCACCGATCTCTCCCAGCGCTCGGGCCGCAGCTTCGCGCAGCCCTTCATCGGCATCAGCCAATGCCTCCACAAGCTCTGGAACCGCTCCCTGATCTCCAACTTTTCCGAGAGCACGGGCGGCGTTGCGGGCGACAGCGTTGTGCTCCACCCCAGCGCCCTCTTCCCTGGGTTGTCGCTGCCGCAACGCCGCCAGCAACAGGGGGATGGTGTCGGGGTGCTGGCTGCGCATCCTCCCGAGCCACCAGGCCGCGTAATACTGCAGGGATTGATCGTGATTCTGGCGAAGGCGTCTGAGAGCTTCCACTTCGCTGATCGGCTCTCCTGCATTGGAGAGCGATGGGGGCATCTCGTGAGCGCCAGACATGGTGAGGTACCAATACAACAACATTCTCTGATGTTGGCAGCCGTCTCCTTGCCATGGCGATGGCTGACACTCTCCGGCACAGACAGTCCACCAGAGGAGACGAAAAAGCCCCCCTGAGACAGGGGGGCTGAGGTGTTGAGAAGCAGAGACTGGATCAGACGAGAGCGTTGATGGCGTAGTCGATGTAGTTGTTGGCGATGACGCCAGGATCACCAGCGATGCCGTGGTTGTTCTTGATGTA
>JBJOHA010000052.1:0-2925 GCA_046047935.1 Cyanobacteriota bacterium
GCCCTGGAGCTGCTTCCTGGGTGGCATAGCGTCGCCGAGGCGCGGGGCCTGCATGGGTTGGGCATGCTGGTGGGTGATCTGTTTCACCACAGCTGGGCCAGCGTGGTGGAGCATGCCCGCAAGGCCAACAACCCCAACGCCTCAGCTTCGCCCGATCCAAAAGCCTGAGGCAGTAGGCTGGTGCCGGAGCTTGTGCTCTGCGATGTGGGTTGTTTGGCGGGGGCGGCTTCGGTCGCCCCTTTTCATGCCAACTGAAAATTAAGGGCCGCTAATGCGACCCGAGCAAGACCGGTTTACCGCCGCTAAAGACGGGCCGTTCCTGCATCTGTACGTTAATTGATCACGTCGGCAGTTCACCCGTGGCCCTGTAGCTCCAACCCCGCCCGGCCCGGGTCTTCTCACCCAACCCCAGAGCGACGAGCGCATCGGCCGCGGCCTCCGCCATGGCGCCGTCGATGTCCTGCCGCGCGCGCCGGGAGAGCACCCGGCTGAGATCACGCCAGCCGACTGCACCGCCAACCTGCAGGCTCAACCGATGGAGGCGCTCCATGACACCATCGCCGCCGCCGTTGGCTGCCTGCTCGTGGATGCCAAGGGCGGCCTGCGTGAGGGAGTCGACGATGTTCTCCGCCAGTATGAGGAGCTCAATCCCGACCGGGTCCTGCCGGTTTTGGACGAGCCCATCGCCCATGACAGCATGAACCAGGTGTAGGAGCCCAGCAAACCTTAATGCCTTGCCGGGGGCCTTCCCCCATGCGCTGGCGTGCGAGTCCAGGGACGCCCGGATTGCATCCCGCTGGCAGCGTTCCTCATACTCACAGAACTGCCCCCAGGCCTCGGGGGAGAGTGTGAGGCGTGAGCAGGGGAGGGAATAGATCCGACGGGCCAGATCTGCAATCAGGGCTTCGGCAGCCTCGCGTGCATCGCCGTCTTGCGTGGTCTCATGACGTGGGAGTGGCACCACCCGCTCGGGAACGGGAAGGAAGCAGAATCGCGCCCAAAGGCCCGAGCCATCGCCCTCTGCCGCGAGACGCTTGAGCACCGACGGCTGGATGGTGCCAGCGATGGAGAGCTGGCAGCGTGAGTAGAACCGGCCGCCACCATCGGCTGAGATCCGGAGAGAGGAAGAGCCAGAGCCGTCATAGCTTTCAAGGAGCTGCTCCGCGTCTCCGCCGCGCCCACCAGATCGGTAGGCGTTGAGGCCACCGAAGAGTCCTGCCAGCTCCTCGCGACCGATCATGAGTCCTAGGCCGTGTGCCTCCTGTGTTGCGAGGGCATCGGTGAGGGCCTCACCTGTGGTCTCTGAAATCGAGACCCGGGGTGTGCGTGGTGGATCAGTGCGTTCTGTCGGCTTCTTGCCGTGGTTGTCGGCTTTCCAGGCGTCAAGGGCCCTGGCGTTGGCGCGGGCCATATCGCGCTGGATGGGAGCCAGCGGGTGTTCGTGGAGGGCTTTCCAGAGGGGGCCTTTTTTGATGCCAGATCTGCCGACCAATGAGACGTAGAGGTTCAGCGGGACCTGGAATCCGAGCGCACGGCTGGCAACCAGGCTCGTCCCGAGCTTGGTGAGCCCTGCGCAGGTGGAGAGGAGAAGTGCTGCGGAGGAGAGGTCATCGGAGGGCAGGTAACGAGTGACGAGCGAGACCGCCTGAGCCAGGCTGGGGGGGAACAGTGCCGAGAGCGTGAGGCTGGCGCTGCTGATCGCCGTGCGTTCGGCTGAAGCCGCGAGCTGATCGCGCTCGGTTGCGACGAGGTCATGTGCGACCTGCTGGGCCTGGATGGATCGGAGGAGGCCATTGACCGCAGCGGAGGAGAGATCAGCCTGGCGTGCGAGGTCAATGCATGCCGCGCTGAGTGCCACCTGTGTGGCGCCATCTGCGACCATGGCCTCGAGCTTGGCGCCGATCTGCTCAAGGGTGAGGGGGCCAGGTGGTGGTGGCTGTGGCTCGGGCTCCGGTGTGGGTGGATCCTCCAGACCGTCGTTGGTTTCGGCCTCCAGCACGATGGACTCAGCTGCCTCGATGTTCTCTGCTGACCAGCGGAGCCATCGGCTGCTGTAGGCGCGGCCTTTCGCTCTGGAGGGGGAGTAGACCTCACCGTCGGCCAACTGGTCAGCCTGCTCCAGCCATGCAAAGGCCTGCCGCTCGGTGGGGGCCCTGCGTGTCGATGGTGCGGTTGTAGGCGTCGGCTGCCATGGTGGCCGCTGTGATGGCGGGAGGCCCAGGAACCGTTCAACCTCCTGAGCGGCGCGGGCAAACTCCCAACCCCGGATCCTGCAGAGAAGGCCGACGCCCCGGTCATAACCGCCCTGGCGCCTGGCGCCGCCACAGTGGGAGCAATGCCAGCGGGCTGGCCCGTCTCCAGAGATCCAGCGATACCGGGTCTCACCGCCGCAATTGGGGCAAGGGATTTCCTTTGTGGAGGGTGTGAGCTGTTCGGAGGTGAGACCCGCCAGAGCGGACAAGATCTCCTCCCACCTGCCGTCAGCTGCTGGCAGGTGCTGTCTCTGTGATGGCATGGGCTTCAGCCCTGCCCGGCGTCGCCGTGCTGTTGCTCAACGGCCTGATCAATCAGGCCTCTGATGACGTCAGATGCAGGGATGCTCGGGAGCCACGGCTTAGCGGGCCTCTGCTGTCGCCTGAGCCATTGAAGCTGGTGTGGGTAGAGGAAGATGGTGATGCGGGTTCGGTCTGCCATGGGCTGAGCGCAGTCCGCTCAGAGTAGCAACACAACGTTGCAACCGCGTGGTCACAGTGGCAACCCGATGGTGCTATGGTTGAACCTGCCGGGGGCAACCCCGGCTTCCCCACCCTGCAACACAACTCATGTTCGCTTTAATCGAAACGAACGGTGCCACGCACATCGCCATCCACATCCCGCACGATGGCGCCGATAAAAGCATTCCTGCACTTGTGGGAATGCTGGAGC
>JBJOHA010000053.1:0-76077 GCA_046047935.1 Cyanobacteriota bacterium
GAATATGAACTGCCCAGTGCGTTCCAATATCCACGCAACCAATTCTTTGATTTTGTACGGGCGACCATCGAATCGCGCACAACGAAAGTATTGGCTAGCCCCACATTGATTCTCTCCGAAAACGCGGAAATGCTTCCAGAGGAGACTCAAACTGGAACGACGCCCACTGGAAACTTCCTCGGTCAATCCAGCACGAATGACATCGTGCCCAAAATCGGTCGCAAGCGGGCCAATGAATCCGCTGTCGTTGTTGGTGAGCAACTCATCACCAATTACAGCGTGCAAGCAGGACAGAACGGTGCCCCCAATTCCTGCCAGCCGGAATTCGGCATTGCTGGTCTGACCTTCGGCGCACGGGTGAGCAAGATTGACGACAATGGCTTTGTCACCTTCTCCCTCTCGCCCTCGATCTCAGCGGCCACGCGACGACAATTTGTCGAGGGGTGCGGCTTCGTGGACATCCTCTCCCTTCGCAGTCTCGACACCGGCAATGCCCGTGTGCGCGACGGCCAAACGCTGATCCTCACCGGTGTGATCTCCGACCGGGATCTGGAAGAAGTCACCAAGTGGCCCATCCTCGGGGATCTGCCGTTGGTGGGGCAATTCTTCCGCAACAGCCGCGGCGGCCGCGCCAAACGGGAACTGGTCGTGATGGTCACCCCGCGCATCATCAATGACACCGAAGGCGGCACTTTTGGCTATGGCTTCGAACCCTCCACCCGCGACACCCGTCAATTCATGAATGCCTCCCCCTCCTCCTCAATGCCCGGCGCCTTCCCGCAACGCTGATCGCCAGTGGGCCGCCTCCGCGTCCCTCAAAACCCCATGGGCACCTGAGCCAAGGCCTTGATCGCCAGGGGGGCCAAAACTTTGGCCAAACCCACCGCCCCATTCAAAATCGCGCTTCCCATGCCATTGGCGCTGGGCTTCCGAGCGGGCGCGGCCCCCACCTCGATCGCCGCCGCCTGGATGCGTCGCGCCTCCTCCTTGTCGCCCTGCCGGGCGTAAAGCTCCGCCGCATAGTCGAGGTCTTGACGCGCCTCCTCCGCCTTGCCTTGATCCGCTCGGGTCAGCCCGCGAGCCAGCCAGGTGATCGCCGCCTCCGGGCTCTGCCGCAGCGCCTCGCCAAAGAGCCGCTCCGCATCAGGCTGCCGCCCCCCCAGGGCCGCCGCCACGCCCGCATTGTGCAGAGCCGCATAACTCAGCGCGCCCCCCTCCACGCCCTGCGCGCCCTCCCAGTGGCTTCGCTCCAAAGCGCCTGGATCCAGTTGAGCCCCGCTGAGGTCGCTCTGCCGCAGATCGGTTCCCAGCAGCTGGGCCCCGCGCAGATCCGCCCCTCGCAACGAAGCCCCCTGCAAGCTGGTGAACCGCAGATCCGCGCCCCGCAGGTTGGCGCCATCCAGGCGGGCCTGGCTGAGGTTGGCCCGTTGCAGTTGCGCGCCGTTGAGGTCGGCGTCGCGCAGATCCGCCAACACCAGGTCGGCATCCCGCAAACGACACCCGGCGCACTGGCGGTTGTCCAACAGCTTCATCACGTCGGCCTCCAGGGCCATGGCGCCCGATCCGGTCAGGCTGAGAGCCAGGGCCATCCCCCAGGCCCCGGCCCCGCCGCGTCGACGGGCACCCTGTGGAGCCAGGGTCGGGGAGGGCGTGCATCCGCCCGGCGCAAAGGTCCCCACGGCGCGACAGCAAAGATGGCTTGTTCTAAGGCCGCTCAGCGGGTTTGGTTCGTCCGATGGGCCTCTCCCGCAGGCGACCGCCTCAGGGGCGCGGCAGCGGCCGCAGGCCAGGCCCCTCCCTACAGTTTTCCTTTCCCTGGTGGCGATGGCCGCGGGTCTGCTGTTGACCACCGAGGCGGACTGCGCCCTGGCGATCGGCCCCTGGCCTCGCTTTCGCTATGACGCCCGTGGCGGAGGGGGCCTGAGCCGACCGGTCGAAGCGAAGCCCGATGGCTGGCAAGGTTTGACGTTTGATCCCGACGCGCTGCGGATCCCGTCCCTGAGCGCCCGCACGACACGCTTGCTTGGCCTTCCCCTCCCTCCCGGCCTGCGGATCGCCATCCAGCCGCAGCGGCTCGAAGGCCAGTGGCACCCGGCCAGCGGGCGGCTGGAGCTGATCTTCGCGGCCCGCTTTCAACTCCTCGTGGCCGGAAGACCCGTGGCGCCCGAGCTGGGGGTGGCCACCCGCCTGACCACCGCAGAAGCCCGTGGCCGACGCCATCAGGTGAGGGGACGGCCCCTCACCGGCGAGGGTCCGGGCGTCCTGGTCGGCTTGGCCACCGTGTCGCCCACGGGGGAGGCTTGGCTCGATCGCTTTCTCCGCTTGCCGGATGAGGCGCTGGCGGTCCTGCGCTGCTCTCTGCGAGACCCCCCTTGACCTCCTTGTCTTCCATCCCCAACGATCCCGGGGCCCCTCCTGAGGCCCCGGCACGCCTCCTGCGCTTGCGTGGGCCGAAACCCTCTCAAGGGCAATCGAGAAGAACACCTCCCTCCGCGGGCTGATCGAGGATCAGCGCAGGGGAGGCGAACTGGCGCCAACTGACAGCGGGTGACTGGCGAAACACCTCAGGAGCGGCCCAAACCGCGGAGGTGAGCAGACTGGTGAGCAAGGTGGCCAGCACTCCCTCCCGCAGGGCCTGGCGCCGCCAGCTCCACGAGCCCGGGGCCGGCTGAGCGGGGGTGGGGGCGGGATGGAGGGAGGGACCCGGGAAGGCCGCCACGCCCGTTCTTCTGGAGCGAGGGGAGCGCAACACCAGCACGCCCGGCCGTGGGAAACGGGGGAGGTGCGGGGCGCGGGTCAGCTTGGTGGCCATGGCAGCGCCGAAACAGTCGCTCCATTGTGCCTGTTTTCGCCGGCGTCGCCTCCCCCGGTCCACACCCTGCCCGAGGCCCCTGCCGCCCAGCCCCTGATCCAGCGAAGAGACCACGGGGTGATGGCCCCGACGCGCAACCGACCGCCATCGGCCATAGCCTGAGCCTCCCGTACCCACCGGAAGCGATGAGCGGTGCACCATGGCCCAATTCGCAGGAGCTGTCGCGCTACCTGGAAGCGCGGGGAGAACTGGGCAAACCCTGGATGTGGCACCTGTTGCGGCTGACAAAGCTGCGGGAAAGCAAGGACACCATGCCCGCCGAGGAATACGTGAGCCGCCTGCGGGAGGCCCATGCCGACCTGATGCGCCTGGGCGAATTCTGGAGAGGACGGGAGCAGGAGGTGTTTGGTGGCGCCTACGCGCCCTCCACCATTCTGGAACCCCTGCCTGGCTCCCCCGAGGATCGATGAGCGCGCCGCCGCTGGAGCGCCACCGCTATGGCATGGCCCCGGTCATCCGCTTCACGCTCTTGACCCTCTACGTCGCCCTGGTGGGTCCCCTCCCCCTGGTGGCGCCCCCAGCCCTGCGGGGCTGGCTCTGGGCCGCGCTCCTCGCGGGCGGGCTCGTGGTCTTGGCCCTCACGAGTGAAGAGGTGGTCGTCGATGGCGAGGGGCTGGAGGTGGCCCATCCGCCCTGGTGCGCCTGGCTCGTGCGCCGTGGCTGGAGACTGTCCTGGAGCCAGGTGGAGGGGTTGACTCCCGTGGCGACAAGCCAAGGAGGTCGAGTCTTTTACGTGCGCTCCAAAGGCGAGGGGCGGGCATGGTTGCTGCCTCAGCGCGTGACCCGCTTCGAAGACTTCCTCGCCCGTTTCCAGGCTCTGAGCGGGGTGGAGACGGGCGCCGTTGGACGCATCTCTCCCCCCTGGACCTACCAACTCCTGGCGATGATGAGTGCGGGGATGCTTGTGGGGGAGGCCATTTTGCTGAAGGCCCACCTCTGATCTGCTGGAGGCGCGCCCTTGAGGATCCCGGTGGAGCCCATGAAGCTCGTGTCGGGCCAGCCCTCAACTCGCGCGACTGCCGTTGGCATGGGGAAGAACCGCAGCTCCCCTGGCAGCGGGTGCGTCGTCTGTTTCCGGCAGCGTGTCAAGGCTGAAGCGATACCCCTGCTGACGCATGGTTTCAATGCCTCCTCCCTCCCCGAGGCCCGCCTGCTCCAGCTTGCGGCGAAGGGTCAGCACTTGGGTGTCCACGGAGCGGGGACCGCCACTGAAGGGTGGCCAGGCCATCCGCAGAAGTTCCTGGCGGCTGCGGACGACGCCCGGGGGCATCAGCAAGGCGCAGAGCAGCGCGAATTCCCGAGGGCTGAGTTCCACCGGTTGGTCGCGCAGGGTGACCTGCCGCAACAACAGATGAACTTCCAGCGGACCCACGCAGACCCGCTCTTGCAAACCGGTGCCACTGCGACGGAGCAGGGTGCGGCAACGGGCCGCCAGCTCCTCGAGGCCGAAGGGCTTGCGCAACACATCATCGGCGCCAGCGTCCAGAAGGGAGACGACTGGCTCGGAACCGGATCGCGCAGTCAACACAATCACCGGGCAATGAAGCTGATCCGCCAGTCGAAGAGCGGAGGTTTCCTCCAGCAATTCCGCACTCACCAGAAGGTGAGGCGCCTGGCCCTGACACACGTCGATGGCCTCCTGGGCCGTGCCGACTGCTGCCGCGAGATGTCCATCCTGTCGCAAGCGTTGCGCGAGGACGGTTCGCAAAGTGGCATGGGGATCCACCACCAAAATGCGTCGAGCATGGCCGCCAAAATCATTGTCGGTCGGCTGTGCCATGGAGGAAATCGTGTGAGTCTTGTTAAGACAGTGATCTTTCAAACTTTAACACTTTTGATGACTTTTCCTCCCCATGGCCTGCTAGCCAGTGTGCGGTTCCCTGGATCGGCCAATCCGCACACCTTCCTTGCAAAGGCGTCACAATGGCGTCAGGGCCAGCCCCTCTCATGACCGCTCTGCAACATCCCGACGCCATCCGCCACTTCCAGTCCCTCTGCGACGCCTGCCAGGAGTTGATCCATCGCCACCATGGCCCCTCCGAGCTGCGCCTCTACGCCGATGGCTATCTCCATGCCCTGCGTCGCACGGCTGTGCTCGACCATCACTCCCAACGGCGACTGGAGGAGCTGATCGACCGCTGGATCCTCGATCCCTCCGGTTTTCTCGGACCCGACGGTGAACCGCGCACGCTGATGCAGCGAGAAGTTCACTGAGTGTCCGCGTTTCCACGTTTCTGCATTCCGGGTTTTCTGCATTCCGGGTTTTCTGCATTCCGGGTTTCCGACCAGGGCCGACTGAACGTCAGGCACAAGGCAGCTGGCACAGCCATGCGCCAGGCACCTTCCTTTCTCGGCAATCGACGCCTGACTGTTGTGCTCCCGTATCGGGGTGGACATCCTCCCAATGTCAGAACCACCGACTATGACGACGTTCCAATCGTGACGACACCACCTTGACGCTCATCCCTCCTGGCGCTCAAGGCTTGCCACGGGAGCCTGCCAAGCTTGGACCTCCATCAGCCTCTCTCGCCGAGAACGGTTCAGACCCAAAAGAACAAACTGTCAGGACGCGAGAGCAATGGTAAGTTTTTCGCGTAATTCACCACTATTATACATTTCAATCAAAATATCGGAACCGCCTAGGAATTCGCCGTTGAGATAAACCTGTGGAATGGTCGGCCAGTTAGAGTAGTCTTTAATTCCTTGGCGAATCTCCATATCAGAGAGAACGTCAAAGGTTTCAAAAGGTACACCTAGGCTGTGCAAAATTTGCACAACATTATTAGAAAATCCACACTGAGGCATCAACTTATTGCCTTTCATGAACACAAACACAGGACTGCTGGAAATCAAATCGTCGATGCGCTTCTGCAGATCGGGATCCATAGTGTGTCGTTTGGGAGGGGGTGTTGAGACAAGAAACAGAACCTACGCCATCCCCCCTGAGCCGGGGGTGTTGGTTTGCAGGGCCAAGGCATGAATCGCTTCACTGGCCAGTTCTCCACGAAGGGCGCCATACACAAGCTGGTGTTGCTTGACCCGGGAGAGACCGGCAAACGCTTGAGACACCACCTTCACCTGCAAATGATCTCCTCCGCCCGTGAGATCCTCCACCTCGACACTGGCATCGGGCAGCGCTTTTTGAATGGCGGAGCGCACGTGGTCCAGCTGAACCATGGCTTGAAGGCAATCGTGTGGGGAATCTAGTTGGGGTTGGCGCTGGGTGCCGTGTACGGCGTGGTGGCGAAACCGATCTCCAGCAATTGCTGGTACGCCTTCCTGCCGGCTTCGTTGCTCGGGGTCATGGTCTTGACGACCTCCACCAGCAACGGAACCGCCACCTCGGGCTGGTTCTGCCTGCGGAACAAGGCGGCCAGGCGCATGTTGGCTTCCACCAAGACATCCAGCACCTGACGCCCCTTGTCGTCCATCTCCCGCGGGATGCGCGCATCAAGCCCCCGGAAGGCACCGGACAGATCGCGGTAAAAGCTCAGCAACTGCTTGCTGGCCTCCCGCGCCTGATCGTAGAGCCGTCGGGCTTCGCCCAAATTTCCGGCCGCCGCCGCCGCATCGCCTCGCGCCAGCAGACTTTGCACGGTTCTGACATCAAAGGCGCTCACCGCAGGCGCTGGGCTGGGCGCGGGTTGGGCCAGGGCGCCCGGCATCACACTGGAAGGCAGAAGGCCAACCAACACCAGCGCGCTCCACCAGCCGATCCGACGACGACGCACCGGAGACGGAAGCCGTTTCACAGGCCGGGACGACACGAAAGCGAAACTTTACGGGGCTGTCAGGGGTCGCCCAACCGCCGCACGGGCCGCTTGCTCGGCCGACCCCATCGCGGCGGCCAACTCCAGGGTGAAGGCACGCACCCCCTGACGCCCCTGGCCGGCGCTCGTGAGGGGGGCGCCAAAACAGAGCGCGGCCCGGTCCCCCCGACGGGGGATGGGTTGGCTGTAAGCGATGCCCACCGGCACAACGGTCACGGGCACGCCCTGCCCTTGCGCGATCTGGGCGAGGCGGGCCAGGCCCTGGCGCAGATGGATCGGCTCATCCGTGCGCTGGATGCGTCCCTCCGGGAACACGACCACCTGCTGGCCGCGCGCGAGCAGGTCGATGGCCAGGCGCAGGCTGGCTGTGGTGGGACGTCCCTGATCCACCGGGAAACAGCCCAGGCGGTGCAGGAACCAGCCCTGGAGACCCACCATCTCATCGACGGTCACCATGAAGCGGCAATCCCGGCCCGTGACCCGCCGGCCGGCCGCATGGGGAAGCAACAAGGCATCCCAGCGGGCCCGATGGGTGGGGGCCAGCAACACCGGGCCGGAGAGGGGCAACCACTCGCGACCGAGCACCATGATTTCGGGGAAAAACCACCGCAGCGCCAGATCCTGGGTGGCCACCATCGCCAGGGGGGACAGCCAGGGGCTGATGCCATTGCACTGGGAGCGCTCCCGGAGGCTGAGACTGGCGGGAGCCGTCGGATCGGACATCCTCTCCGCCTCTGACGGAACAGGGAGCGGCGGGGATCCGTTCTCGGAACTCACCTGCCGCGTCCAAACCTTGGATTGAGCGACCAACACCTCACCCCGGGCGGTCGAGGAACATCTTCAACGTAAGGGGCGGCGACCCCGCGATGTCGGGCGCTCAGGCAGTTGCGATGGCGGCCGAGAGGCCGCATACCATCGCCCCATTCGATCCTCCCAACCATGGCCAGCCTCGGGGTGAACATCGATCACGTGGCCAACGTGCGCCAAGCCCGACGCACGGTGGAACCCGATCCGGTGACCCATGCCCTGCTCGCCGAGCTCGGCGGCGCCGACGGGATCACCGTGCACCTGCGGGAGGACCGACGCCACATTCAGGATCGCGACGTGGAGCTGCTGCGGGCCACCGTGCGCACCCGGCTGAATCTGGAAATGGCCGCGACGGCGGAGATGGAGGCCATCGCCCTGCGCCAACGGCCCGACATGGTCACCCTGGTGCCGGAGCGGCGGGAGGAGGTGACCACGGAAGGGGGCCTGGATGTGGCCAGCCAGGTGGGACGCCTGGGGGGGATGGTGGAACGGCTGCAGGGTGCGGGGATCGGGGTCAGCCTGTTTGTGGACCCGGAGCGGGACCAGCTCGACGCCAGCTGCGCCACGGGGGCCCGCTGGGTGGAACTCCACACCGGGCGCTACGCGGAGGCGGGCTGGGACGACCAGCCGGTTGAGCTGCGGCGACTGGAGGAGGCCTGCGCCCTGGCTTGTCAACTGGGCTTGCGGGTGAATGCCGGCCACGGGCTGACCTATCAAAACGTTGAGCCGATCGCCGCCCTGAGCGGCATCGAGGAGCTCAACATCGGCCACACCATCGTGGCGCGGGCCCTGGCGGTGGGCCTCACCCAGGCGGTGCGGGAGATGCGGGCCCTGATCCACAATCCAAGACACGAGCCCCTCTTCGGCAGTCGCCAGCCATGACCACGTATCACTTCATCGCCGCCAGCGAAGCGTTCCTCACCGAGGAGGAACCGCTCGAGGAGGTGTTGCGCGAGCGCAGCCGCCACTATGCGGAGTCGGGACGCGCCATCGATTTCTGGCTGGTGCGCCAACCCGCCTTCCTGGAGGCTCCGGAACTGGCCGCCACAGCCAGCGCCGTGCCCCGTCCCGCAGCCGCCGTGGTCTCCACCGATCCCAGCTTCATCACCTTCATGAAACTGCGGCTGGAGTATGTGCGCCGCGGTCAGTTCGAAGCCCCCAGCGCCACGATCCCCGATCCCCTGGCCAGCCAACGCGCCACTCCCGCCCCTGCCGCTTAGCGTCGCCGGGCCCTCGCCGCAAGACGAACGCGACGGTCAGGAGATCCCCATCAGAAGAGCTCCAAGACCTTTGGTCTCATAGGGCCCCCAAGACCTTGGGTCTCAGAAGAGCCCGAGAAACTTGCGTCGCGGCGGGCTCTCGACCTCCGCCCCCCCAGTGGACGGCACACCATCGGACGGGCCAGCGGGGGGCCGACCCTGGCCACCATCCTGCTGGTACCGGGGCTTGGCGTCGCCGATCGTGAACACCGCCTCCTTGTTCTTCCACCAGATCCAGTCGCGGATCGGTGGCGTGTCACGCAGCTCGACACGGCTCAGGCCAAGCCCCAGCCGACGCGACGCATCCTCCAACACGTCAAGCATCGCCTCGCCGTCGCCGCAGCGGGCCAGGGCCTCATTGGTGCGCTGGGCGCCATTCAGGGCCTTCACCAGCAGGGCCACGCGCTGAACCGCGGGCAGAGCGCGGAGGTCCTGACGGCCTTCCGAGCCGGCGGCGTCGGATGAAGAAGTCATGAATGGTGGGTGACCCCCTTTGGCGACGGCTGTTTGTGTGTGGGAACCGTAGCCGCTCCCAGAGCTCCGCCTCCGCGACCAGGTGACAAGACACCCTCCCGGGAGCAAGACTGCCAAGGACAACGGTTCCCCCATGACCTCCACTCCCCCCGCCCCGCGCCATTGGGTGATCGGGGATGTGCATGGCTGCGGGGAGGCCCTGGCTCGCCTGGTGGCCCTCCTTCCCACCGGCGATCGGCTGGTGCTGCTGGGGGATGTGATCAATCGGGGGCCCGGGATTCGCGAGGCCATGGAGCTGGCCAGGGACCTGGTGGACAGCGGCCGTGGCGTCTGGCTGATGGGCAACCACGAGCAACGGTTTCTGCGCGACCTCCAATCCCACCAGGAGGAGGCCTTTCGCCGCCTGGCCGGCTGCGACACCTACCACCAGCTGGGCCATCGCCGCTGCCTGCAATGGGTGGAGCGGCTGAGCCAGCTGCCAACGGCCTACTGGGGCGAGGGCTGGGTGGCCACCCATGCCGGTTTCGATCCCCTGCGCTGGGCCCCCGATCTGGACGTGCGCCTCCCCTTCTGGCACGCCTATGACGGGCGCTACGGCGAGGTGATCATCGGCCACACCCCCGCTCCCCACGTGCGCCGCCTTGATCGCATCCGCCTCATCGACACAGGAGCCTGCTACGGCGGACGACTGACCGCCTACTGCCCGGAATCCGGCGATCTCCTCAGCGTGCCGGGCGCCCCCGCCCCCGCCACGGAGTCCCCGCGGCACGACGTCCATTTCCCCGTGCCCGTCGCTTGATCCCGATGGAGCGCCGGCGTTGCTGACGATTTACCGCAGCAATCGGGCGGAGGTGCTGGCCCAGCTCCTGGCGGCTCACCTCAGCCACCCCCCGCCCGCTCCCCTGGAGCCCGTGCAGGTGATGGTCAACACCTGGCCCACAAGCCGCTGGCTCGGTGAAGCCCTGGCCCTCCATCTGGGGGGCATCGCCGCCCACCTGCGCTTCCCCTTCCCCGGCAGCCATCTGCGCCAAGTGGTGCGCCTCGCCCTCGGCGAAGCAGAGCCGGGGGGACTGGAGGAGGAGGAGGGAGAGGCCGACCCCTGGCGCGCGAGCAACCTCGTCTGGCCCCTGCTGGAGGAGCTGCCCGCCATCGCGGCGGATCCCGCAGGGGTTCCCCTGCGGCTCTGGCTGCAACGCCGCTCGGACGCCGGCCGCGTCGACGCGCCCCTCTGGCACCTGGCCCGGGCCATCGCCGATGCCTTCGATGACTGCGCCCTCTACCGTCCCGAGCTCCTCGAGGCCTGGGAGGCGGGGCGGGCGGTCGACGCCATGGACCAGCCCCTCCCACCGACCCAGCTGTGGCAACCCCGCCTCCATCGCCGACTGCGGGAGCGGCTGGGGGTGGCTCCCTTTGGCCTGCGGGTGCTGGAGGTGATTCGGCGCCTGCGGGCGGGAGAGGGGGACCCGGCCCTCCTGAAGCGGCATCTGGGGGAGCGGTTGCGCCTCTTCGGGCCGAGCAGCATGGCGCCGATCCAGGTGCGGCTGCTGCAGGCCCTGGCCGCCTGGCTGCCGGTGGACCTCTACCTTCTGACCCCCTGTCCGGGGCTTTGGCACCGCTGTGTGGCCCGCCGCCAAGCCCTCCGGCAAGCCCTTGCCCTGCGCCAGCCTCTCGACGGGGACTGGCTGCTGCGCGCGCCCCCGTTGGAGGCCCGCTTTGGACGCTTGGGGGCGGAGTTTCAGCAGCTGCTGGAAGGCACCGGGGAGGCGCAACTGAGCGAAGAGCGGGAGGAGTCGCTCTTCCTGCGGCCCACCCGCCTGGTGACCGCTCCGAGGGAGGATTCCGCAGCGCCCGCCGCGCCCTCGCTCCTGCATCAGCTCCAGGAACACCTGCTGGATCCGGAGCTGCGGCCCGCCCTGCGGCGGGCCGAGGGAGATCACTCCCTCGACTTCCAGTCCTGCCCGGGGCACCTGCCGCAGGTGCGGCTCGTGCGGGATCGCGTGCTCCAGCTGCTGGCCGCCGATCCGACCCTGGAACCCCGCCACATCCTGGTGATGACTCCCGCCGTGGACACCTTCGCGCCCCTGGTGGCGGCGGTGTTCGGGGATCGGGACGCCACGGGGGTGGACCTCCCCTGGCGGCTCACCGATCGCAGCCAGGAGACGGAAGGGGGCATCGGCCGCACCCTCCTCGACCTGCTCAGCCTCGCGGGTGATCGGCTCACCGCGAGCGGTTTGGAGGGGCTGCTGGAGTCCGCGCCGCTGCAGGGCCGTTTCGGCCTCAGCCCCGAGGAGGCGGCGGAGCTCACGACCGTGCTCCAGCGGTGCGGCTTCCGTTGGGGGCTGGGTGCCGGGGAGCGGCAGGGCGACCCCGCCCACACCCTGGGCTGGGCCATCGACCGGCTGCTTCTGGGCTTGGTGTTGCCGCAACCGGAGGGGTTCTGGCCCACCGACACCGCTCCCGCCCCGCCCCCGCCCTCCCTGGAGCTGGGGGGGCGAACCCTCCACCTGCTGCTGCGGCTCCGACACTGGTTGGAGGCCTTCTCGCAGCCGTGTCCCTGCGCGGACTGGGTGGAGCGGCTGGAGGAGGCCCTCGACGACCTGTTCGGTCCGGAGTCCTCCAGCGACGGCGCCCAGGCCCCGCTGCGCAGCGCCCTGGAGGACTGGCGCCTGGTGGCCGGTCCCTGCGGGCTGCCGCTGGAGCCGGCGGTGGTGGCCGCCGTGCTCGAGGAGCGGCTGGCGCGGGACAGCGGCCGGTTCGGCCATCGCAGCGGTGCCCTCACGATCAGCGCCCTGGAACCGATGCGGGCCATTCCCCACCGGGTGGTGATCCTGATGGGCCTGGACGCCGACATCTTCCCGCGCCAGCGGCAGCGGCCCGGCTTCCATCCGATGGAGGCCCACCGCCTGCTGGGCGATCCCGATCCCGCCGACCAGGACCGCTACACCCTCCTGGAGGCCCTGCTCTCCGCCCGCGATCACCTGTTGATCACCTGGAATGGCCTGGAGGAGCGCACGGGGGTGGCCCTGCCACCCGCCGTGCCCGTGCAACAGTGGCTGCAATGGCTCCACAGCGTTCTGCCCCCCGAGCAGGCCGCAGCGCTGCTGGTGGCTCACGACCCCGATCCCCTGGATCCCTCACACTTCTTGCCCCGGGGCGACCGTCCCCCGGCCAGTTGCGACCGCCGGCAGCTGGAGGCCTGCCGCCAGTTGCGGCAGAACCTCTCCCCCCCTGAAGCGGGTCTGGCCGCGACTGCCCACCCGCCGCCGGAGCGCCCTCCGCACACAGGCCCTTCCCCGGCGGAGGCGGAGGCGGTGGCGGCGGATCCCTTCGACGACCTGCGCGCCTGGCTGCTGGCGCCTCAAGAGGCCTGGCTGCGGGAGCTGGGGATGGCGCCGCGGGAATGGGATCAACCGGTGGACGACCTGGAGGCTTTGGAGCTGGAGGAGCGCGATCGAAGCGCCATGCTCCGCGAGGCGCTGGAGGCTCAGGAGGCGCAGGAGGGGGAGCCACACCCCGAGGGGAGCGCGTTCTGGTTGCGTCGCCAGCGGGGGCAGGGACGGTTTCCGCCTGCGGGAGGAGCGATTTTGGAGGCCCAACGGTTGGCGGAGCGTTGGCAGAGCCTGTGGGGGATCCTGGAGAGCCTGGGGGAGGAGCGCCGGCCGCTCCTCCAGCGGGGACCCTGGCAGGGGAGCGTGAGCGTGCGGGGCGACGCGGTGGTGCTCGTGCGGCTGGCCCGCGCACGGGCGCAGGATCGCCTGGATCTGTGGTTGCGGCTCCAGTTGGCGGTGGCGGCCCAAGAGGGCGCCGCGCTGCGGCGGGGGGTGCTGATCGCTCGTGGCTCCCAGCCGGGGCAGACGGACGCCTTTGCCCCCCAGCTCACCTTCGAGGCGTCCGATCCCGAGACCGCCCTCCAGGAGCTGGATCGCCTGTGGCAGCTCCGCCAGAGCTGGCGTTCCAGCTGCTGGCCCGTGCCCCCCAAAACCGGGTGGGCCTGGATGGCCGAGGGAGGCCTGGCCAACCCGGAGCGGGCGTTCGAGAAGGCGGCGGAGGCCTGGGAGGGCAACCCGTTCTCAGGGGGGGGCGAGCGGGAGGAGGACGTGATGCGGCTGTGCTTCGGCAGCGAGCGCACCCTGGGCCAGCTGCTGGAGGCGCTGCCCTTCGCGGAGCGGGCCGCCACCCTGTTCCCGCCGCTTTTCGAGGCCATCCCCTCCGAGAAGGGGCGCCGCTGATGGAGCCCCTCGACTTCCACCCCAACGCGTTCCCCCTGGACCCTGGCGTGCGGCTGCTGGAGGCCAGCGCCGGCACGGGCAAGACCTTCGCCCTGGCCCATCTGGCCCTGCGGCTGGTGACCGAGCGCGCCATCCCCCTGCGACGCCTGCTGGTGGTCACCTTCACCACCGCCGCGGCCACAGAGCTGCGGGAGCGCATCGGCCGCCGACTGCAGGAGGCGTTGCTCGGCCTGCGGGATCCGCAGCGCCCAGCGCCGGATCCGGTGCTCGCCGAGTGGCTGGCCCGCCAGCAGCGGGCGGATGGCGACGGGGAACGACCAGGCGAAGGGAACGGTGGGGGCTCCATGGCGGAGATGCGGCTGCTCTTGGCTCTGGAGGAGCTCGACGGCGCGGACATCACCACCATCCATGGCTTCTGCCAGCGCGCCCTCCAGCGCCATGCCCTGGAGGCGCAACGCCCCCCGGATCTTCTCCTGGACACCGACGGCGAGACCCTTCTCCAGCAGGTGGTGCACAGCTACTGGCAGGAGCAGGTCCTGCGGCTTCCCGCTCCCCTGCTGCTCGGCCTGTCGCGAAAGGGGGTGAAGCCCGCCACCCTCACCTCCCTGCTCCGCACGCTGGAGGGCGATCCCGGCCTGGAGCTCGATCCCCTGCCCCCCACCCTGTCGCTGGAGGCCTCCCTGGCCGAGTCGCTGCCGGCGTTTTGGCAGGAGCGTTGGCAGATCTTCCGCGCGGCCTGGCGCGAGGGGGGGGAAGACCTGATGGCCGCCCTGTTCGCCCAGGCGCAGGCCTGGAAAGCCGAGGGTCTGCCCTACAAGCCCTACACGCTGAAGGAGACGAAGCGCTGGAATCCCGCCGTCGTGGAGGCTCTGATCGCCGGGGAGGATCCCGGTTACGCGGCGGTGCTCAAGGAGGAGATGCTCACCACGTTTCTCCACCCCGGCACCTTCTGCAAAACGGCGCGCGCCGTGGAGGGTTTCGGGGAGCGGCCCATCGCGCTCCCCCGCCGCGCCGTGATGGAGGCCGTGGCCGAACTGGTCGACGGCCCTGCGGAGCGGGCCCTGCTGCATGGCTGCCACTGGGGACGGCGGGCGTTGTGGCAACGCCGCCAGCGCCTGGGCCTGTGCTCCTACTCCCAGCTCCTCAGCGACCTCGATCCCGGCGTCGAGGCCACGGCGCCCACGCCGTTGCTGGCAGCTGTGGCCCAGCGCTACAGCGCCGCCCTGATCGACGAGTTTCAGGACACCGATCCCATCCAGTGGCGCATCCTGCGGCTGGCCTTCGGCGGCGGAGGCCACCTCCTGGTGATGGTGGGGGATCCGAAACAGGCGATCTACCGGTTTCGCGGCGGCGACCTGCAGACCTATCTGGCGGCCCGTGCCAGCGCGGAGGCCCGCTTCGCGATGCGCGACAACCGACGCTCCACTCCCGAGTTGATCGCCGCCCTCAACCAGCTCTGCGCACGCGGCCTGGTGCGCTCCGGCCTCACGCCCATGCCGGTGCTGGAGGCCAAGGCCAGCCGGGGGGGGGACGGGCGTCCGCCGGTGGATCTCCTCTGGCTGGGGGGGACTTGGCCGCCGGAGGCCGACCCTCCCCCGCTCCCGGCCCCCCCCCGGGCGACGGGGCTGCCCAGCACTGCCGCCCTGAATGATCGCCTGCCAGAACAGATCGCCAGCACGGTCGCCCACCTTCTGCGCGAGCCACCCCTGTTGCGGGAGGAGGCCGGTGAGCGCTCGCTCGAACCCGCAGACATCTGCGTGCTGGTGCACACCCACGCCCAGGCGGAGGGGTTGCGCCTGGCGTTGCGGCAGATGGGACTTCCCAGCCGCCTCGTGAGCCAGTCGGATGTGTTCGCCACGCCAGCCGCCGCGGCCCTGCAACGCCTCCTGGACGCCCTGGCCGAGCCCGCCGACGCCAACCGGCTGCGCCTGCTGGCCGCCTCACCGCTTCTGGGCTGGAGCGCGGACGCGATCGCCACCGCTCCGCCCCGGGAGTGGAGCGCCCTGGCCACCCGTCTGCAGCAGCTGGCCCGAGACTGGCCCCGCCTGGGTCTTCTGGGCCCCCTGGCCGCCGTTCTCGGCTCGCGGCAGCTGGCGCGGCTCTCCCTGGGGGGGCGGTTTCTGTCGGACCTGGGGCAGGTGGCCGAGCTGACGCAGGAGCGACTCCACCGCCAGCGGCTGGGGCCCCGGGCGGCCGCCCGCTGGCTGCGCCGCCGGCGGTTGGCCAAGGTGGACACCCTTCCCGACGCCGAGCAAAGCCACAGCGACAAGGTGCGACAGGCCGTGGCGGTGATGACGGTGCACCGCAGCAAGGGGCTGGAATTTCCCTTGGTGATCTGCCCTTACCTCTGGCAGGACGCCGGCCAGGGAAAGGGTGAAGGTCGACGCTGGCATCCCGTTGCCGGCGGTCCGCCCCGGCTCGATCTGCACCGCAATCGCCAGTGGGGACAGGGCTGGCAGGCGGATCGCCACGCGCGGCGGGAGGAGGAGGCCGAGCGGGAGCGGCTGGCCTATGTCGCCCTCAGTCGCGCCATGCACCGGCTTGTTCTCGCCTGGGTGCCCGCCAAGGAGCGGCCCTCCAATCCGCTCCAGCCCTGGTTGTTTGCCGACGATCCCGTGGGCGATCCGGAGGCGCCCTGGCCGGAGACCAACCTGGAGGTCTGGCGGCAGCGTCTCGCGGCGGAGATCCTGCGGCGTCAGCTGCCGGTGCGACTGGTCGAGCCGCCGCCGCCCCCGCCTCCGGGCTGGCGACCGCCGCAGTCAGACCCGCCCCCGCCGCTGGAGTCCCTGGCCCTGGGACCGACTCCCGCCGGCCCCCTCGATCGGGGCTGGGCGCGCAGCAGCTACACCAGCTGGACCCAAGACCCGGGTCCCTCGGGTCCGCCGCCCCCCGCGCTCCTCTCGCCCCCCCCCGCAGGCCTCCAGTCCGCCACGGCCTGGAGCCCATCGCCGTGGGGCGACGCCCTGGTCCTGGATCCCCCCACCGCCCTGGCCCTGGAAGACGGCCGCGACATCAGCGATCCCGACCTGCTTCCCGCCCTCTCCCTCGCCTCTCTGGAGGCGCCCTCACCCAACGACGGAGCCACCCCGAGCGACCCTCCCACCCCAGCTGCGGGCGCCATCCCCTCCCCCTGGCCGGAGCGCGGACTCTGGGCGGATCTCCCCGCAGGCAGCGGCTTTGGCGACTGCCTTCACCGCCTGCTGGAGCGGATCGACTTCGACGCCGCGGCCACCGATCCACGCAGCCAGGCCCTGGTGGCCCACGAATTGCGGCGGGCAGGCCTGAGCGACAGCCTGGCGGATCCCCTTCTCGCCGCTGTGCGGCAGATGCTGGCCACCCCGTTCGGCGGCCCCCTCGGTGGTCTCCGCCCCGCCGACCTCTCCCCCCGGCAGCGCTTGCATGAGCTGCATTTCGACCTGAGCCTCCAACAGGCCCGCGCCCGCGACCTGGCCGCCGCCTTCCGCCTCCATCCCGACGGCCTCTTCGGGGCCGACTACGCGGAGGCCCTGGAACTGCTGCCCGTGCACCACAGCGGTTTTCTCACAGGCTCGATCGATCTGGTGTTTCCCACCCCCGGCGCCACCGATGGGCCGTGGTGGGTGCTGGATTGGAAGAGCAACCGCCTCGGGACCCGCGATGCGCAGGGGCAGGTGGCGCGCTGCGGTCCCGGGGATTACGGGCCGGAGGCCCTGCGCCAGCTCATGATCAGCCACCACTACCCCCTGCAAGCCCATCTCTATCTCGTGGCCCTGCATCGCTATCTCGCCTGGCGTCTGCCGACCTACGACCCCCAACGCCACCTGGGCGGTTACGTCTATGTCTTCGCGCGGGGCACGCCGGGAGCCCTGGCGGCGGACCGATTGGGAGACCCCGTGCCCGGCATGGTCATCGAGCGCCCCCCCACCGGACGCCTTCTGGCGTTGAATCAGGCCCTGGGGACCAGCCCTCCGGGGTGGCGGCCCGGCATGCTCCCATGACCCCCCCCCGCCGCCGCGATCCCCCTCCCTGGCTGGCGCCCCTCCGTGGCGCCTTGGCGGAGGCCTTGCCCCGGCTTTACGGCCAGCCGCCGGATCCGCCCCTGTTGGAGCTCTTGGACGCGCTCACCCTGGCTCTGGAGCGGGGGGAGCTCTCCCTTTCCCTCGAAGGTCCCGCTCCGCCGGGAATCCAGGCTGCGGGATGGCCCGACCGACACCGCGCGGCCCTCGTGGCCTCACCCCTGGGCCAGGAGCCCCATGGTCCACTGGCCCTAGAAGGCCAACAGGTGGGCTGGCGCCGCTGGCTCCAGCTGCGCGCCTCGGTGATGGCCGCGCTGGAGGCCCGTGCCGCGCGGGGCGCGCCCGCCACCGGGGCCCTCCCCCCCGAGGACGATCTGGATCCCCTGCAGCGCCTGGCGATCCACACCGCCCTGGCCCGTGATCTGCTGGTGTTGGCGGGCGGACCGGGGACCGGAAAGACCAGCACCGTCGCCCGCCTTCTGGAGGCCGCGGCCCGGGAGCGAGAGGGCGCGGTGATCCAGCTGGCCGCTCCCACAGGCAAGGCCGCAGCCCGCCTGCGCGGCGCCACAGCTGGCCGCTGGCCCTGCGGCACCCTTCATCAGCTGTTGGAGAGTCGGGGCGATGGAACGTTTCGACGCCACCGCCAGCGTCCCCTCGCCCTCGATCTGCTCGTGGTGGATGAGGTGTCGATGGTGGATCTGGCCTTGATGAAAGCGCTTCTCGATGCCTTGCCGGAACGGGCGCGGCTGGTGTTGGTGGGCGATCCCTCCCAGCTTCCCCCGGTGGCGCCCGGGGCGCCGCTGCGGGATCTGCTGGACGAGGCCCGCCGCCCGACGATGGCCGCTGCGGTGGTGACCCTGCGCACGACCTGGCGCAATGACGGCGCGATCGCCAGCGTGGCGGCCGCCTTGCGGGAGCGCATCGACAGCGGCGGCGAGGCCGCGAGCGACGCCGCGAAAGAGGTCGAGGCCGCCGGAGCGCCCCTCAACGCGCTGCGACCGCTGCTGCGCCGCCTTGACGAAAGCGCCAATCTCCACTGGCGCCAGGAGCCGCCAGGGCCCCTCCCCGCGCTGGTGCGGCAACGGTTGAGCGACCACCTGCGCCAGCTGCGGGCGGCAGCCGCTGCCTGCGTGCCCGGAGGGGAGGAGGGCTGGCGAGAGCTCCTGGCGATTCGTGACGCCTTCCTGCTGCTCACCCCCCGCCATCGGGGCCCCTGGGGGGTGCGGGCGGTGCACCGCGAGCTGTTGGGGGAGGACGCCCCCGCCGCCCTGCCCCGCTGGCCCAGTGGCACCCCCGTGATCTGCGTCCGCAACCTCCATGGCCCGGGCCTCAGCAACGGGGATCTGGGGGTGCTCGTGGCGCGAGGCCGAGAGCGCTGGCTGCTCTTTGGCCAGGAGCAGCCCGTTTGGCTCCACCCCGCCCAGCTCAGCGGGGCCCTGGAACCGGCCCTGGCCTTGACGGTGCACAAGGCGCAGGGCAGCGAAAGCGACGCCGTGATGGTGCTCCTGCCGGGCCCGGACCCCACCGATCCCCGCCTGCTCTACACCGCGCTCACCCGCGCTCGCCGAGAGGCCTGGCTGTTCACGCCGCCGGACGAGGGGGGCAGAAACTGACGCGCCAGGGGGAGAGCCCGGGGTCACGGTCCGGACTTCCTCAACGGCGGACGCGCGCCAGGCAAAAAATGCTTTGAATCACTCTATGACGTTGCAGGCGCCTTCACCAATGGACTCTCTGGCCCTGGCGCGCGTGAGGCGCCCGTGGGGTTGGTATGAAACGCTCACCGCCGATGACGGGTATCTCGTCAAACGCCTCTGTCTGTCGCCGGGGCGTCGCATCAGCTTGCAACGCCATCGCCACCGCTGCGAACACTGGGTCGTGGTGAAGGGGGAGGGAGTGTTGCAGCTGGAGGACGCCGCCATTCCCGCCGAGCCGGGGACCACGTTGTTCGTCCCCGCCGGAGCTCGTCATCGGGCGGAAGCGGGCGCCATGGCGCTGGAGATCGTGGAAGTGCAGCGCGGGACGGTTCTCAGCGAGGAGGACATCGAACGTTTCGAGGACGATTTCGGGCGGCTCTGACCCGCGCGCGCAGGCTGGGGGGTGTCTCAGGCACCAGGGAGCGATCCGCAATCAGATTCGGTGCTAGGATTTCATTTCACCCTTTAATGAAGCTGACGCAGCTTTGCAACTTCCGTTTGCGACGTTTTGAGCGCAAGAGATCTGGATCCCGTTTCTTGATGAAAAAGGGTGCCGGACGGGAAGGATCATCTCCGAGACAGGCGCCCATTGCGGCGATCTCTTTTTGGGCCAGCTGCAGGTCTCAATTGAAGGATTCATCCGGCCTTCAAGCCTGAGGTTGTTCCATGTCTGATGATTGTTCCGGCTCCCAAGCCGCTTTTTGTGCTGATGGCGTTTTGGACGCCAATGCCACGCCAACGGCGCTGATCGACCGTGCTGCCGACGCCAGCGCCGCCACGGACAGCGCCGACATCGATCTCGGCCATGTCCTCCCGTTGGAGCCAGCCTCCGGCGCAGCGGAGGACCCCGTCGAAGCGGAGGCCCCCGCCGAGGCGGCCCCAATCCCTTCTGGCTTCTCCCGTTTCGGGCTGCGACCGGAGCTGCTGTCCGCCCTGGACGCGCTCGGTTTCCACACCCCCTCCCCGATTCAGAAGGCCGCCATCCCCGAGCTCCTGCTGGGGCGCGACCTGGTCGGCCAGGCCCGCACGGGCACGGGCAAGACCGCAGCCTTCGGCCTTCCCCTCCTCCATGGCCTGGATCCCGCCGAGTCGCGTCCCCGCGCCCTCGTGCTCACCCCGACGCGCGAACTGGCTCTGCAGGTGGCGGAGGCCCTGGCCAGCTTCTCCGCCCACCTCCCCCGCGTGCGCGTGCTGGCGCTCTATGGCGGAGCCGATTTCCGGGAGCAGATGCTGCAGTTGCGCCGGGGCGTGCAGGTGGTGGTGGGAACCCCCGGGCGGGTGATGGACCACATGCGCCAAGGCACCCTCGACCTCTCCGGTCTCACGACCCTGGTGCTGGATGAAGCGGATGAAATGCTCCGCATGGGCTTCATCGAATCGGTCGAATGGGTGTTGGAGCAACTGCCCGCGCAGCGCCAGGTGGTGTTGCTCTCCGCCACCATGCCTGCGGCCATCCGGCGTCTCTCCAACCGTTATCTGCGCACCCCCGCAGAGATCACGATCCACAGCCGCAAGGGCGAGGAGAGCCGCATCGAGCAACGGTACCTGGTGGTGCAGGCCCAGCAGAAGCCAGAGGTTCTGCAGCGTGTCCTTGAGGCGGAAGGCCAGGGAGGCGTGATCATCTTCACCCGCACCAAGGTCGTCAGCCTCGCCCTGGCGGAAGGCCTGGAGCGCGAGGGCCACAACGTGGCCCTCCTGAACGGCGACATTCCGCAAGCCCAGCGGGAGCGCACGGTTCAGCGCCTGCGGGACGGGCGTCTGGATGTGCTTGTCGCCACGGATGTGGCCGCCCGCGGGCTCGACGTTGATCGCATCGGCCTCGTCATCAACTACGACATGCCGTTTGACGGTGAGGCCTATGTCCACCGCATCGGTCGCACGGGGCGAGCGGGTCGTTCCGGCCAGGCCATTCTCTTCCTCACCCCTCGCGAGAAACGCTTCCTCAGCGAGCTGGAGCGGGCTGTGGGCGAGTCCATTCGCCCCATGGAGGTGCCGTCGAACGCGAGCATCAACCAGGCGCGCCTCAATCGCCTCGAATCCAGCCTCACGGCTCTCCTGGCGGATTCGCCGCTCTCCGAGGCGGAACAGGCCCTGATCGGCGAACTTCTGCGGCGGGTGGGCCGGGAACAAGAGGCCGATCCAAACCAGCTGGCCCTCGCCGCCCTCGCCCTGGCCCTGCGGGGCAAACCCCTCCTTCTCAACGAGCAGGAACCGCCCCGGACGCCGATCCCGACGGACCCGTCCAGCCGCCGGCGGGCGCGCCCAGCCCAGGGTGTGCGGGCGGAGAGCGATGACGGCCCGGAGGCGCACATGGAGCGGTTTCGTCTTGAGGTGGGCTGGCGCGACCGGGTCCGCCCCGGCAACATTGTCGGAGCGATTGCCAACGAAGGCGGACTCACCGGCAAGGCGATCGGCAAGATCCGGATCTACGACACCCACACCACCATCGACCTGCCCCGTAACATCCCCGCGGATGTGGTCGCCAATTTGCAACGGCTGCGCGTCATGAACAAGGAACTGCAACTCTCCCGCTTATGAGGCGTCTCCGCAGGATCCCCGCCGCTGCGGCCCTGCTGGCGGGGATGGTGATCAGCGGGGCGGGCGGCCCCGCTGAGAGCGCAGGCCTCGACGCCATCGTGCTGGCCTACTGCCAGGTCGCGGTTGAGCAGGAACTGGCCCAATCCGGCAAGGTCCCCCCGGCTGGCCTCACGGATTACGCCTGCCGTTGCGTGGTCGATCGCCTCGCTCAGGGAATGAGCCTCGCCTCGGCCCGCATCTCTTGCCGCGCCTCCGCCGCCCGCCGCTACTCCCTCTGAGGGCGCCGCGCCCGACCGGATCGTCAGCTCAGGCGCACAATTCGGTCACCGCGCTGTTGGAGAGATGGGTGATCTCAGCCAGAGCCATCTTTTCCATGGCCAGAACCAGGGCCGGCTGGGCCTCAGGCGTCTCCACCAGCATCAGGGTTTGGAGAAGGTCGAAGCGATCCTGCGGGGCAAGCTCGCCATCCTCGCGCCAGGACAGGCTCCACAGGACGGGAGGGGGAGGGAGTGGAGGGATCATCGGGGATCAGTCCAGATCAGCGTTTGCTGACAATGGATCCAGTTTGCCGCGACGCCGCTCCTCTTCCGTTTTCCTTCCACCTCGCTTCACACTCCTCAATCAAAGGGCAGGTTGCCGATGTAGGGTTTTACGGATTCCAAAGTGTTCAGGCTTCCTTCGGCACGCTCAGCCGGCCTTGACCCCCCAGAACCATTCCAGGCTTCCGCCCTTGGCCAACCGTCTGAAAAGGTTCTTCTCCGGTCTTCACCGCTCCCTGATCTTTCCCGGGACACCGTCACAAAAGAATCTGTTCCAGGACCCACTTTCGAATGACCATTTACGTTGGCAACCTCTCGTTTGATGCCGAGCGGGAGGATCTCGTGGACCTTTTTGGCGCCTATGGTGAGGTGCGCCAGTGCAGCCTTCCTCTCGATCGGGAAACCGGCCGCAAGCGGGGCTTTGCTTTTGTTGAGCTGGCCGATGCCGATTCCGAGCAGCGGGCCATCGACGACCTGCAAGATGTGGAGTGGATGGGCCGCATGATCCGCGTCAACAAGGCCACCCCCCGCGATGGCGGCGGCGGTGGTGGTGGCGGGCCTCGCCCCCGCGGCAACCGTGGCGGCGGCTACGGCGATCGCTCCGCGCGGGTTGGCGGCTCTGTCCACTGAACGGCCTCGCCCCCCTTTGGGGGGGGCCTTCCCGAGGGTGAGCGGCAGGTCCGGGCTGGCCAGGCTGCTGCGGCGGCTCCAGCCCCATCGGCGCACCGTTCTTCTCGCGTCGACCTGCTCGATCCTCAACAAGCTCTTCGATCTGGCCCCACCGGTTCTCATCGGTTTGGCCGTCGATGTCGTTGTGCAACAGAACACCTCCTGGCTGGCCTCTCTCGGAGTTCAGACGGTGCCCTCCCAGCTGGGAGTGTTGGCGTTTCTCTCTTTTGTGATCTGGACCGCCGAGTCGCTTTTTGAATATCTGTATGCGTTGCTCTGGCGCAATCTCGCCCAGACCGTTCAGCACGAATGGCGTTTGGAGGGGTACGACCACCTGCAGCGACTCGAGATGGCCTTTTTCGAGCAAGGAAGCAGCGGTCAGCTGTTGACCATCCTCAATGACGACATCAACCAGCTCGAGCGGTTTCTGGACCAGGGCGCCAATGAACTGCTGCAACTGATCACCACGGTGGTGGCCATTGGCACGGCGATGATGGTGCTCTCACCCACGGTGGCGGGCGTCTCGTTTTTGCCGATTCCCGTCATCCTTTGGGGCTCGTTGCACTTCCAGCGGCGTCTGGCCCCTCTGTATGCCGACGTGCGCGTCCGCGTGGCGGATCTCTCCAGCCGCTTGACCAACAATCTCGGCGGGATGTTGACCATCAAAAGCCATGCCGCGGAAAGCTGGGAGCTCGAGCGGCTGCGGGAGGCCAGTGAGGCCTATCGCCTGAGCAATCAGCGGGCGATTCGCTTCTCGGCGGCCTTCGTGCCGTTGATCCGCTTCGCGATCCTCTTCGCCTTTCTCGCCATCCTCGTCATTGGAGGCCTGCAGGCCTGGCAAGGCCTCATCGCTGTGGGCACCTACAGCTTTCTGGTGTTCATCACGCAGCGCCTTCTCTGGCCGCTCACCACCCTGGGCCGCACCTTGGATGACTACCAGCGCGCCATGGCGTCCACCCATCGCGTGCTGAATCTTCTCGACACCCCCATTGCCATCCCCTCCGGCGTGCGGCCTCTGGACCGGGATCAGGTGGCCGGGCACCTGCGTTTCCGCGGAGTGACCTTCGCCTATGCCGGCCGCCCCCCCCTGCTGCGGGATTTTGATCTGGAGATCCCGGCGGGAAGCACGGTGGGCATCGTGGGTGCCACCGGGTCGGGCAAAAGCACGATCGTCAAGCTGTTGCTGCGCCTCTATTCCATCCAGTCCGGAACGATCCTTCTGGATGGCCTGCCGATCGAAAGCCTGCGCCTGGAGGATCTGCGCCGCGCCATCGCGCTGGTGAGCCAAGAGGTGTTTCTGTTTGCCGGCACGGTGGCGGAAAACATCGCCTACGGCAGTTTCGGCGCCCCGCGAGCCGCCATCGAACGGGCGGCGTTCCTGGCGGAGGCTGATGGGTTCATTCAAGCCTTGCCCCGGGGCTACGACACGGTGGTGGGCGAACGGGGACAGCGCCTCTCGGGTGGCCAGCGCCAACGGCTCGCCCTGGCCCGCGCCTTGCTGAAGGATCCGCCGGTGTTGATTCTGGATGAGGCCACCGCCGCTGTGGACAACGAAACCGAAGCGGCCATTCAGGCCTCCTTGGATCGGGTGACGGCGGATCGCACCACCCTGGTGATCGCCCATCGCCTGAGCACCGTGCGCCATGCGGACCGCATCGTGGTCATGGAACACGGCAGAATCGTCGAAAGTGGCCGCCATGACGACCTGCTTTCCTCTGGTGGAGCGTACGCCAACCTTTGGCGCGTGCAGGCTGGTTTGCGAGCTGATGAACCTCTGCGGTTGTGAGGTCGCCGCGTAGATGCCGCGCCACTCCCCCCGCCACTCTCGCCGACCGCGTCCGGCACGCCGTTCAGGCTCCGGACTGCCCGTGCTGCTGGCTGTTGCGATTGGCCTGGGGGCGGGCCTCGCCCTGTCCGGTCCGCTGGCCAAGCTGGTGGCGGTCACAGATCAACGGAAGCCAAGCCTCGACTGGAGGAGTCCCTTTGGGGACTGGATGAGTGGAGGCCCAGAGGATGTGCTGATTCTCGGCATGGACGTCGGCGGGGGAAACACTGATGTCATCGCCACCATGCGGGTGGACGGTGGCGAGACAACCATCACACAAATCCCGCGGGATAGCTATATCGAAACAGATCAATATGGAGCCATGAAGATCAATTCCCTGTATGCCACAGCTGGTATTGACAATCTTAAGCGGGAATTATCCTCCCGCATGGGACGGCTCATACGCCATCACCTTGTGATCAACCTCGGCGCAATTCGTCGCATTGCCGACATGATGGGCGGAATTGAAGTGGATGTTCCCAAGCGAATGTTCTACACAGACAATACGCAAGGACTGTATATCGACCTGCAGCCTGGCCTTCAAAATTTGAAAGGGCGAGATCTGGAGGGATTCCTCCGGTTTCGTCATGACGAGACGGGAGACATCGGGCGCATGGAGCGGCAACAACTGGCCGTGCAGGCCCTGTTTCGCAAACTGATGCGGCCCGATCAGCTGGTGCGCCTGCCTGCCCTGCTGATGAGCACAGGCGAGGATCTCCGCACGGACATGGGTCCGATGGAACTGGGGCGATTGATCACGGGAATCGGCACGACCAAGTTGACGATTCATCACCTGGATGGACGCCCCTTTGATCAGGGCGGCGTGAGCTACCTGGAGATCGACTGGCCGGGGCAGGCCGAGCCCGGCCTCAGTCCTGAAGGTAGCGAAAGCCGTGGACAATCGTTCTTTTTGTTTTAGGTCTTGTTCTCCCCGCCACCGGCCGCTCCGCTCTCCTCCGCCATGGCTGCCGGGCGGTCGGTTGACGGCTTGGCGACAGCCGTGCCGTTGGGGGTGCCGAGGCGGCGATCCGAGAGGGTGATCAGGGCGAGCAACAGCGCCACCAGGGCCAATCCGGGGCTGGCCGCCGCCACCGTGACCCCCGGGGCTGCGGGCATCGGCCTCATGCCCCGACGCCAGCACCATCAGGCAGGCGCTGAGCCCGACGAGCACCTGAGCCAGGCCGCACAACACCGCCACCCCAGGCGCAGCAGGTTGTCCGGATCGGGGGCGAGGGCCGTGAGCAGGACCGTCATGGCAGCAAGCGGCGGGCCAGGTCATGCGCCCGGGCGGGCACGCGGGAAAAAGCCGCGCTGAACCCCGCGAACACCCACAGGCCAGGGGCGTCCGCCACGGGGCCGGCCAGCGGCTGGCCATCCACGCAGAAGCTCACCGGCACCTGGTGGTAGGGCGCGTCGAGGGTGGCCAGGCGGGGATCGAGGACCTGGAGGCCCTCCCGCAGGCGCCCCTCCATCCAGCGGACATCGGGCGGATCAAGCGAGGGGCTGGCGCTCTCCGCCTCGGCGGCCGGGATCCGTGTGATCTGCCCCACCACCAGACCCTCCCCGCGGGGGGCCAGCCCCGCGTCCACGATCCACAGCGGCTCCCGATTGGCAGCGCAGGCGGCCTCCAGGGACGGCCGCCGCCAGTGGCGGGGCTGCACGACGCGTCCCCGCCGAGCTGCCTCCAGCCAGGGCGCGTCGGGAGGAAGCGTGTCGAGCCGCAGCACCCCGGCCCAGCTGTGCCGCAGGCGCCCGGGAAGGGCGGGCCAGAGGGCACGGGTGGCCGCCCCGGCGGCCAACACCACGCGGTCCGCATCCAAGAGAGAAGCGCCGGAGGGAGAAGCAGCCGCAGCAGGGGGCGCGCTGGCGGGGGGGGAGCCAGGAGCTGGCTCGTGTCGCCAGTGGAGCCGCCAGCCTCCGCCGGGCCGGGCCTCCAGCCTCCGCACCTGGCCCGTCAGCTGCTCCACGCCCGCCGCCGCAAGGGCTTGGTGCCGCCGGGCCGCCCAGACGGCGGCATCCACCCGGGCCAGGGGAAGGGGCAGGCTTTGGGTGAGGCCCGCCAACGCCCTCGGCAGCCCCGGCCGCGCGTCGTGGACCACCAGGCCGCTGGGCCGCCAGCCCAAGGAGCCGTGGAGGCGTTCGAGGCGTCGCCAGGCTCGGGAGGGGCCACCGCGGGGCAAGGCGCCGTAACTGAGGGCTGTGGCGGTCTGGCGCCCGGCTCCGATCAGCCGCACGCGACCCCCGCGCTCGGCCAGGCAGAGGGCGAGCACGGTGCCGGCCAGGCCATCGCCGATGACGGTGATCGCCACTCCAGCGGAGGCGGGGACGGTCCTCCCCGAAGCGGGAGGCGCGCTCACACCAACAGATTGAAGGAGGTGATCACCCGCTGAAAGAGGTCGCGCACCTTCGACCAGCGCGCGTCATTGGTGCTGGCGGCAAAGGTGTACAGCCGGCCGCGATCGACGACAACCGTCGCCAGCTCATGGCGGTTGCGGTCCGCCAGGCGAACGGTGTACTCCAGGTCGTAGAAGGTGCGCCCCCCCAGCTCCCGTTCCCGGGCCTCCAGCAGGTCCGCCTCGCGGCCGCTGCCCTCCGGGGCGATGACCACCTCCTTGAGCCGTTCGCCCACCGCCTCGGGGCTGCCCAGATCGGTGAGGTCCTTGATCGTGTTGACGTCGGAGATCACCAGGCTGAGGGTTTCGTCACTGTTGATCAAGTCATGGAACACCACCTGGGGCCCGTCGCTCACCTGCACCCGGTTCCAGCCCGTGGGGTAGAGAAAGGCATAGCGCCCATCAGGGCTTTGGAAGGATTGAAGGCCGGCCGCCGCAGCGCTGCAGGCGGTCAGGCCACCGATCAGGACCAGCGCCAGCACGGCCATGAGCGGGACACGGAGCCAGCGGCCGGCCCGGGCGACGGCCGCCGCGCTTCCCCGGCTGGCGAGATGGCGATCGGGACGGAGGAGGGGAACAGGCATGGCTGGGGAGACGACGCGCGGGACGGGGGCGCCAGGAGGAGGGCGCCGGATGCGCGTCCGCCATTCTCCCCCTGTCCGCCGCCCCTAGATTCATCCCACTCGCCCTGGACCGCTGAGCGGCTTCACCCGACCTCTGGCACGGCTGATCGATCAATTCGAGCGGTTGCCCGGCATCGGCCCGCGCACAGCGCAGCGTCTGGCGTTGCATTTGCTTCGCCAGCCGGAGGAGCAGATCCGCGCCTTCGCCGAGGCGCTGCTGGCGGCTCGCAGCCAGGTGGGGCAATGCCGCCGCTGCTTTCACCTCTCCGCCGAGCCCCTTTGTGACATTTGTCGCAACACCGAGCGGCGCACGGGGCAGATCTGCGTGGTGGCCGACTCGCGGGATCTGCTGGCGATGGAGCGCACCCGCGAGTATCGCGGCGGCTATCACGTGCTCGGGGGGCTCATCTCGCCGATGGAGGGGGTGGGACCGGAGGGGCTGCACATCCAGCCGCTGGTGGAACGGGTCGACCAGGAGAACGCCTCGGAGGTGATCCTGGCCCTGACCCCCAGCGTCGAGGGCGACACCACCAGCCTGTATCTGGCCCGTTTGCTCAAACCCTTCACCCTGGTCAGCCGCATCGCCTACGGCCTGCCCGTGGGCAGCGAGCTGGAGTATGCGGATGAGGTGACCCTGGCGCGAGCGTTCGAGGGCCGGCGCCGCATGGAGTGACCCTGTCGCGCCCCCTCTCTTCCACCCTGCTGACCCTCGCCCCATGACCTCCACCCGCTCCAGCCGTTACAGCGCCATCCCGCCGGCGGAGCGCCTGCCGGAGTGGTTGCGGCGGCCGGTGGGCGCCGCCTCGGAGTTGGAGGCGGTGCAGGAGGTGGTGAAGCGGCAGCGGCTGCACACGATCTGCGAGGAGGGGCGCTGTCCGAATCGGGCGGAGTGCTACGCCTCCGGCACGGCCACCTTTTTGCTGGGCGGGCCGGTGTGCACCCGCAGTTGCGCCTTCTGCCAGGTGGAGAAGGGACAGGCGCCCGCGCCGTTGGACGGGGCGGAGCCCGAGCGAGTGGCCGAGGCGGTGCGCCTGCTGGGCTTGCGCTACGTGGTGCTCACGGCGGTGGCCCGCGATGACCAGCCCGACCACGGCGCCAGCCTGTTCACCGCCACGATGGCGGCCATCCGCCGGCGCGATTCAACGGTGGCGATCGAGGTGCTCACACCGGATTTCTGGGGGGGGCAGCGGGAGGAGTCCCGGGCGATCGCCGCTCAGCGGCAGCGGTTGCAGACCGTTCTGGAGGCCAAGCCGGTCTGCTTCAACCACAATCTGGAAACTGTCGAGCGCTTGCAGGGGGAGGTGCGGCGGGGCGCCACCTATCGCCGCTCCCTGGGGTTGCTGGCGGCGGCGCGGGAGCTGGCGCCAGGGATCCCGACCAAGTCGGGCCTGATGCTCGGGCTGGGAGAGCGCCAGGAGGAGGTGATCGCCGCGCTGCGCGACCTGCGGGCGGTGGACTGCCAGCGGCTCACCCTGGGCCAATACCTGCGGCCCTCCCTGGCCCATCTCCCCGTGGCGCGCTACTGGAGTCCGGAGGAGTTCGCCGACCTCGGCGCCCAAGCCCGGGCCATGGGGTTTGCGGAGGTTCGCAGCGGTCCGCTGGTGCGCAGCAGCTACCACGCCGCCAGCGCCGGTTGAAGGCCCGACCGGCACGGCGAGCGGGACCACGAGGATCTCCGCGGGAGGCGAGGCCGTGATCAACCAGTTTCCCCCTGATCCGTGGGAGGGCCTCCGCCGGAATGTTCCGGTTGTCGATCGCTCGCCAGGCCCGATGCCGCTGAATGACAAGGGCTTCAAACAGTCCTGTTGAGCGATTGCGCGCCAAGTCATGGAAAGCTTGAACGCGCCACTAGCAATCGCGCCACTATCGATCGCGTCAATGACAGACAAGACGCCCCATGATTGGCGCCAAGGCTTGAATGATTTTGCGCAGCGGTCCTGACCCGATCAGCCAACCGTTGTCCGCAGCATCATCGTCTTCCTCAGCGTCATCGTTGCGTAGCAGATCAACTTGACTCTAAACTTGCCAAAAGAGGTTGCAAGCCTTAGGTTCGTTTTCAAAATCAGGCCGTCCCCCCTGTGTCCAGTCAACATTTTGACGCCAAAGGCAAGCCCGCCTCTTCATTCACAATCGCCCAGCAAAATCTGTTTCGCCAACAATTGCCCTTTGAGGATGAGCGTGATTTTGAAGAGTCAAGACGAGGTTTTATTGCCGCGCCGGCCTACAAGCAGATCATGGCGGAGGCTGGGCATGTGGCCTGGGACATGGGAAGTTATGACTTTCTCCTGCGGGGATTTGATAGTGTTTTTGACACCATTCATCCTTCACTGCAACGGCAAGCTGTCTTGAACATGGCCTATGGCCTCTATGAGGTTCTGCCTGACAAGATCTATCAGGTTCGAGGGTTTGACCTCGCCAACATGACCATCATCAAAGGGGATACCGGATGGATTCTCTTTGACGTGCTCACTTGCAAGGAAACAGCGAAAGCAGCGCTCGATCTGGTGAATGAGCATCTCGGCAAACGTCCGGTGGTCGCGGTTGTCTTTTCCCATAGCCATGTCGACCACTTCGGGGGCATTCGTGGGGTGGTGGATCCTGCAGATGTGAAAAGCGGCCGGGTGCAGCTCCTGGCTCCCCTGGGCTTCATGAAGCACGCCGTTGCGGAAAATGTTTACTCCGGCAACGCCATGAACCGACGCGCCTTTTTTCAGTATGGCCTCCTTCTGCCGCGACATCCCTATGGTCATGTTGATCAATCCATCGGCAAAAATGCAGCCTCTGGCAGAGTTGGCTTGATCGAGCCCAACCGAGAGATTACGCAAGCTTTGGAAGAGATCAGAATCGATGGAGTGCAAATGATCTTTCAAAACACTCCAGGAACCGAGGCTCCAGCAGAGATGAACACCTACTTTCCCGAATGGAAAGCGTTCTGGGCCGCGGAAAACATTTGCGGCACGATCCACAACATCTACACGCTTCGCGGCGCGCTCGTACGCGATGCCTTGGAGTGGTCGAAGCAGATCAACGAAGCGCTGTATCTTTTTGGAACAAAAGCAGACGTGATGTTCGCCTCCCATAATTGGCCACGCTGGGGCAACGAACGCATCCAAGAGGTGATGCGGGTCCAACGCGATGTCTATGCCCACCTTCATAACGAAGTCCTGCATCAAGCCAATCAGGGCGTAACAATCAACGAAATTCACAATGTCTATCAACTGCCCCAATCCCTTCAGCAGCAATGGGCTGCCCGCAGCTACCACGGCTCAGAAGAGCACAACAGTCGCGCCATAATCAATCGCTATTTGGGTTACTGGGATGCCAACCCTGCCACCTTGATGCCCCTTTCACCAGGAGAATCAGCTCCCCTGTACGTGGAGATGATGGGTGGAGCCGAAAAAATTCTGGCCAAAGGGCAAGAGCTCTTTGATGAGGGCAACTACCGCAGCGCCATGGAAATCCTCAACAAGCTTGTCTATGCGGAACCCCATAACCAGGCAGCCAAAGACTTGCTTGCTGACAATTTCGAACAGATGGGTTATCAAAAAGAAAGCCCGAGCGTGCGCAACAGCTTCCTGGCCGCCGCGTTTGAGTTGCGCCACGGATGTCCCAGTGGCATGACTGCTCAGCCCATCAATCCCGACCTGGTCAGCGGCATCCCGACAGAGCTTTTCTTGGATTTTCTCGCCATCCGCGTCGACAGCAAGAAGGCAGAAGGCTTGCGCTTTACAATGAATTTGCAGATTCCAGACATCGAGGAAACATTCATTGTTGAATTAGACCACTCAACCTTGACGAACATCAAAGGCGCGCAGCTTGCCAACCCAGATCTCACCCTTGCCATCAAGCGACCCGATTTGGAACGGGTCATGGCCGGCACGACCACTTTGTTGTCATTGATCGAGGCAAGCATTGCCACGCTTGACGGTGATATCCAGCTGCTGCATCGCTTCCGCGAGATCCTGGTTTCCTTCTCCCCCTCCTTCGCCATCATGCCCGGAACACAGCCCGCGCCCGACACAAGCCCTGGTGCAGGCCCGGATGCCTTCTGCCAGGCCGAACCCGCCAGCACGGCAGGGGGCTGATTCCATCCCGGGCCCATGACCTTGGTTCAGGGAGAGAACGGCGGCAGGGTCTGGCACCGCCACTGGCCGCCCGCGCGCTCGGCCACCAGCGGCGTGAGCTGAAGGCGCAGAGGCGTGCCGGCCGCCACATCGACCCGCACAGCGGAGTAGGAGCGGCACAGGCTGGATCCCCGGCCGCTGCGCCCCAGGAACAGCCGTGAACGGGCCAGCTCCCGCTCCGCTCCGCGCGGCCCCTCCGACAGCACAGACCCCTGCGGCCGCTGACGCCGGAGGCTGTGGCCGCTGCCCCCGCAGATCAACCAGGGGATGTGGGCATCCCCATGGCCTGTGGCACCCACCCGCAGCGCCTCCAGGCAGTGGGCATGGCCCGCGAAGGCCAGATCCAGCAGCGGGCGACCGGAGGGGCGCGCCCCGAGCCGGGCCGCCGCGCGATCGAGGGCGCCGCGCAGCTGGTGGCGCACCGCCAGTGTCTGGCCCTGGTCCCACTTGCTGTCCTCGGTGACAAACGGCGGGTGATGCAACACGAGCAGCCGGCCGCGCACGGCCGGATCCAGCCACGACGCCACCAGGGCATCGGCGAACCAGTCGAGCTGTTCCTGATCGATCGGGGTGGGCTGGCCGGCCCGGGCCGCTTCACCGCTGGCCAGACGCTTGTCGATGTCGCGGAGTTGCTCATCCCCCTGCTCCACCTCCGTCAGCCAGTCATCCAGCAGGTCGTCATCCGCGGGCTCCCCCTCGATCAGGGCGCGCAGCAGCGTGGCGCGGCGGGCCTCGAGCTGAGCGCGGCGCTCCCGCAACGCCTCCCGCTCTTGACGCTCCTGCTCCGCTCCCGACGGAATGGGCTGGTTGAAGGTGTTGGAATCGAGGGCGAAGAGGTCGATCCCGGCAAAGCGCGCCACGTAGTAGCGGTTCGGGAGGCGGGTGAAGATGCCGGGTCGAGAAAGGAGGCAGCGCCGGCCATCGAGGCTGGCGCAACGGGTGCGGTGGAGATGCTCGGCCAGCCGCGGTTCTTGCACATCGGCGAGGACATCCAGGAAGGCACGGCTCCAGGCCTGGCCCGTGAACGAGCCATGCCAGCCCACATCCAGATCGATCCAGGAGCGCAGCAGGCGCCGCGCCGGACCGGTCAGCCCCGCCAGGAGCCCGAGCGGCAGGGGCAGGTCGTAGTAGTCGTGGTTGCCGAGCACCGCGAGGATGGGCGCGCGGAACACCAGGGCGTCGTAGCGGAGGCGTCGCCAATCCTCTCCAGCGACGATCCACTCGCGGTAGGGCTGGATGAAGTTCTCGGGGTACTGCTCACTGGAGCCCACCTGGTAGACCACATCGCCGGTGTGCAGCAGGAAACGGGCCTCGGCGCCGTGGGCGAGGAGCAGCTCGGCCACCCGCCGCTGGGGACTGTCGCGACGGCGGCGGCCGCTGCCGCTGTCGCCGAGCACCAGGAAGCTGAAGGCCTGCCCATCCCCCGGATCGCCCTCGATCGCCAGGCGGCAGGGATCAATGCCTTGACGCGCGAACTCGGGATGCCCCCAGCGCACCCGTTGCGCCATCCGCTGGATCTTGACGGGGATGGGGGCTTCACTGGCGAGATTCATGGAAACGCGCTTCAGGACACAGCCAGAGGGGCAAACACGCGCAGAGCCCCGGGCTGGCAGGTGATGGTCACCGGATTGGCCTCCAGCAGCTCGCCGTCGATGACCAGCGTCTGGGGAGGATCGGTGCTGATGGTGATCGAGCGGGCGCGCAGACACAGCAGATCGGGATGGGTGCTGGGCGACTGGACCACGGCGGAGGCGGCGAGGGAGGCCAGGGCGTTGAGGCCCTGCAAGCGGCTGGGCGGGGAGGCGATCGTGATCTCCAGCAGGCCGTCGTCGGGGATCACGCGACCGAAGCCCTGGGCCAGCACCGAGGTGCCTGGAGCGACATTGGCCACGGTGATGGAGGCGGCTTGCACCTCGGTGACGACGCCATCGATGGCGATGCGGGCGGCGAAGGGCTGCTGGCTGAGAAGCTGCTGGGCGCCAGCCAGCACGTAGGCGAGCGACCCGAGCATGGTCTTCAGCTCGCGGGTGGCGCGATTCACCATGCCGGCCTCAAAACCGAGGCCCGCGAGCAGGATCATCGGCTGGTCGTTGCAGCGGGCGGCATCCAGCGCCTGGGTGTGGTTGGCCAGGATGGTGGCGCAGGCGCCATGGGGATCGAGGGGAAGGCCCAGGCCAGCGGCAAAGGCGTTGGCGGTGCCCCGGGGAATCACCCCAAGGGGGATGCCGGTGCCCGCCACGGCTCCGGCCACCGCCGACACGGTGCCATCCCCTCCGCAGGCCACGATCATCACGCTGCCGGACTCGTCCTGCGGTCGGGCCCGCAGGATGTCCACGAGCTCGCGGGTCTGCGCTGCCGGATCCACATCGGGCTGGGTCAGCACGACATTGACCAGCAGCTGAGGCTCCAGCAGCGAGCGGATCAGGGCGAGGTCGGCGTTGGCATCGCCCTGGCCCGCCACCGGATTGAAGAGAAGATAAGCGGTGCGGCCATGGCGGAGGCCGCGCATCACCAGGTCCGCCGTGGCGGGATTGGGCGCCAGGGGCACGCCAGCGATGCTGCAGGCGCGCAGAAGGAGATCGCGATCGGGCGCCATGCCGATCGGCTCCTCGGTGTCGAGGAAGGCGATCACCGCCGCCACCTCACCAGCGAGAACGCAGGCGGCGGCCACGATGTCTCCTCCGTCGGCGAGGGCGGGCAGCTCATCGAGCTGCGAACCGATGGCGGGAAGGTCCGCCTGCAGGCGAGCCGCCAACTCCGCCGTGGTCAGCAGGGGCAGACCGGTCAGCAGCCCGGCCTGGCGCTCCAGCCAGAGCACCAGGGCCTCCGACCGGGCTGGGTTGGCCAGCAGGAGCAGGGCGTGATCCATCGCTCGTCAATCTACGGCGGTCGGTGGTGAAGGGAGGCGCGCCGCCGATTCCCCGCAAACTGGGAGGAGTCGCCACGCGCTCGATGACCCCATCGCTGAATCAGCCTCTGCGGCTGATCACCCTCTGGATCGCCTGGCTGCTGGCGATGCTCTTCCACGTGGACCTGGGTTTGATGCCCCTGTTCCACGGCCAGTCGCCTGAGATCCACAGCCATGTGCGGCCCGATGCGCTGCCCCTGTTGTGAGGTCTTGTGTGGGCGGGGAGCGCGTGCGCGCCCCCGCGATCACCCCCACAATGGAATCCTGACCGCGCCCGCCCGATGCCGGAAGGACCTCCAGCCCGTTTGTTTGTGTCCTACTCCCACAAGGACGAGAACTTGCGCCAGGCGCTGGGAGATCATCTGGCCGGTTTGCAGCGGGAGGGCGTGATCGATGTCTGGCACGACCGCAAGATCAGCGCTGGCCAGGATTGGGCTGGCGCGATCGATGCCAATCTGGAGGAGGCCGACATCGTGTTGTGCCTGGTGAGCGCCGGGTTTCTGGCCTCGCCCTATTGCAACGACAAGGAACTGAAGCGAGCCTTGGAGCGCCACGCGGCGGGACAGACCTGCGTGATTCCCGTGATTCTCCGCCCGGTGGAGTGGAGCGGCTCCCCCCTGGGCCGGCTCCAGGCGCTTCCCGCCAATGGCAGGCCGGTGACCAGCTGGAGCAATCGAGATCAGGCCTACCTGTCGATCACCACAGGCATTCGGGACGTGGCGCGCCAGCTGGCGGAACACCCCAAACGCCCCGCCGACCCTCCCCTTCCCACCGCCACGGCGACCGCCCCCGCTGCTGGCGCGACCGACATCCAGGATCGGCAAGGCGCATCGGTGGCCCTGGAGATCCCGGAGGGTCCGGTGCGCCACGACTCCGCCTTCTACATCCACTCCGCCGATGAGCCGCGCAGCTGCGCCGAGCTGGACAAACCCGGCGCCCTGATCCGCATCAAGAGCCCGAAGGGCTTTGGCAAATCCAGCCTCACCGCCCGCCTGCTGGCTTATGCCAGCGCCCGGGGCTACCGCAGCGTGGCCCTCAACCTGGAGGGCACGGATCAGAAATTCTTCGCCAATCCCGAATTGTTCATGCAGTGGTTCTGCGCCTCGGTGGGGAAGGCCTTGGGTCTGCGCGTGCGAACCGAGGAGTATTGGGATGACATCTTCGGCGCCAACGACAACAGCACCGATTACTTCGAAACCTATCTGCTCAAGCCGGAGGCAACGCCGCTGGTTGTGGCGATCGACAACTTTGATCGCATCTTCGCCCATGCCGCGATTGAACCCGATTTCTGCGGCCTGCTGCGCAGCTGGCATGAACGGGCGCGCAGCAATCCACTTTGGGAGCGGTTCCGTCTGGTGCTCTCCCATTCACAAGAGTCGTACTTGCAAAAGGACATCAACCAGTCGCCGTTCAACGTGGGGCTGTCGGTGGAGCTGGGCGAACTCTCGCCCGAGGAGGTGGCCCGGCTGGTGACGTTGCACGGGCTGCAGCTGAGCGAGGCGGAGCAGGGCCAATTGCGGGAGCTGGTGGGGGGCCATCCCTACCTGGTGCGCAAGGCGCTCTATGAACTGGCGAACGGCCTGCCCTTCGCCACCTTCCTGAGGGAGGCCCCCACCGAGGCGGGGGTGTATGGCGACCACCTGCGCGGCATTCTCAAGGCGGCGGAAGACCATCCGGAACTGGCAGAGGCCTTGCGGCAGGTGGTGAACAGCGCCGAGCCGGTGAAGTTGCGCTCGGAGCAGGCCTTCAAGCTGGAAAGCCTGGGGGTGTTGGTGCCGGAGGGAAATCTGGAGCGGCCGCGCTGTCGCCTCTACGCCACCTATCTGGCCGATCGGCTGGCCCGCTGAGATGGCCGCTCCCCTTGCCTACAAGGTTGGCGGCAGCCTCGATGGCGACAACGCTTCCTATGTGGAGCGCGCCGCCGATCAGGAGCTCTACGACCTGCTCAAGGCTCGCGAGTACTGCTTTGTGTTCAACAGCCGGCAGATGGGCAAATCCAGCCTGCGGGTGCGCACGATGCAGCGGTTTCTGGCGGAGGGGGTGATGTGCGCCGTGATTGATCCCCAGTCGCGCGGCACCACACCGACGGAGGAGCAGTGGTATGCGGGCACGATCAAGCGGTTGATCGAGGATCTGGGCCTGGCGGAGGCGGTGCCGTTCAGCCGGTGGTGGAAGGAGGATGCGGTGCAGGCGCTGAGCGCGGTGGAGCGTTTTGGCGAGTTCATCGACCAGATCCTGCTGGAGAAGCTCACCGCGCCGATCGTGATCTTCGTGGAGGAGGTGGACAATCTGCTGAGTTTGTCGTTCGACACCGACGGCTTTTTCGGCTTGATTCGCTCGTTTCATGAACGCCGCGCCGAGCATCCCGCCTATCAGCGGCTCACCTTTTGTTTTCTGGGCGTGGCCACGCCCTACGACCTGATCCGCAGCCAATACCGCTCGGCGTTCAACATCGGCCATGCCGTGGAGCTCAGCGGGCTGGGGCGAAAGGAGGCCGAGCCGTTGCTGGCGGGGTTGGTGGGGAAGGTGGCGGATCCCCCCGGCGTGCTCGATGCGGTGTTGCAGTGGAGCGGCGGCCAGCCGTTTCTCACCCAGAAGCTGCTGGCATTGGTGTGCGCCGGGGACCATCCAGCAGCGCCCTCCGCCCAGCAACTTACGGAGGAGTTGCCCGCCGCTGAGCTGGTGGCCTCTGTGGCGAGGGAGAAGATCATCCTCAACTGGGAGGCCCAGGATTCGCCGGTGCACCTGCGCACGATCCGCGATCGCCTGCTGCAGGGCGACGAGCGGCATCGGGGCCGGCTGCTGGGGCTGGTGCAGGCGATCCAGGCGGAGGGCGGCATCCCGGCCGATGCCAGCCGCGAGCAGATGCGGCTGCGGCTCACCGGCCTGGTGGTGCCCCGTCAGGGCCAGCTGCGCATCACCAACCCGATCTATGCGGCCGTCTTCACCGCCGATTGGGTGCGCCAGCAGCTGGCGGAGCTGCGCCCGCCCATCTACGGCGAGGCGATCCGCGCCTGGGAGGCCGCCCCTCCCGAGCAGCGCGCCAGCCACCTGATCAGCGGCGCCTCATTGGAGGAGGCCCTCAACTGGTCGCGCGGCAAGCAGCTGAGCGATGCGGATCAGGAGTTTCTCGAGGCCAGCCGCGCGGCGGCGGAGGCCGCCAGCCGGGCCGCCGAGCAGACCCGGCTGGCGGAGGAACAGGCGCGGGTCGCCGAGGAGCGAGCGCGGGTGGCGGAGCTGGAAACCAGCCGGGCCCAGGAGCAGGTCGCCCGCGCAGAGCTGGACAAGCAGCGCGCCGAGCGGGACGCGCGCAATCGGCGCAAGGTGGTGACGGGGCTGAGCGCGGGTTTGGTGGCGTTGGGCGGCTTGAGCGCGTTTGCGGTGGTGCAGCAGCAGGCGGCGAGCCGCAACGCACGCCGGGCGGAGCAGCAGAGGGTGCTGGCCACCCTGAGGGAACAGGCCGCCCTTGTGTTCAAGGAGATGGCCGCCACACCAGTGGAGGCCCTGATCCAGTCCATCGACCTCAGCCGTCAGATCCTTCAGCCGGCCCTGGCGGAAGGGGCCAATGTGGGGCTGGACGCCCTCGCCATGGCCCTGAACGAGGCGGATGGCTGGGAGGAAGCTGATCGCCTCCTGGGTCATGCAAACGATGTGACCTCCTTGGCCTTCAGCCCCGACGGCAGGCGCCTCCTCTCCGGCTCCTCCGACAACACCCTGCGCCTCTGGGATGCCGCCACAGGACAGCCCATCGGCACTCCCCTCAAAGGCCATTCAAACGCGGTGAACTCTGTGGCCTTCAGCACCGACGGCAGGCGCCTCCTCTCCGGCTCCACCGACAACACCCTGCGCCTCTGGGACGGCACAGGCGCCACAGAGGTGCGCCTGGCCTGCCAACGCCTGCGCCGCCATCAGCTGCTATGGCACCCGGAGCGCTTCGGCGTCGGCCCCGAGTTCGAAGCCATCGCCCGCCGCGCCCAGGCCGTGTGCGCCAATCCGCCGCTGCAGCCGCCCCTCACGGCGCCCGTGGCGTCCCCGCCCCCCAACTCCCCGCAGGCCCGGACGCCAGGTCCATGGCCCCAGCTCTCCCGCCCGCTCCACTGGCTGCGCCAGTCGCTGCGCCTGGGTTGATCGCCTCCACCCGCTGACGCGAAGGCCATGCTCCCTGCGCCGTGCGCCCCGCGCGCCGTGCGGCCCGCGCGCCATGCGCCGCGCCTTGATCAATCCCGTGCCATCGGCTGGCCAGGCAACCCGTTCACAGGGGCCAGCGGCGCCGCCAAGACGCTGGGGGCTGAGGGCTGAAGGCTGAGGGCTGAAGACGGAAACTGCTCAGGGCAGCGGGCTGGAAATCTGCCGCTGCAAGCCCGCCCAAGGTTCGGCAAGAGCGGCGAGGAGGCTGGCGAGGTCGCCTGGACGCCCCGCCATCGCTCTGTAGGGTCGAACCATGCGCGTTGCCGGACCTGAGCCCCTGTTCGCCGCCCTGATCCCTGGTCAGGTTCCGCCCCTGCTCTCGGCGGCGGACTGGCTGCTCCTGCTCCATCCCGTGCTGATGATCCTGTTCGTCTATCCCGTGGTAGGGGCGACGATCCGGCTGGGGATCCTGGTTCGCGAGAAGCGGCTCGACCTCAACCCGATCGCGGCCACGGTGCCGGCGGAGCATGTCGACCACGGCCGCTGGGTCACCACCGGCACCGTGGTGGCGGTGGTGCTCGCCGCGATCGCCCTTCAGGTCCGCGACGGGGGGCCTCTCCCGCCCACCTCCATGGGCCTGGCGCTGCTGGCGATGGCCGCGGCCCTGGGGGGGTGCCTCGCCCTCTGGCGGGTGCGCCGCCCGGCCACGCGGGCCGCCGCAGCCCTGCTCAGCTGGGGAGGGCTGGCCCTGCTGGTGGCCCAGCAGCCCGAGCGGGGGGCCGCGGAAGGTGGCGGGACGCCGATTTGGGGCAACCATGGCTGCAGCGGCGTGCTTCTCACGGGCCTGCTGCTGTTCGCCATGGCCGCCGCACCCGAGATTCGCAGCGCTCCCCCCTGGCGGCGGCTGCACACCGGCGCCGCCTTCCTCACCGCCCTGCTGCTGGCGGTGCAGGCGATCAGTGGCAGCCGCGATCTGCTGACGCTTCGCTGATGGCGCCACCCCCGGCCATCGGCGGCGCCCCCCCCCCGGGGGGGATCCCCACCGCATGGCCGGTCGGCGCAACGGCGCCCCTGGGAGAATGAACGCCTCCCGCTGCCGGGGCCTTGGCCGACGAACAAACCCTGATTCGCGATTTCGCCTCCCGTTGCCGCGAAAAAATTGACGACTTCGAGAAGACCAAAGTGCGCTGCGGCTTGATCGGTCCCTCCGGCAGCGGCAAGTCGTCGCTGATCAACGCCATCGCGGGCGAGCGCATCGCCAAGGTCGGCGTGGTGGAGACCACCAACGATCCGCAGGAGCTCACCCATCGCGGCATCACCTTTGTGGATCTGCCCGGCTGCGGCACCCGCCGTTGGCCACGAGACACCTACAGCGAGCGGCTCAACCTGGCCAGCTTTGACTGCGTGCTGCTCGTCACCGCCCACCGCTTCACCGACAACGACGCCTTTCTCTTCCACCAGCTCCGCGCCATGGGCAAGCCCTGTTTCGTGGTGCGCAACATGATGGACCGCGCCATTGAGGATGGCCTCCACGACCACGGCCACGACGAAGCGCAAACCCGTCGTCTCATCCAGGAAGACATCCGCGCGCAACTGGAACCCGATCCCCCGACGCACGTCTACCTCACCTCCGCCCGCCAGCCCGCGCAGCACGACTTGCAGAGCCTGCTCGCGGCCATCGGCACGGCCCTCGATGGGCTGAAGCAGGACCGTTTCGTGGCGGACATGGCCGCCTATGGCGAAGAGGCCCTCCAGCACAAGCGCAAGGTGGCCCGCGAGCGCATCCCCCCCTACGCGGGCCTGGCGGCGGCCAATGGAAGCTTGAATCCAGTGCCCGGCCTGGATCTGGCCGCAGATGTGTCGCTGCTGCTGAAGCTCGGCGATGAGATCGCCGGGATCTACGGCCTCACCCGCAACCAATTTGATTTCATCAAGCGCTCCCTCGGCCCCAAGGCCCTGCCCACCCTGATCGCCAAAGTGGCCCAGTTCAGCACCCGCTACCTGGCGCGCGAGGGGCTGATCGGCCTGCTCAAACGGCTGGCGACACGGGAGGCGAGCCGCCAGTCCACCCGCTGGATTCCCCTGGCGGGCCCCTTGATCGCCGCAGGCATCGGCTGGCAATCCACCTTCATGCTCGGCGAGCAGCTGGTGGAGGAAGCCGAAGCCCTGGCCGAGGAGATCCTCTCCGACCTGGTGGACAGAAGCCTGGACGGCAAGGACGCGTGAGCAAGGACGCATGAGCGCGGCTCGTCGCCTCTGCGGGGAGAGACCTCAAAACGTCTGGTCGGTCTGTCCGGCGAAGCGCCCGCTGTAGTGCTCGTTTCCGTCCAGCCGCTGGAAGACGAACTGACAGATCGGCAGGCCGGGAGACACCGCCAATGGGGCCGGACCGAAATTGCTCATCTCCAACACCTGCTGGCTGTCGATTCCCGGCCCCATGAACGGGGCGCTGATGTGCACCATCAGCCCCAGCCGCGCAAACCGGCTGCGCCCCTCCAACCAGCCGCACAACCCGGGGGCGAGGCGCAACCGCTCCCGCGTGATGCCAAGGATCGTTTCGCCCGGCATGATCAAGATGTGTTGTCCCTCTGCAATCGCAATCTTTTCCGTGTATTCCCGGTAATCCGTGCCCTCGCGCACAGCGATCACCTCATGCACCTTGCGAAACACCCGAATCGTGCTGGCCAAGGTGAGGTCCACCGAGGCCGGACCCACCAGGTCCGGGTTGAAGGGTGTGATGCTGATCGTGCCCGCCTCGATGGCCTCGAGGATGGCTTGTCGTCCAAGAACGGACATGAAAAAGGCCGGTCTTGGCCGCGCTACATCCACACCCAACTGTAAGGCGACCGCTGAACCGACCAGCCAGGCCCCCCGCCGGCGACGGCGCGACGCCGCCATAGGATGCCACCATGACGCTCGCCACCAGCGACCGGCCGGACCTGGCGGCGCTGTTTCCCTTCTCCCTCGATCCCTTCCAGCTGGAGGCGATCGACGCCCTCAACCAAGGGCATTCCGTGGTGGTGAGCGCTCCCACCGGCTCCGGCAAGACCTTGGTGGGGGAATATGCCATTCATCGGGCCCTGGCCCATGGCCGCAAGGTGTTTTACACCACGCCGCTCAAGGCGCTCTCCAATCAAAAGCTGCGCGATTTCCGTCAGCAATTCGGCCCTGAGCGCGTGGGCCTTCTCACCGGCGACCTGAGCGTCAACCGGGAGGCGCAGGTGGTGGTGATGACCACCGAGATCTTCCGCAACATGCTCTACGCGGAGATCGACCATCCCGACGACGACCCCCTGGACGGCGTGGAAACGGTGGTGCTCGATGAGTGCCACTACATGAACGACTCCCAGCGCGGCACGGTCTGGGAGGAATCCATCATCCACTGCCCCTCCAGCATCCAGCTCGTGGCCCTCTCCGCCACGGTGGCCAACGCCGGTCAACTCACCGACTGGATCGAGCGCGTCCATGGGCCCACCCGGCTGGTGCACTCCGACCATCGGCCGGTGCCGCTGGCCTTCAGCTTCTGCAGCGCCAAGGGGCTCCATCCCCTCCTCAACGAGGAGGGCACCGGCCTCCATCCCAACTGCAAGGTGTGGAGGCCTCCCAAAACCACCCGCCGCAAGGGAGGGGATCGCGCCCCCAAGCCCCCCCAGCCGGAGGCTCCCCCCCTGGGGTTCGTCGTCGCCCAGATGGCGGAGCGCGACATGCTGCCCGCGATTTACTTCATCTTCAGCCGGCGCGGTTGTGATCGAGCCGTGCGCGATCTCGGCCACGCCTGCCTGGTGAGCAAAGACGAGCAGGCCCGGATCCAGGCCAGCCTGGACGCCTTCCTCGCCACCACCCCCGAGGCCGTGCGCGAGGGTCACGCCGATCCGCTCCTGCGCGGCATCGCCTCCCACCACGCCGGCGTGCTGCCCGCCTGGAAGGAACTGATCGAGGAGCTCTTCCAGCAGGGGTTGATCAAGGTGGTGTTCGCCACCGAAACCCTCGCTGCGGGCATCAACATGCCGGCGCGCACCACCGTCATCTCCGCCCTCTCCAAGCGCACGGAACGGGGACACCGCCCGCTGATGGGCAGCGAATTCCTGCAGATGGCCGGCCGTGCCGGCCGGCGCGGCCTCGACTCCCGGGGGTATGTCGTCACCGTGCAAAGCCGCTTCGAGGGCGTGCGCGAAGCCGGGCAACTGGCCCTGGCGCCGGCGGATCCCCTGGTGAGTCAGTTCACCCCCAGCTACGGCATGGTGCTCAACCTGCTGCAGCGCTACGACCTGGCCAAGGCGAAGGAGCTGGTGGAGCGCAGCTTCGGCCGCTACCTCGCCACCCTCGACCTCGCGGAGGATCAAGCCGCCATCGACACCCTTCTCGCCCAACTCGCCCAGCTGGCGAGCGGCGTGGACGATGTGCCCTGGGAGGCGTTCGAGGCCTATGAGAAGGAGCGGGGCCGCCTGCGAGAGGAGCGGCGCCTGCTGCGCATCCTTCAGCAACAGGCCGAGGAAACCCTCGCCCATGAGCTCACCCTCGCCTTGCAATTCAGCTGCGAGGGCACCCTGGTGAGCCTCAAGGCGCCGCAGCTCAAGGGGCGGGTGACCCCAGCCGTGATCGTGGAGAAGGTGAAGGGGCCGGGGCAATTTCCCCTCCTCCTCTGCCTCACGGACGACAACCTCTGGATCCTGGTGCCCTGCAACGCGGTGGTGAGCCTGCATGCCGAACTCAGCTGCCTGCAGGTGAGCCAGCTCCAGCCGCCCGAACTCCACCAGCCGGGGGAGCTGCGCCATGGCGATCAGCAGAGCGGCGGCCTCTCCCTCGCCGTGGCCTCCATGGCCCGCCGCCATGACCTGCACACCCCTCAATACGACCTGGCGGGCGAGGTGCGCCAGCAGGCGGAAATCGTGCGCCAGCTGGAGGAGGAGCTGGAGCGCCACCCGGCCCATCGCTGGGGCGACCGCAAGCAACTCAAGAAACACCGGCGTCGCATGGAGGAGTTGGAGGCGGAGCTCGCGGAACGCCAGCGACTCCTCCACTTCCGCTCCAATCGCCATTGGGACACCTTCCTGGCGCTGATCGAGATCCTGCGCTTCTTCGGCGCCCTCGCGGGCAAGGACGGACTGGAACCCACCGAGGTGGGCCGCACCGTCGCGGTGTTGCGTGGCGACAACGAACTCTGGCTTGGCCTCGCCCTGATGAGCGGCCACCTCGATGGTCTGGAGCCCCCCGATCTGGCAGCTGTGCTGGAGGCGATCTCCACGGAGGTCAACCGCCCTGATCTCTGGTGTGGCTTCCCCCCACCCCCCGCCGCAGAGGAAGCGCTCCATGATGTGCGCGCCCTGCGGCGCCAGCTGGAGCGCCAGCAGGAGCATTGGCGTGTGGTGGTGCCCGTCTGGTGGGAGCCGGAACTCACGGGACTGGTGGCCCGCTGGGCCCGGGGCGCCTCCTGGAGCGAGGTGATCGCCAGCACCTCCCTCGATGAGGGCGATGTGGTGCGCGTGCTGCGCCGCACCGTCGATCTCCTCGCCCAAATCCCCTACGCCGAAGCCATCAGCGACCAACTCCGCCGCAACGCCCGCCGCGCCCTGCAGGCCATCAACCGCTTCCCGGTGTGCGAAATCGACGACCTCCTGGCCGCCTCAGCTCCGGCGCAAGACCAACCAAAGGAAGAGCAACAAGCCGCTGATGCTGACAACGGCGTAGAGCGTGTCAGCGTAGGGGGTCCAGAAACCCATGGCCAAAGCACATAACCCTGCGATTGTGGGCCGCCACCACCCGATGCGTCCATGAATCTTGAGCCATGCGCCCATCAGGGGAGCGAATTGGCTTCGTGGATGCAGACAAGCTGCCATCGGTGACAGTCTGCGACAGACTGCCGGATCATTTCCAGGAATTTCTGGAACAGCTCTGCCCTCATGGTCTTGATATAGACGACCAGAGAACGGGAGATCTTGGGCAAAGCGTAAAACGAGCAGAACACAAGAATCGGCCAAACAATAAAAGCCCACCTGGCCAAGAAGCTGGCAAGACTGATGCCAACGATGACGGCAAACAGGCCTCGAAACAATCGGGTTGCACGGAGATGCATGATGGCTTCCTATGGTTCAGCTTGCGGAGATGGCCTGGGAGAGTTGATAAACTGCCATGGCATAAAAGAAACTGCGATTATATTGCATGATGGTATTGAAGTTTGGATAACCCACCCAGTATTCTGTAGCTTGCCCGGGGGTGGGAAGATCAACGAGAATGGCTAGATCATTGATGAAGGATCCTGCCGTGGGTTGAACACCGGCGGCCAACAATTGCTGCAACGTCAGATTGGGCTTGTCCGCGCCCTTGATCGATCTGAGTTGCTGGGCGATCTGTTGGTCAATGCGCACTGGTATGGCCACGGGCTGTCCCGCCTGCCAACCATTGATTTTGAAATAGTTGGCAATACTGAAAATCGCATCAGCCACACTATTCATCAGATCCACCTTTCCATCTCCATCCCCATCAACCCCAAATTTCCGCCAGCTCGTGGGTCGAAACTGGGGATATCCCAAGGCACCCGCAAATGATCCCTTGTATTGATTCGGCATTTTTCCTTGATCCCTTGCCAGTAGGAAGAGATTGACCAGTTGATCTCGATCATCAACCGTCCACTCTGGATGGGAATCATCTGTCGGCAAAGCAAAAACCATCGTCGTCAACGTGCGCAGAGCCTCAAAATCGCCTTGATACGCACCATAATTCGTTTCTATTCCTAAAATGGCTGTGATCATTTCAGCCGGGACACCATAAGCACGTTGTGCAGCCATGAGGGTGTTACGGTGCTGAGCAAGAAATTTTTTTCCCTCCTTGATTTTGATTGACTCCAAATGAGACGACCGGTAGGCCAGCCAAGATTTTGTTCCCTGGGGTGGAGGCTGATTCAAACGAATGACCTCTGGATCCACCGTCATCCCTTTGAATTGATCTGCGAGAGACTTTCGGTCAAGGTTGTATTGCTTCGCTAGTTGATCGAGAAATGCCTCAACATCAGGTCGTCCAGAGAGAAGCTCTTGCGAGAGACTTGGAAGGGCTGTGGAGAAAAGAAGAACTGTGGCGAAGAGGATGCGCCACGAGGCTGCTCGACGGCACTTGGTCGGCTTCGCGGGATCGTTTGCGTGCTTGGACGCGGTGTCGTTCGCCTGCTTGGTCGCGAGGATAGTCGTGTGCTTGAGAAATCTCAAAGGTGTGCCTGCGTGGATCATGATGGAGAACATCAAGGAAGTTGGTTGTGTTCCACAAGAGCAGTCCTATATTTAAGCTCGTCTATTTTCGCCTTCGACAGAACACCATTATTCCCATCTTGATCTGGGACTACGGTATAGAAGTCATCCGAAAAGCGTGTGGGTGGAATATCCAAGTAATCCCGTGGATCCATGCAGAGTCTTGATGTATCAAAAATGCGCAAGCGCCTTCCACAAAGGAGGAAGCCAAGCCAGCCTTTTCTGTCGTGGCCAGCTTCAATCCTTTTGGTGTTGTAAATAGCGCCGTCAAAGTTGGTTTTTTGATCAAAACTGATTCCTCGCAGATCCGCCCCCCGCAAGTCGGCGCGGAAGAGGCTGGCCCAATTCGTCAGGATCGCTCCCTGGAGCTTGGCATTTCGCAGATTGGCGCGAGCAAGATTCGCTCCGCTCAGATTGGCCTGTTGCAATTCTGCAAATCGAAAATCTGATGCCGATCCGGGAGATGCCGCCGAATCAGCAAACATAATGTCGTTCAAACAGGAGTTCTTGAGATCCGCCTGATAAAAATCGCCGCTGGTCATATCGGCATGCCGCAGATCAAGAACGTTATCTCCCCTGTTGATCAAGCCACGCGTATAGAGATAATCAAGAATGATTTTTTTCTGAACTTGTTTGTCAGCGATGGACTTTCGCAGATGGGTCAGTGAACTGGCAAGGGCCCTGGTCAAGCTTGAGGCGGTCACCCCTCTCGGCTGAGCCAAGCCGCAGCCATACCTGACAGCGTCGCCACCGTCTTGAGCATTCTTCTGGTTTTCAGGAATGCCTACGGAAGGATTTCTAAGCGGAAGCACCGCAGGGGAAGCAAGCGTCGTGAGATAGCGTTCAACAGCTTCAAACCGTGTTTTTTCGACATCACTATCGTTGCGCTGGGCATTGAAAAGAGAGGAGATCTGCAAGCCGATCACCGCCAAAGCCAAAGGGATGAAGAGCAGGGTCAGCCAGTCCCAGAGTGAGCGATCACCAAACAACCAGCGCCATAAAGGACCAATCAAAGGGACACGATCGGCAACTCTGAGAAAAAGGACAAGCGTGACTGGAATCAGCAGAAAACGCAACCATTCGCGGGTCACAAGAACCAGGGCGAGGGTGATGAAAAAGATCAAGATCCATTCCAGAACCCTTTGCACATTCGGAGGAAAGCTTCGGAACCACGTCCGCCAGGCATGCCATGGATCCATGTCACGCATCCTTCAGGCTCAATGGGATACAAAATCAACGTAGGCCCCCCTCAAGATCCCAAGCCAACTTTTCATTGAATTTAATCGGTGTTGCTGGAGATCAACCAGCTAGCCTACTTTCATCGATGCGCACTTCATGTTACGGTTGCTTACATTGCTCTTGACATGCAGCGCTCTACTGATCGCCGCTCCGTCCGCAGGGCAAGAGCAATGGATTGGAGACACGAAGGAGCAGGTGCAGTCCAAGCTCTCCGTCAAGCGTCAAACATCTGTCGGCAACAGGCTCGTATCTTTGGCTCAGCACATGCTGGGTCGCCCCTATCGCGCTTTCTCTCTGGATGCAGGATCCACCGAGCAGCTCCGCTTCGATCTGACAACCTTTGATTGCGTTCTGCTTGTTGAACAATTGCTCGCACTTGTTCACAGCAAGACAACGATGGATTTCACCAGGCTTGTCAAGCAATTGCGCTATGAAGACGAAACCGTAGACTATTGCCATCGAAATCACTACTTCAGCAGATGGGCCATCAATGCCGAAAGACTAGGACTGATCAAAGACATCTCACAATCCCTGCCCGGATCCACAACGAGAAACAGAAAGCTCTCATTCATGTCAAGCCATCCGGACAGCTATGCACCAATGAAACAGCAGAGCGCACGACAATGCATCAAGTCACTGGAGCAAAACCTAACCGTCAATCAAACTTATGTGCCGATTGCTTCCTTGCCCAATGCGGCACGCCATCTTAAAAGTGGTGATATTTTTGCGTTGGTCACATCGGTTGACGGCCTCGATGTCACCCATACCGGGATCCTGGAACGCACCGCCAATGGTCTGAATGCCATTCATGCCGTTCCCGATTCAGGTGTCGTGAGAAGCGTCGATTTTGTGCGATACGCTGCCAAAGTCGAAGACATTATTGGTGTGTCCTTTTTCCGCCCAAGTTCTGCGCCAACAATCAACAAGAACGAAGCCAACACCCCGAACCCATCCTCTCAGCGCCCCAACCCCTCCCCTCAGCGGTCCAACACCTCTCCTCCAACCCCTTCCAGCAACCCCTCCAACACCTCCGCCACCCCGGCCGCAATCGCCGGCTTCCCCTCCAGCCGTCGCTCCCCCTCTGGCGTGACAATCCAGGCCACCTGAACCGCTTCGCTGATCTCCTCCCCCCGATTGGCCACCACCACCGCATGGCGCTCCAGGCGTCGGCGGGCTTCCGCCATCAGCTCCGCGTGGCTCACGCCCTCCAGATATTTGAAGCTGACGAGCGGCAGCTTTGGCGCCGCGGCCGCCACCGCATCGATCACTTTCTCGGTGGGCTCCAACTCCAGCCGCCACTCCGGCCGCCCACTCGCCATCTTGCCCGCCACCACCTCCCTGGGCCGGTAATCGGCCACCGCCGCCGAGAGCACAGCCGCCTCCGCTCCCGCCGCCACCGCTGCCAACACCACCTCCCGGTAGGCGTCATAGGTGGGAGCCACGGCGACATCGGGGAGCCAGGCCGCCGGGCGCCAGCCGCCATCGCCGAGCACCAGCCGGCTGGCAGCGCCGCGCCGCAACAGCTCCTCGTGGATCGCGGCGCCCAGCTGCCCGCGAAACCGCCCCGTGAGGCGCCGAACCCCATCGATCGGCACCGGCGTCGGCCCTCCCGTCACCAGAATTCGGCGCCCGCGCAACGGCGAGCGGCTCAGGGCGCGGCACACCGCCGCCACCAGCAGCTCCTCCTCCGGCAGGTTGTGCTTGCCATAGGCGTCCCGTGGCGGCACGAACCGCACCCCCAGCGCCGCCAGCTCCCGGCAGTTGGCCTCCAACACGGCGTTGTGCATCGAGCCATGCATCGTTGGCGCCATCAACACCGCCGTCTTCCCCCGCGCCAGACGCCCCAACGCCGAGGCCAGAGTCGCGCTGAGCACCGTGTCGGCGATGCCGTTCGCCGCCTTGCCGATGGTGTTGTAGGTGGCGGGGGCCACGAGGTAGGCGGCGAAGTCCTCCCCATCGCTGATGTGTTCAGCCCGCCAGCTGAGCTCCCGCACCAGGGGGCGGCAGGTGCTCCACTCCAGGGCCGCGCCGCCCACATAGCGCAACGTCTCCGCCGTGCAAAAGGCCGTCACCTCGGCCCCCCGCCGCCGCAACGCCCGGGCCAGCAGCGGCGCCTTCATCGCCGCGATGCCGCCACCCACCAGCAGGGCGATGCGCTGGCCCTCCAGATGGCGCGAGAGCAGGGGCACGGCATGGTCGCCGATCTCCGGGCTGGCGGGCGGTTGGACCTCCCAATCGAAGGCGCCGTCGCGGTCGTCCCAATCGAAGGCGCCGCTCACCGCGCTAGATCCCCAATCGGTCGTAGATCACCCCGAGCTGGGCGCGGTGGGGCTCGGTGGCGAAGCAGGACGCCAGCCGCTCCGGGCTCAGGTGGGCCATCACCTCCGGATCAGCCGCCAGATTGGCCCGGAAATCGCCTCCCGTGGTGTTCCAGGCGGCGTGGGCATGGCGCTGCACCAGGGCGTACGCCGCCTCCCGGCTCAGCCCCGCCGCCACCAGCTCCAGCAGCACCCGCTGGCTGAACACCACGCCGCCGTAGACGTTCATGTTGCGGGCCATGTTGTCCGGATACACGCCCAGACCCTTCACCACCTCCGTCATCTCCCGCAGCATGAAGTGCAGCGTGACCGAGCAATCGGGGAGCATCATGCGCTCCACCGAGCTGTGGCTGATGTCGCGCTCGTGCCACAGGGCCATGTCTTCCAGCGCCGCCACCGTGTAGCCCCGCAACACCCGCGCCAGGCCGCTGATGCGCTCGCTGCGGATCGGATTGCGCTTGTGGGGCATGGCGGAACTGCCCTTTTGCCCCTTGGCGAAGTTCTCCTCCACCTCCAACACGTCGCTGCGCTGCAGGTTGCGAATCTCCGTCGAGAACCGCTCCAGGGAGGCGCCGATCAAGGCCAGAGTCTGCACGTAGTCGGCGTGGCGATCGCGACTGATCACCTGGGTGCTCGCCGTGTCGGGCGCCAACCCCAGCAGCCGGCAGGTGATCGCCTCGACCTGCGGATCGGTGTTGGCGTAGGTGCCCATGGCCCCGCTGATCTGCCCCACCGCCACCGTCGTCTTCAGCCGGGCCAGGCGCTCCTGATTGCGCAGGGTTTCCGCCAGCCAACCCGCCACCTTGAAGCCGAACGTGATCGGCTCGCCATGGATGCCATGGGAGCGGCCGATCATCACCGTGTCCTTGTGCTCGCGCGCCAACGCCCGCAGGGCGTCGATCAGCCGCGCCTGCTCCTTCTCCAGCTCCACCACCGAGGCCTTCAGTTGCAGGGCCAGCCCCGTGTCGAGCACATCGGAGCTGGTCATGCCCACATGGATGTAGCGGCCCGCATCGCCGACGTGCTCGTTGACATTGGTGAGGAAGGCGATCACGTCATGCTTCACCTCCGCCTCGATCTCCAAAATGCGCGACACCGAGAAGGCCGCCCGCTGGCGGATCTGCTCCATGGCCTCCGCAGGCACCCGCCCCAGCTCGGCATTGGCCTGGCAAGCGGCGATCTCCACCTCCAGCCAGCCGCGAAACTTGGCCTCCTCACTCCAGAGGGAACCCATCTCAGGGAGGGTGTAGCGCTCGATCAAGGGCGAAGGGTCGTGCTGGCCCCCAACCTATCGGGCGACCTGGACACGGGATCAAGCGGCAGCGGTGAGCTGACGATGGGGCACCTCCAGGTGGAGCAGGGTGCCCCAGGATTGTTGCCGCACCCAGCACCGTCCGCCGCGGCAATGAATCACCTGAAACGGGGGCAGATCTTCGGGGTGGTCGTGGAATCGCACGAAGCTCCCGGGACGCAACAGCTCGATGACCTCCCCCGGCGTCTGTTGGCGGTTGTGGCCTCGTGCCATGGTCAGCCGACGAGCTGGGGCCATCCTCACCTCTTCGCCGGGAGAGCGGACGGCGCGTTGGCTTTTGTTCCGCTTTTTGCGTGGGAATCATGACCAAACGGCAGCGGCTTGATCTGCTTCTCCTGCAACGGGGGCTGGCCAGCAGTCGGGAACAGGCGCAGCAGCTGATCCGAGCTGGCTGGGTGCGTCAAGGCGGCCAGGTGCTGGACAAACCCGGCACCGCCCTCCCCGCCGATGCCCCCCTGGAGGTGGCCGCCCGTCCCCGCTACGTCTCCCGAGGCGGCGAGAAGTTGGAGGCGGCCCTGCGGGCCTTTCCGATCTGCGTGGCGGATCGGGTGTGCCTCGATGGCGGGCTTTCCACGGGCGGCTTCAGCGATTGCCTGCTCCAGCACGGAGCGCGGCGCATCTATGGCGTCGATGTGGGCTATGGCCAGGTGGCCTGGAGCCTGCGCACCGATCCGCGACTCGTGCTGCGGGAGCGCACCAATCTCCGCCATCTCACGCCGGACAGCCTGTATGGCCCCGCGGATCCCTGGCCCGATCTGGCCGTCGCCGATCTCTCCTTCATCTCCCTTCGCCTGGTTCTCCCCGCCCTTGGCGCCCTGCTGCGGCCCCTCTCCTTTGACGGGGTGCTGGATCTGGCGCTGCTGGTGAAGCCCCAGTTCGAGGTGGGCCGAGAGGTGGTGGGCAAGGGCGGCGTGGTGCGCGATCCCAAGGCCCACGTCGCCGCGATCGCTGGCGTGCGCACCGCCGCCGTGAACCTGGGCTGGCGTGCCCGGGGGGTGGTGGGCTCTCCGATCACCGGACCGGCCGGCAACCGGGAATATCTGCTCTGGCTTCAGTCCGCCCCGGGCGGGTTGCGTCCGGAGCAGGGAAGCGCGGAGGGATGGGAGGACGGGCGTCTTCAGGAGGTGGTGGCCGCCACCTTGACCTCCTGAAGGGGCAAACTGCGGCCGCCGTTGGAGCTCCGCTTCAGATGGCTTCGCTGTCCCGGTCGCCCGTGCGGATGCGGATCACGGATTCCACAGGGGAGATGAAGACCTTGCCGTCACCGATCTCGCCGGTGCGGGCGGCGTCTTCGATGGCCTGCACCACGGTGCTGACCCGGTCGTCATCCACCACGATCTCCAGCTTGAGCTTCTGCAGGAATTCCACCGTGAACTCCGAGCCCCGATAACGCTCGACCTGTCCTTTCTGTCGACCAAACCCCCGAACCTCGCTCACCGTCATCCCCACGATCCCCGCATTCACCAGCGCGATCTTCACGTCTTCCAGCTTGAAGGGGCGGATGATGGCTTCGATCTTTTTCATGGTGTGCAGTGAGGGTAGGCGGAAGGGCCGTGGAAGTCTCTCAGACCCTGCGGTGAAATGGCCTTGGTGAAGCGCCATCCGTGCAGACCATTAGGCCGCGAAGGGCAAAGCGCCGGGGTGCCCATTGCTACCAACTCCTGCCCCTGTCCCGACAGGACCTACGGTCCAGTCAGGACCACCGCCTCCGCCATGACCACCTCCCCTCCGCGCGATCCCGTCGTCCTCGCCCCCCCCGCCGAGGAGCGCACCACGTCACCGCTCTATGGCCAGCGGGCCATCGAGGAGGGTCGCCTCGTCTGCTTCAGCAATCCGCGCCCTGGCCGCCCCTACGAGGTGTCGATCGAACTGCCGGAATTCACCTGCCACTGCCCCTACTCCGGCTATCCGGATTTCGCCGTGTTGCGCCTCCTCTACCAGCCAGGGCCCCTCGTGCTGGAGCTCAAGGCCCTCAAGCTCTACATCAACAGCTATCGCAACCGCGCCATCTCCCATGAAGAGGTGGCCAACCGCATCCTCGATGACCTGGTGGAGGCCTGCGACCCGAGCTGGATGGAGCTGGTGGCGGATTTCAATCCGCGCGGCAATGTCCACACCGAGGTGCGGGTCAGCCACGGCACCCGACAGCCCTGCTGATCGTCACCCCCCGGGTGGAAGGGCCAACTCGCGCAAGAGCACGGGCAACTCGCGGGCAAAGGCGGTGAGGTTGCGATTGCACAACCCCGCCGCGTGCAGCCAGACGCCATCCGCGCGGCGCTCCTCCACCGCCCACAGCTGGCGCGTGGCCACGAGGCTGAAGGCGCCACCGACCAACAGCACGGCAAAGCCCCCGTAGACCAGCGGCACCCCCGGATCCCTTTTGAACAGGACCCCGCTGGCGGGCACCACACCCACCAGCCGCACCGGCAGACCGCGCACGTCGAGGGTTTCGCCCCCGGGGCGCAGCAGACCCAAGGAGGCGCCCTCCGCGTCAAACACCTCCACCGGTCCATCCTCGCCGCTCAAGGTCAGCAGCACCGGCTGGCCGCCATCGGGCCGCGTGGGCAGCAGCAGCCCCCAAACCTCCTCGCCGAGCTGGGGAAAGCGTTGCAGGGGCAACTCCAGCACCGGAGAGCGCCCCAACTGGATTTGAATCGCCGCCAGGGTCCAATCCGCCTGATAGAGGGTGATGCCCTTGGTTCGCAGGGGGTGGTTGACGCTGATCTCCGCTGGTTGCTCCGCGATCGGACCGGAGGAATCCGCCGACGGGGCGGGTGTCAGGAGCCGCAGGGAGGAGGTGAACTGCTCCGGCCGGCCGGCGGGATCCCGACGGATGTCGAACCGATCCAGCACCACCGTCAACTGCGGACGCCCTTGGCGATCGAGCAGCTCCAGATCACTGCCTGGGGCCAGAAAGCGCTCCAGCCGCTGTCCCGCCAGGGCGCCCCAGGCGGCTCCGACCATCAGCAGCACCATCCCGGAGTGCACCAGCAGCGGCCCGACGCGACCCACCAGACCCTTGCGGGCGGCCAGCCGTCCCTCCCGCTCGCGCACGTTCCAGCCCGTGGCGCGCAGCTGCCGGGCCAAGGGCTCCAGGGCGCCCTCCCCTGGGACGCGAATGGTTTCGGCAAGGGCCAGTTTGCTGAGTTGCCGCGGGGTGGTGTAGTCGATCCAGCGCAGGGAAGCCTGCAGGGCGGGCCATTGGCGTCGCCAGCTGCAAAGCAGCAACGCCACCCCCAGCAAGGCGAGCAAGGCCAGAAACCAGCTGCTGGAATACACATGATCGAGCTGCAAACGCAGCAGACCATCGGCTTTCAGCCATCCCAGCCACGGGGCATTGTCGTAGCGCTGGTGGTAGAAGCCGACCTCTTCCTTCTGGGGAATGGCGGTGCCAAGGCCACTGGCCACGGCGATCAGGAACAGCAGCACGATGGCCAGGCGCAGGTCGGCCAGCCAGGCCACCAGCCGAAGCCCGGTTCTCCAGGGAGACGGCGGGGGGGGAAGGGTGCTCATGCCAGGTGGGCCACCAGGGTGAGGGCGCCGGTGGTGAGGAGCACCACGCCGCTGATGGGAGGAATCCAGCGGCCCAGGGCACGCAAGCGAAGCAGGGTGGGAAGGCTGGCCGCCACGGTGCCGGCCAGGAGGAGGGGCACGACCTGGCCGGCGCCGAAGCAGGTGAGCAGGAGAAGACCAGCCAGGGGCCGACCCGTCTGCGCCATCCAGGCCAGCAACACCGCCAGCACCGGTGTGGTGCACGGGGTGGCGGCCAGGCCAAAGGCCAAGCCCGCCGCCAGAGGCGCCAAGGGGGCTGGAACGGCGCGGCGCCAGCGCTCGGGATCGGGACCGGTCGGCAGCCGCAGCGGAATCCAGCCCAGCAGATGGAGCCCCATCACCACGGCCACCCCCGCCACCACCAGGGAAACCTCCTGAGGAACCTGGCCGTAGATCCGGCCGAGCAGACCGCTGCTGAAGCCGAGCAGAACGAGGGAGGCCACGATCCCACCACTGAAGCTCAAACTGCGCTGCCAGGGCATCGCCAGGGCAACCGGAGCGGGGGCGGGTGACGACAGGGGGGAGGAGGAGCTGAACCCAGCCAGGTAGGCCAGGGTGACTGGCAGCAACGACAGCGAGCAGGGGCCCAGGCTGGTGAGCACGCCCCCCAGAAAGACCAGGCCCAGGGTGAGGGGGGTGGGATGGCTCAAGGAGGCCTGCAGGAGGGCTTCGCTGGAGCGGGTCCAGTCAGCGAGCTGCAGCCCGAGGCTGGTCATCGGCGCGGGTCAAGGGCGAGGGCGTCAGCCTATCGGTCCTGCCGTGGTGCGTCGCCGCCGCGGTCGGACGGGTTCCATCCCCGCGGATTCCAGGGAGCAGCGCACGAGCAGTCCTGCCACCAGCAGGCTGCTCAGCAGGGAGTTGCCGCCGTAGCTCACGAGCGGCAAGGGCAGCCCCGTGGTGGGCATGGAGCCGCTGGCCACGGCGATGTTGAGGATCGATTGGCCCACAAGAAGCGCCGTGCAGCCGATGGCCACCAGGCGGTGCTGGTTGCTGGCGCAGGAGAGGGCGATGCGCAGGCCGACAAAGCCAAACAGGAGAAGAAAAAACAAAAACATCAAACAGCCCACGAAGCCAAACTCTTCGGCGAAGACAGCAAAGATGAAATCTGTTGTTTGGATGGGGAGATATTGCAATTTTTGCGTTGACAGACCGAACCCCTGGCCCAACACGCCCCCGGAGCCGATGGCCAGCAGGCTTTGCACCAGCTGGTAGCCCGATCCCTGGTCGTCCTTCCAGGGATCCAGGAAGGAGGTGACCCGATCCCGCTGGTAGGGATTGATCAAGATGCTGGCGCATCCCAACAGAGCCCCCCCTCCGGCGGCCCCCAGCAACTGCAGGAGTGGCAACCCTCCCGCCAGGGCCATCAACCAGAGAAGCAATCCCGTCAGGGCCGCCGTGCTCAGATTGGGCTGCTTGAGGATCAACAGGAGCAACACGCCAAAGACGCCAAGCCACAGGAGCTTCTGGTCGGCGCCGATGCGGCGCCAGTGGGAGAAGAGCACAGCGCCCTGCAACACCACAAAAGGCTTCACCAACTCCGTGGGTTGAAGTTGCACCGGCCCCAGCACCAGCCAGCGGCTGGCCCCGTTCACCGTGGTGCCCAAAACCAGCGTGGCCCCCACGAGCAGGGCTCCGATGAGCAGGGCGGTGGGCGCCAGGTGTAGCCAGCGTCGCATGGTGGTGCGGATGGCCAGCCAAAAGAGCGCGCCGCCGGCCAGCAGCCAGAGTCCCTGACGCTTGATGTAGTACGCCGCATCCCCCATTTCCCGATCGGCCACCCACCAGCTGGCGGAACTGAGCATCAACAACCCGAGAACGCTCCAGATCAGAACCAGACCCACCAGCAGCCGCGCCTCAGCAGGCCATTGATCCCAAGGAATGGGGAGCCAGTTCTGGGGAGGCTTGCGGACCTGGGGGAAGGATTCCATGGATGGGTCGGGATAGGGCCTGGCAAGTCACGGCCAGATCGGTGCTCCATTGAGCCCTGCCGGTGGGGGCTTTGTCGAGGGAGCGGCGGCAAAAATCTTTGTCGCCCCATCCCCGTCCCTCCTCACGTCCTCTCTCCTCGCTCCTTCTCTCCTCACTGCGTCAGTCCGTCTCTCCGTCACTCCCGCACCTCCGCCGAGCGCCTCATCGGGAACCAGGCGAGGGACGAGGCAACAAAAAACCCAGCCAGGGCTGGGCTCAATCATGCTGGGCAGTGGCTCAATGTTGACGGCGGAGCTGGTGGGAGGCCATCTCGCCGCCGATCGAAGTGAACATCGCCGGGTCGGGACAAGCGGAGCGCCCAAGGTGTTGGATCACAACCTGGACGATCAGTTTCCGCAGTTTTGTTGTCGGCGACCGGTGGCCAACTCCACCTTCAAAATTTTGCCGCCTTGCTTCATGATGCGCTGTTGCTCGGCAAACCAGCTTTCATAAGGAACCCACTTGGTGAAGTAGGTGTTCTGAATCTCCCGCTGCGTACGCGCCTTTTCGGGGGACGGGATGCAAGCGGTGACTTTGAACAGACGCATGGTGTGTGCTGGCGGCGGTTGGAAGACTGACTCAGTTACCCAGCCCGGAGCTGATGTAATCGAAGTAGACGCCCATCTCGCGTCCGGCATCGGGACCCACAAGGGCAGCCGTGGCTTCCTTCATGGCCTGAATGGACTGCACGGTGGCACCGATGGGAACACCCAGGGAGTTGTAGGTTTCCTTCAGTCCGTTGAGCACGCGCTCATCCAGGATGGAGGTGTCTCCAGCCAGCATGGCGTACGTGGCATAACGCAAGTAATAATCCAGGTCGCGGATGCAGGCCGCATAGCGGCGGCAGGTGTACATGTTGCCGCCAGGACGGGTGATGTCCGAGTAGAGCAAAGATTTCGCCACGGCTTCCTTGATGATCGCGGAGGCATTGGCGCTGATCGTTGCGGCGGCACGGACACGCAATTCGCCACTGGAGAAGTACTTCTCGAGGCGACCCATGGCTGAACCGTCCAGATAAAGACCTTGGACGTCAGCCTGGTTGATGACGTTGGTGATGGCGTCTTGCATGGAATCCCGATGAAGATGGCGGTGATGGTATGGGAATGGGCCTCAGGAGAGGGCGCCGACCACGTAGTCGAAGTAGAAGCCAGCCTCCTCAGCGTCAGAGCCGGTGAGGATGCCGGTGGCCACCGCCTTCATTTCCCGCACGGCTTCCGCCATGGCTTCGAGAGGGGTGCCAAGGGAGCGATACATCTCCCGAGCGCCAATGATGCCGATCTCCTCAATGGGAGTGACATCGCCAGCGACCACTCCGTAAGTGACGAGCCGGAGGTAGTAATCCATGTCCCTCAGGCAGGAGGCGGTCATTTCTTCGCCATAGGCGTTGCCGCCAGGCGAGATGACATCAGGTCGCTTCTGGAAGAGCTGGCCTGCGGCCTGTTTGACAATGCGTTCGCGGCTCTCGCTGAGGGCCTGGGCGACGCGCAGACGACGCTGACCTCCGGCCACAAAGGACTTGACCTGGTCGAGTTCGCCAGGGCTGAGGTAGCGGGCTTCGGCGTCCGCGTTGATGATCGAGTTGGAGACGATGCTCATGCAGTTCTGCCTCGAAACAAGCGGTCACCGTTAAGGAGACCGGTATCCGGTGGGTAAGGGTGAGATCGGTGGTGCCGATCGCGGTGTCATTCTGCGCCAACGACTGACGCCGCCCATGGCCTCGGTAACAGATCTTCATGGCGGCTCGGAGCCTGAGATCCCTTGGCTCGCAATGCGTTTGACCCGCCACAGCCACGGCGAATGTTGCAGCAATTGTTCATTATCTGCTCCGCTTGTTTCCTGGCTGCAGGGGAGAAAGGAGACAGTTTCCGCATCGTTTGTTGTGAGCGAATCCATCAACGTGAAAAAACCCCCGGACAGGATCCGGGGGGCGGCGATCAACGATTGTCGGTTCGACGCCGGAGGGCTTGGGGGGGATCCGGTAACGCCAACGCGCACGTCGCTGGTGGACCAATGACGTGAGCAATCGAGCGCTCTCCAGGGCAAGCGTCGCCAGAGCGGAGCGGGCCCTGGCGGCCCACCGCGCGTCTCAAATGGCTGGGCGTGGGCTCGGGGTGAGGCCGCCATTGCCGCTGTAGAGCTCAGCGGAGCGATTGACCGTGGCCAACGGCAGTCCGTCCTGGGTGTTGAGCCCCCGCAGGAAGGGCACCGTGGAGCGACCGAACGCCCGTGCGTAATCCTCGCTGGAGAGGAGGTCTTGCACGGCGGCAGGGAGGCCGCGGGTCGTGCGAACCTCCAGGAAGCGGCTCGTTTCCGCCGGCATGGCGGCCCGTCCGAGCAGTGCCAGGTGCGCGGCTGCCGCTGCCCGTAACGGGGCAAGACGGTTGAGTCGTTGCAAGAAAAGGTCGCTGCTGGCGATCAGCCCCACAAACTCCGCCACCGAAACCTGGCCGTTGCGCAGCTGGGATTCCGCATCGAGGAGGCGTTCCGCCGCGAAGGGAATGCGGTTGAGAAGTTGGCGGTAGCTCGCTTGCACCACCTCAACGAGCTGGCCCTCGCTGGGGGCGCTGGGCAGTTGCACAGGACGCCCAAGGCTCTGGCGGCGCCGGAATCCCTGGGGATTGGCGCTGCGCAGGGCTTTCTCCATCGCCTGAGCAGGCATCGTCGCCGGTCCAGCCCCAAGGCTGGGGCCAGCGGGGGAAACCGCAGACTTCCAGACACCGATCGCCGGCGCGGCGGCTGGAGCGGAAGACCCGGTGGAGCGGGGCGCGGCGGTGACAAGGGCGGACCAGCCCGCTGAGGCGCCGCTCGGAGGGCGCCACGTGCGCGCCGGGAGGGGAGGCTGGCGCAGGCTGCCGGGACCGCGGATGGCGGCTGGAGGTTGTGCCAGGGTTTCGCCTCCGGCGATCTGGGCCGACCAGCCGCCGCGGATCGTCGTCGAACGTGGCGTCAGGTTGCGGGGGGTGAGGTCTGCGGTGGTGCGGATCTTTTGCGGCGCCGGCACATCGGGTCGAGGCGTCATCCGCAGATCGGGGATGGCTTCGAGATTCAGGGGCCGCCGCAGAGCGGGCACCCGTCGGGTGTTGAGATCCATCGGCGTGATGAACCGTTCGTAGGGAACGGTGTCTTCGCCGAACGTGCTGGTGTATTCAGGACTGTTGATCATGGCGTCCACGACCCCGTAGAAGCCCTGGCGCGCGGCCGTGTCGAAGTAGGCGTCAATCTCCCAGCGGCCGAAGGTGGGACGGCCCAACAGGCGACGATGCATCACCTCAATGGCCTTGCAGATGTAGAGACCGCTCCAGTAACGACGGCGGAAGGCATTGGAACGAGCGACCTGCCGCACGAATTCCCGCAGGCTGATGTCGCCGTTTTCCAGCTTGATCTCTTCGACTGTGTTGCGCTCGCCGGCATAGCCGCTGTTGCCCAACACCTGCACATACACCGCGCGAATCACGGCCTGGGTGGCCGATTCGCTGCCGCGAATGCTGGGTTGCCCACCGCGCTGAGGAACGGAGTTTCCCCCTGTGGCGATCTGCTTCAGCCGCACTACGCGCGGACCCACACGCCGGGGGGAGGCCTTGCGGAACTGAGGACTGGCCATCTGGCCCGGCTGGCTGAGGCCATTGCTGATCAGCAGGCGCCGACCGTCGTAGCTGAACGGCACCGCGCGGGTGGCCACGGAGGCCGTGCCGGAAGGGAAGATGGCGCCGTAGGTGAGGGCGAGGGGATCGTTGCCGCCACCGTAGGCGTGTTGATCAGGAAGGGGCTGGCGATAGGAGGCGTAAAGGGTGATGTATTGGGGGGCCCCCTCAAAGGGAGCGCTGAAGCGGAAGAGCTTGCGGTTGGAGCCCCAGCCCGCACTCTCCTGCGCCTCCTCTCCCAAATCCCTCAGGAAGGGAACCGTTTCCTCGCCGAAGACCCTGGCGTACTCCATGCTGTTCACCAGCACATCCACCAGCCCTTTGAGGCCCTGGGCGCTGACAATGGCGAAGTGGTAGCGGAATTCCTCAATGGAACTCAGTCCGCGGCCGAGGAAATGGCGGAAGGCCAGTTCAACGACACGACTGTTGGAGAACCGTCCGTAAAACTGCTTTTGGTAGTCCTTGCTCCGACCCAGGGCACGGATGAACTCCCGCATGGAGATCTGACCCTGGCGGCACTGGGTGGCTTCCACGGGGCAGACCTCCAAGGAGTAGCCCTTGACGATGTCGCGCTCGAACACCTGGCGATAGGCGGCCCGGATCACCTCCGCCTTTTCACGGCCCGAGAGGCCCGGTTTCATCACGAAGCGCAGGCGCCCCTCGGCGGCGAGGGCATAGATCGCCGGCAGCTGCAAACCTTGATTCACCGGACTGCCCAACCGTTGGCGGGTGGAGGGCGTGGCCACCTCCAGCTCCTTGAGCAGAACGTTGAAGCATTCGATCACCAGGGTGCGCGCTTCGGGCTCGCCCTGGAAGAGCGCGGCGGCGGCGGCGCGCATCTCCTGGAGCGCCACATTGGTGGCGGCCAGGGAGCAGGCTTTCTCCAGCACATCCCGCAGCCCGCGGGTGTTCACCGCGAGGATGCTCGGATCGCCAGCCACCAGGGCATAGCCCACGTAGCGGAGGAACCAGGCGAGGTCGCGGATGGACTTCTTCATCCGCTCCGTGCCGTAGACGCCCACGGAGATGGGGTTGAAGCCGCTGGGCAGCACCACGCGCACATCCGCGTCCCCGCCAGCACCCTCCAGGAGGCGACTGAACACGTTGCCTCGTCGCGCGGACGTGGTGCCGACAAAGGTCTGAACCGAGCGCTGGAAGGCCTCCTGGTCGGCGGCCAGAGGGGTGGAGCCAGGCCCCTCGCCCCCGAGGGGACCATCGAGATAGGAGAGCGGCGTGCCGCCAACAAAGATCCGGTCGGCGGCTTTGGCGACGATGGCGGCGGCATTGGCGGACAGCCTCTGGGCCGCCTCCACGCGGACGCGGCCGCTCTGGAAGAAGGTGATCAGGGTCTGGAGTTCGCCCCCGTCGGGGAAACGATCCTGTTGCTCCGCCTGACGGACGCTGGAGAGCGGCAGGGTGTCGTAGAGCTGGGGATTGACCCTCGTGCTGCCGCTGCTGGCGGTCACAGTCATGAACGGGAGCGTGCCGGGCTTCGGCACGTTACGGCTCTCCCCCGGCCCCTTCGCGGTCGCATGAACAAATGTTTGCAGCTGTCCGCCACCCCCGGGCGCCGATGGGGGAGTCTGGGAAGGCCAAGGCCTTTTGAACCGCGCAGGACCCTTTCCCGATGCAGGAGTCGCCCACCCCCTCCCCGGCCGGAGCCACCCCCCTGGCGCGTGATCTCCCCCCGCGCGATGCCGCCACTCCAGTGGTGAGCGACTTCTACGACCGCTTCCCCTTTCCCGGTGACCCCCTCCAGGATGGCCCCCCTCCGGGCTACAACTGGCGCTGGTGCATCGACAGCGTGGTGGCGGCGATGCGGGGCGCCCTGCCCCCCCGCCCTCCCGGGGCTGGCCCTCGGCCCTGGAGGATTCTCGATGCCGGCTGCGGCACCGGCGTCAGCACCGACTACCTCTGCCACCTGAACCCGGAGGCCACCGTCCTGGCTGTGGACATCAGCTCCGGGGCCCTGGATGTGGCTCGAGAGCGCCTGCGGCGTTCCGGAGGCCGGGAGAGGGTGCGAGAGCTGCGCATCGAGAGGCGCAGCCTGCTCGACCTCGGGGAGGAGGGGCCCTTTGACGCGATCAACTCCGTGGGGGTGTTGCACCACCTGGCCCAGCCGGAGGCGGGCCTGAAGGCTCTGGCGGAGCGGCTGGCGCCGGGGGGGCTGCTCCATCTCTTCCTCTACGCCGAGGCTGGGCGCTGGGAGATCCATCGCACCCAGCGGGCGCTCGGCCTGCTCGGAGCGGGCACCGGCGCGAAGGGGCTGAGCCTGGGGCGAGAGCTGTTGCGCCAACTGCCCGCCACCAATCGCTTGCGGCGCCACCACGAGGAGCGCTGGGCACTCGACACCGTCGCCGACGCCAATTTCGCCGACATGTATCTGCATCCGCAGGAGACGAGCTTCACTGTGGCCAGCCTGCTGGCTTTCATCAACGAGGCGCGACTGCGCCTGGCGGGCTTTTCCAACCCGGAGGTGTGGGATCCCGCCCGCCTGCTCTCAGGCGAGCTGCTGGAGCGGGCCCGGGACCTGCCCGAGCGGCAGCAGTGGGAGCTGGTGGAGGCCCTGGATCCGGACATCAGCCACTTTGAGGTGTTTCTCAGCAGGGACCCTGTCAACCGCCGCGACTGGTCGGATGACCGCGCCTTGCTGGCTGCCGCTGGCGAGGTGAACCGCTGCCTCTGGGGCTGGCCAGGAACGGCCTTGCTGGATCCCGACCTGAGACCGCTGGAGATCGATCCGGGTGACCTTGCGTTCCTGCAAGCCTGGACGCAAGCTCCAGCCGGCACCCCTCTGCGGGACCTGGCGGTGGAGATGGACGCGACGGAACGGCTGAAGCGTGCGCGGCGACTGATCCGGCAGCGGGTGCTGCTTCCAGTGGCGTGATGAAACCATCCATGGCCCAGCTCACCCCAAGGGAAGCGGCGGCGCAGGAAGCCCGCGTGATAAATTCCCTGCGCTTCCAAGGTTTTCAGGTTGGCGGTCGCCATTGCCACTCCCCAGGACGCTGACGCTTCGGCGACGGCTGGGGGAGAGGTTGTCGATCCTGATCCGATGCTCCCCTCCATGCCAGTCGCAGCCCCCTCCGGGACTGTTGACAATGGAATGGAGGACTACCACCGCCTGCGGCGTCGGCTGCTGGTGGCCACCACGGTGGCGGCGGCCATCGCCGTTCCCGTCGTGGGGCTGACCTTGGGCTGGTCCACGTCCCTCAGCACTCTGATCGGCGCCCTTTGCGGCCTCCTCTATCTGGTGCTCCTCTCCCGCAGCGTCTCACGCTTGGGGGTGAGCAGCAAATCCGTGGAGAAGGTGCAATTGCTGGTGCCCGTGGTTTTGGTGCTGACGGCCAGCAAGGTTCCCCAGCTTCACGTGCTGCCAGCCCTTCTGGGCTTTCTGCTCTATAAGCCGGCCCTGTTGGTTCAGGCCCTTCTCGACGCCTGAAATTTCTCCGCTCGTTTCGAGCCGCCTGTTGCTCCGGATTGCTGATCCGGTTTGTCCAATCCGATGGTTCCCATGCCCTTCGCGATGCCCCTGCTCCCCCTTGCTGAACTCGAGGTGGGTCAGCACTTTTATTGGAATCTGGGCAATCTCAAGATCCATGGCCAGGTGTTTCTCAGCTCCTGGGTGGTGATTGGCGCCCTGCTCACTGTTGTGGTGATCGGCACGCGCCGCCTGCAGCGCGAACCGGCGGGCGTGCAAAACCTTCTGGAATTTCTCTGGGATTACATCCGCTCCCTCGCCCGTGAGCAAATTGGTGAAAAAGCCTACAGAGACTGGCTTCCCTTCATCGGCACGCTCTTCCTCTTCATCTTTGTGAGCAACTGGGGCGGCGCGCTCATCCCCTGGAAACTGATCGATCTCCCCAGTGGCGAGCTGGGAGCTCCAACCGCCGACATCAATACGACGATCGCCCTGGCTCTGCTTGTGTCTTTGGCTTATTTTTATGCTGGCTTGAGCCGCAAAGGATTTCGTTATTTTGAGTATTATGTGGAGCCTACTCCCATCATGCTCCCGTTCAAAATTGTTGAAGATTTCACCAAGCCGCTCTCCCTCTCCTTCCGTTTGTTTGGCAACATCCTCGCCGACGAGTTGGTGGTTGCGGTTCTCGCTTTTCTTGTGCCTCTGATCGTGCCCTTGCCGGCCATGTTTCTGGGGCTGTTCACTAGTGCCATCCAGGCTCTGATCTTCGCCACGCTCGCCGCTTATTACATCGGCGAGGCTGTGCACGAAGAACATCACTGATCCAAAGAGGATCCTCCGCCTCACCAGCGGTCTGCCAAACTCTGTCCGCGCAGGTCCGTCTCAGCACGGGCCCATCTCCAACCCTTTCGGTTGAGATGTCCCAGGCGCAAGGTTCCAATCGGTTCCCTTCCACGACCTGATCAGGTTCCGGCCTCGTCATGTCACCGGCCATTACGGCCTCCAGCGACTCCCATCCCCCGTCACCCCATGGATTCCCTCACTGCCGCCGCCTCTGTAGTGGCTGCCGGCCTTGCTGTCGGTCTCGGCGCCATCGGTCCTGGCATTGGCCAGGGCACCGCAGCTGGCGGCGCTGTCGAAGGCATCGCCCGCCAACCCGAAGCCGAAGGCAAGATCCGCGGCACCCTGCTGCTCTCATTGGCCTTCATGGAAGCGCTCACCATCTATGGCCTGGTGGTGGCCCTTGTGCTGCTCTTCGCCAACCCCTTCGCCGGCTGAGGATCTGGCTCCATGACCCCGTGATGGCCTCGTGTGACCACGGGGTCGTGGCTGACCTCCCTCGCCATTGGTTTTCTTCCGCTTCACGCTCCCGCCGTTTCGCCCGCCCCGCTCCATGACCAGCTGGCTATTGCTCGCCGAGGCCGGTGCCCAGGAGGGAGGTCTTTTTGACCTCGATGCCACCTTGCCTTTGATGGCGCTTCAGGTGGTGCTCCTCACCTTCATTCTCAACGCGCTCTTCTTCCGCCCGGTCGGCAAGGCCGTTGAGGATCGGGAGGGCTACATCCTCACCAGCCGTGCCGAGGCCAAGAGCGCGTTGGCTCAGGCGGAACGCCTGGAGGCTGATCTCAAAGCCCAACTCAAAGAGGCTCGCCAAGAAGCCCAAACCTTGGTAGTCAACGCCGAACAGGAGATGGATCGGCTTTATCGTGCCGCTCTTGCCGAGGCAACCGCCGCCGCCAACGCGTCCCGGGAAGCCGCCCGCCGCCAAATCGACGCCGAGCGTGATCAGGCTCTTGCCGATCTCGATCAACAGGCCTCGCTGCTCAGCGAACAGATCGTCGCCCGCTTGCTTCCCACCCCATGAACGCCACCTTGCCCCAGCTCCTGGCCAGCCATGGTGGCTTTGGGCTGAATTTCGACCTCTTCGAAACCAACATCATCAATCTGGCCATCGTGATTGCCGGATTGGTTTGGTTCTTGCGGGGTTTCCTTGGCGGCATCCTGCAACGGCGCCGCGAAGCCATCGCCAACGAACTGCGCGAGGTGGAGGATCGCCTGCGTAGTGCCACTGCCGCCTTGGCTGAGGCTCAGAAGGGTGTGGCGGAGGCTCAGAAAAAGGCGGAACAGATCCGCGTCGATGGCCAGGCACGGGCCGATGCCATCCGTCTGGAGAGCGAGCAGCGGACCATCGAGGAACTGGCTCGCATGAAACAAGCCTCCACCTCCGACCTGGCCAACGAAGCGTCCCGGGTCATCGACCAGTTGCGCCGGGACACCGCGCTGAAAGCCATCGAGAAGGCCCTGGCAGCTCTGCCAGGCAAGCTGGACGACTCGGCTCAAGCCCGCTTGATCGACCAGTCCATCCAATCCCTGGGGAACCGCTGATGCCCCTTCTCAACGCCATCACCACGCCTTACGCCGACGCCTTTCTCCAGCTGGCCGAATCCTCTGGCGAAACCGACACGGTGATCACCCAGACCCGGGACCTGTTGACCCTCTGGCAGGCGTCCCCAGAGTTGCGAGAGGCCATGGCCTCCCCCGTGCTCGATCCGGAAGCCAAGAAGAAGGTTCTTCTCGCCCTTTTTGGCCAGAGCATCACCCCCACCTTCCTCAATCTCCTCAAGCTGCTGGCGGACCGCCGTCGCATCGGCGTGCTGGATGCGGTCCTGGAAAGAATGCTTGAGCTACATCGCGAAAGCAACGGCATCGCCCTGGCGAAAATCACCTCCGCCACGGCCCTGAGCGAGGACCAGCAAGCTCAGCTGACCGAGAAGGTGAAGGCCGTGGCCGGCACCGACAAGGTGGAAATCGCCACAGCCGTTGATGCCTCCCTGATCGGAGGTTTCGTGCTGCGGGTGGGTTCCAAGGTCATCGATGCCAGCCTGCTTGGCCAAGTGCGTCGCCTGGGCCTGGCGCTGGCCACCGCCGGCTGATCCCCCCTTCTCCCTCCTCTTCCAACAGCTCCCCTTTCACCCCCTTCCCCAGGGACTTTTCCAGCCATGGTTTCCATCCGCCCCGACGAGATCAGCGCGATCCTCAAGCAACAGATCGCCGACTACGACAGCACAGTGTCCGTCAGCAACGTCGGCACCGTCCTGCAGGTGGGCGACGGCATCGCCCGCGTCTATGGACTTGAGCAGGTGATGGCCGGAGAACTGGTGCAATTCGAGGACGGCACCGAAGGCATCGCCCTCAACTTGGAGGAGGACAACGTCGGCGCGGTGTTGATGGGCGAAGGCTTGGGCATCCAGGAGGGGAGCACGGTGCGCGCCACCGGAAAAATCGCCTCTGTTCCCGTCGGCGATGCCATGTTGGGCCGGGTGGTCAACTCCCTGGGCCAAGCGATTGACGGGAAAGGAGAGATTCCCACGAGCGAAACGCGCCTGATTGAATCCATGGCGCCGGGCATCATCCAGCGCAAGTCGGTGCATGAGCCCATGCAAACCGGCATCACGGCCATCGACGCCATGATTCCCATCGGCCGGGGCCAGCGGGAACTGATCATCGGCGACCGTCAGACCGGCAAGACCGCCATCGCCCTCGACACCATCATCAACCAGAAGGGTGAGGATGTGGTTTGCGTCTACGTGGCGGTGGGGCAAAAAGCCGCCTCCGTGGCCAACGTGGTGGAGGTTCTGCGGGAGCGTGGCGCTCTCGACTACACCGTGATCGTCGCCGCCAACGCCTCCGATCCCGCCGCCTTGCAGTATCTGGCTCCCTACACCGGCGCGGCGATCGCCGAGTCGTTCATGTACAAGGGCAAAGCCACCCTGGTGGTGTACGACGACCTCACCAAGCAGGCCCAGGCCTACCGCCAAATGTCGCTTCTGCTCCGTCGCCCCCCCGGTCGCGAGGCCTATCCCGGCGACGTGTTCTACTGCCACAGCCGCCTGCTCGAGCGGGCCGCCAAGCTGTCCGATTCCATGGGCAAAGGATCGATGACCGCCCTGCCGATCATCGAAACCCAAGCCGGAGACGTGTCGGCTTACATCCCCACCAACGTGATCTCCATCACCGACGGACAGGTGTTCCTCAGCTCCGACCTCTTCAACTCCGGCCTGCGTCCCGCCATCAACGTGGGGATCTCGGTGAGCCGGGTGGGCGGCGCGGCCCAAACGAAGGCCATCAAGAAAATTGCCGGCACCCTGAAGCTGGAACTGGCTCAGTTCGACGAATTGGCGGCCTTCTCCCAGTTCGCATCGGATCTGGATGCCGCCACCCAGGCGCAGCTGGCCCGGGGCAAGCGTCTTCGGGAACTGCTGAAGCAGCCGCAGTTCAGCCCCCTCAACTTGGCCGAACAAGTGGCTGTGGTCTATGCGGGCGTCAAGGGCCTCATCGACGAGGTGCCCGTGGATCAGGTCACGCAATTCGTTCGCGAATTGCGTGAATACCTTCGCACCAACAAGGCCGATTTCATCACCGCCGTGATGACGGAGAAGCAGCTCAGCGATGCCTCGGAAGCCACCCTCAAGACGGCGATTGCCGAGGTGAAGGCGTCCATGCTGGCGACAGCCTGAGGCGCGAGAAATGGCCAACCTGAAAGAGATCCGCGACCGGATCAGTTCCGTCAAGAACACCCGCAAGATCACAGAAGCCATGCGCTTGGTCGCGGCCGCCAAAGTGCGCCGCGCCCAAGAGCAGGTGTTGCGCAGCCGACCCTTTGCGGATCGTCTGGCCCGTGTGTTGCAGAACCTGCAGACCCGCATGGCCTTCGAAACCGCAGATTCACCCCTTTTGGAGAATCGCCCCATCCGCACCGTCACGCTGTTGGCGGTGACCGGCGATCGTGGCCTCTGCGGTGGCTACAACTCCTCGGTGATCAAGAAAACCGAGCAGCGCTTCGCCGAATTGAAGGCCCAGGGACTGGAGGTCGATCTGGTGTTGATGGGCCGCAAAGCCATCACCTATTTCCAGAACCGCGCCTCCCAATACAAGGTGCGGGCCACCTTCACCGGTTTAGAGCAGGTTCCCACCGCCACAGATGCCAACCGCATCGCCAAGGAGGTGCTGGCTGATTTCCTTTCCAGCAGCACGGATCGGGTGGAGATCATCTATACAAAATTCATCAACCTGGTGAGTTCATCGCCAGTCGTGCAAACGCTGTTGCCCCTGGATCCCCAGGGCCTGGCCGCTGCGGATGATGAAATCTGGCGCTTGATCACCAAAGACGGCCGCCTGGGTGTGGAGAAGGCCCCCCTGGCCAATGCGGAGCCTGAGCTGCTGCCCGATTTTGTGTTTGAGCAAAGTCCGGATCAGTTGCTCAATGCCCTGTTGCCCCTTTATCTCGACAACCAGCTTCTGCGCTCTCTCCAGGAGGCGGCAGCCAGTGAATTGGCAAGCCGGATGACGGCCATGAACAACGCCAGCGACAACGCCAAAGCCCTCGCCAAAACGTTGACTCTGGATTACAACAAAGCCCGACAGGCCGCCATCACGCAAGAAATTCTGGAAGTGGTGGGCGGCGCCGCCGCGATGGGATAGCGATTGCGATGGGTTTGGCTCTGCGCCTGGATCGCTCTCTGGCCCGCCTGAAACGGCGGGCCTTTTTGCCGTTCCTCCTCTTGGCGGTGCCTTGGGCGCAGGAGCTGATCGACCAACTGCTCTTTGCGGGACGATGGAACCTGCCCCTGGTGCACCAGGGGCCGTGGTGGGGATTGCTGACAGCGCCGTTCAGCCACGAAGGGTTTGGTCATCTGATCAGCAATTCCCTTTGGTTTGTGCCCCTGTCCTGGCTGGTCCTTCTCAAAGGCAGCCGCGACTACTGGGCTGTCTGGATCAGCGTGTTGCTGATGCAGGTGCCCGTTTGGCTGCTGTGGCCAGGCGCCAGCCATGGGCTCTCCGGGGTGGTGTACGGACTCCTGGGATATCTGCTTCTGATCGGCTGGCTGGAGCGCCGCCCCCTCTCCATCGGGCTGTCCTTCGGCTGTCTCCTCGCCTACGGCGGACTGCTGCCGACGCTGTTGCCCTTTCTCAGTCCACCCGGCGTCAGTTGGATCGGCCATGCGGCGGGCTTTGCGGGTGGGCTGCTGGCAGCCTGGGCGGTCTATCGCGAGTGACAAGCGTGGTGAGGCTGGCGAAACCTTTGGCTGACCCACTGGATGTCTCTCATGGCAAGTCCACGGCGTTCCGCATGGGCGGGGCTTGCGCTCGGCGTGCTCCTCAGCGGCGCCACTCCCCTGGCGAGCCAAGGGTTCAACGATGCCAGCTGGAGGCTGACCGCCACCGCAGATGAAATCCTGGCGACGCTGAGCAGCTTCACCGTGCCGCCTCTCGGGAGCTTCGACCTGTGGTGGCTGCCGGCTTCGCCCCGGGTGTCGATCGAAATGCCCGGCAGCATCCTGGAGGCCGATCTCGTGGCCAGCCCCAGTCTTTCACCACGCCAACAACGTTCAGCCCGGAGACGGCGGCGGGCGTGGTCAACGTCCCCGGATCCTTCGTCGATCTCCAATCTCGGTTCGCTTTCGCGGGGGCGTCAATCTTTGAGGCGAACAGCTACCCCTCCACGTCGGGAGATCTGGTGATCAGCTCCAGCGCTTTCGTTCCAGGCACGTTTCGCATCGACCCGGTGCCCGGCCCCCTGCCAGTCCTGGCGGTGGCCGGAGCCTTCTCCTGGAGTCGACGCCTGCGGCGAGGCGCCCTTTTGCAAACCTGTGCGCCCCGGACAGGGCTCACTTGCACCCTTCCACCGACACCCGATAGCTGAAGCCGGTGGAGCCTGGCATGGCGCTCGAGCCCACACGCACATTCACTTGGCTCGTGCGCTTTCCTGGCACGGCGGGGAAGGGTCCGAAGCGGCGCTGTTGCCCGGGATCCAGGGTGAGGTTTTCATTGACGACCTGCAGATTGCTGCCATCCGTGAAACGCAGGAACATCGCCAACGGGAAGGTGCCTCGTCCGGTCGAGGCCGACTGAAAATTGACGCGATAGCTGCCGAAGGTGCGCTCAACGGCGAAATCGGTGTTCCAGTTGGTGCGACCCACCAGGCGGTCCGGGCTGATGCGCTTCTCCACCCAAGGGTCGGCGCCACCACCGATGGGAGCAAGAAAGGAGCACTGTGCGCTCGCGATGCCGGGAGCGACGGCAACGCCTAGGGCGGCACCGAGCAGGACGGCCGAGAAGCGGCTGGCTGGCTGGGAGGTCATGGTTTCGGGGAGCGGCGCAGGCATCATCCCGCAAGGCATTCCCTCCCTCGTCTCGGCCCTCGGCCCCTGGCCCTCGGCCCCTGGCCCTCGGCCCCCGTCGCTTGGGAAGCCGTCCTCGGCCTTGGGAAGATGGTCTCCTGCACTCTTTCCGCCGCGGTCGGCACGATGACGCCTGAAGCGCCGCCTGATCCTCCCTCCCCCAACACCTTGGGCCTGCGACCGCTGTTCCCTCTGGCCCTGGGGGAACTGCAGCTGACGCCGGATCCGCTCGACACCGCCATCGCGCTGCAGGACATCCTCAGGCTGCGGGGCAAAGCCACCGGCAATCCCGAGATGGGTTGCGCCTGGACGGGGGATTTGCATGGCGCCGACCAGCTTCATCACCACCCGTCGTTTGCCGCCTTGTTTCGACGGCTGGGAGCGGCGGCGAGCGACTATGTGACCGCTCTGGGGTTTGATCGCTCCCGGGTGGCGTTGCACCTGCAGCGGGCCTGGCCTGTGGTGAGTGAAGCGGGGCAAGGGATCGGCCGCCACCACCACCCCAACGCCCACATCAGCGGTGTTTACTACCTCACGGGTGACGGAGGAAGCGCGAGCGGATGTCTGCGCTTGTGGCCGCCGCGACAGGCGAATGAGCTGATCGCAGGTCTGGCCGTGGGTTACGGCGGGCCAATCATGGAAGGATCTCCTGATGCGATGACCTGGAATGCTCCTTGTTGGGATGTCGCGCCTCGGGCGGGCCTATTGGTGTTGTTCCCGGCAGGCGTGGATCATGCGGTTTTGGAGAACAGCTGTGCGGAGGAACGCCGTGTGTCGATCGCCATGGATTTCTATCTGACTGCGCCTGCCACGCAGAGCCGGATGACCAAGGCGGAATATCTGGCTCCCCATCCGAGCAGCTGGCTGGAGATGTCGCCATGATGGGCGGCAACGCCTCCGGGCCGGAGCCCAGCGAAACTGTTGGTGCGACCGGGCCCGCTGCGGAGGGATTGGCGCTTCCCTCCGCCGTGAATCTGCCCGTGCCTCCACCACCACCGGCACCGGCACCGATCAGAGGGATATCCCCGCCAAAGGGGCCTGCGTCGCCCAGAGCCGAAGCCCATGCATTTTTGATGGCCTACGGCCCCACCTTGCTGGGGGAAGCCATCAAGAGGATTCTGGATGCCTCCTTTGCGCTCGCGACGACGGCTGAGGTCGACGCGGACACCAGGGAGGCCTTAGCCGGAATTCATCCCCAGGAGGCGGCGAGGATGGTGGCAATGATCCTGCTGGGATCGGGTCTGCTCCTGTGTCACTCAGCCCGAGGACGCGTCCGCGATGACGACGTGGTTTTCCTCTTTCATGCCATTCACCCCATCCTGGTCTTGGCAGGATTCGAGAAGGCGTTGCCTGCGTTGAACGCCGACATCGCGAAGAAGCGTCGATGTCTGGAGACATTCATCCAGACCGAGGATGAGAAGTGGGCCTTGGCATCAGGCGCAACGGCAGCACTGGAGGGGCTCCAATACCTGGCCATGTATGACAAGCTGAACGGATGTCCGCTCAACAGCCCTGGCGCGTTAACGGAGCGGATGCGTTATGCCCTTCTGAAGTTTCTGCACACCCTGGCAAATAATGACGGACGGATCAGCGAGGAAGAGCGGAATTGCATCACCTATTTAACGGAACGTTGCAGTGGACTGGTTCAAGATGGGATCCGTTTCGCCACAGCCTTTCCCAGCGCATCTCGACGACTGCGCTTGTCACCTTTTGTTCAACCTGAACTGAAGATCGAACCCTATCAACCACAAGACCAGCGCATATCACAACGAACGGATGACCGAGAGGCATCCAAGGATAGGGTTGAGCAAATCTTGCATGAGTTATGGGAGATGACAGGATTGGTCTCGGTCAAGGAAGACATCAATTCTCACATCAATATCCTGAAGGTCTCAGCCATGAGAAAAGAAGCCGGCCTCTCCGAGATCAGAACGACAAATCATATGGTTTTCACTGGCAATCCAGGCACAGGAAAAACGACAGTGGCGCGAAAACTGGCGATGCTCTATCGCGAACTTGGCATTCTCTCTATTGGATCGTTGACAGAAGTTGATCAGTCGATGCTTGTGGCAGGTTATGTCGGGCAAACCGCGATCAAGACAAAGGAGATTGTGGATCAAGCCAAAGGTGGCGTGCTTTTCATTGACGAGGCTTACACGTTAGCATCAGGAAAGACGGAGGATTCCTTTGGACGTGAGGCCATCGACACTCTATTGAAATACATGGAGGATTACCGAGACGACTTGATCGTGATTGTCGCCGGCTATGAACAACCAATGAAAGACTTCCTGAATGCAAATCCTGGTCTGAGGTCGCGATTCAACAAATTCATCTCATTTCCCGATTACAATGCCCGTGAATTGAAAGCTATTTTTCTCGACATCTGCGCTTCATCAGGCTACGCGGTTTCGACTCCATTAGATGAAGTGTTAACCAGGGTCTGCGAACGAATGATAGCTGAAAAGCCGATTCATTTTGGCAATGGCCGCACTGTGCGCAACCTTTTCGATCGCGCTGTCATGCGGCAAGCCAATCGCGTCATACAAATTCAAGAGCCAAGTCATCAACAACTATTGGAATTGGCAGCCGAAGACCTAGCCGAAGAAGACATCATAAAAGTCCTGCAGTGAAGTTGATGCTTGGATTAGCCAAACTTACATGACGCATCAATGTTTGATGACTCCACTGGACTCCATTAGCAAAAGAAAACCATTCAACGCGCGAGAGCGGATGGAGTTGATTCTTCAGGAAGAGGCTGGCACTTGAACCAAAATGAATCTGAACAGAAGGACCCATCAATGAAAGGTGCGTGACATCATTAGGGGTGTGATGTATAAACTTAACTTGATCATGAAAAGATTGACGTGGGGAGACTTCTTGGATGCAATCATGCCCTGAATCCCGTGCAAAGAGATAGATATCATTTCCTTCTCCACCATTAAGCTCATCATGACCTGGTCCGCCATTGAGGGTGTCGGCACCTGCCAAGCCAGTCAGTTTGTCGTGGCCAGGACCACCATCAAGTCGATCATTCAACGCCCCCCCAATCAAGGTATCGTCGCCGGCTAATCCCTTCAGGCGATGACTTCTCAATCCCACACCTGTAAGCTTGTCATTGCCAGGCGTTCCTTGCGGCTGAATCATCGACAACAAGTGATCATACGTCCATTTCACCCCATCAGCAAAGTGGAATTCCTCAATCTGATTTAGAGGCTTTTCCTGGTTATTAATGACAGCCAATGGCAAGCTATAATCTGTAATCCCTAAAGAATCTGTAGATTGCTGCAAGTAGAAGGATAAACGATCACTCTCCAAGACAGGACGCAGTTCTTGAGCTGAATAATCCCAGAAAACAAGGCGATCAGGCGTCCCGTGAACATCAGAACCCTGGTCAAAGATGATCTTTGATGTGCGACTAGATGGATGGCTGACAATATATGTATCGCCACCCGTCCCACCGTAATAGGTGTCATATCCCTCTCCACCATGAAGGGTATCATCCCCCTCATGTCCCCTGAGGACATCATAGCCAGGGCCCGCCTCAATGAAATCGTGACTTGGAGTACCACTGACTTGATCATCATCAGCCGTGCCTCTGATCCACTGCCATGGCGCTGCATGCTCTCTTTGAAGTCGCAAGGCGACGCTGAGAGGATCCCTCGACGTCGCGCAGAGGTTTTGGAATTCGCGAAAGAAGGTCTGGCCAATCTCCTCATCGTGAAGAAGAAGCCACTGGACCATCGGAATAAAGCCAGGATCAGGATCATCCAAATATTGCGTGCGCAGATGGTTCAGTGATTCCGTCAAGTCAAGCTGCAGCGGGCCAAAGTGATCTGATTCAACAGGGATGGCCAACTCAAACAAGGGATTGATCGTGATCTCATTGTGCAACAACATATCGAGGATAAATGTCATGTCATGGCTAAGAGACCTCACTTCTTCGGCACGATTAATCGCAAGCATAAATTCAGATGTGACCAACTGATCACCCAACATTTTTTCGGCAACTGCGAGTTTCAAATCAATTTTTGGATCATCTGACCAAATGAATCGATCTGGAGAGGCATAGGGATTATTGCTGGCATCACACCACTGAAAGAGGAGCTCTTCGCTGAGACTGATGCGTTGCTGACGCGTAGCCGCAAGCCATTGCAGAAGCACTGGCCTCAAGTTGGGATTGCTGGGGTCCATCAGTGCCTGGTGCAGGCTTGGCACACTTCCAATCCCAGGCACATCCGGTAACAACGAGGTTTCCTCATCAACCTCGCGATAGTTCAGTGCAATGCTATTGAAAGTATCTTTGGCAAACCAAACATCCGTCATCTCGAAATGCTCACCATCCAATCGCTCATAGAATCCATGTTGAAGATGGATATTGCCCTTGGAATCGACAATTTCATCATAGTAATTAGTCAGGAGTAGAGCCTTGATTTGAAGTTCAGACAATGAATACCATTCACCAGGATCGGCTTCTGCATTAATATTGTGATCTTGCCATACACGCAAATCATTCCAGATAGGATCTTGTTCATCAATTCTTTGATCCACATTGCTGTCATACATTTCCAATGCGATGAAACCATCTGACGCCCACTTACCTGAGTCCAACAGCGTATGATTACCAAACAATTCAGCTCCACCATCCACAACTCCGTTGTGATTACGGTCAAGAATCAACAGGCCATCATCAGGCCAGACCCACCCTGTTTTCTCAAGGAACTGATTATTATCATGATCAAAATAAATAATTGTTTCATTCAGGGAGAGAGTTTCAATGCCGTCTCCATCAAGGTCCAATACTAGCGGGGAAACAACAATAAAGATTTCTTCGATAAAGACCTCAATGATTTCCTGGCGTTTACGAATCAGTTTCTTTGCAAGTTCACCACCAAGAATAGAAGCACCAATAATGATGACTCCACCAACAAGGAAACCAACGGGCCCAGTCATCATCATTGGTGCTACCAAAGCCGTAGCTAGCCGTCCAGTGAGGAAACTACCCGCCGTTTCCAACGTCCATGAAACAACAGTATCTTGAGCAGCTTGATAGTTACCTGCTCTCATCTCAGTTCTTGATTTATAGACCATCGTTCCAGCACTGAGCACATCACCAACAACACCTGCATAATTGCTCAAGCGCGAAACAACACCCGGCAGTCCCATGGGATCAATTGTTCGTGGAGCTCGATAGCTTTGGCGCTGCATGTCCGGGTAAAGCCGATGTACCCGCTTTGCAGTGATTTGATGACGGATCAATCGCTGCTTTGGAATAAAGTCTAATATCGGCTTCATTCCCTGTACAAGTGCCGCATTCGAACCTCTCATCCTGATATAGTCTGATGGATCTATGTTGTATGTAC
>JBJOHA010000054.1:0-29934 GCA_046047935.1 Cyanobacteriota bacterium
ACACCGATCCATCTCGAACTCGGTTGTGAAACGCAGCAGCGGCGACGATAGTTAGGTGGTAGCACCTCGCGAAAATAGCACGATGCCAGGATAAAACTCTTTCTCAATTAAAAAGCCACCCTATGGGTGGCTTTTTTGTTTGGGCCGCTGTTGAGGCATCGGTTCTTGCGGGCTGGCTTGGACTAGTTTCCGGCAGGCTGTTCGCTGATGCGTCGTAAGCTGGTGTCGTGTTCGGGGCTTAGTCTAGGAAGCCTCGACCTCCTGATTGATATTTATGCGAAAGCCTTGGATTTATTCCTTTCGTGTGCTTTGGTTGACATACAGATTATGGCTACGCTCTGATTGTATTGATCTTAGTGCAGCATTTGCCTTCCATACACTTCAGTCATTTTTCCCTGCCGTTCTGATTGCTCTTGCTCTGGCTTCACGTGTCTTGGGTCAGGATGATGCTCTGCAAGAAAGATTGAGACTTATTCTTTTTCAGGTTGTGCCGAGCCAGGTTGCTGCGCCTCTCGTCGAAGAAGCGCTATCACGCTTTCTTCGCCAGGGGGCTGGGGCAGGACTGGTTGGATTCATTCTGTTGATCTTAAATGCGAATAACATCTATCTCACACTTCAGCGTGGTGCCGATCGGCTTTGGTGGGATCGTCCGTTTGGATTGGAATCATTGAATTTGTTGATGGTTGTTCAGAGATTTGTTGTTCTTCGTTTCAAATCGCTTTTGATTCTTTTTCTTGTTGGCCCCATGTTGGTGCTTGACCAGTTGATTGGCAATATTCGGATTTTGGGATCAACCATGTTAAGGAGTTGGATGGATGGATCGCTTCCAACCCACTATGGCTTTCTCGGACAGTTGTCGGTCGGCGCAGATTTTATCCTCTCAGTGTTGCTGGGATTCTTATCCATGATGATTCTTCTTTGGCTCTTGCCTTCGCGCCCCGTACCCATTCGGGCTGTCATTCCTGGTGCACTCCTGATTAGCTTGTCGTCCACAGTTTTGACCATTCTTCTCGGCAAGCTTCTGCTTGCCTTGGGTTTGCGATTTCAGGCGTATGGCGTCATCGGCGGCATTTTGTTGCTCATGTTCTGGCTATGGATCCTTGGTGTCATCCTTTACTTCGGTCAATGCCTCAGCGTCACCTTGGCCAGTCTGCGGCGCGTTGGGCGATCCGTACTTCCGTTGGGGCCAGAGGTCATGGTCTCGGAGCGAAGATGAGGAGACACTGCTGATGTCATCGTGTCCCGTCCCGCCGTATTGGCCCATCTGGCCCTTCCTCCGCTGCCGGCGAGTTTGCTCCTCGCCAGTGCTGCCATTGGTTCCTTGGTCTTGTCTGCTCTGGCTGCTCTGACTCTGATTCCCTTGCTGGTGTTGCTGGGAGGGGTGGTTGCCTGGATCTTGGCTACCGTTCTCCTGGGTTGGGCAGGCATTGAAGCACTGGCAGCACTTGAGCGCTGGATGGAACGCCAATCCCGTTTTCAACGCTGAATGCAACGCCACTCCTTTCCTTGGTTTTGGGTGGCACTTGCCGCTCTCCTTCTCCTCTTTCCAGGACCTGCCGCCCGGTTGTTGTTGGATGTCATAGGCGGGCTGACTTTGCTTGCTGTGCTTTTGCCTTTACTGGCTGCAGGTGCGGGTTTCCTGGCCTGGCAGGCCTTGCGTAGACGTCTGGTGACTTGCGCGGCCTGCGGCACGACAAGTTTTGGTAGCCAGGCCTGCCCGGCCTGCGGAGCGCCTTTGATGGGCACCCAGAGTCAGCCGAGCGACAAACCGCGCAGCCCCCGTGGAATGGAGACGCTGGAGGCCGGACAGGTGACGATCGATGTCGAGTCTGTGGATGTGTCGGCGAGTGCCAATGGGGAACCCGAGCAAACACCTTGAAAGCGAGGGTTTTCGCTCCCATAGGCTCGGATAAGTGCAGGAACCGCATGGGCTCTTTGTTGGCTTCACATTGGGACGTTGTTGTTGTTGGCAGTGGGGCTGCTGGGCTGATGACCTGTCTGGAACTTCCTCACGATTTGCGCGTCCTTCTCCTCAGCAAACAAGTCAATCCCCGTTCGGCTAGCCGTTGGGCCCAGGGAGGAATTGCTGCGGTCACCCGACCGGAAGACAGCCCTTCCAGTCACGTCGCCGACACCCTCAGAGCTGGTGTCGGCTTGTGTGATCAACCGGCAGTTGAACTTCTGGTGCAAGAGGCACCAGCCTGTGTGGAACGACTATTGGATTTGGGTATGGCCTTCGATCGTGAGAACGGTCGTTTGAGCACCACCTTGGAAGCGGCCCATAGCCATCGGCGAGTGCTCCATGCCCAAGACCGAACAGGTGGCGCCCTTGTTGATGCCCTTGAGCGCCATGTCATGCAACGTCCCGGGCTGGAATGCCGACAGGGGGTGCCAGCACTGCAGCTCTGGGTGGAGTCCGGCCGTTGCGTCGGGCTGCAGGTCCTCGAGGACGGTCATGTTCGCTGGTTGCGCTCCAAAGCTGTCGTTTTGGCCTGTGGCGGCGGCGGCCATCTTTTTTTGCACACCACGAATCCAAGCCAGGCCTCAGGGGACGGCGTGGTCATGGCCTGGGCTGCAGGCGCCCGCATTCGTGATTTGGAGTTTGTGCAATTTCATCCGACAGCTTTGATGTTGCCAGGAGCCCCCCATTTCCTGATCAGTGAAGCTGTTCGAGGAGAAGGAGCTCGGTTGCGTGATGGTCAGGGCCGAAGCCCTGTGGAGCATCTGAATGGTGGTGATCTAGCCCCCAGGGATCAGGTCAGCCGAGCCCTGGCACGTTGCATGCAAAGCCAGGGGATTGACCATCTCTGGCTGGATTTGCGCCCGGTGGGGCAGGAACGCCTTCATCGCCACTTTCCAACGATCTTGGCTCGCTGCCATGAGCTCGGGCTCCACCCTCTGGAGAAGCCGATCCCAGTGGCTCCCGCCGCCCATTACTGGATGGGAGGCGTGCAGACCGACTTGAACGCCGCCACAACAGTGCCCGGACTTTACGCGGTGGGGGAAGTGGCTTGCACAGGTGTACATGGAGCCAATCGTTTGGCAAGCAATTCCCTGATGGAATGCCTCGTGTTTGCACGTCAACTCTCGTCTCTTGCTTTGCCAACCAGCACCACTTCCACCACGTCTCATGGGGAAACCCTGCCTACCACTTTCCAAACAATCCTTGCCTCTTCACCGGATTTGGCCACGGTAAAGGCTCTCAATATGAGAATAAGGCTGCTCCGCCAGCTCTGTTGGGAGGTTGTCGGGGTGGAGAGAGGGGGCGGAACCATCCGAGAGGCCCTCAAGCAAGTGCGCAGCCAACGCCAGGCCTGCGAACACGATCCGCTTTGGCAAGCTATCAGCAAACAGCCACCTGACATCTTCTTCCAGCTTCAAGGTCCCCAGGCAGAGGTATTACCGATTCTCCATGATTTGAGACAACGGTTGGTCTTGGCTGAGTTGCTGATGGAAGCTGCCTCGTTTCGTGAAGAAAGTCGGGGGGGGCACTATCGCATCGATAGGCCCAAGTGCCAGCCTTTCTGGCAGCGGCACAGTGTTCAGGAGAAAGATAGATCAATTCATACGGCAGGGGTTGCTGACGGGTCGTTTGGTTCGATAGGGATGGAATAGACTGATATGAATACGCTGAGAGGGTGTATCAAAAACCGTTTGAACCCTTGTACCCCGACATCTCTGCTAACTTCGCGAGTGGTTTTACGCCCGATTCGATCGTCCCGTTAATCTCCCAGCTTGGGAAGCCCTGGATATTCTTGGTTTTGCATAGCTCGGCCTGGTTGTTGTTGCCGTCTGGAGCACATTCCACAACCTTCAACTCAGCTGTGGCTTGTTTGCCAAAGAGTTCTTTCTGCTCATGGCAATGGGGACACCAATAAGCGGTGTAGAGCATCGCACCCTTCGTGGTCAGATGTTTGGCCAGGGCTATAGCCGCAGGGGAGCTCGGCGCCCTGACCGGCGGGGCCATTCCCTTGCTGATGACGCTTTCGGGACGATCGACAGCGGTGGCCCAGCCGATGCCAAAAACCAGAACAGCGAGACCGATCAGGATGCCGCGAAAGATCAGCTGTCCGGGTTCAGACCAGTCCCCTCCCAAAACAGAAAGCACCAGCAACGCAAACGACAGGACCGCTGACAACAGACAGAACACACAAAAGGCCTGGATCTTGAACAGCATCACCCCGAGCAGCACCAGGCTGAAGATCGCCATGCCTGTGCTGATCAGAAACAAACCCCACCAACTTCTTTGCTGCAGCTCAACTTGCGTTTCACCCTTCAAGAGCAAGGGGACTAGGGCCAACAGCAGCACAGCCAGGTAGGCAAGAGCTCCAAACAAGGACAAGGGTTGGCCAAGAAACGTCCCCCATGCGCTGTTGAGCACCTTGTCGCAACCGTCTGATCCACCAGGACACGCCAGGGGTCCCAGAACACCCCACCGATGCAGGGTGATCGATCCTGTGTCGAGTAAACCGACGGTGGCGAGCACAGCCATGGTCAGCCGGGCCCAGCGCCGGCCGGGGTCGCCTCGACGTCGGCTGCTGCTCAGGCGGCTGGCAAGACGGGTGGACGTCACGAGGATGAAAGACAAGTTGTCAAATTCTGGCAGCGCGTCAGCGCTTCCATAGGGTGGAGTGGCAGCCTTTCCACCGCCTCATGCCCCCCAGGTCTGACAGGAGCAAACCAACCGTGGCCTTCGCGCACCTTGGCTGCGAAAAAAATCGTGTGGATACGGAGCACATGCTCGGGCTGCTGGCGCAAGCGGGCTACGGCGTGAGCGCCGATGAACGGGAGGCTGCCGTGGTGGTGGTGAACACCTGCAGCTTCATCCAAGAAGCCCGTCAAGAGTCGGTGCGCACCTTGGTGGAGCTGGCGGAGGACGGCAAGCAGATCATCATTGCCGGGTGTTTGGCGCAGCATTTTCAAGACGACCTCCTTGAGGCCCTTCCCGAGGCCAGGGCCATCGTCGGCACGGGCGACTACCAGCACATCGTCAGCGTGTTGCGCCGAGTGGAGGCCGGTGAGCGGGTGAAACAGGTCAGCGCCGTGCCGACTTACCTTGCGGACGATCAGGTGCCGCGATACAGAACCACGAATGAATCTGTGGCTTATTTGAAAGTGGCGGAAGGATGTGACTACCGCTGCGCATTTTGTATTATTCCGAGACTGCGTGGGGATCAGCGTTCAAGATCGATCCCCTCCATTCTTGCAGAAGCCAACGCCCTGGCTTCCCAGGGTGTCAAAGAGTTGATTCTCATCAGTCAAATTACAACAAATTACGGCTTGGATTTGCAAGGCAAGCCACAGCTGGCGGAGCTGTTGCGAGAGCTGGGCCATGTGGAGATCCCTTGGATTCGCGTCCACTATGCTTATCCCACAGGCTTGACCTCTGAGGTGTTGGCTGCCTTCCGAGATGTGCCCAATGTATTGCCATACCTCGATTTGCCACTCCAGCACAGTCATCCCGATATTTTGCGAGCCATGAATCGCCCTTGGCAGGCGGACGTTACGGCGGGGTTGCTGAATCGGTTGCGGGACCAGCTGCCGGATGGCGTGGTGCGGACCACGTTTATCGTTGGTTATCCCGGCGAAACGGAAGAGCATTTCCAACATCTGCTCGACTTCGTGGGCGAGCAATGCTTTGACCATGTTGGTGTGTTCGCCTTTTCGCCAGAGGAGGGCACCCCGGCAGCAGCCCTCCCGAATCCGGTGCCGCCAGCGGTGGCCCTGGAACGTCGGGATCGCCTGATGGCCCTTCAGCAGCCGATTGCAGCTGCGCGCAATGCAGATTGTGTCGGCAAGATCGTGGATGTGCTGATCGAACAGGTGCATCCAGAAACTGGAGCCATGATTGGTCGCTCTGGGCGGTTCGCTCCAGATGTGGACGGTGAGGTGCATGTCCATCCAGGACCCGGAGGCTGGCTGGCGTCGCCGGGGCAGCTTGTGCCGGTTCGCATCACAGCCGCTCACACCTATGACCTGGAAGGTGACCTCGTCGGTGCCAATGATTTGCTGCGCCAGGTCCGTCAAGAGCGGCGCAACGACGCTTGAGAGCGACTGCAAGCTCTCGTTGGATTCTCGGTTGGCTGCAGCAGCGCCAGCGCACGGTGTTTCTGGCGGCATCGGGCTTGAGCACGGTGGGATCCTTTGCTGGTTTGACGGTCAAAGGTTGGATTTTGCTTGATGCAACAGGCGAACCTCTTGTGCTGGCCATCCATTTCGCCGCCCTCTCTTTGCCAAGCTTGATCGTGAGCGGTCCTGCCGGGGTGCTGACCGATCGACTGGGGTGCGAAGGAGTGTTGATTCGCGCGCAGTGGGCCCTGTTGGCCTCTGCCTCGCTGGCGGCCCTCGCGATGCTCCTCCCCCGTGGATCCATGCAGGTGGGTGGAATTCTGCTGAGCACCCTGCTCGGTGGGGTGGCCAGTACTTTTGAATTGACAGCGCGCAACAAGTACACCGCTTTATTGGTTGACAGGCCGCATGATCTTCCCCCCTATTTGACAAGCTTTTCGATTGTTTTCAACGTTGGCAAATTGTTGGGGCCGCCCCTGGGGGGAGTCCTTTTGGCGCTCACAGGACCCTCCCTTGCCCTCGTCATGGACGCCGCCACGTTTCTGGGGCCCATCGCCACGGTGGCCTGGGTACTTCAACCTCGTCGTGACCAGGATCAGCGAAGCTTCTCTGCTCAGAGCGTGAGCATGATGGCGGCCTGGCGGGAGTGTGGGCTCGTCTTGCGCCATGTGCTCCGCTTCACCGCCGTAGCTTGCTTGATCGGCTTTTTTCACCCCGGGCTGGCGCCTGTGTTGGCTGCTTCCGTCTTGGGGCCATCCCCGCAGGCCCTCGGCGTGTTCACGAGTGTGATCGCCGCTGGCAGCATCAGCGGTGGCATGGTGCTGCAACGCAACAGCCGCTGGCTGTCAGAGCGACCAGGGTTGTTGATGGGGACGTGCGTTCTTTTGACGGGAGCTTCTCAATGCGGTCTTGCCTTGGGACTGCGCCATCAGGGTGGTATGCATCAAGCCGTGGGGTTGGTCATGAGCTTTTTCATCGGCGCGGGTACGGCCACCCTTTTGAGCGGCGTGAACCTCATGACCCAAGTGGGTGCCCCGATGGTGTTGCGGGGGCGGATGGCAGGGTTGGGACAGATCGCTTTCCTGGGTGGCGGAGGATTCAGCGGTTTGCTGGCTGCGAAAATGGCTGGCAACCTTGGGTTGGCCAAGACGATTGGGCTTCTGGGAAGCTTGGGGTTGATTCTGGGGATCGCCGAGCTTGTCAAGCGTGGGACAGTGCGCCTCAGATCAACCGAATTCCCTTGAGAACGACCGTGAGGGCAAAGGCGGCGGCCAAACCGCCTCCCACGAGAGCCAGGTAATAGGCCACAGCCATGGTGATGCGTTCAACGTCTGACCATTAGAGCAGAGAACAGCCCCTTCTGGCGTGTTGGTTTGGCCGATGGGCAGCCAGACCACCTAAGGTTCTACCACTTCCGCAGGTTTCACGGCTCCCCATCCGTCAACCGCTCTCCTCCGCTCGGCATGCGTACCCTCCTGCTTTATCCAGAATTTCCCAAGACGTTTTGGAGCTACGAGAAAATTCTTGAGCTCGTCAATCGCAAGGTGTTGCTACCACCGCTCGGATTGGTAACGGTGGCGGCTCTGCTGCCTCAGGACTGGGAGATGAAACTTGTGGATCGCAACGTTCGCGAGGTGACCGAGGACGAGTGGCGTTGGGCGGAGTTGGTGGTGATCTCAGGGATGATTGTTCAAAAAGCCGATATGGCCGTACAGATCGCTCGTGCCAAGCGACGCGGCCTTCCCGTTGCGGTGGGGGGGCCATTCGCCAGCTCGACCCCCGATGCGCCAGAGCTGGAATTGGCTGATTTCAAAATCCTTGATGAGGGTGAAATCACTCTGCCCCTGTTTGTCGAGGCGATTACAAGGGGTGCGCGTCAAGGGACGTTCAGCGCAAACGGAGACAAGCCGGATGTCACGGCAACACCTGTGCCTCGCTTTGATCTCCTGGATTTGTCGGCCTACGACTCCATGTCAGTACAGTTTTCCAGGGGCTGTCCTTTTCAGTGTGAGTTTTGTGATATTATTGTTCTATATGGGCGCAAGCCAAGAACCAAGACTCCGGAACAGCTGATTGCTGAGTTGCAATATCTTTATGATCTTGGGTGGCGTCGTTCAATCTTTCTCGTTGATGATAACTTCATTGGTAATAAGCGTAATGCAAAATTGCTGCTGCCCTTGCTAAAGCAATGGCAAATCCAACACCGCTACCCCTTCAGCTTTGCGACTGAGGCTTCTGTGGACTTGGCCTCGGATGATGAATTGATGGAGATGATGGCTGAAGCCCGCTTTGATAGTGTTTTCTTGGGGATTGAAACGCCTGATGAGGCGAGTCTGGAAACGGCTAAGAAACTTCAAAATACGCGCACTTCTCTGGAAGAATCCGTCGATCGAATCACATCGTACGGAATTCGGGTCATGGCTGGATTCATCATTGGCTTTGATGGCGAGAAGCAAGGGGCTGGCGATCGCATCGTGCAGTTCGTGAGTCGAACGGGAATACCTGCGGCCATGATGGGCATGCTGCAGGCACTTCCCAACACCGGGCTGTGGCATCGCCTTGAGAAGGAGGGGCGCCTGATTCAAGAGCGTTCAGATGCCAAGGGTGTCAACCAAACCAATCTTCTCAACTTCAAGCCAACCCGGCCGATTCGTGATATCGCACAAGAGTATGTTGATGCTTTTTGCCGCCTTTATGAGCCAAATGCCTATATTGATCGTGTGAAGCATTATTACCTAAAAATGGGGCGTCCTCGGTGGCAGGCCTTCGTACCATCCAGGTTGGGGAAGCCGTCCTTGCCGAGTTGGACTGATCTTCGTGCCCTCTCGATTGTCATCTGGAGACAGGGTGTGGTTCGCGACACGCGCTTGCGTTTCTGGTCATCACTTTTCACTATTGCCAGAGCTAATCCTCAGAACTTTGAGCAATTTCTCGTCACGCTTGCTCACAATGAGCACTTCCAGGAGTACCGCGCGGTCGTGAAACGCGAAATCGAACAACAGCTCGCGACTCTGCCGCCTGATCCTCAGACGGGTGTGTCTCCTGACACCAGAGAGTTGCAACCTGCCTGAGGCTATCGGTCAGAAGGACGCCTCCCCGTCATTTCTTGAGCGGTCTGAGCGACCCTGCAAAGGCAAGTCTGCACCGTATGAGGAGATTAATCTTGGATGTAGGGTTCTCCAGTTTCAAGGCATCTTTCGGCTTTTTGCAACTCTCGACCGAGGTAGAGTGCATGATCCATACGCGTCAGCGGTAAGGCTCCATCACTCTCTGTGAGAAGAATTCCCAGCTCTTTGGCAGTGCGACCGCGGAAGATGGCTTGCGGTCTGCGTGGCCATGCACCCTGGCAGCGAATGACTTCGCCACTCTCGGGATCTGTAGCCAAGCCCTGTTCGTTGATTGTGTTGCTGTAATGTTCCGCCACCAGCTCCTGAGTTTCAGGCTCGACACGGATCAGGACGTAGCCAGCGGGGTCTAAGGCGATGAACCGTTGAGAAAGTGCCTCATCCAGCGTCTGTCGATCGTGTTGTGGCGATGGTTGATGCCTGTGGGAGGAGGGGTTGAGCTGGGTCATGGTCGATTCCAGGGTGCGGCGTTGAACGTCAGGGAGTGGGTGGATCGTATGGGGTGGTGAATGGCAAATCGGCATTGATGGCCGCGATTTCTTCTTCCATTTGCGCATTGGCTTTCGGAAGCCAATCCTGAAGAATCGATGAGAAACGTGGATCAAACCACCGATGAGCACTCAGTCGCGCCTGGGCGAGGAAGCCTCGTCGTTTCTTGTGACTGCCCCCGGCTCCAGGATCGAAGCGGCGAATGCCACTGGCGATGGCCCACTCCAGAGGAGCGTAGTAACACACTTCAAAATGCAGGTGATTGACCTCGACTTCGCTGCCCCAGTAACGTCCCCAGAGCTGTTGACCATTTTGCACGCAGAAGGCCATTGCAACCGGGTCGTATGGGTCCCCTTCATGGGCGCTGAAGAGGACAAGATGAGAGCGCAGCTGTTCGGCAAAGTTGACAAAAAACTCTTCGCTCAAATACTTGCTGCCCCAGACTCCCCAGCGACTGCAATGTTGCGCATAGAAGGTGTGCATGCGTCCCAGCAGGCGGGCTGGAATGGCTTCTCCACACAGAGGGGTTACCTTAAGCCCAGCGTCGGCCACCGCCTGTCGCTCGCGGCGGATGTTGCGGCGCTGATTGGCGTTGAAGGTGGCGAGGTAGGCGTCAAAATCAGACAGGCCGGGGTTGATCCATTCGCTTTGCTCGTTTAGCCAAAGCGACCAGCCGTAAGATTGGGCCTCGCGAGCAAAGTCAGGATCTGCATACAACAAATTGCAGCTCAAGAGTCCCTGGCGGATGCAGAAGGTCTCGATCTGTTCAAACAGCAAACCTAGAATTGTTTCACGATCTTCCGCAGCGCTGATAAAAAAGCGATAGCCTTGAATGGGACTTACCGGACTCATGCCGACAAGCTTTGGGTAATAGCGCAAGCCCAGTTGCCCTGCCAACTGCGCAAAAGATTGGTCAAAGACGAATTCTCCGTAGCTGTGCCCCTTCAAGTACAGAGGAGCCAGCGCCACGAGGGTGTCACCACGCCAGAGGCCCAGATGGCAGGGTTGCCACCCCTGTCGAGCCACGATGCTGCCACTGGCTTCCAGGGCGTGCAGCCAGTTCCAGGAAAAAAACGGCAGTGGCGCTGCGCCGTCCGGAGTGGACTGGTGCTGCAGGGTATCGTGCGCCTCAGGCGATAGATCAGTCATGGTCTGATGCCAGCGCGCTCTCAGAGCAGCCATGCCGGAATCCTCCATCCACAAGCCAGATACGCAAACTAATCATCACCTGCACCGCTTTGATGACTCGCCTGTCGTTATCAGCCCCAAGCCGACCATGAGGTTTTGCTGTTTCCGCCCGAGTCAATGGCTGCGGGTCTTGCTCGTCCTCACCAGCGGTGTGGTCATCGGCCAGACATCGCCAGCCCGCGCAGGCCTGCTCCTGCCCGTTCTGCAATTGATTCGCCCTCAGCTGGAAACACGACTCGCACAGATTTGCGTGCAGGCGGCATCTGCTGGCGCTCCCGGTTTGGGGGCCACGCTTCAAGACCCTTGCCGCAAGCTGGCGGGTCCCACAAGCCGCTGTTTGATCGAGGAAACAGACCGCACAGGCCGAGGCCTTGGCGTGCTCACCGAGCTCGTCGGTGGCCGCTTTGGCGATGATGGAGAGGTGGTGGTGAAGCGCTGTCTGGCGCGGTTGCTCGGCCTGCCAGTGGACAGTTTTCGAGAGGTTCCTCTCCGAGATCTGGCCCGTCGGTTTGGCACCCTTGGCACACTCCCCCCTGGAACGGCTCCGGGAGGCCCCTAACCTCCCGGGCCACCGTGATCGTCCCCATCACGTTGTCGGGTCTGACGTTCGTAACTCAGCAGCAGTTCCCCCCCGGGGAGGGGCTCCTGCCTCCGCAACACCCAGTGGGTTGAGGGATCACCCTCCACGGCGGGGGGCAGCCAGCCATGGGCGCCTCCCAAGACCATCGGACACAAGGTCAACTGCAACGCGTCCAACGCCCGCGCGGCCACCAGGGATCCCGCAAGCCGGGCCCCCCCAAGGACAGCGATGCGCTCCACACCAAGGCTGCCAAGCTCCTGCAGACTCTTCGGCCAGTCCAGGAAGGGAAGCACCCGATCGAAACCCACCATTGCTGATGGAGGTTGCACGGTGGAGGACAAAAGCAGCCAGCGCTCCAAGGGTTGTTGGAAGAAGGGCAATCGCGGAGAAAACATGCCCGAGCGGCTCCACACCACAACGATGGGTTGGAGAGGTTGTTCTCTCTCCTGACGCTGCCGCAAGAGGTCTGGCGCGTGGATCTGGCAGCTGCTCTGATGGAGGCGGAGGGTCTCAGCGCCGATCAGCACAGCATCGGACCATGTCAGCGCCTCTTCAAGAACGCGACGATCCCCTTTGCCGCCGAGTTGGGCAGCCCCTCCTGCTGGAGGGGCTAGGCGGCCATCCAGACTGACCGCCAACACCAGGCGCAACGCAGGCCGAGTCAAGCTTCAGGTTGAGGCCATGGCCTCAAGGGTGGCCGGCATCATGCCGAGCTGGGCGGTTTCGGCATAAACCTCTGCTGCATTGTTGGGGCTTTCCTGCAGGCGCACCTTGTGAAGCTGCGCTCCGAGTTCCGCAATCGGGGTGCTGAGGAGATCAGCGATATGCAGCGCAATGTTTTCCGCCGTGGGCACACAGCTTGCGAAAAAAGAGATGTCCTTGTTGAGAAAGGTGTGATCGAATGGCTCCACCACCTTTTCTTGCACCACCTGCTGCAAGGCGCCCAAATCGCAAATCATGCCCGTGCGCTCTTGGATCTGGCCGCGCACAGTGATCTCCAGCAAGTAGTTGTGTCCATGACCGTGAATCCGGGCGCACTTGCCATAAATGGCTTCATTCTCTTGTTGGCTCAATTCCTCGCGGGCGAGGCGGTGGGCAGCGGCGAAATGGGTGCGAATGGAGAGGAAGGCTTCCATGGGGTTTCGGGCGGGACCCCCGAGCGCGTCGGCCCAGAGATCGGGGTGTTCGTAAAGGCGGATCGCCACCACCGGAAGGTGGGGACTGAGCCTGGCACGGATGGCCAGGGCCAGGGCCTCGGTGGTGGGAAGGCGGCCCTCGGGCCGGCTGAGGTCAAACTCCGGCCAGAGCCCATTGAGGCAGCGAAAGTTGAGCGGGTCGACCACGTCCCGCCGAATGACATGCTTCACCTCCGAGAGGTTGAGCACCATGCCATCGGCATCCAAGGGACCGGCCATGGCGACCACCAACTCATAGTTGTGTCCATGTCCGGGTTGCAGACTGCAGAGGCCGAAGCGGCTCTGATTTTCCGCGTCGCTGCACTCCGGCAGCCGATACAGGTGGCTGGCACTGAAACAGGCCCGACGCGTGATCACACAAGGGCGCCCCTGACCATGGGGACGAATGGACGTTCGGGTTGAGCCGGTGGAGGAGGTGGTCGGAGCTGCCGCCCCGACCGGCAGAGTCAACCCGGCGGGCGTCATGGCGGGATCCAATGGCCCTGGCAGCATAGGAACCTGCTCGCTGCCATGGGTTTTCCATGCCCCCCGTCGACCACGCTGATCTGGCCTGGAGGTTGCGCGGCCTCAACCTGTATTTGATTGGGATGATGGGGGCTGGGAAAACCGCTGTGGGCCGTCCCTTGGCGCAAACCCTTGGCTATCGCTTCGTCGATGCCGATGAGGCCATGGAGCGTGCGGCCGGCCGCTCCATTCCCCAGATTTTTGCCGCAGATGGGGAGGAGGGCTTCCGCGACTTGGAAACCGCCGTGCTTGATCAACTGGCCCATTGGCATTCCCTGGTGGTGGCCACCGGCGGCGGGGCGGTGACGCGGCCCGTGAACTGGGGCCACCTCAGGCAGGGGGTGGTGATCTGGCTGGACGCGCCGGAGTCGGTGCTGCTCCAGCGCCTGCGGACAGACGCGACGCCCCGACCCCTGCTGGCGGATGGGGATCCAGCAGCCCGTCTGCGGCACTTGCTGGAGCAGCGGCGCCCGCTCTATGCCCAGGCGGATCTGCATGTACGCCAGGAGGACAACACACCGGAGGAGGTGGCGCGTCAGGTGGTGAACGCCCTGCCATCCATCCTTCGGGAGGATCCGCTCCCCCCAAAAGGACCGTTGGTGCGGCAGGCCTCAGAAGGGAGCAGCGGAGATCACCTGGATTCCGAACGCTCCAACCGCACAGCGAACCACTGAATCACCAATCCTGGCCCCAGTTCCAGCGCGCAGGCCGTCTCGAGAAGTCGCTCGGCGCGACTGGCGTCATCGGGCAGATGGGACAAATCCTCCGGCAACTGCCGCATCGTGGCGAGATGGCGGGCCAACCAGGCGCGGGTGGCATCGGCGGTGAGGATGGTGTCCGCTCCGCCGGGCTCCAGCACGACGTAGTGATCCATCTCCCGCAGCAGTGGATCGCTCATCGGGTTTTCAGTCCGCTGATCCCTGCCAGCAGTCGGTCTCGCCAGGCGAAGAGGGGTTGGAAGAGAGGGTTGTCGGCAATGCCGTTCACCCCTTCTCCAGCCAGGGGACCGTCCACAGACGCCGGAAAACGCAGCAGGGAGAGTTGGGCGACCACCGCCAGATCCGCCAAGCTGAGTTGGGAGCCCACCAGGTGTTCGCGCGTCGCCAAGAGCTGGCTCAGCTGTTCGAGGTTGCGGTGAAGTTGGCGCGCCTCCAGGGGCGCCAGCAGGCTGGTCAGCGTGTCGCTGAGGGGACCCATCAAGCCCCCCGGCAGGAGGCGCACAAGTTGGCGCAGAGAGGAGGGAGTGGCCTCGGGGAGCAAAGCGGCCCTCAAGGCTGGACGGCTGGCAGCCGCCTGCAGCAGGGCGCGGCGGCAACCGTTCGCCAGGGACGTGTCGGCCCAATCCTCCAGAAGCAACGCCTGCGCCCGCTCATCGGGATCGCCTGGCAGGAGAGCGGGCAGGGGGTGGCGCTGCTCCAGATGCAAGGCGATTTCAGTGGAATCGGCGATCACCTCGCTTCCATCCACCAACACGGGCACCTGACGCTGCCCCGAGAGGCGAAACAGCTCCACTTGGCCCACGCCGGGAGTGACTTCCACCAGCTTGGTCTCCAGACCCTTGACCGCCAGCACGAGCCGAACCTTTTCACAAAAGGCGGAGTGCTTGAACTGATGCAATTCCAACATTCGGGCCTCGTTGGCGGGCGTCTCGGCGGCAGAGTAGCCACCAGGCTTGTGGGGGGGGTGCCCGGCGATGAGGGAGTTTCTGCAGAACGTGCTCCGCTATCCACGCTATCTGGTGGCCTTTTCCCTGGGCATCCTGCAAACCCTCGTGCAGCCCCTGGGGCGACGGGGTGTTCCTCCCGTCACCGCCGTGGCGTTGGTCGGGGCTCTTGTGAGCGGCCTGCTCTGCCTGGTGCTGGTGCTGCGTGCGATGGTGGCTCCAGCACCATTGGGTTAGCCATGGCACAGGGCCGAAGGGTGGAGCGGCTCGCCTCCTTGTTGCGCCGGGAGATCAGCGACCTTCTCACTGCGGGGATCCGCGACGCCCGCGTGCATCAGGGGATGGTGAGCGTCACTCGGGTTGACGTGGCGGGCGATCTCCAGCACAGCAAAATCTTTGTGAGCGTCTATGGCTCCGACGAGGAGCAGCGCCAGGCCATCGAGGGCTTGAAAGCAGCCACTCCTTATGTGCGAGGAGAGTTGGGACGCCGTTTGCGACTGCGCCGCATGCCCGAGCTGCTTTTTGTTCTCGACCGTGGGCTTGAACGCGGCACCGCCGTGCTCGGGCTGTTGCGGGACCTCGAGCGCGAGCGGCATCTCCGGGAGAGCGCTTCCATCTCAAATCAATCCGACACCCTCGCTCCGGCGATGGAGGGTGCGGACGCGGAGCCGCTCTCCAAGATCCCGGAAGCCACCGCCGAAGGCCGCGATGACTCCGAAGACTGATTGGCGTCGACTGGTGGCCAGCCTGCTGGTGGTGCGGGCCAGCGGCCATCTCGCGGACGGGCAACGGCGTCATCCTTTCTGGGAGCACGACAACGCGACGCTTCGTGCCCTTCTGGCGGAAGGGGTGGGAGGGGTGATTCTCCTGGGTGGTGCCGCCGCCGAGCTGCGCCTTCGCACCCGACAACTCGCCTTCTGGGCTGATCAGCCCCTGCTCCTCTGCGCTGACGTGGAGGAGGGCGTGGGGCAGCGTTTCGCTGGCGCGAGCTGGCTTCCCCCGCCCCTCGGCTTGGGCCGCCTTCATGGCCGCGATCCCGCCGCCGCCCGCAACCTCGCGGAACAGTACGGACGCTGCACCGGTCGGGAGGCCCGCGCCCTTGGTCTGAACTGGGTTCTGGGACCGGTCTGCGATGTCAACAACAACCCGGCCAATCCCGTCATCAATGTGCGTGCCTGGGGGGAAACCCCCGCTGTGGTGGGGGAGCTGGCCGCCGCCTTCATCAACGGGGTGCAAGGCGAGGGGGTTCTGGCCTGTGCCAAGCATTTCCCGGGCCATGGCGACACCAGCGCCGATTCCCATCTCGATCTTCCCGTGCTGCCCCATCGCCGGGACCGTCTCGACGCCATCGAGCTGCCTCCCTTCCGCCGGGCCATCGCCTCCGGCGTGGCCTCGATGATGACCGCCCATCTCCTCTTGCCGGCGCTGGATCCCGACCGTCCCGCGACCCTCTCCCCGGTGGTCCTCACGCAACTGCTGCGTCATGACCTCGGCTTTTCCGGCCTTGTGGTCACGGATGCGTTGGTGATGGAGGCCATCGCCGCCCGCCACGAGCCCGGGGAGGCGGCCGTGCTGGCCCTGGAGGCCGGAGCTGATCTGGTCTTGATGCCCTCGGATCCGTGGCGGGCGATCGATGCCATCCTCGCCGCCCTGGAGACAGGACGGCTGAGCGTTGAAGGGCTGCAGCGGTCTGCGGAGCGCCGGCAGCGGGCTCTGGCCCTCACGCTTGGAGATCCGGATCCGCGTGGAGAGAATCCGGAGAAGCCCCTGGGTCCCCTCTCCAATGGCCCTTCCGCCGAGGATCGCACCTTTGCGAACGACTTGCTCCACCGCACCTTGGAAAGCCAGGGGGGCAGGGTGACGCGTCCGGGATGTCAAAAGGGCTTGGCGCTGCTGCGTGTCGACGATGGCTTGGCCTGCCCCTTTCTGGCTCCCTCCGCGCCCGCCCTGAGTCGTGTCGCAGAAGCCGGTTTTCGACCATGGGTGCTGGATTCGCGAGGCGTGCAACCTTGGACGCTGGCCGAATGGAACGAGGGGCCCGTTTTGCTGCAGCTCTTTTTGCGCGGCAATCCCTTCCGTGGAACCGCTGGGGACGACCAGCCCTGGGCCACCTGGATCACCCGGCTGATCGAGGAGAAGCGCCTGGCTGGGGTTGTGGTGTATGGAAGTCCCTACCTCTGGGACAGCCTGCGCAAGCTCCTTCCTCCCGAGGTGCCCGCCGTGTGGAGTCCGGGGCAGATGCCCGACGCCCAGGCCCTGGCCCTGGCCCGCATTGGCCTGGGCTCCATGGAGACCGAGGTCAGCCTGGCTGACGGGGGGTTCACGGATTGAGCCTCAGTCTTTCGATGATCGTGCGCGATGAAGCTGAGAGCCTGGGCGCCTGCCTCGCCTCGGTGCGCGAGCTGGTGGATGAGATGGTGGTGGTGGACACCGGCTCCGAAGACGACACGGTGGCCATTGCGCGGGCCGCTGGAGCCGTTGTGCATCAGATCCCCTGGCCAGGGGATTTTGCCGCCGCCCGCAATGCCGCCTTGCGCTGGGTGACGGGAGACTGGGTGTTGGTGTTGGACGCGGATGAGCGCCTGCGGCCCGAGGCCATCGCTCCCCTGCGTCAAGCCATGGCCCAGCCGGATGCTTTGTTGATCACGCTGCTTCGGCGGGAACTGGGTGCGCTTCAATCGCCATATTCCAACGTCAGTCGGCTGTTCCGGCGGCACCCGGCCATCGTCTGGACACGGGCGTATCACGCCTTGGTGGACGACAGCGTCCAGGCGCTGTTGGCCAGGGAACCCCACTGGCGTCTGCTCCATTGCCCTGAACCGGCTCTGCTGCACGAGGGGTATCAGCCGGAGCGGATTCTTCGGGGGGAGAAAGAGCGGCGCCTGCGGGAGGCCATGGAGGAGGAGTGGCGTCGTCATCCCTTCGACCCTTACACCTGCGCCAAGTTGGGAGGCCTGGAGATCAGCGGCGGCGATCGGAACCGCGGCATCGCGCTGCTGCGACAAGGCCTGTCCCGTTGCCCGGAGGAGGCCCATCCCGAACGCTATGAGCTCCTGCTCCACCTGGCTCTGGCTCAGGATGAGCCACGGGGGGCGGAAAGGCTCTATCAACAGGCTCTGGATCTGCCCTTGGATCCGCGCCTCACCTTGGCGGCCCGCCTCAATCTTGCCGCGCTGCGGCAAGAAGGGGGGCATCCGGCGGATGCGGTTGCCCTGGCATCTGAGGCGACGCGGATCGCGCCCGAGCTCCCCCATGGCTGGCTGCAGCTGGGCCTGAGCCTGCGACAGTGCGGAGATGTCAATCGAGCGATCCTGGCCTATCGCCAGGCCCTGGCTCTGGAACCAAGCCGTGCCGAGGCCCATCAGAATCTGGGGGTGGCTTTGCTGCTCGCGGGCGATGTGTTCGGTGCGCGCCAACACCTCCGGGAAGCCATCGCGCTCCTGCGGGGCCAGGGCCGTTCCGAAGACGCGGAAGCCTTGCGAAAGAAGGCGGCCGGTCTTGTGAAACTGGAGGAGGAATGACGGCCACACCCCCTGCGGCCCTTCGCGGCTTCACCATCGCGGTCACCCGGGCGGAAGGACAATTGGGAGCGGCACGCCGCTTGTTTGAACAGGTTGGGGCCAAGGTTTTGGATCTGCCCGCGCTCGTGGTGGGTCCTCCGGATGACTGGGAACCCCTCGATGAAGCCCTCCGAGATCTGGACAACTTTCATTGGCTCCTCTTCTCCAGCGCCAACGGGGTGGATGGCCTGCAGGAACGCTTGCGGCGTCGGGGGGGAGATCTGGCCCGTCCGCCCAGGGGCTTGCGCATCGCGGCGGTGGGTCGTCGCACGGCTGAGCGGCTGGATGCCCTGGGCGTGCGCGTTGACTTTGTCCCCACCCGTTTCACGGCGGATGCGCTGATCGAGGAGTTCCCCGTTTCGGCCATGGGACTGCAGCTCCTCGCCCCTCGTGTCCAAAGCGGCGGACGCACGGTGCTTGCGGAGGCCTTCACCGCTGCTGGCGCCCGGGTGCTGGAGGTTCCCGCCTACGAGACCCGCTGCCCGGATGGCTTGCCCAGCCGCGCGGTGCAGGCGCTGGAGAGCCGCACCCTCCACGCCATCACCTTCAGCAGCGCAAAAACCGTGCGCCACTGCGCGCGCATGCTGGAGGCGGCGTTCGGCTCGCAATGGCGGCAGGTGTTGGAGGGGGTGAAGGTGGTGTCCATCGGTCCCCAAACCAGTCAGCCTTGCCAGGAGCTGTTGGGGCGGGTCGATGGCGAAGCCGACCCCCATGATCTGGAGGGATTGGTGGGGGCCTGCGAACGAGCGCTCACAACTCCGGCGCCTTCGGCAGAGACCGGCTGACGGTCTGCCCCGCCTTCCGCAACACCAGCCTCTCCCCCTCGATGTCGATGGCGGCCACCTGCCAACCGGGGGGAAGAAGATCGGTGGAGGCGCTTGTGTCTCCCACCCGTAGGGACCCCGCCAGGCGGGCCCCCTCGCTGGCCCCCTCGGGCAGAACGCTCACCAACGCCTCACGTTCATCGGAGGTTTGCAGCACGCCTTCGAAGGTCAGGCCCGCCGGCCAGGTGAGAACGGGGGGAGCAGGGCGCTGGGCGGCGGCAGACGTCTTGGATGCCCCCCCCCTTTCAAGGATCAAGGTGGGCTTGAGCACATTTCCGAAGGGATCAGGGCGCCCGACGCTGACAGCCTTGACCACCTGTTGCGGCGTGGCGAGGGGAGCCAGTGCGGGCGTCTGGGGGGGCGGCTGGTTCCCCACCGCGTTCCGCCGTGCTTTGGGGACCACCGGCAGGGGGGGCTCCGTGTTGGTTTGGGGTCCGGAGCCCAAAAACGGCAGAGACCCGCAAGCGCTCAGAAGAAGCGCGGGGAAGAGCCCGGCCAGCCCTTGGAACAAGCGTCGGACATGGCGAGCCTGCGGCCGTCGGCGGGGCTCACAGGGGGGGGGCGCAGGCACGGGGATCGGTTTCCACGAGGTCACGAAATCGGTCAAGGTTCGCTTGGAGTTCTTTGTTGACGATGCCGCCCATGATGGAGGGTTCCATCAACGGTGCCAAGATCGCCGGCAGTTCGTAGCTCACGCTCAGTTTGACGGCCGTGTGCCCAGGACCGAGGGGGTAGAAGCGGACTCCTCCGCGGGTGGGCAGCCCCCCAACGGATTCCCAGTGAAGCTGCTGGGCTGGAACGCGTCGTGTGATGCGGGCCTGCCACTGGAAGCGAAAGCCCTGGGCTGCCAGCGTCCATTCCGTGAGATCGGGATCCTCCAGGGTGACAACAGATTCGATCCAGCGCATCCACCGGGGCATCGCTTCCAGATCGCTCCAAATCGCCCACACCAGGTCGACCGGGGCAGCAATTTCCGTGGTCACCGAATGATCGAGCCAGCGTCCCATGGATTCAGCTCCTACGCTGCGGCGGCATTGCGGGCCAGATTCACCGATCGCCCCATGATGGCCGCTGCAGCCAGTCGACCACTCATTGTGGCACCTTCCATGGAATCAATGTAATCCTGCTTGGTGTAGCTGCCTGCCAAAAAGAAATTGCTGATCGGCGTGCGTTGCTCCGGGCGAAACGGCTCCATGCCTGGCGCTTCACGGTAAAGCGATTGTGCAAGTTTGACGACGTTACTCCACACAAGATTCAGCTGGCGTGAGCTTGGGAAAAGCTCTCTGACCTGTCGATCCGTGTGCGCGATGATCTCTTCATTCTTCTTCGGGATCCAAGGGTCACCCGGTGTCAAGACACACTGCAGCAGCGACCCCAGATCGGGCTTGCGATAATCCTCAGGGCTGGCGACGGCGAGATCGGCGAAGCAGCTGAAATCCGCATCGGCCGTGTAGAGCAGGTTGTCCAGGCCCGCAGGCGAGCTGAGATCTCCTCGCTTTTCAGCGTCCACAGGGGTGTCTCCCAGCTCCGTCACCCAGCCGTCATAGCGAAGCTGAACGGTGGCGACCGGCACAGCCTCCAAGCGATCCAGGTTGGCAAAGAGCCTGTGGCGGCGCCAAGCCTCGGGCACCAGCCGTTGAATTCCCGGCACATCACAGGCGGCCAGGTAAACATCAGCCTGCACGGTCTGCTCCCCCTCGGGTGTGCCCAGGGTGAGGCCTGTCACCCGGGTCGGGGCAGACTCACGATCACCGCCCGGGCAACGCTCGTCGTGCAACTGAAGGGCCCGATGGCGCAAATGCAGGCGTCCGCCGCGGGCTGTGATGTAATCGAGGATGGGTCCGGTGAGCCAGCGGTGGGGGGAGCCCTTCAACAGGTTGAGCTTGGAGGCTTCCGTTCGCGCGGCGAACATCATGAAGATGGTGAGCATGCAGCGGGCTGAGATCGACTGGCAATCCAGGAAACCCAAGGCGTAAGCAATGGGATTCCACAGCCTTTCAATGCTGTGCTGGTTACCGCCATGGGAGAGAAACCATTGCTGGAAGCTCTTTTCGTCAAGCTCACGAATCACACGCATCGCCCCCTCGTAATCCACCAGTCCCCGCACGATCGGACTGGTCCCCAAGGCGAGAGCATTGCGAAATTTGTCAATGATGTCGAGCTGGGGGGTCGTGAAAAAAGCCTTGAGCCCGTTGAAGGGAGCACCGAGGGGGAAACGAAAATCCAGGCTGCGCACGTCGCCGCCGCGGTTCACAAACAGATGGCTGTGCTCCTTGGGTAACAGGTTGCCGATGGCCCCAACTTTGCCCATCAAGGCAAAAAGGTTGGCGTAGTTGTAGAAGAAGACATGCAGGCCCATTTCAATATGGTTGCCTTCCCTGTCCTCCCAGCTGCCAACCTTGCCGCCCATGAACGGCCTGGCTTCGTAAAGATTCACCTCATGGCCAGCGTCGACCAGGTCCACCGCCGCAGCCAGCCCCGCCAGCCCCGCACCCACGATGGCGACACGCACCAGATCCTCCCATCAACCCATCAACTTTATGAAGCGGCGTCACCGACCCACGGCGGAGAACCGGCCTGAAAGCCTCCTGCGGTCTTTGCTGTTCGGTGGGCCGATCAAAGGCCCCCACGCTGGAACGGGTCTTCTACCATTGACGATCGGGTCCATGATCTCGGACTTCATGCCATCCCTCCCATGACAGCCCCCTCCATGACCGCCGCCGACATCACGCCCAGCGAAACCCCCTCTGGCGTTCTCACCACCCCATCTCCGACCCAGAAGCCCAACCACATCGGTGTGGATGGTCGTGGCATCCAGATCACGGAGCCGGCGATGCGCCAGCTCGCCACGCTCATGGGGCAGCAGGGAGAGAGCAAAGTGTTGCGCGTGGGTGTGCGCTCCGGTGGCTGCAGCGGCATGAGCTACACCATGGATTTCATTGACGCGGCTGCCATCCGGGAGGATGACGAGCGCTACACCTACAAGCCGGACCAGGGTGCCTCGTTTGATGTGGTTTGCGATCCCAAGAGCCTTCTTTACATTTACGGCTTGCAACTCGACTTTTCCTCAGCTTTGATCGGAGGCGGGTTCAACTTCACCAATCCCAATGCCACCCAAACGTGCGGCTGCGGCAGTTCTTTTGCTGTCTGAACCCCTTGGGCGGAGAGCTCCTTCCCTCGCTTGTTCTCCCCGAGCAGCGAAGGGGACCCCGAGCTGCCGTGGGAATCTGCAAGGCTGAGCCTTTGCCGACCAGCCTTGACCATCAGCCACGAAACCCTCTTCTCTCAGGCCCTGGAGCGCTATCGCCAGGGCACCCCTCCCGAGGACCTCATCGATGATTTCCTCCAGATCACGGCCCAGGCTCCAGGCCAGTCCGCAGGCTGGACGTGCCTGGCCTGGTTGCAGCTTTTGGTGGATCAGCCCCAAGCGGCCTTGAAGTCTGCGCGAGTGGCGGTGCGACTCAGTCCTCAGGATCCCCAAGCCCGCATCAATCTCAGCGTGGCCATGTTGGAAACCGGTGCCAAAGGGGTGAGGGAGCATGTTGAACTGGCGCAACGGGTCACCCTGATGGCGCCTGAATTGGCGGCGGAGCTGAACGCGTCCATCGCTGATGGCCTGGCCCGCCGCCCCGGTTGGACCGCTCTCGAGAAGGTGCGCCGTTGGCTGAACGGGTGAAACGGGTTCTGCTGATCAGCAATGGTCACGGCGAGGATCTGAGTGGCGCGCTCCTTGGACAGGCCCTTCAACGGCGAGGCGTTGAGGTGCAAGCCCTCCCTCTTGTGGGGCTGGGAGAGGCTTACCGGCGTGCGCAACTTCCCGTGTGCGGGCCCACTCGAGACTTCAGCACCGGAGGTTTGGGATACACGAGCCTGCGGGGGCGACTGACCGAGATTCGGCAGGGACAATTGCCTTACCTGCTCGGACGCTTTCGGGCGGCTTGGCAGCGGCGTCACGCCTGTGATGGCGTGTTGGTTGTCGGGGACGTGGTGCCTGTGTTGGCCGGCTGGCTCACCGGTCGGCCGATGGCGGTCTACCTCGTGGCTTACTCCAGTCACTACGAGGGGCGCCTGCGGTTGCCCTGGCCCTGCGGGTGGCTCTTGCGCCGCCCCAGCGTGCGCGTGCTTTTGACCCGTGATGCCCTCACCGCGCGCGATCTGGCCCGTCAATTGCGTCGCGCAGCGACGTTTTTGGGCAATCCGTTCCTCGATGGACAGGACAACCCGACACCGCTGCCTCCGGGGACGGGCCCCGGCCCTGTTCTCGGTCTGCTGCCGGGCAGTCGTCTGCCGGAAGCACTCCACAACCTGCTCCTGATGCTGGAGGTGTTGCCGCACCTGCCGCCGGAGTGGCAGGGCCGATTGCGCCTCCTGGCCGCCCTGGTTCCCTCTCTCACCCCTGAAGCCATCGCCCCTGCGGCCGCTCCCCTGGGCTGGAGCGTGCTTCCACCATCCGTTGCCGCAGGAGCGACCACAAGGCTGAAGCGCGGGTCCCTCTGCCTGGAGCTGATCACTCAGAACTTCTGGGGGGTGTTGCGCGGCAGTGATGTGCTTCTGGCGATGGCGGGCACGGCAACCGAGCAAGCGGTGGCTCTTGGCAAGCCGGTGGTGCAGATCGCGGGGCCCGGCCCTCAGTTCACGGAGGGATTTGCCGATGCCCAACGCCGTTTGCTGGGCCCGGCGGTGAGTTGTGCCTCCGGACCGATGGGGGCCCCCTCCACCCTGCGAGAGACGGCGCGCCTGGCCGCCGCGCAGCTGGAGCGACTGGCCCATGCCGCAGAGGGTCCCCGTTGGCGGAACCGCTTGCGCCAGGAGGCCCTCGAGCGGTTGGGCCAGCCGGGCGGCACGGAACGCCTGGTGGACGCCATCATGGCGGCTTGGCCACCCTCCCCTGGCGCCTCCCATGCCACCGCGCACCGCTGACTCCATCTCCCCCCCCTCTGGGGCTGGCCGTGACGAGACAGAACAGGCCTCCTGGCCAGAGCGTCTGCAGCGGGGGCTCGATCGGGTGCTGGTGGCGGATGTGTTTCTGGTGTTGGCCGGCGCCCTCTGGTTTGGGTTGGGGGTTGTGTTGCACCTGCGTGGCATCGACCGCGTGCTGGAAACCTTCCAACAGCTTTGGCTGCCCCTGTTCCAGCCTGCGCTGGGGCTGTTGATGCTGGCTGCGCTGATCAGCGGGGCGCTGGGCTGGTGGCGGCGACGAGGGCGGAGGTGAGATCGGGAAGGTCATAGGGGAATCCCCTCTCCCGCAGACGCTCCGGCAAGACCTGTTGGCCTTCCAACACCACGGAGGCTCCATCCCCGAGCATCACTTTCAACACAGGTGCGGGCACGGGGAGCAGGGAGGGGCGTCCCAGCACCTCACCCAAGGTCCGGGCAAAGTCGGCCATGCGCACCGGCTCGGGTGCCACGGCGTTGTAAGGGCCCTGGAAGGAGGGATCTTCGAGGGCGGCAGCGATCAAACGACACAGGTCATGGCGGTGGATCCAGCTCATCCATTGCCGGCCGGAACCCACCGGACCGCCCAAGCCTGCGCGAAACACGGGCAGCATCTTGGCCAGGGCGCCGCCATCCGGGCCGAGAACAATGCCCAGCCGGAGCACAACAACGCGACAGGGGGCTGGCGCGGCCAGAGCCGCCGCCTCCCAGTCCTGGCAGAGCTGGCCGAGGAAGTCTGAGGCGGGAGGGCTGGATTCAAGGAAACGGGTGTCCTCACTGCTGCCGTATCGCCCGATGGCCGACGCCTGGATGAGCACTCGAGGCGGGGTCTCCAGTTCCGCCATGGCCTGCACGAGGCCTCGGGTCGTTTGCAGGCGACTGGCGCGCAACCGCTGGCGCTGGTTTGGGCTCCAGCGGCGCTCGGCGATGGGTTCCCCCGCGAGGTTGATCACCCCTTCCGCCGCGGCGAGGGCCGCGCGCACGTCGACGGCGTCCCAGCTGGCGGGATCAGAGGGATCATGGCGCAGACAGCGAAGACGATCACCCTCAAGCTGGGGGAACGGCTGCGCCTGCCGACTCACCAGGGTGAGGTCATGACCGAGATTCAACAGATAGGGCACCAGCTCACGCCCGACAAACCCAGAACATCCGAGCAGCAGCAAACGCACGCTCCCCTCCCGATCACCGCTCGGAGGCTAGTGGCTGATCCGAGGGGTGGTGGCCCATCGCGCCGCGAAAGGCCTAGGGTGCCACCAATTTTGACGGTGGCCCATGGCCGATCCCACCTCCCCCTCCGCCGCCAGAGACACCCCGGGCGCCACCCCTTCACGACCCGCTGGAGAGGTTCTGAAGAAAGGCTCTCTCGTGCGCCTCAATCTTGCGGCCTATCGGGGCAGTCTTGAGGCCGGCGCCAGCGACGCGGAAGTGCCCGGTTATGTGGTGGAGGGTCCCGGGGAAATCCTGGTTGTGAAGGGTGAGCATGCGCAGATCCGCTGGCGCAGGCCTGTGCCGGATGTGTGGTTGCGTTTGGATCAGTTGCTGGCCTGGCAAGGCTGATCCAGCGGTTCAAAGGTCCAAGCGGCGTCGCTGCTGATGGAGCAGATCGCGCAGTCTTTTGGCTTCTCGCAACATCTCCCGTCCGTCGCGCAGATAGTCGTCCACATAGCCCATGGTGTATCGCTCCAGTTCCGCCAGGGCGTCTTGAACCTGGCGGAGGCAGTGGTACAAGCTGAGACTGAATCCTTTGACCGTCGCGGGGCAGGCTTTTGAGCGATAGAGCAGCTCCGCCTTGGCCATGCGGGCCTGGCTTTCCCGCAAAAAGTCGCTGAAGTTGTCCATCAGCTGGTCGTCGTAGGGATCAGCCGCCAGGGCGCGCAGCTGGGCGCCAAAGGGATTGATCACCTGTCCCAGCCAGCGGTCAATCGGCGCGTAGATCTGTCGCAGCCAATCCAGGAGCAGCCCGTCGCTCTGGCGACTGGGTCGTTCTCGGGGTTTCACTGCCGCGCCGCCGCCATCAACCCGGTCATCTCGGTGACTTCCGTGCTGGGCGTCATGGCGCCGCCGCCGTTCCTTGTCGCCCAGCACCTCCCAGGCGGCATTGAGGGCCACGATTCTGGTGTCATCGCCCCCGGCATCTGGATGGTGGCGTTTGACCAAGGTGCGATAGGCCGCCTTGATTTCCGCCGCCGTGGCCCCTGGGCTGACGCCCAGCACGGCATAGGGATCGGCAGGCGTGGGAGCGACCAAGGCCGGCGCGGCAAAGATTCCATCCTGAAGGGGAACGACCGCAAAAAAAAGCCCCCTTGCGGGGGCTTGTGGTGGTGTTGTGCGAGGGGGAGGGATCAGAAGCGGATGGTGGTCTGCACCAAGCCGCCCAGGATGCCGAAGTTGGAGGAGCGATCCACTGAACCATCGGCACGGATGCCATCGGTGAGGGCACCGAGGGGGCGGCTGAGCCAGAACAGGGCGGGAGTGACGCTGATGTTGTCGGTCACTTGGAACTTGTACCACCACTCCCAGGCGTAGTTGCCATCGTTGACAAATTTGCTTTGGCTCTTGTCGGTGCCGAGGCTGAGATTGGTGGCGAAGGTGGGCTGGCCGACAGCCATGCCCAAGGAGTTGCCGCCCCAGAACACGTCATTCCACTGCAGGCCCACGTACCAACTCTGGGATTGCGTGACGTAGGGATAGATGTATTCCTCGCCAGTGAAGGAACCATTGCTTTCGTCCGGTGTTCCTCTTTTGATGTCGTTGTTGGAAAGGTTGTTGAGTCCCCAGCCCACACTCACAGAGGGAATCAGACCACTGTTGGCAGGTTGCGCGTAGGCATTGACGGCAACGCTATTGGATTCGCCGTTGGCCAACCACCAGTTGTTGGAAGATACGAAGTTGGTGCCCTTTCGGGAGTTGGATCCGCGTTGACCATAGCGATAAGCTGCGGAGACTCCCCAAGTTTTGGAGGTCCAGCCAAGCTGACCAAGGAAGCTGGCTTTGGAACAATCGTTGCCGATGCCACCTTCGGTGGCGGCGCACTGGAAGTAGTTGTTATCGATGCTGGTGGCACCATTGTCGCCAACAGGGGTGACGTAGCTGGCGGTCAAGCTGAAGCGGCCACTCCATAACTTATAGGGCGTCTTCCAGATCAAACCACCGCCAGAGCCCGTCGCTTTGTTGTAGACGCCAGGTGCGCCATGGAGTGCAAAAACGTCCAAAATGCGATCGCCTTTGCCGCTGCCGTAGACGCCAGGATTGGCCCCCAAGAACTCGGTGTTCCGATATTTAGCTCCAACGATCGCCTCAAATTGGCTTCCCAAGGGGAAACGATAATAGAGACGATCGATGCCCACCACATCGGAGCAATCACGGTTTCCGGTGCAGCTGGAATTGCCGAAACCATTGGATGCAACATCCAGTGCCGTCAAGTTGACGCCGTTGCCATTGAAGGCATTGCTGAAGTTGCCAGTCCGCAAGCGCGTGTAGAGCTGGTCTTTGCCGGTGAAGCTAGTGATTAAGTTGAGACGCAAATCATAGTTGAATGATGTGGCGCCGTAGAGAGCATTGTAGATATTTGAGGCGCTTCTGTTATTGCGCTTGACGGCGGCGTCGATCGCATCTTGGTTGGTGACTCTGCCGTTTTCAACTTTTGGCGAAGGCACTGCAACGTAGGCCCCGAAAGGACCGGAACCAGCTTTGGTGGTGTTGAAGGTGCTGATGTCTGGGTTGATGCCGCGACCTTTGCTGTCTCCACTGGCATTCACAGCGCCCAACACGAAGGTGGCTTGACCCTGCAATTTGGTGGTGGTGGAAAACTGGGTGGCTTCCAGTTCACCGACCTTGGCTTCCAAGCCATCCACGCGACCGCGGATGATGGCCAATTCCTTCTCGAACTCCTTCATGAGCTTTTTCAGCTCATCGGTGATCTCGGTGATGCGGTCGAGACAGGCGTTGAGGAGAGCGGCTGCTTCGTAGCGCGTCATGGCCCGTTGACCGCGATACGTGCCGTCGGGATAACCGGCCACACAACCGTAGCGCTCAATCAAATTGGAAAGCGCTTGAAAGGCCCAATCGCTGGGATTGACGTCGCTGAACTGATTGATGCTGGTGACTTGCTCACTGCTGGAGTATTGATTCACTCCAGACAAGTTGAGATCGGCGGCCTGGGTTGCCAGGGGGGCAATCAGGCCAAGGGCTGCTGGAGTGACCAGCAGTTGTTGAAAGAGTTTCATGAAATCCTCACACCAAAAAAATAGAGGAGCCCTTGTTCAGGGTTTTGGAATCTTAAATGGCTCTCAGCGGTGGCTGTGTTTGAAAAAGCACGAGTCATTGTTGCTTGGAACACAAAAAAGCCGGCTGAAAATCAGCCGGCGGAATGTTGCAACAGGGGGGCAGATGCATGCCGCACGCCCCTGAGTTGCTTTGGATTCTGTGGAAGAATCAGAAGCGGAACGTGGTCTTCACCAAGCCACCGAAGTTGTTGAGAGACCGGCTCTCATCCTTCTGCAGCTGACCCAGAGGAGCGCTCAGATAGTACACAGCAGGTGTGACGCTGATGTTGTCGGTCACCTGGAACTTGTACCACCATTCCCAGGCATAGTTGCCGTCGTTGGGCTTGTTGGTGTTGGGGTTGTCAGCAATCGGGCTGGTCACGCTGGTGATGAAGGTGGGTTGACCCACGGCCATACCAAAGGCGTTGCCCTTCCAGAACACATCAGACCACTGCAAACCCACATACCAGGATTGGCTGCGGGCGCCATCGATCCAGCTGGTCGCATCGATGGTGTTGCCGTCCTCATTCTCATAGGTGAGACCATTGTCGCCCTTGTAGCCACTGATGCCCCAGCCAGCGCTGATGGAGGGGAACAGACCGCCACTGAAGGGGCTCCAGTATCCACTGACGCCAACGCTGTTGGTGGTGTCGGCAAATTGAGAGGCGGCGACCGCCAACGGCGTGCCATTGCCGCCGTAGAGACCGGCGCCACCCTTGTTCAAGCTGTAGGCAACAGCCAGGCCGAAGTTGTCACCGCCATAGGCCAACTGACCGGTGAAGGTGGAAGCGGAGCAGCTGGTGCCGATGCCGCCGCCACAGACCTTCTCACCATCAGCTGTGCTGTAGCCGGGGGAGCCATCATTGCCATTGGCTGACACATAGCTGACGCTGGCACTGAAGCCGCCGCTCTTCCACCACAAACCACCACCAGAGCCGAGGTTCAGGTTGTAGGTGCCTGGAGCACCGGCGTAGGTGAAGATGTCGAGAACGGTGTCAGCCGGATAGGAGCTGGGCCACATGGCCAGCATGTCGTCCTGACGAACGCGACCACCCACGGTGGCGGTGAAGCTGCTGCCAATGGGGAATTGATAGAACAAGCGGTTGACAGCCACGACGTCGCTGCCATCGTCCATACCAGTTTCCTCAAACGCGATTTCCATCGCGTTCAAACCGATGGGATTGTTGGTGCCGTTCCAGGGACCGGATCCGAAGTTGCCGGCCCGCAGGCGGGTGCGGAGCAAATCCTTGCCGGTGAAGCTGGTGTCGAGATAGAGGCTCAGGTCGTAATTGAAGGCCGTGGCGCCATCCAAAAGACGAGCAGTGTGGTCGTACTGCCGGGTGACACCGGGGATGAAGGCTGTTCCGTTGGGTGGATTCCCAAGGTTGTTGATAATAGCAGCGTCAAACAACCCCGGGCGGGAGCTGCCACTGAAGCTATTGGCTCCCAGCACAAAGGTGGCCACACCCTTCAACTTGGTGGTTGTGGAAAATTGCGTGGCTTCCAACTCGCCAACGCGAGCCTCAAGGCCGTCCA
>JBJOHA010000055.1:0-71093 GCA_046047935.1 Cyanobacteriota bacterium
CCGTCCTGGCGCCGAAGGATCGGCAGGCCATCGCACACACCTTCTCGGCCCTGCTGGCGTCGAGCGATGCACCGGGCCATCCCGGCTGGCTCCCCCTGCTGCCGGCTGGCTCCCCCTGGTGACCGCTGAACCCCACTCCGTTCCCCTTTCCGGTTCGCCCCCGCTGGAGGCCAGCTTCAGCCCCTTTCTTCTGCGCGACGCCCTCGTTTTTATCCTCAGCGTTGTGCTCCGCCTCGAGAACACCAGCCCACCCCGATCCCCAACCTCCGAACCCTTTTCTCTCCTGCGCCAGACCGCCCTCTCCCTTGCGCCCTCCTTCGCTGCCCGCCCGGGTCGGCGTGCCGCCCAACTCGCCACCCTCGACACCGCCACGCCGCCCAACCAACCAACACACGCCACCGAAGACGCGGCGCAACTCCGCCGCATCGCCCATCTGGAGGAGCTCCGCACCGCACTGCCCCGACACGGATTGGGCCTGGCCCGTTGCGAGCGGCACATCACGACTCACCGGCTCACCGTCTGACCGGCTCACTCCCTCCACCAATGCGTTCCATGCCGCCCAATCCGCCCGGGCCTTGTGGCGAGAGAACGACACCTTTTTGAAGAGTCTTTTGCAGCAAGATGGCCCCATCTGGCAGCAACAACTCGACCACGATGGCCAGGTGTTGCGCTCACGCCAGCGCCGCGTTCCAGCAACCCAGCGCCGGCTCGCCCCGATAATCGCTGAGCACGCTGATGGTGGTGGTGTCCAAGAGAAAGTGGCTGCCGGCCAAGGGGGGCAGCCCCAGCCAGCGGGCCGCCAAGACCCGGAGCAGGTGCCCATGGGCCACCACCAGGCTGGGCCCAGCTCCCCGCCGCAGCCGATCGATCACCCGATCCACCCGAGCCCCCACCTCCTCGGGGCTCTCCCCTTCGGGGCAGCCATCGCGAAACACCTGCCAGCCCGGGGCCGTGGCCTGAATCTCGGCGCTCGTGCGACCCTCATACGCCCCATAGTTCCACTCCATCAGATCATCCTCCAGTTCCAGTCGGTCGCCGCAGCCCGCCAGCTCGGCGGTGCGGCGCGCGCGTGCCAAGGGGCTGCTCCAGAGGCGCGCGAAGGCAATGGGCGCCAGCACCGGGGCCAGGGCGCGGGCCGCCGCTTCCCCCGCAGGCGTCAAGGGGATGTCGGTCCTGCCGGTGTGCTGGCCGGACAGGCTCCAGTCCGTTTCTCCATGGCGCACCAGCACCACATCGCCGGGGCGGAGGGAAAAGGAGGGCATCGGAGGAGAAGAGGGAGGGCGGCGGAACCGCAATGGCACAATTCTGACTGCGGAATCCCTTCTCCCCTGTCAGCCAGCGCTCCTCTCTCCCCCCCTTCGCGACACTCCGTGCCACCACACCCGCCCTCCAGCCCCCGTTTGTTGACGCCCCTCGCGGCCCGGGAAGCGACGGCGGAGGAAGCCACCACGGCGCCCCAACGCCTGCGGCGGGCCTGTGTCAGAGATTGTTAAGAGACGGCCAAATGCCCCCGGCAGGGACGGCGTCACCAACCCCGCCCCCTAGCATGGGTGGCAATGGCAAACGCGACCAGCAAAACTACTAAATCGCACAAGATTTGCCCCCTCAAGATCGCCCACGCATGACCACGACCCAGCCCCAATCCTGGAAAGCCAAACTGGCTGAGAAAATTCCTCCCCAAATGGCTGAGGAGATCGATACCTTCGAGAATCAGATGGTCTTGCGTTGTCAAGGAAAGATCGAAGACAAAGTGTTTGCTGAACTGCGGTTGCGTCGTGGTGCCTATGGACAGCGCTACGACAATGGTTTTCGCCATGACGGTGAACAAACGCAAGAGATTGCCTTTCCCCACCCCGAGCTGACCAAGGGACCCGACACCAAATGGGAAGCGCCTGGCATGCAGCGCATCAAAATTCCCTACGGCGGCCTTTCCGCAGAACAGATGGAGGTGCTGGCTGACATCGCCGAGGAATACTCCGACTCCATCCTGCACATCACCACGCGACAGGACATCCAGCTCCATTTCCTCTCCCTGGAAGACACCCCCGACATGCATCGCCGTCTGGCGGCGGTGGGCATCACGGTCCGTGAAGCCTGTGGCAATTCGGTGCGCAATGTCACCGCCTGCCCCCTGGCAGGTGTCTGCCGTGATGAAGCCTTTGATGTCACCGGCTACGCGAACGAAACCGCCAAGTATTTCCTGGGTCATCGCGATGTTCAGGATTTCGGGCGCAAATTCAAAATCTCCTTCTCCGGTTGCTCCCAGCATCCCTGTGGTCTTGGGTACATGCACGATCTCGGCCTGATCGCCAAGACGCGTCAGCGCGATGGAACCGAGGAGATCGGCTTTGAGCTGCTCGTGGGTGGCGGGCTCGGGGCCGTGCCCCATCTGGCCAAGGTGTTTGCGGATTTCGTTCCCCCGGAGGAACTGCTCCCCCTCTCCCAGGCCATTGCTCGCGTTTATGCGCGGCTGGGGGAAAAGAAAAATCGCAACAAGGCCCGCATCAAATTCCTCGTGCAAAAGCTGGGCATCGAGGAGTTCCGCCGTCTCGTGCTTGAAGAGCGCGCCACATTGGAGAACGATCCGGAATGGACCCAGTGGCTGGCGGGGATTTCTCATTACAGCGAATCGGGCCTGCCCCAGCCTGTGACCGCTGGCCAATCGATCGATCTAGGAGCTGACGCTGAAGCCTTTGGCCAGTGGAAGGCCACCAATGTTTACGCTCAGCGCCAGGCCGGCTTTGCCTGCGTCACCCTCAATCTCCCCTTGGGCGATCTCACCGCCCAGCAGATGCGTGGTCTGGCGGATGTCGCTCGACGCTTCACCCCCGATGCCACCCGCACCACCGTGGAGCAAAACCTGCTGCTCCGTTGGGTGCATGATGCCGATCTGCCCGCGCTCTACCTCGCGCTCAAGGCTCTCAACCTCCATGCCCCTGGAGCCGAAACGATCGCTGACGTCACCGCCTGCCCCGGCACCGACACCTGCAAGCTGGGCATTGCCAGTTCCCGGGGTTTGGCCGGTGAATTGCGGCAGCGGCTGGCTGGCAAGGGTTATCAATACGACCAATCCCTGAAGAACATCCGCGTGAAGGTCAGCGGCTGCTTCAACTCCTGCAGTCAACACACCGTGGCGGAAATCGGCTTCTATGGCTCTAACCGCCTGATCGATCGCCACCGCGTGCCCCATCTTCATCTGATTCTTGGTGGAGAGTGGAGCAACAACGCGGCCCACTACGGACAATCGCTTGGGGTGATCCCGACGAAACGGGTGCCGGATGTGGTGGATTTCCTCCTTGATCTGTATCTGCAGGGTCGCGACCGCAACGAATCTTTCTCTTCCTTCGTCAACCGCATCGGCAAGAAGGTCATCAAGGAAAAGGTGCAGCCCTTCACCCACGTACCCGCCTACTCGGAGGATCCATCCTTCTACACCGATTGGGGCGATGCGCGCGAATACACCATTGGTGATATCGGTATTGGCGAATGCGCCGGCGAAGTTGTGTCTCTGACCAATTTCGATGTGGCAATCGCTGAAAGTCTCAATTTTGATGCCACTCTTTTGTTGGAAGGCGCTGAGTCAAACGGCAATGTCCAACATGCCGCAGACAAAGCCCTGGCGGCAATGGTGAAGGCGGCCCAGGCATTGTTGAAGGCGCAAAACGTTGATATCGCCGATGATGCTGATGTCATCGTCAATGATTTCCGTCGATATTTCTATGACACCGAGCTCTTTTTCGACCCCTTTGTCAAAGGCAAGTTTGCCAGCTATTTCTTTACGGCTTACGACAACCGCCAGCTGCCAGCAACCTTCGACCGAGCCAGGCAAGCGGTGGAAGAAGCGCGCCTGTTTATCGAAGCCGCCTACGAATGCCATTCCCGTATGTTGCAAACCGGTCTCAATTCACCGGAGGCTTTTGCCCGATGGTATGAGGCGCGCTTGCCTGTGAGCTGATCGCTCCACGCCTGCACCGCTTCATTTTTTCTTCCTTCCCCACCCCGTCGATCAACCGCACCGCTGCAATGGATGTCGAGCGTTTTTGTCTCAAATTCTTCGCCCGTGAGGGTGTGGTGGATGAAGCCTGCTTCATACCGATCTTCCATGATTGGATTCGTTTGAAGTCCTTGCCTGGCACCTTGATTGATGTGGCGGATTATCGCCACGTCCCCGATGGGCCCGGCATCATGCTGATCAGTTTTGAGATCAACTACGCCATGGACCATGGCGGCGGTCAGTTTGGCCTCTCCGCCCAACGCAAGCTGGGTCAGGAGGGAAGTCATTCCGAGCGGATCGTGGAGCTGGCCAAGCGCACGGCCCTGTTTGGCAGCCTGCTGGAGGCAGACCCCCGCCTCGGTGGCACGCTTGTTTTGGAGGGCGGAACCTTTCTCTACGCAGCCAACGACCGGTTGCGCTTCCCCAATACGGACGAGGGCTTTGCGGCTCTCCAGCCCGATCTGCTGGCGGCGGCGGCGGCTCTCTACGGCGAGCAGCCGCTCACCGTGCGGCGCGTGCCGAATGATCCACGCGAGCGCCTTTCTGCCCTTGTCGAAACGGCTTCCCACCTTCCCATCTCCTCCCTGGCTCCGTCTGCGACCGACTGAATCGGCGCCGGGCCAAAGGGAGTGGGATGTTCACCCATGGGGTGTTCTCTGGCTTGCCCTTCCCGATTCAGCCCATCCTCTTATCGCCCCGGGGGACCCACCTCTGGCCTGCGCCTGCGCCCGCTCCGCCTGAGCGGCAGGGTCAGGGAGACGTCGTGCCGCGCGTTGGCTGAGACGTGATCGTTGCCAAGTTCACAGCAACCAGGCTCACAGCAACCAGGCTCACAGCAACCAGGTTCACAGCAACGACCGAGGGGCTGGCTCCGAGAGGGGCCCCACCAGTGGCTGAACCACGGTGGGAGGCTCCGCAGTCGTCGGATGTTCTGCGGTGTCGGGTTCTTCGCGAACCGCTGGTGCTCGCTGCAATTCCCGTTCCAGCATGCGAATGCGACTCTCGCGCAAGCAAAATTTGCATCCCCCACTGGTTTGCAGGTGTTTTTCCGGTGTGATGCTGATCAACTTGACCGGATGGAGACGACAACGAATCAGAATCGGAGTCTTATAACTTTTGTAGACAATTTCACTGTAATCATAATGTTGGTCGAAGCGAGCCAGGGCACGCTGCAGAAAAGTTTCCCTGCTGATGGGGCTTCCCATGCCGTCAGCACAAGCTTAATAAGAATTGCATTCTCTCCGATCGACAGGCGATGCTGCGTTGTGCCTACACCTTCCGCAATGAAGCGGCGCTCGATCGGGACACCCCGAGGGATGGCCGCTCCGCCGCAGGGTTAGGCCTGCCTGCCAGGTTCAAACACCAGAGCCACGCCGTTGTTGCAGTAGCGCAAGCCGGTCGGGCGAGGACCATCCTTGAACACATGGCCTTGATGGCCGCCGCAACGCTTGCAGTGGTATTCCGTGCGCGGCACGATCAGCTTGAAATCGGTTTTGGTGCCGATGGCGTCCGGCAGCGGCTGCCAAAAACTGGGCCAACCTGTACCGCTGTCGTACTTGGCGCTGGAGGAGAACAGGGGCAGGCGACACCCTGCGCAACAAAAGCGACCCTGGCGTTTTTCCTGGTTCAAAGGACTGCTGAACGGACGCTCTGTGCCTTCCTGTCGCAACACATGGAAAGCCTGGGGCGACAGACGCTTTTTCCACTCCGCCTCACGCAACGCCCAGCGTGGATCTGCCGCCTTGGAGGCCGCCTCCGCCTTCTGGGCCAGGCCAAGAAGGCCCAACAATCCGGCGCCACCACGAATCAACCGATCCCAGCTGGCTTGCACAAGTTCTCTGCGCGTGGTCACTGCCCTCAGCCCAACCAGCGGGCGCTGAGAATCACCGCCAAGGAGAGGAAGATGGCCATCAAGGTCCACGAAATGCGGTTGAGGGTGGCTTCCGCGCTGCGCGCGCTTGTGAACATGCCACCACTGCCCGACACCAGACCTCCCAACCCATCCCCCTTGGGACTGTGAAGCAGGATGCTGATGATCAGGAGGAGGCCTGACAGCATCCAGAACCAAGACAAGATTGATTTCACCATGATCGGATCCTAGAGGTCAGACGCGCACGGCTTTGGTCTGTCGGTCAGGTGCCAGGGTTGTTGGAGCGGCTCCGATCAAAGATTCACCCGTCATCCGTGCTGGCTTCGGCAGGCCCAGGATGGAGAGCAAGGTTGGGGCGATATCGGCCAACCCCCCGCCTTCTCGCAGGCGTACATCTGTGGCGTGGCCAGGCAGCTGGCGTTTTTCCCCCTCAACGAGGATCACGGGAACCGGATTGGTGGTGTGAGCCGTCCAGGGGCGACCATCGGGGCCGCGCATCACCTCAGCGTTGCCGTGATCCGCCGTGATCAACATGGTGCCTCCCATGCGAGTCGTGGCCTCAAGGAGCTTGCCCACGCAGCGATCCACCACGGCGATCGCATCGGCAGTGGCCTTGATCTGACCGGTGTGTCCAACCATGTCGGGGTTGGCATAATTGATGACCACCAAGGAATAAATTCCTTTATTGATGGCAGCGATGCAACTTTCTGTCAGTTTTTCTGCGGACATCTCTGGAGCCATGTCGTAGGTCGGCACTCTCGGCGACGGCACAAGGTGTCTGTCTTCACCTGGGAAAGCTTGCTCAATACCGCCATTCATGAAGTAAGTGACATGCGGATATTTTTCCGTCTCGGCGGTGCGAAATTGGCGCAAACCGTGCTCGGAAACAACTTGGCCAAGCAAGCCATCGAGGGATTCGGGAGGGAAGGCCACCGCCACAGGAAGGCCCTGCTCATATTGCGTGAATGTGACCACATGAAGGGGGCTGATGAACTCCCGCGGAAATCCCTGAAAATCAGGAAGAACCACAGCGCGGATCAACTGACGCACGCGATCGGGGCGAAAATTGAAACAGACCAATCCATCGTCGGCTTGGAGAAGGGTCGGCGAAAACCGAACGGGCTCCAGGAATTCGTCTGTCATCGCGCCGGCATAGGCCTCGCGCAACACCTCCTCGGGCGAGAGGGTGGTGATGGGGCCTGGTTCAACGAGCAGGCGATAGGCTTTTTCCGTGCGATCCCAGCGGTTGTCGCGATCCATGGCCCAGTAACGACCACAGAGGGTGGTGATCTCCCCGACACCGGATTGGGCGACCAGGTCTTGGATTCGCTGGAGATCTGCCAGGGCACTGGTTGGAGGGGTGTCGCGTCCATCGGTGATCACGTGGATGCAAACACGCTCCAAGCCACGCTTGGCCGCCCAGCGGAGCAGACCTCCGAGATGGTCGAGATGACTGTGCACGCCACCATCGGAGCACAGCCCGATCAAATGCAAGGTGCGGCCGTTGGCGAGCAGCGTGTCGGCCAAGGCATTGAGAACCGGGCTTTGGGCCAAACTGCCGTCTTTGACGGCCTGGCTGATCCGGACCAGCTCCTGGCGGATGATGCGACCCGAGCCGATGGTCAAGTGGCCGACCTCGGAATTTCCCATCTGGTCGTCTGGAAGCCCCACGGCGCCTCCACTGGCGGCGATCAGCGCATGGGGATAGGCCTCCCACAGCGCGTCCATCACCGGAGTGTCCGCAGCGGTGATCGCGTTGGCGGGATTGGCCGGGCTGAATCCCCACCCGTCGAGAATGGTCAACACCACAGGGGGGACCGGGGGTGATTCAGCAAATGCCGGAGGAGCCGTCGCGAGCAGCCCCTTGCCCGGTGATCCAAAAGGGATGGCCGTCGGAGAGAGGGTCTGCTGGGAAGGAGGGATTGGATTCACCCTTGGCTGGCTCGCTGGTGTGTCCTCGTTCGTTGCCAAACTACAACCAGCGCCTCCAGGGGCCAGGGGCGCGCGACAAACCGTCAGGTTTTGGGAACATCCGCAAGCCATGCCCTGCGTCGTGAAGGCAGGGCAATGATTGGCCTAAAGTGTTAGATCACTTCCGGGGCTGCGGGGTGCTCGCGTGACTCACTCCCCAGCGGATCCTTCAGCGGAAAACTCCTCTGACGTCAGGCCACTGACCAAGCCATCGCCTCCCCCTGTGGAGATCCTCTCCGCCCAAGAGCTCCGCCGCACTCTCGATCGGCTGGCCTCCCAGGTTCTTGAGGCCACTGTTGACTCGGGCAACCTCCTTCTCCTTGGAATCCCCACGCGAGGCGTGGCTCTGGCCCGCGTGTTGGCGGAGCGGCTGCAGGCCATGGCCGGCCATGCGATCCCCTGCGGAAGCCTTGATCCCACCTTCCACCGCGATGACCTGGCCCGGGTGGGCACCCGACTGGTGGAGGCCACCTCGCTGCCCGTCAGCGTTGACGAGAGCCACGTGGTTCTGGTCGATGATGTGATCTACACCGGTCGCACCGTGCGAGCGGCCCTGGAGGCGCTCCAGGCCTGGGGACGGCCTCGCCGCGTCCTGCTGGCGGTGATGGTCGATCGCGGTCACCGCGAACTGCCCATCCAGCCGGATTTCTGCGGGCGCGTCGTGCCCACCTCGCGGCAGGAAACGATCCAACTGTGCTTGCAAGCCGTGGATGGCCGCGAGGGGGTCTACCTGCTCCACCCCTGAGGACGGCCCTTCCGCTCCAGCGGTGTGGAGAGCCGCGATCAGGCCGGGCTGAGCTCGTCGGCGCGGAAATGGGCGCGGAATTTGCCAAACGCCACCACGACCGGCAGGGTGGGACTGACGGGCCGGCCCTTCCAGCCGTCGATCACGCTCACCACCTCTCCCTCCTGTCCCTGAAGGTCGAAGGCCTTGCCACGATGCTCCGGGTGGGTGTACACCACCACGCTTGCGGACACCTGAACCCGATCACCAGGCTGCATACACCCTCGCCAATCGGGGTCATCCTGTCACGCGCACGTCGCCGTTGAGGCCTCATTGCTCGCAGGTGGCTTCAGGGCCTTTCTCCACCACACGCCCCCCCAGCGCCCGACAGGACTGGCGAAACGCCTGCCAATCCGGCACGCCCGCCTCCACCTGTCGGCGCACGAGTGCATCCAGTTTCTTTTGAGGGATGGCGTAGGGAAGGGGGCCATGGATGTCGACCCGCCGCTGTTCCAGCTTGGCGATCCGCTGCTCAACCTGCTTCCGCAGGGCACGGCCGCGTTCCCGCCAGAAGGGGTGCTGGATGGCGTTGAGCGCGCTGAGAGCGTCCCACCATTTGCCTTGGGCCGCCATCGTCTCGGCGCGGTCCATGTGGGCTTTGTTGGTCCCCCAGATCTGTCGCAGCTGTCTGGTCATGGCGGCCACGCCTGGATCACGGCCGGTGGTGTCGCTGAGGCGCAGCAGGGAGAGGGAGCGTTCCAGGCTGCCCTGGTCAAAGGCCTTCAACGCCGAGCGCTGCAGGGAGGTCTTCCACTGCCCCAGCTGCTGGACGTCGTCGCTGGTGGCGGACTTGGAGAGCACCAGCTCCTGCTGGAGCCGGAGGGCCAGATCAGGCTTCTTCGCGCCCCAGAGACGCTGGGCCGCCTCGCGACGGCAACGGCCGGCATCCTTCGCCGGTGGGCTCGGCACCCACTCCAGGGGTTGGAGGCGGCGCTCCAACTGGAGGCAGCGCTCCAACTGCAGGTCGGCCGACGCCGTGCGCAACTGGCGGGTCAGATGTTGCTTCCAGGCCCAAAGCACGGTCATGCCAAGGGCGAAGGCCAAGGTGGGAGGGCCAACCCAGCGATGAATCCGGGCGATGCGACGGGACAAGGCCGACGAACGGGAGCCTGATGCACTCAAGCAGACGCGCGGGTTCACCGCACCATGCCCAACACCTGGTCCGGCAGAGGCGAGCGTGTCAACAGGTCGTCCGCGGCCATCACCAGCTCGCCGCGATCGTTGATGGAAAAGCGAAGGCGCAATCGATCGACCCCGGCCTCCCCGGGCGGGGAGAGGGGGAGAACGATCGGGTCGTCAGACCAGGGGCGCACCCGAGGCGCTCCAGCCTCCACCGGACGGATCACGGGCAGTCCTCCCGCAAACACCACTTCCGGCCGGTCCTCCGCCAGCGGGGTCCCCAGCACGAGCTCCAGCTCCGCTTGCATCGGAGCGCCGCTCGCCAGCAGCACCTCCAGGGGTTGGGGGGTGGGCCAGGGTTGACCGGCCAGGAACAACGGGTGCCAGAGGTGGCAGCGGCTGCGTTGATCCCACACCCGCAGGCTCACCCCCTGGCTGAGCACATCCTGGATGCGGACCCCCGGTGTCAGCGCCAGGGCGCCGAGGGCCACGGCGGCCACGGGACGCTCATCGCGAAGGGGGACCAGAGGCAACCGCTCCTGGAGCAGGCGACGCAGCCAGGGGAGACGACTGCCTCCCCCCACGGGCAGAACCGCGTCGATCCGGTTCAGGTCCAGGCCCTCCCGGCGAGCCGCCGAGGCGACGGTGTCCAGGAGGCTGCCCAGGATGGTTCCCAGGCCCCGCTCCTCCAGAAGGCTGTCCAGGCCCTGGCGGTCGAGGCGGAGAATCTCCCCGGCCCCCCCCGTGGGGGACGGGAGGATCCGCATGGCCTCCCCCCGGTCGCTCAGGGCGCATTTGAGCGCCTCCGCAGCGGCCAGCCGTTCCGCCGTCAGGGGTTGGCCGGGGCAGAGGGCCGCGGCGATCCAGCGATCGAGATCGCGTCCACCCAGACCCACGCCGGCCTTTCCCAGAACGCGGGCTGTTCGCCAGCGCTGGCGGCTGCGTGTCAGATCCCGCCCGGCGAAGCGAAGCAGCTGAGCCACGGGCGCCGCCCGCCCCTCGCCGCCCTCCAGGGCCACCAGGGAGACATCCAGGGTGCCGCCGCCGAAGTCCACCACCAGCACGCGGCTCCCCGGGGGAAGCCCCGAGCCGATGGCCGCCGCCGTGGGTTCATCCACCAGGGCGATCTCCGCCACCGGCAGGGGGGCGCAGACCTCGCGCAGCCAGCGGCTGTAGCCCGCACAGGCATCCACCGGCGCGGTGAGGATGAGCCGCTTCGGCTCAAGATCGGCTGGCAGGGCCTCCCAGAGCCGCCGCAGCAGGAGCGCTCCCGCCGCCTCGGGCGCCAACCAGGGCGCCGCCGTGCCGCCGTGTTCCAAGTCGATGGTGGCGTCGGTCGCCAGGCCGATGGACCGCTTGAAATCCCGGCAGAGACCCGGCCCGGCGGCGTCAGCCAAGCCGGCTTCGAGCACCTGGCGGCCGATCAGAGGATGGCGCTGGTCCGGATGGCTCAACCAGAGCAGGGTGGGCACCACGCGGGGATCGCCTCCGCTGTAGGGAGGGAGATCCAGCAGGCGGGGTTCCTCGCGCTCCTCCTGCCAGGCCACCACCGTGGTGGTGCTGCCAAGGTCGATGGCCAGGGTTCCTGCCATGGGCTGAGGGGAGCTGACTTAGTGTGGGAGAAATGCCCGGTGGCTGGATGCAAAGCGGTCTCGATCTCAACCCCAAGGAATTGGCGCAGCGGGCTGAAAGCCTGATTCGCCACTCCAGCAACCGCTATCTCACCACCGTGCGCATTGCCTACCGGGCCAAGCAGCGACGATTTGACGACTTCGATGGACTGCTGGATGAGTCCATGGTCAAACCGGTGCAGCGGGCCATCGTCGAGCTCAGCGACGAGCAGGACCAGCCCGATCTGTTGCCCGGTTGATGGCGCGGTGTGTTGGCACGTGAGGGCGAGGGTTGGCGACTGGCCTGGGATGCCCAGCGCCACGCCTTCCCCCTGTTGATTGGTGGCGAGGGCTGGGCCACGGAGCTCACGGCCACGGAAGGGCAGGCTCTCCTCAAGGCCATTCGCGACTTGCGGGCGCAGCATGCCGCACTCGTGGACAGCTTGATGGAGGAGGAGACGATCGCGCTGGAACACACCGCTTCCGTGTTGCCCGCCTCCGGAGGCGAGGAAACGGGCGAGCTTTGGGTGGCTCTGGAGGGAGATCGGAGCGTGTGGTCGCTGCGCTTCGTCCTTCAACCCCCGGCGGGGAAGCGGGGATTGGAGGGCGCGTGGGGTGAAGGAGCCGCTGAGGCGTTCGCCCGCGCCTGCGCCGGTTTGGAGGATGCGGCCGCAGCCCATGGCGGGTGAGCGGGGAGGTGAGACCCGGCGCTTGAGTGGCATGGATCAGGAAGACTGATGCTTGCGACTTTCCCCAGAGTTCCCCCGTTGAGCGGGATGTTTTCCCCGGCTTTTCCCCATCCCCGCCCATGGAGATCCTGGCCTCTGGCACGAGCTGGGGAATCCCGCATCCGCTCCCTCTCGGGGCCTTGACGCCTGGACATGCGAGCCAGCCAGGCCTCGATGGCGCGTACCGTTGCCGCCCGGGAGCCAATCGTGGCCGGCAGTCTCATGAGGAGACAGCTGCTGGGGGGCTGGGCTGGCCCCGATTTGACGAGGGGGTTGGCGTGTGGAGAAGTGGGGGCGTTGTTCGCCACACCGAGGTTGATGCGGTCAGTCAATGGAGAGGGACTTGGGGAAACGGTGGGACTTGGGGCAAGGGAGGAACAGGGGGAGAGGGAGGGCATAGTGAGCCTGAGGGCTGAGGTGCCCGAGGCGCTGCTGGCAGCCATGCGCGACTTCATCGATCGCCATCCGAGTTGGGACCAATACCGCCTGGTGCAGGCGGCCCTGGCAGGCTTTCTGGTGCAGCACGGCAGTCAAGATCGCGACGTCACCCGCTGCTATCTGAGCAACCTCTTCCCGGGCCACAGAAGCTTTGCGGGGGCACCCAGCCCCGAACCTGCGCCGTGGGTTCCGTCGCAGCGGGCCGCGTGAAGGAGCCTGCTTGACTTCAACCAGCAGAAACCACGAGGCCCTCCCTGAGGGCTCTTCATCAACCCCCTTGGCGCGGCGGCGCCAAGCCTTCCTCCCTCCGTCAGGGTGCCGAGATCCTGGACAAGAACAATCCGTTCACACCAGCTGGAACAACTGATCCGCCGCGTCCGCGCTGACCGGGGAGATGGACAAGCGGTTGCCCTTGCGAATCGCGACGAACTCCTCCGGGTTGAACATCGCTTTCAGCTGGTCAAGGCTGATGATGGTGCCGAACTTGCTGACAAAGCGCAAACGCACGCAGTCCCAGCGAGGAGTCTCGGGTTTGGATTTGGGATCAAAGTATTTTGAGGCGGCATCAAATTGCGTGGGATCCACCAACGCCAGTTCACATACCTCCATCAAGCCGACGATTCCAGGCGGTGAGCAGTTGGAGTGATAGAAGAAAGCACGATCACCAATCTTCATCGTGCGCATGTAATTGCGGGCCTGATAATTGCGTATGCCATCCCAGAGGGTGCTCCCTTCCCGCGCCAAGTCGTCAATGCTGTAGACGTCGGGCTCGCTTTTCATCAACCAGTGGGCGGGCCGGTCTGTCACGACAAGGCCTCCACCAACGCTCGGAAATGATCTCCCCGCGCCTCGAAGTTGGCGTACTGATCAAAACTGGCGCAGGCCGGCGAGAGCAGCACGGCGCGACAGGACCCTTGGCGCGCCAGCTCCCGGGCCTCGCTGACAGCCTCGTCCAGGGTGTCGCGGCTGACCACCACCCCGCCATAGCCCCCCTCCGCCAGCAGGCGCGCAAAGGCTTCACGGGCTTCGCCAAACAGCACGACCGCCGCCGCCTGACGGCGCAAGTGCGCGAGCCAGCCGCTCGCCTCCCCCGCCTTGGCCTGGCCGCCAGCCAGCACCACCAGCGGACCGTCAAGGGCCTTGAGGGCCACCTCCGCAGCGTCGTAGTTGGTGGCTTTGCTGTCGTTGATCCAGGCGATGCCGTCCAGCTCCCGCAAGCGCTCCAAGCGATGGGGAACCCCGGGAAACGTTCTGCAGGCTTCTTCCATCCCTTCTGGCGACAGGCCGGCTTGCAAGCCAACCGCCACGGCCATCAACAGGTTCTGGCGGTTGTGCAGACCGGGCATGGCCAGGCTGTCGGCCCGCAGCAGGGGGCCCGCCGCGCTGCGCACGCGCTCCTGCTCCACCCACAAGGTGGGCGTGATCGTGGCGGGCAAAGCCTCACGGGGTCCCGCCGTGACCCACATCGCCTGATCCCAGCTGCCGGCATGGGCCCGCAGATCCGGATCATCCGCATTGAGGATGCGCGTGGCGGAGGCGTTCAACAGGCTCCGCTTGATCCCCCGGTAGCGTTCCATGGTCCCGTGCCGCTCCAGATGGTCGGGAGTGAGGGTGGTCCAGACGCCGATGCGCGGGGCGATCTCCGGCGAGGCCTCGATCTGATAGCTGCTCAACTCCACCACCAGCCAGTCGGGCCGTCGGCCGTCGCGTCGACACTGCAGGGCCAGTTCCGCAGCGGAAAACCCCACATTTCCGCACAGGGGCGCCTCCAGGCCGCCGGAGGCCAGCAGATGGTGCACCAAATGGGTGACCGTGGTCTTGCCATTGGTTCCCGTGATGCCGATCCAGGGGATGCCAGCCTGTTGGGTGGCCTGCCAAGCCGGGCTGATCTCTCCTTGCACGCGCACGCCGCGCTCCCGGAGCGCCACCAGCGCAGGCTGATCCCAGGGGATGCCGGGGCTGACGATCACCGTTTCCGGCGTGGGCAGGTCGGCAAACGTCTCCAGCCGCAGCGGGGCCTCCAGGCGCACGGCGATGCCCTCCGCCCGCAGGTCGGCGGCTTCCGCCTCCAGCGCTTCCCCCGAGCGGCTCTCCAGCACGATCACCGACCAGCCGAGAGCGTTGAGCAGGCGAGCGCCGCCTCTTCCGGAGCGACCCAGACCCACAACCACAGCGGTGCGGTGGGCATTCTCGGCAGGGGTGGTCACCAGACAGCCGTGATGGACAAGTGGGCGATACTGGAATCGAACCAGTGACTCCTACCGTGTCAAGGTAGTGCTCTACCTCTGAGCTAATCGCCCCGGTGGGACAGAGGTCCGGGGGAGCGGTTGTTGATCGCGGGCTCTCGCCAGCGCAACACCACTGCGAAACTTAGCAGCCTGTTCGCTTCCACAGGCCGGCTCCTCAGCGGCGCGTCATGTCGATCCGCCATCGCCCCCGCTGCGTCGGCGTCGCCCCGCGGATCACCAGCTCCCCTCGACCCTCCAGCTGGATGCTCTGGCCGGGCTTCACGAGCTGACTGGGGGAGAGAACAGGCCGCCAATCCACCCGCAGGCCCCTTTGGCGAATCCACTCCGCCAGGCGAGAGCGGGAGACCCCGAACCCGGCGGAGGCCACCGCATCGAGCCGCAGGGAGGCCTCCACGGTCTGGAGGTTGCGGGGAATCCGCTCCGGTGGGCAGCGGAGTTCGGCCAGGGGACGGCTCTCAAAACGCACCTCCACGCTGCGCACCTGCCCCAGGCAGCCGTCGAGCCAGGCCGCCAGGGTGTCCGTCATCACCCCCTGGGCGCCCCGATCGCCCCGCACCCACAGGTCCCCCACCTCGCCGGGAGCGGCTCCCGCCTGATGGAGTCCCTCGCGCATCTCCGCTGGCGTGGCGGGATCGAACAGAAAGTTGCCGCTGATCTCCAGACCCACCAGTCCCGCAGCCAGGGGGCTCGCCGCGCCAGGGCTTTCGGCGCCATCGCCCTCGCTCTCCGGGGCCACCGTCTCCAAGCGACGCAGAAGCAGACGCCGACGCACAGCGCCGCCGTAGCCCCCTTCGGCGCTGAGATGCAGGTCGCTGAGGCCCCCCAGGCGGGCCTCAGCCTCCCGCCGCACCCAAGGATCCAGGAAGGGCGTCCAGCGGGGCTCCCAAGTGCGGAGGGTTTCGGCCGCAGCGGCCTCCAGCTCCTCCAGCTGCCGCCTCCAGTCGTCCCGTCCCCCGTCGCCTCCAAGCGGCCCATCTGGCAGGTTCGCGCGCACCGCCTCAGGCCTCCTCCAGGCGAACCAGGGCCTTGGGCTGAGCCTCGCGCAGCAGGGCCCAGGGCACCTCCGTGCCCGCCGCTGGCTGCAACAGCAGCAGCCAGCTGCCTTCCTCCAGGCGATTGCGCAGGGTGCGGATGCGGTCGTCGGACTCGGTGGGCACGCTGGCCGCCGCCACAAAGCTGCCCAGCCAGCCCGACCCCATTCCCAGCAAGGCCCCCACGAGGGGCTCCCCCCAGGGGCCCAGGCCGGAAAACGTGTGCAGATCCGTGATCTGCGTGAAGGTCAGGCCCGCGAGGAAGCCAAAGGGCAGCAGCCAGAGGGCCATCCTGCGCTGACGGCGCTGGCGGGCAAAAGAGGGGTTGAGGGCCGGCACCTCCCCCGGGGCGGTTTCCCCCGAGCCCACGGCCACGAGTTGCCGCGGTGGCGGCTGCAGGGTGGCGAGCCGCTCCCGCAGCTCCCGCAGCCGCTTCCGGCTCTCGAGCACCACCACGACTGTTGTCCCCACGGGGATCCTCCAAAGCGCAAGACCGTCGCTGTCTACACTGCACTGTCGGCCGCGACACGCGGTGTTGACTCAGCCCTCCCCGCACCGCGCACCCTTTCGCCGCCCATGACGAAGGTATTGGTTTCCGATCCCGTCGACCAGACAGGGATCCAGATTCTCTCCCAGGTTGCCCAGGTGGATGTCCGCACAGGGCTCTCCCCTGAGGAGCTCCAGCGCTGCATCGAGGATTACGACGCCTTGATGATCCGTTCCGGCACACGGGTGACCGCGCCGGTGATCGAGGCGGCCCAGCGGCTTCGCATCATTGGCCGCGCCGGGGTTGGGGTGGACAACGTCGATGTGGCCGCCGCCACGCGCCGGGGGGTGCTGGTGGTGAACTCCCCCGAAGGCAACACCATCGCCGCAGCAGAGCACGCCTTGGCGCTGATGCTCTCCCTCTCCCGCCACGTTCCCCAGGCCCACGCCAGCATGATGGCCGGCGGCTGGGATCGAAAGAGCTTTGTCGGCAACGAGCTCTACAAGAAAACCCTCGGCGTCGTCGGCCTCGGAAAAATCGGCTCCCATGTCGCCCGCGTGGCCCGCGCCATGGGCATGGACGTGGCGGCCTACGACCCCTTCATCCTTCCCGAGCGAGCCCAGCAGATGCAGGTGCGCCTCCTGCCCCTGCCCCAGCTGTTCGTGGAGGCCGACTACGTGAGCCTTCACCTGCCCCGCACGGCGGAGACGGAAAACCTGGTGAACGCCGAGCTGTTGCGCACGATGAAATCCACGGCCCGCCTCGTGAACTGCGCCCGAGGGGGAATCGTCGACGAGGCGGCTTTGGCGGAGGCCCTGGAGCTGGGGGTGATCGCCGGAGCGGCGCTGGATGTTTTTGCTGCGGAACCCCTCGCCGCCGATTCACCCCTGCGCCAGGTCAGCAAGGGCAATCTCATCCTCACGCCCCACTTGGGGGCCTCCACCGCCGAGGCCCAGGAAAATGTGGCGATCGATGTCGCGGAACAGATTCGCGACGTGTTGCTGGGCCTGCCCGCCCGCAGCGCCGTGAACATCCCCGGCCTGACGCCGGAGTTGCTCAACCAGCTCAAGCCTCATTTGCTTCTGGCCGAAACCCTGGGTCAGTTGCTCAGCCAGCTCGGCGGTGGTCAGATCAGCGAGCTGGAGGTGAGGCTGCAGGGGGAATTCGCCAGCTTGCAAAGCCAGCCCCTCGTGGTGGCGGCCCTCAAGGGGCTCCTCACCACCGCCTTGGGCGACAGCATCAACTTCGTCAACGCCAGCCTCGAGGCCAAGGAGCGGGGCATCAAGGTGTTGGAGGTGAAGGATGACGGCAGTCGCGATTTCGCCGGAGGCTCCCTGCTCTTGCGCTCCCGCAGCGGCAAGGGCCTTCACACTGTCACGGGGGCGGTCTTCAACGAGGGTGATCAGCGCATCATCAGCATCGATGATTTTCCCGTGAACGTGGCCCCGAGCCGCCACATGCTTTTCACGCGCCATCGGGACATGCCCGGAATCATTGGCCAGCTGGGTTCCCTGCTCGGCGAACACAATGTCAACATCGCCTCCATGCAGGTGGGACGCCAGATCGTGCGTGGCGACGCCGTGATGGTGCTCAGCCTGGATGATCCGATTCCTCCCGGACTTCTGGCCTCGATCCACGGCATCAACGGCATCCAGGAGGCCCACCCGGTCACCCTCTGATGGGCGGCACAGCTTCCGAGAGTTGGTGGCAGCTCACCCTCGCCGTGCCGGGGGAGTTGGAGGAATCTCTCCTTTGGCGCCTGCCGCAGCTGGGCGTGTCTCGGGTGGCGATCCGCCATCGGCCGGAGACGCCTCGCGAGCGGGAGCTAGTGGCCTGGTTGCCGGAAGCCGATTGGCCGGAGGGCGAGCGTCTGGCCCTGCATGAGGCCCTGCGACCCCTGGCCGAGCCTTTTGCCCTTCCTTTCCCCCCGGCCCGCTGGGAACGGGTGGCCGATGAGGACTGGAGCTCCAGCTGGAAGCGGCATTGGGGCCCGGATCCCGTCGGGGAGACGCTGCTTGTCCTGCCCGCTTGGTTGGCCGTGCCTCCGGAAGCCGAGGGGCGACGGGTGATCCGCCTGGATCCTGGCCCTGCCTTCGGCACGGGGTCCCACCCCTCCACCCGCCTGTGCTTGGAGGGAATGGAACGCCTGGCGGCCGCCCGTGTGGAGGCGGGAGCAGCCGACACGTCGGCCCCCCTGGCGGGCTGGCGGGTGGCCGATCTGGGGTGCGGCAGTGGCCTGCTGGGATTGGCGGCTCTGGCCCTGGGCGCCGAGACGGTGCTGGCGGTGGACACCGATCCCCTCGCGATCCGCGCCACGGCGGACAACGGTGCCCTCAACCCTCGCTCCAACCGGCACCTGCGGGTGGCCGAAGGCTCCTCCGACGCCTTGGAGGAACTGGTGGCGGGGCAACCGGTGGATCTCTTGCTGTGCAACATCCTGGCCCCGGTGATCACCGCGTTGTGCGGCCGTTTCCGCCATGTGCTGGCTCCGGAGGGGCAGGGCCTCCTGAGCGGCTTGCTGCTGAGCCAGGCGGACGCCTTGATCCGTGTGCTGGCCGAGGAGGGCTGGGAGGCCAGCGTGATGGCCACCTGTGACCCCTGGGCCCTGCTGCGGCTGTGGAAACGGCCCGATGTTGCATAAGGCACACTGATGTGACACCAACCTCTGATTGGGGGTTCGCCCAGTCGCGCTCCAAAACCTTCGAGAACGCCCCTGGAGGATGTAGGAAGGGCGGGTCCTGCAGTCCCAGCCCGCTGGCGGCTGTGAGCTCTCCCCCAATCCATGGCTACCTTCAAGGTCACCCTCAAGAACGCCGCCGAGGGCCTCGACAAAACCATCGAGGTCAAGAGCACCGACTACATTTTGGATGCGGCTGAGGAGGCTGGCATTGACCTTCCTTACTCCTGCCGCGCCGGTGCCTGCTCCACCTGCGCTGGCAAGCTCGTCTCTGGCAAAGTCGACCAGTCCGACCAGAGTTTCCTGGATGATGATCAGATTGAGGCTGGCTTCGTGCTCACCTGTGTGGCCTACCCCGCTTCCGATTGCGTGATTGAAACCCACGCCGAAGAAGCTCTTTACTGATCCTTCCCATCAACCGCGTACGTACGTCAAGCCACCCTGACAAGGGTGGCTTTTTTTGGAGGTGCAGTGCATCTGGTCCACACCGTGTTTCCCCATGGCAGCTTGCAGACCAGCCCGGGGGGGCAATACAGCTACAGGGTGCTTGGCCCTTGCTGCCGCTTGTTTGATCGCGAGGAACTGCCCTGGCCCTGCTGTCGCTTGGCCTGGAGGAGCAAGGAGCCGAGCTGGCGACGGGTCGGTCGGCGCTTTGTTCCCGATCTCGCCGCTCGGCGCTGCCCCTCCTATGCCGTGGAGCTGCTTCAGCCCGGTTCGCGCGTCACGCGCACGGTGATCACCCTTTTCCCCCAGCGCCTCAGCCCCGCGCTGCAGGAGTGGTGGTACAGCAAGTTGCCCGACTCCCTGGACCCCGGCAACCACCAGCCGCCCGCAGAGCTTGGCCGTTGAGCCAGGCTCCGCAGCGCCGACCACACGCTTCTCCCTCCCCACACGCTTCTCCCCAGCCACACGATTCTTCCTTCCCAACACAAAAAGACCCTCCGCCGGGTGAAAGGTGGAGGGTCTTGTCTGTTGTTGAAAGGGAGTGGGCTTTAGAAATAAATCTTGCCGCCCCCCCACTGAATGCCTTGCACCTTGGGAGCCACGAGGATGTAGCCGGCAATCAGCCGCAGGTCATCCTCATCCAGATCGCGCATTTTCACAAAGATGTCACTGCTGCGCAGGCTGGGGTGCACTTCGGCGATGCTGTATTCGCCGTCGTACGACTTGGGATCCTTCAGATAGTCCACCAGAGCGGCGACAGAATCCCGTGGCGGTGTCGCCAGGGCCAGAGTTTCAGGATCAAGACCAACGTTCTGGTTGGTCTTGGTGATGCCGCCAGCGTGACAGGTGCCGCAGCTGTCATTGAAGAGTTTGCGACCGGCTTTGATTTCTTTCTCACTGAAGGTGACCGAGGCGCCATCGGGATCCGCGGGCACCGTGAGGGTTGCCGCATCCCACCGCGCAGCGGCGGCTGGACCAGCGAAACAGACGAGCAGCGCCATGGCCAGGGGGATGACCAGAAGAGATCTGGTGATGGCGCGGACGGCTGAGCGAAGGGTGGGGGCCATGGAAGAAGCCGAAGAACGGGCGGACGGGCCGCACTGAGCCCTTGTATCACGGGGGGGAGGCCGTCTCGCCAGGGACGAAGCGAACTGTTGCAGGGAGTCAGGGGGAGGTCCCCTGGCGCGCGGCCACTTCGGTCTCGCCCACCGACAAACAGAGGAAATCACTGGCCAGCACGGTCTCCGGGAAGATCGCCCGAGCTTCCAGCAAGAGATCCTCCGCCGTCACGGCGTTGCCCGGCACGTATCGGGGGCTCAGGTGGGTGAGGGCCAATCGCTTGACCCCCGCCGCAAGAGCGGTCTGGGCAGCCATGGTGCTGGTGGAATGCTGCCGCTGAATCGCCATCTCCGCCTCACCATGGGCAAAGGTGGCCTCATGAATCAGCAGGTCGGCGCCCCTGGCCAAGGCCACGGCCGCGTCGCTGAAGGTCGTGTCCGTGCAGTACACAACGCTGACCCCCGGTCGCGGAGGGCCGCACAGGCTGGCCCCCTCCACCACGCGACCGTCGTCCAGGGTGACCGAGCGTCCCGCCTTCAGTTCGGCATAAAGCGGTCCGGGCGGAAGCCCGAGCGCTCGAGCTCGTTCCACGTCGAAGCGACCGGGTCGGGGCTGCCGCTCCACGCGGTAGGCATAGGCGGGCACCCGATGGATGAGCGGCGCCACGCGCACGCGCAACTCGCCATCCACCAGCAGGGGAGCACCCGTGCGGGCGGCCTCCCGCACGGGATGCACCCGGATCGGGTAACTCAGGCGGGTTGATGAGGTGCGGAGCACGCTCTCGAGATACTCCCGCAGGGGATCGGGGCCATAGAGATCCACCCCCTCGCATTGGCCGGCCAGGCCCAGGCTCGCCAGCAGACCCGGAAGACCGTAGATGTGGTCTCCGTGCATGTGGGTGATGAAGATGCGCCGCAGCTGGGACACCCGAAGCGCGCTGCGCAGAAATTGATGCTGCGTGCCCTCGCCGCAGTCGAACAACCACAGCTCAGACCGTTGCGGCAAGCGCAGGGCCACGGCGGAGACATTGCGGGAACGGGTGGGCACACCGGAGCTGGTGCCAAGAAAGGTGACTTGCACAATCCCATCCGCACCGTTGAATGTTGCCATGGCCCCTGGCCGGAGCGAGAGACCATGGCAAGAATGGCCCCTGTTCTTCCCCTTGCCTTGCCCGTGGCTGGTCCCTCCCAACGAGCCACCCTTCGCTCCCTCCTTGGCGGGAGTGGCCTCGCCCTGGCGCTGCTGGTGGCGATCCCGCCCCTGATGGGTGGCGCCCGATCAAAGTCCACCGACCCGGCGACGCCGGCCACCGGCGCCCTCGCCTCCGGTCCCGAGGTGCGCGTGCTGCTGCTGGAGGGACCCGTCTTGACGATCGGCGCCGCAGGTCCTGCCGGCCTGCGCCTGAGCGACCGTGACCAGCGCACCGTGCTGGAGGTGGAGCCGGGACAGCAACTGCGGGTGCGTCGCAGCGGCACCGGCCTGACCCTGGAAACCCTCGCCAGCACCCGCGCTTCCGAGAGCGGCGGCGACACCGTTGGGGCGGCCCCCCGCCCAATCCCCCTTCAGGAACTGCGATTGACGCCTTTGGCGTCCCAGGGTCTTCTGGTGGTCAAGCAACGGCGCTACCGAGGCTCGCTGCTGCTACGCCCGGAGGGGGAGGGATTGCAGGCGATCAACCTCGTGCCGCTGGAGAGCTACCTCCCGGGCGTGGTGGGGAGCGAAATGCCTCCCTCCTGGCCTCTTGCCGCCCTGCGGGCGCAGGCCATCGCCTCTCGCACGTATGCCCTGCAGCAGCGGCGACCCCATGCCCCCTACGACCTTCAGGCCACCGTGACCAGCCAGGTCTACAAGGGGGTGGAGAGCGAGACCCCCTCTGTCCGCGAGGCGGTCGCCAGCACGCGCGCCCAGGTGCTCATGCATGGCGAGCGTCTGATCAACGCGGTGTTCCACAGCAGCAGCGGCGGGAGAACGGAAAACAGCGGCGACCTGTGGAGTCGCCAGCTGCCCTATCTGGTGAGCGTGGCGGATGATGACGCCATCAGCCCTGTGAGCCGCTGGGAGAAAACCTTCACGCCGGAGGCCCTGCGCAAAGCGTTTCAAGAGATCGGTGGCGCGAACACCATCCAACCTGTCGAGCTCTCCAACACCGGTCGGGTGCGTCGGGTGAGGGTCATTGGCCCCGGGGGAGAGCTGACCCTCAGCGGCAGTGGCTTGCGGGAGCGGCTGGGCCTGCGCAGCACGCTGGTGCGGTTCCGCTTCGAGCCGGCTGGACGCGCGGAGGACCTCGCCCGGAGCAGCCCCTCCGACGGCAACCCCTCCGAGGGCAGCCCCTCGGGCAGCGCCTCGGGCAGCGCCGCCCCGGACAGCGCCACAGGCCTGGAGGGCGGTCAAGGTTCAGCCTTCGGGGGCGGCCCTCCAAGGATGAGGTCTGTTGGCCTCGCCTCTCCTCCACCCCTCCCCCGGGAGGCCGGCATGGTCGCCGCCGCTGCCTCGAACGATGCAGCGATGCCAGGCTCGACGCCGTCACCCGCCATGCGCCTGGTGGTGCAGGGGCGGGGCTATGGCCATGGAGTAGGAATGAGCCAGTGGGGGGCCTATGCCCTGGCCCTGCGCGGAAAGAGCCATGAGGACATCCTGCGTCACTACTACCGAGGGGCCGTGCTCCGCACCTGGTGAGCGGTCCGGCGATCCAGCCGAAGGGTTTCAGCTCCTGGCGCTGCCCACGGGGGAGGCCGTGGCGGAGCAGGCCGCCAGGATGCTTCTGGAGGCGTGCCTAGAGCGGCCCCGCCGCCCCCTTGGCCTGGCCACGGGTCGCACCATGGCCCCCGTCTACTCCGCCTTCCTCACCATGGTGCGCGACTGCTCAGCGGAAGAGCGGGACCTCCTGTGCCAGGACTGGTGCAGTTTCAATCTGGATGAATACGTTGGTCTGGGCCCGGAGGATGCCTCCTCCTTCGCTGCGGAGATGGCGGCGGGCCTTGGCCAACCCCTCGGCCTCGCCCCCACCCGGCTTCATCTGCCCGATGGGCGGGCCGCCGATCCCGACGCGGAGGCCCGGCGCTACGAAACAGCCTGGCGGCAGGCGGGTGGGGTGGGCCTGCAACTGCTGGGTCTGGGCCTGAACGGGCATGTGGGTTTCAACGAACCCCCCTGCGGGCCGGAGAGCCGCTGCCGCTGCGTCTCGCTCTGCGCGAGCACGCGCCGGGCCAATGCCGCCGCTTTCGGCGGGGATCCCTCCAGGGTGCCGGAGCGGGCCATCACCCTCGGTTTGGCGGAGATTCTCCAGGCGGATCAAATTCTGTTGGTGGTGACCGGCGCGGCAAAGGCGCCGGTGCTGCGACGGCTGCTCCAGTCCCCACCCTCAGCGGAGCTCCCCGCCAGTTGGCTCCAGCACCATCGCTGCGTGAAGGTTCTGGCCGACGAGGCGGCTCTCACCCCCTGAGCCGCTCCCTCAATCCAGGGCCTCTTCCAAGAGGGCGTCGTCCGCCTCCAGGTTGGTGGTGACGCTGCGCACATCCTCAAGCTCATCCAGGGCATCCAGCATGCGCAAACTCGCCCTCAGGAGCTCGGGGTCTCCCATTGGACAGAGGGTGTTGGCCAGCCAGCGGTGTTCCCAGTTCCGCACCGGCAGTCCCACCTGGCGCAAACCGCCCTGGAGGGCCTCCAGGTCCTCGAAGCGCCCGATGACCTCGGCGCCCTCCCCATCCAGGCTGTAGCTGAGGGCTGCCGGCCCACCGTCCTCCTCCAGGGCGAGCAGCGCTTCCAGCAGCGCCTCCTCATCCAGCCCTTCCGGATCGAGGCGCACCAGGGAGCGAAGATCAAAGAGATAACTGACGCAGCCGCTCTCCCCCAGATTGCCGCCCGCCTTGTTGAAGACCAGGCGCAGATCAGCGGCCGTGCGGTTGCGATTGTCAGTGAACGCTTCCACCAACACCGCCACCCCACCGGGGCCGTAGCCCTCGTAGCGCACGGCCTCCAGGCTGTCGCCGAGGCCCGCCTGACCGCTGCCCTTGGCGATGGCCCGCTCGATGTTGCTGTTGGGAACGCCGGCAGCCTTGGCTTTCTCAATGGCCGTGCGCAGTTGAAAATTACCCGCTGGATCCGCGCCCGCTCTGGCTGCCACGGTGATCTCGCGGCCGAGCCGGGTGAACACCGCCCCCCGCTTGGCATCCACCACGGCCTTGGTGCGTTTGATCTGAGCCCATTTGCTGTGACCTGCCATGGCGGGAGCGAATCCGGAAGGACAGAACCGAGGGTGGGTCCGTGACGGGCGCGGAGGAGTGGAGGACCCCCTGGAGGGCCGTCGTCAACCGCGCGCATCCAGCACCAATCGAGGACGCAGGACCCCGCGCTCCTCCACGGCAGCCAACCCTGCCAGCTTGCCATCCGGATCCACCATCCGAACAGTGGTGCCCGTGGCCCACTCCTGCTGCGACCGCTGGGGCCGACCGCACCGCCAGCCCTCCAGTTGCGTGACGTCCAGGAGGTGGCTCGGAAGGTGGCTGAGCACGGCCAAAGGATCGAGCAGGGGCGGCAGACCACCGTCCAGGGCATCCAGGGGCACGCATTGGCGGAGGGAAAAGCCGAGGGCGTGGGTGCGCCGCAGGCTGCCCAGGGCGCCTCCGCAGCCAAGGATCTCGCCAAGATCGCGGGCCAGGGAGCGAATGTAGGTGCCCGGGGAGCAGGCGATCTCCACCTCGAGTTGCCCCAACTCCGGGATCCAGCGCACCAGTCGCAGCTCCTGGATCGTGATCGCCCGGGGAGCCAGCAGGACCGGCCTCCCCTGACGGGCCAGGACATAAGCCCTTTGGCCTTGGACATGCACGGCTGACACCGCAGGTGGCCGTTGCTGGATGACCCCCCGAAAGTGGGCCAGAGCGGCCTCCAGGGTGGCGGATGACAGGCCGGTGGGGCGATCCTGGCGGGAGATCACCGCGCCTTGAAGATCATCCGTGCTGGTGCGGACACCCAGTTGGATGGTGGCCTGGTAGCCCTTGCCTCCCGGGAGATAGGGCAAGAGCCGCGTGGCGGGTCCAAGGGCGAGCGGCAGAACGCCGGTGACCGCAGGATCCAATGTCCCCCCATGGCCCACCCGCTTGAGTCGGTAGGCCCGACGAACCCGGGCCACACAGCCATGGGAGGTGAGGCCCGCCGGTTTGTCGAGAGCCAGAAAGCCGCAAATCACCGCAGGGAAGACCCGTGAATCAGGGGAGAGAGCCCCTATCAGCCGGCGAGGACGCTGACCCGCTTGCGATTGCGCAAGGCGCGTTTGATGCTCTCGAAGCGCACCACGCCAGCGGTCAAAGCGAACAGCGTGTCGTCCGCTCCACGACCCACATTCTCCCCGGGGAGCACGGATGTGCCCCGTTGACGGATGAGGATCGCTCCGGCGGGAACGGTTTCGCCCCCGTATGCCTTGACGCCGAGACGCTTGGCGTTCGAGTCGCGGCCGTTGCGGGTGGAGCCTGTGCCTTTCTTGTGAGCCATGGTGGATCAGCGCGTGGGGGGAAGGATGTGGTCGAGTGACGGACGAGAGGAGACGAGGGAGGTTTGGGAATGGACCCGATCAGGCCACCGCCTGGCCACCCACCCGGATGGCCTCCACCATCACACGGGTCAGCTCCTGGCGGTGACCGGTCTTGCGACGGGTTTTTTTCTTCTTGCGCATTTTGTAGACCAGGATCTTGGGACCCCTGCGGTGGGCCATCACGGAAAGTTCCACCGTGGCTCCCTGGACATAGGGCTGCCCGAGGGTGGTGCCCTTGGAATCCTTGACCAACAGCACCGTGTCGAGGGTGATGGTGCTGTCCTCCACGGCATCGAGCCGGTTCAAGTCGAGGTAGCGGCCCGGCTGGAGCCAGACCTGCTGACCCCCGGCTTCCACGATCGCGTAGAGCCCTTGACTCCCGTGCTCGGCGGCAGTCGGCGCCGACTGGGGGGCAGGAGAACCGGGTGAAGCCGCTGTGGCGGTGGCCTCCGCCGTCGAGGGCGTGGCGGAGGGAGAGGCTCCCTCGGGAACCGATGGGGTGGAAACGCTCATGGGCTGGGGGACCGTCGGCAGGCTGGGGCTGGAAAACCCCGATTCGGCCTGAACAGACGGCAATCGGAAGACAAACAAAGATCTTCCCGTTGCGACCGCCGATTCGTCAACATTTGGAAGCGACCCCGACTGGTCTCTCAGGTGCTCCATCCTGATGCGTGATTCCTCCCTTACCATCGCCAGCCTCCTGCGGTCTTCCGCGCTTCGGGAGGCCAGTGCCCTCTGGCTGAAGTCCGGCCGCTACACCGTGGTGCCCCTGGGGGAGAGCGACGATCCGGTGGGTTCCCTCTCCGCCAGCTGCGAGGAGCTCGATGCCGTGCTGCTTGAGCAGGGAGCGTTGGCTCCGGAGATCTATGAGGCGCTTCGTGCCCGGGAAGTGCTTCTGCCCGCCGTCGTGATTGGCGAAGTCACCGGTCGGATTGAGTACCACGATGCCGAAGTGCATCTGCCGGCAGATCAACTCGAACAACTGCCCTACAGCTTGGACGCCGCTGTTTCCCGCTTCATTCGCCGAGGATTGCTGCGAGGTGGCAGCCTGGCGCCAGGTCCTGCAGCGGATGCCAAAGAGCGTTGGAAGCTGGCCAATCGCCTCAAGGATCGTCTTGGCTACCTTGGCGTCTACTACAAGCGAGATCCAGAACGCTTCTATCGTCACCTTTCAGAGACGGAGCGTGAAGAATTGGTGCGTTCCTTGACGCGCACCTATCGTGACTTGCTTGTGAGTTACTTCCGGGATCCCGCTGCGGCCAATCAAGCCCTTGAAAGCTTTGTCAACACAGCTTTTTTTGCCGATCTGCCCATCACGACAACTGTTGAGATCCACATGAACTTGATTGATGGCTTCTGGAAACAGCTTAAACTTGAAGGCCATAAGAATGACTTTCTTCAGGATTATCGATTGGCTCTCCTGGATGTGATGGCCCATCTCTGTGAGATGTATCGACGATCCATTCCCCCCGACCGCCCGATCTCAAAGTCGATCGGCTCCCACAATCTTCTTCAGGAGTCTGTTTAAGCATGTCTGCCCGCAAAACCTACATTCTCAAGCTCTACGTCGCCGGGAACACTCCGAACTCGATGCGAGCGCTCAAGACCTTGCGCAACATCCTGGAAACTGAGTTTCGGGGGGTTTATGCCTTGAAAGTGATTGATGTCCTGAAGAATCCGCAGCTGGCTGAAGAGGACAAAATTCTGGCGACCCCCACCCTCGCCAAAATTCTGCCGCCACCCGTGCGCCGAATTATCGGCGACCTTTCTGATCGAGAGCGCGTGTTGATTGGTCTTGATCTTCTCTATGAGGAGCTGGTTGATGAAAATTTCAACCTTGAAGAGGCCACAAGCGAATCTGTGCCCGACTCTGAAAGGGGGGATCAACCAACAGGTCGGCAGTCATCAGAACCCATGGAAACATCCTGATCCACACAGCTTCTCCTCCCGTTTCCTTTGCCCTTCCATTTTTCCGTCCATGCAGGAACCTAATTTCCCTAATACGTCTTCAAACACCCTGGCTCAGGTGCAAAAACTGCCGACCGGAATCGAAGGGTTTGATGACATCTGCCATGGTGGATTGCCGATTGGTCGTTCAACATTGATCAGCGGAACTTCCGGCACAGGCAAAACGGTCTTCTCGCTGAATTTTCTTTACAATGGAATTAGGGATTTTAATGAGTCTGGAATCTTTGTCACCTTTGAAGAGTCGCCTTTGGATATTTTGAGGAATGCTGCAAGTTTCGGCTGGAACTTGCAAGACATGGTGGAGCAGGATAAGCTATTTCTACTGGATGCATCACCCGACCCCGAAGGTCAAGACGTGGCGGGGAGCTTTGATCTTTCCGGGTTGATAGAGCGAATCAATTATGCCATTAGAAAATACAAAGCCCGACGGGTTGCGATTGATTCAATCACCGCTGTTTTTCAGCAGTATGATGCTATTTCCGTTGTTCGGCGAGAAATTTTCCGTTTGATTGCACGTCTCAAAGAGATTGGTGTGACCACAGTGATGACGACAGAGCGGATCGATGAATACGGGCCGATTGCTCGTTATGGCGTGGAGGAATTTGTTTCTGACAATGTGGTTATCTTGAGAAATGTTCTCGAGGGTGAGCGGAGAAGGCGGACGGTTGAAATTCTGAAGTTGCGAGGCACAACACACATGAAGGGCGAATTCCCCTTCACGATGGGAAGCCATGGGGTCAGCATCTTCCCGCTGGGTGCCATGCGGCTGACCCAGCGCTCATCGAATGTTCGCCTGAGCTCTGGCGTGCCTCGCTTGGATGAAATGTGTGGTGGTGGCTTCTTCAAAGACTCCATCATCCTGGCCACCGGAGCAACGGGTACCGGCAAGACCCTCTTGGTGAGCAAGTTTGTCGAAGATGCTTGTCGCAGCAAGGAGAGAGCCATCCTGTTTGCCTATGAAGAATCCCGAGCACAACTCCTTCGCAACGCCACCAGCTGGGGCATCGATTTTGAACAGATGGAACAGGATGGATTATTGAAAATCATTTGTGCTTATCCTGAGTCGACTGGATTGGAAGATCACCTACAAATTATCAAAACCGAAATTAGTCAGTTCAAACCGTCACGAATGGCGATCGATTCCTTGTCCGCTTTGGCCCGAGGCGTCAGTCATAATGCTTTTCGACAATTTGTCATCGGGGTCACCGGTTACGCCAAGCAGGAAGAGATCGCTGGCTTCTTTACAAATACGTCAGAAGAATTCATGGGCAGTCATTCCATTACAGACTCTCATATTTCCACGATTACTGATACGATCTTATTGCTGCAATACGTGGAGATCCGCGGTGAGATGGCAAGGGCTCTCAATGTATTCAAAATGCGTGGCTCGTGGCATGACAAAGGCATCCGTGAGTTTGTGATCACGAGCAATGGACCAGAAATCAAGGATTCATTTACCAATTTTGAGCGAATCATCAGCGGTGTTCCCCATCGCATCAGCAGTGATGAGCGCAGTGAGCTGTCCCGAATCGTGCGCAGCGTTGAAGATAGCTGATCTCGGTTGCCACCGGCCTGGCTCAGCGTCGCTCCTTGGAGGTGAATCCCGATCGATGGCCTCCGCCCGCCCGACTGGCATCAAAAAGAGCTGGGACGACAGAGGCTGAAACGATCGTTGTGTCGCCCTGAGGGAGGATCGTGAGATCTATCTTGCCATCATCACCCTTCCAGCTCTTCAAAATGGGCCAGCAAGCTCGCTTGATTTCTGAGAATACTCAGAAGATTCAAACGGTTTTTTTGTCTTTCTTCGTCTTCGCACATCACCATGACGCTATCTGGACCGTCAAAGAAAGCAGCAAGAAACTTTGAACTCTCCTCTAAGCCTTGAGCCAATAATTCGTATTTCTGACGGTCTTGACTCAGCGCTGGTTGACTGAGTCTTTGTATGGCCTTCAGAAGTTCAACCTCACTTTGACGTTCAAACAGAGCCGGGTCAACCACGTGGTCGGCGGCAAGAACGTCTCGACCTAGATCCCCCTTGTCTGCCAGACGAGAAGCGCGCTGGACGGCAGCCTGAATGGCAACAAGCTTCCCGCTTGTCCTGAGAGATTGCAGCAGATGGGCTCGATCGTGGCACTCGCGTATCGCTTGAATCACCGCTCGGGCGCTGATGGACCGGCCAGCAATGGCCCGGACGATATCCGGATCAAAACCTTTCTCTTCCAACAAGCTGCTCAAGCGTTGTTGGAAGAACTCAGACAGATCGGAAACAAGGCTGTCGGTCTCGACCTCGAATGCCGGGAACAGGCTCTGCCATTGCTTGGCTCCTCGAGACAACAGGCTGATGATGTCCAGTGCCCAATCGTGATGCCAGAGGATTTGGATCACACCATTGCCAGCCCGCCGCAGACCATAGGGATCGGAGGAGCCACTGGGCCTCTCTCCCTTGGAGAAAATGCTCAGCAGCAATTCCAAGCGCTCGGCGAGGGCAACGACGGCACCGGCTGGGGACTGAGGTAGCTCATCACCCGCACCACGAGGTTGATAGTGCTCAAGAACAGCTTGTGCGACATCCTTTGTCTCGCCTTCTGAAAGCAAATACTTCGCCCCCATGATTCCTTGCAACTCAGGGAACTCGCCCACAATCTGGCTGACCAGATCATGCTTGCAAAGATGCGAGGCGCGTCGGGCTGTATGCGCCACCTCCTCCGGCAGCTGGAGTGCCGCCAACAAGACATCGGTGCACCACTCCAGCCGTTCTGTTCGCTCCAGCAAGTTGCCCAATCCCTCGGCAAAGGTCACGCGAGCCAGAGCCTCCAGGCGATCGATGCTGGCCACGGCGTGATCAGCGTTCAGAAAAAAAGCGGCATCGGCGAGACGCGCTCTCAGGACACGCTCGTTGCCACGTTTCACCGTGGCCTCGGCCTCAGCGAGCCCGTCGCTCACGCAGAGAAAGCGGGGCAGCAACCTCCCTTCAGCGCTCAGAGCCAAGGGGTCGCCAGCGCTCTGCGTGGTCAGGAGGGGAACGTAACGCTGATGGGCTCGCATCACCGTGCTGAGCACCTCTGGCGGGAGGGACAGAAAGGTGGGATCGATGTTGCCCGCAAGAACCCGAGGATGTTCCACAAGATCCACCAGCTCCTCGAACAACGCTGGCGGCAGGTCGAGACAGCCCCCGATCGCATCGGCGGCGGCTTGGAGCTGGGCCTGAATCGTGTTGGCCCGGACGCTGCGATCCACCTGGACATCCGCAGCTTCCAAAATGGCGCCGTAGCTGTCGGCAGAAGGAATCGACACAGCCTCCGGCCGCTGGCGATGGCCGCGTGTCAACCGACCGCTGACGATCGGCGGATCGCACTCCGAGAGCATCACGGGGATGATCTCCTGATCGAGCAGAGCCACCAGCCAGCGCACCGGGCGGCTGAACCGGCTTTCGCCGGCGCCCCAGCGCATGAAGCGACGACCCTGAAGCCCCCAGATCCAACCAGGGATGAAGGACCCCAGCACCTCGACCGTCGGCCGACCGGGTTGGCGCGTGCAGGCGAAGACCACGGGCCCCTTGGCCGTCTGTCGGATCTCCAGCTGGTCCACCGTCAAGCCGCACCGTCGAGCAAAGCCCTCTGCGGCCGGCGTCGGGGAGCCATCACGAAACGCCTGCTGGGCCGGGGGGCCTTTGTGTTCCTGAACGGAATCCTCTTGACGGGCCGGCAATCCCTCCACCCGCACGGTCAGGCGACGAGGGGTGCTTGTGGCGGTCAGGGCATCGAAGGGCAGGGCGCAGCTGGCCAAGTCGTCGCGCAGTTGGCGCTCCAATTGGGGCAGCGCCAGACGAGCGAAATCCGCCGGCAGCTCCTCGGTTCCAATTTCCAAGACAAATGAAGCCATCCACAGACGCCGGGGCGGGGCTGAGCTGCTTTGACTTTATGGAAGCGTGGCCAGAGCCCCTGGTCGCTCACCGCTTGCGCCAACCGTCACAATGCGTCCACCCTCCGCCACAAACGCGCTGAGATGACCCGGATCCACCGTCGCAGGCGACCCCCCGGCGCCAGCCCCGCTGGCGTCCCGCCCCGCTGGCGTCTGGATCGCTGGCTTGTTCTCCCGGTGATTCTTGTGCTCGCATGGGATGCCCAACTGCCCGGCTGGAGCGAGCCCAAGCGCTATGACCCGGATTCGGAGACCTGTCAAATCAACGTGATCCGTCAGGCCTACAGGGCCAATTTGCTCCCCTGGGAGGATCAACCCGCTGCGGTGCAACAGCGTTTGCGCCAACTCCAAGCCGCCATGACCCTCGACACCTTGCGGAACTGCCAGGCGAGAGGTCTGCTCAGCCCTGTTCAGGTCTCCGCTTTGGCCAACGAGCTTCAACTCCCCGCCGACTCCCCCGCAGCCGGCCCCGTGGAGGCTTCCTCCCCCACACGGCCGTAAACGGCGCGCGGTTGGCGGCTGCGCCAGGCCCAGAGCTGGTCTCCCCAACTGAAATGCCACCATTCGTTGGGGTGTTGCGCAAAACCCGCCTCGGCCATCACAGCGGCCAGCCGCTGACGCCGCTGATGCCAGCGGGCCGCCGCTCCGCAGGGATCTGTCGCGGCGGCGGTGGCGTAGTGATCGGGATGGGACAACGGGCCGATGGCGTCGATGGCGCCGCCCATCTCCAAGGGTTCGCCGCCGCTGAGGGCCAGGGTCAGATCCACCGCGCCCCCGGTGCTGTGGGGCGGCGGCGTGGCGGGGTCCTCACTGGGGGGGGCCCAGAACGCCGCCACCTCCTCTCGGACGGCCTCCCAGGCGGGTCCGGAACCCTGAGGGTCCAGGCCACGCTCGCGGCAGGTTTCAGCCACGGCATGGGCCACCATGAACCGCTGCACGGCCACGGGTCTCCAAGCGTCAAAGATGGCCAGGCGCCATTCGGGCTCGTGGCCCCGCAGGAGCTGTTGCGCTCGCAGCAGGCGTTCCACCACGCCCTGGCGCAGGCGGAAGGGACAGGCCTGCCGGCCATAGGGAGCGCCGATGGAGGCGTAGGGGTGGGGTTCGAGGCGGTGGAGCGCGGGAGGAAGAGGCACGAGGGGCTCTCCTCCCTCATGGATCGGGATCGGGCTCCAGGGGCGAAGCGCCATGGCCTCAGCGGCGGTGCGCCGACCTTAGGCCTGCGGACGCCGCGAGGCAGGGGCGTTCAATTGAGTTGCGCCGCCTCCAGGAATCGCTGCCGCTGCGCCGCGAGGGCCTGGCGCAGCAGGGGCGCCTCGGTCAGATCGGGGTCGCGGTCCAGAAGCTGCCGGGCCACGCGACGCGCGTCCTCCAGCACCTCCCCATCCTCGCTGAGGGAGGCCAGCGCCAGATCCGGCAGCCCTGACTGGGCCGTGCCGAGCAGCTGCCCCGGTCCCCGCAGGCGCAGATCCATCTCCGCGATCTCAAAGCCATCGGTGCTGCGCGCCAACACCTCCAGCCGCTGGCGGGCCAGGGGATTGCCACTGCCGTTGATCAGCAAGCAATGGGACGCCGCGGCGCCCCGCCCCACCCGCCCCCGCAGCTGATGGAGCTGGGCCAGGCCGAACCGCTCGGCATGCTCGATCACCATCACACTGGCTTCCGGCACGTCGACGCCCACCTCCACCACCGTGGTGCTCACCAACACCTGGGTGGCCCCGGTCGCAAACGCCGACAGAGCCCTCTGCTTCTCCTCACTGGAGAGCCTGCCGTGCAGCAGGCCCACGGAGAGATCGGCAAACTCCTCTTCCGCCAGCTGGCGGTGCACCTCCACGGCGGAGCGCAGGTCCACCTTCTCGCTCTCCTCCACGAGGGGCAACACCACGTAGGCCCGCTGCCCCAGGGCCACCTGCTCCCGAATCAGCCGCCACGCCTCCTGTCGGTCTTCCTCTCGCAGCAGCTGGGTGCGCACCGGCCTGCGACCTGGAGGCAGTTCATCAATCTGGCTCACGTCCAGATCCCCGTGCACGGAGAGCGCCAGGGTGCGGGGGATGGGCGTGGCGGTCATGGTCAGCAGGTGGGGCTGGAGGCCCTTGGCCAGAAGGCGATTGCGTTGGCGCACGCCAAAGCGGTGTTGCTCATCCACCACCACCAAGCCCAGGCGCTCGAATTGCACGGGATCTTCCAGAAGGGCGTGGGTGCCCACCAGGAGGTGCAGCTGGCCATTGATCAGATCCCGCAGCACCTGGCGGCGGCGGCGGGCAGGCGTCGAGCCCGTGAGAAGGGCTGAGGTGATGTGCAGTTGGTCGAGCCAGGGGGCCAGCTTGCGGAGGTGTTGCTCCGCCAACACTTCGGTGGGGGCCATCAGGGCGCCCTGGCAGCCGGATTCAATCGCGGTCAGCAGGGCCGCCAGAGCCACCACGGTCTTGCCGCTCCCCACATCGCCCTGGAGGAGGCGGGCCATGGGTTGGGGGCGGGCCAGATCCTGGCGAATCTCGCTCAACACCCGGCTCTGGGCCGCCGTGAGGGGAAAGGGAAGCAGGGCGAGAAAGCGGCCCGGGAGGCTCCCCTGACCGTCGGGGCTGAGGAGCGGGGGAGCCGCCTTGGACTTCAGTCGCTCTCGCCGCAGGCCAAGAGCCAGCTGCAACAGGAGAAATTCATCGAAGACCAGCCGACGGCGAGCCTGTTGCAGCCGGATGGCATCGCTGGGGCGGTGAATCTGCTCCAGCGCTTCGCTGCGGTCTGGGAGCCCCGCGAGCTCGGCACGCAGGGGCGCGGGCAAGGGATCCGGCCAGTGCCGCGCCAGGGGGAGGACGCGCGCGATGGCCTGCCGCAGAGCCTCGGCCGTGAGGCCTTCGGTGAGGGCGTACACCGGCACCAGCCGACCAATCGCCTCGGAACGCACGGGGCTCGCTGGACTCTCGAGGACTTCGATCAAGGGATCGTGGATGCTCACGCCCCGGGGACTGTCCCGAACGAGTCCGCTGACCGCCACGGTGCAGCCCGGCGGGTAATGCCGCGCCTGACTTTTCAGCCAGCCCGGGTTGGCGAAGCGGCGACCCGCGAAGAACCGTGTCACCCGCAAACGGCCCGTGCAATCCTGCAGGTGGAGCTCGAGGATGGAGAGATTCGGATTCTTGGGGCTGGTGAGCGTGGAGCAGCGACGCACGGTGGCCACCACGGTCGCCGTGGTGCCCGCCTCCAGGGCGGAGATGCGCACCAGGTTGGCGTAATTGAGGTAGTCGCGCGGGTAGTGGCGCAGAAGATCATCCACCTGGAACAAGCCCAGGGCAGCCAGACGGGTGGCCAGCTTCGGGCCGATGCCCGGCACCTGCCCCAGGGGGGTGGAGGGCTCATGGCGAGGGCCTGCGGGAGGGGGCTCCGCTGGAGAGGAGAGGGGCAACAGTCGCAAGCGCGGGGGCGCTGCGGGCAAGGGGGGGCGCAAGCGGCACTGCAGCGCATGCAGTCCTTGTCGCAACTGGCAGACCAGCCGTTGGCGCTGGGAGGAGCTGAGCTGGTCGTAACGGTCAAAGGCCTGCCGCAAAACGGCCAGCTGTCGCCCTTCCGCCTCCCCCAGCCCGCTTGGCGGGGCGTCGAGAGAGCGTCGGACGAAACCGCTGAAGGTGTCGACGCGCCCCTTCAGATCGCCGAAGCCGCGCTCCGCCTCCAGCGCACAGGCCTTCTGCAGAGGCGCGCACCAAGCCCTCAGGTCGGGCGGACACGGGGTCAGATCCCCTCGGACGGGTTCAATTGGCTGTCGTGACGCCACAAGCGTTCGGCATTGTGGACCTGGAGGCGGTGCTGCAGGTGTTGAAAAGACTCCGCCATTTTGAGAATCTCCTGGCGACGGCGCAGGAGTCGCTGGCGACAGGTGCGCAGGCGCGGTTGCTCCATCTCCAGATCGACCGTTCGCAACAACACGCCCAGGGGGGCGTGGAGATGGCGACCCGCTTCGTGGGGAAGCAGCGGCAAGCGCAGAAGATTGGGCGGCGCGCCATGGGATTCGATCTGTCCGCTCAGCACGGAATCCATCAGGCGCACGGGCAACACCGCAGGAAGCAGTCCGGCGCGCATCAACTCCATGTTGGCGCCGTGGGAGAGATTGCGCAGACGACGCTGAAGAGCCACCTCCAAGCCTTCCAGCCAGTGCAGCAAGCGCACCGGATCGCGAGGCAGCTGGCCATCGGACCAGAGGGACTCCGAGGCGGAACCTCCCTCCGCCGAGGCGGAGAGCTCCTCTGCGATCCAAGCGGCGACCCAGGGGGGGATCTCGTCGTCGGGCTCGCCCTCAGCGGCGCGTTCTGACGGGGAGGGGACGGGGCGGATCGGCGTCCAGGCCAGGGCAGGATTGGACAGCGGAGGGGCCAGATTGAGCTGGATCGACCCCTGGGGCAGGGAGGAAACAGCAGGGGCGGGGGCGGGGGCGGGGGACTCGCGGTCCGCCCCCTCTTGATCCCCCGGCTCACAGGTCTCCTCGTCCTCTTCGTCCTGCTCCTCCTCGCTCACGCGCCCAGCCAGAGCGCGCAAGGCAAGGTTCTGGCGTTCCCGCGCCATCTGACTCGCCAGGCTTTGCAGCTGCTCCACGGTGAGCAGGGAACAGCAGCCGTGGAGGAGACGTTGCAGACGCGTGTGCAACTGCCGGCGCACCCGCGCGGGCAAGCGGTTGTACCGGCGGGGATGGACCTGGGTGGCGAGGGTCGCGCAGGCCTGATCCAAACTTGTGGGCAGCACCTCGCGCAGAACTTGCAGATACAGGGCCAGTTCGCGGTAGAGCTGGGGAATCTGCTGTTCCAGGCTGGCCTGGAGCGCTCCGAGGCGAGAAACCTCGGAGCCGGCAGACTCTCCCACCTCAGGCCGCCTTGCCCATCGCGGCGACCTCGGCGGCGAAATCACTCTGTTCCACCTCGATGCCTTCACCAAGCGTGTAGCGGGTGAACCGGCGCACGCGAATGTTCTCGCCCGTTTTGGCAGAGGTTTGCTTGACCAATTCGCCAAGGGTGAGGCTGTTGTCACGAATGAAGGGTTGGTCCAGCAAGGCCAATTCCTTCAGTCGTTTACCAATGCGGCCTTCAACAATCTTGGCCTTCATCTCCTCTTTCTTGCCGGCCAGGTCATCCCGACCCATTTCAATGGATTTCTCCCGTTCGACGACGGATTCGGGGATCTCATCCACACTCACGTATTCCACGTTGGGGCAAGCGGCGACCTGCATGGCCACGTTGCGCACCAAGTCCTGGAACAAGTCCCCGCGCGCCACGAAGTCGGTTTCGCAGTTCACCTCCACGAGCACACCCACCCGGCCGCCGGTGTGGATGTAGCTGCCAACCATGCCCTCGGCCGCCGTGCGACCAGCCTTTTTCTCCGCGCTGGCAATCCCTTTCTGCCGCAGCCACTCGATGGCTTTTGTGATGTCGCCGTCGGTCTCCTTGAGGGCTTTCTTGCAATCCATCATGCCGGCGCCGGTTTTGTCGCGCAGGTCCTTAACAAGTTTGGCGCTGATCTCAGCCATGGGAAAGGGGGAGGGAAGCGAGTGACAAACGGAAGAGAGGATTCGACAAGGAGGGCTCAGCCCTCCTCCTCGTTGCGATCCTGAGTACCATGGCGGCCCTCGTTGATGGCGTCGGCAAGGCGACCCAGCACGAGTTGCACGGAACGCACCGCATCGTCGTTGCAGGGGATCGGCACGTCGCAAAGATCCGGATCACAGTTGGTGTCCAGCATGGAGACGAGGGGAATGTCCAACTTGCGGCATTCCAGAACGGCGTTGGTCTCGCGCCGTTGATCCACCAGCACAACGACATCAGGCAGGCGACGCATGGTCTTCAGCCCGCCGAGATACTTCTGCAAGCGATCGAGCTCGCGTCGCAGCACGGCGGCCTCTTTCTTCGGACGCATGGCGATGGCCCCGGATGATTCCATCCGCTCCAGATCCTTGAGGCGATCGATGCGGGCGCGCATGGTGGTCCAGTTGGTGAGCATGCCACCCAACCAGCGCTGATTGACGTATGCGGCGCCGCAGCGGCTGGCCTCCTGGGCAATCACCTCGGAGGCTTGTTTCTTTGTGCCGACAAAAAGGAAGCGTTTGCCACTGCGGGAGGCGCTGCGCACCCATTTGTAGGCGTTGTTCATGCAGACGGCGGTCTGCACAAGGTCAATGATATGAACCCCATTTCGCGCGCAGTAGATGTAGCGCGACATTTTGGGATTCCAGCGACGGGTCTGGTGGCCAAAATGGGCACCAGCCTCCATCATCTCGGCGAGCGTGACGACAGCCATGGTTGCGGGGGTTTCGGGTTGACCTTCCACCTGCCAGGGATGCGACCAAAACAATGGGCATCACCCGAAACGTGCAGGTGTGTGGAGTGAGTGGACCGGCCCAACCTACCAAACGATCAGCGCAGGCCTTGGCGGCGCGCCTCGGCGAACAGTTGGCGCACCCCCAGCCGGTTGAGCGGCAATCGCAGCAGCTCCATCGCCCAGCGCGCCTGGCCATGGCGGAGCAGCCAGGCCAAAAGCGGACGCAGGCTGCGCTCGTTGATCAACCCCCCGAGGGTGAGCAGCTCCCAGAGCAAACGATGGAGCCAGGTGAACTGCACGATGAAGCGCACCCTTCGGCTGGGATGCTTGCGGTAGAACACCAATGCCATTTTCGCCCGCTCCCGCTCCACCCGCAGCAGATCGGGAATCTGCTCCAGGGAGAGGGCGGGATGCCAGTGGTAGCCAACCGCCTCCGGTGCGCGCACAAGCACGACGCCCAGTTGGCGCAGCCGCTCTCCCAACTCCAGATCCTCCCAGCCGTAGAGCCGAAACCCGGTGTCAAACAGCCCGGCTCGCTCCAGCAGCTCGCGATCGATGGCGACATTGCCGGTGGCGAAGTAGGCCCAGGAGAGATCGGTGAGCTTGTGGGGTTCGCTGGTGGGGTTGTCGAAATTGGCGGTGTTGACCACGGCGCCGTAGGTGAAGCAGAGGTGATCTCCCCGCCGCTGCCAAGTCGCGGCCAGGGCGCGGGCGTGGCAGACGAGAAAGGTGGGCGTCACCACCAGATCGCTGTCGATGAAGACGATCACATCCCCGCGGGCCGCCCGCACTCCCCGGTTGCGCCCTTCCGCCGGACCGCCGTGCTCCTGGCAGATCAGGCGCACGTGGGGGAGCGTCGCGGCCTGGCCGCGCAGCCAGGGCACCGTGTCATCGCTGGAGCCATCGTCCACCACCACCACCTCGTACTGCTCAACCGGGGAGGCGATCCGCTGCGCTTCAAGGGCCTGCAGGCATTTCTGCAGGATCGGCAGGCGGTTGTAGGTGGGGATGACGACGCTGAGAAACATGGTGGAGGGTCCGCATGGAAAAGGGGGGATCCGGCGGATCCCCCCTGCCCGAAGCTCGCGCCGGGAGCGCCAAGGGGCGAGACGTTCAGTCTGCGGCGCCGCCGTTGCTGGCGGTGCCCGTCACGCCATTGCCCGCTCCTTCGCCGCGGCCGTCATTGCGGAGTTTGCGCTTTTTGAACTTGCGGGCGTAGGCGCGGTTGCGCTCCTGTTTTTCCTTCTTGAGATTGCGGCGTTTGGACATGCGCGACAGGCGTTGGATGAATGATTCCAACTCTAGCCAACCGTGTTCTCCCCCCACGCTTTCTCCTCCTCCACGCCTCCAGCTCCACGCCTCCAGCCCTGGAGCCTCCAACCCCGGAGCCTCCAGCCCAACGCTGCGGATCAACCCGCCAGAGCGGGTTCCGCGCTCCACAGACGCCCGTCCTCCATCTGCACCAGGCGGTCGGCCACGTCCAGGATGCGCGGATCGTGGGTGACCATCAAGACCGCGCAGCCTTGCTCGCGGGCCAGGCGCTGGAGCAGGAGCACCACATCGCGGCCCGTGCGCCGATCCAGGGCGGCCGTGGGTTCATCGGCCAGCAGCAGACGGGGCTCGGCGGCCAGGGCGCGGGCGATGGCGACCCGCTGCTTCTGGCCACCCGAGAGGTCGTGGGGAAGCTTGCCCATGTGCTCCTCCAGGCCGACCGCCCGCAACCACTGACGGGCCAGATCGCGACGGACCCGGTAGGAGAGGCCTGGCAGCAGGTCGGATCCCATCTGGACGTTCTGCTCCGCCGTCAGGCAACGCAGCAGATTGTGCCCTTGAAAAATCATGCCGATCTGGCGCCGGATCCGCTGCCGTTCTCCCCGTCCGCTGCTCAGCAGCTCCTGGCCCAACACCCGCACCGATCCCTCCATCACCTGGCGCAGGGCCCCCACCAGGGTGAGCAGCGTGGTTTTGCCGCAGCCGGAGGGCCCCGTGAGCAGGACCACCTCCCCCGGTTGGATCCGCAACTCCACCGATTGCAGCACCTGACGACGGGTCGCGCCCCGGCCATACCAATGGCTCAGGCCGCTCAGGTCGACTGCGGGGGTTTGGTCGCTTGACGTTGGCATGGCTTCAGAAGATTTCCGCAGGGTCGGCGTCAGCGAGTTTGCGCATCGCCAGCAGGGCCGAGGCCATGCACATGGTGAAAATCATCGCCAACACCACCAGGGAGCGTTGGCTGTCCATGGCGACCGGCAATCCCGTGCCCTTGCGCACCATGACGTAGAGCGCCTGACCCGCCAGCCAGGCGGGCACGTAGCCGAAAACGGCAAGGAGAATGCCCTCCCGCGCCACCACGGCAAGCAGATGGCGGAGGGGATAACCCATGGCCATCAGTGTGGCGTATTCCGGCAAGTGATCACTGACATCAGAGTGGAGAATCTGATAGACGATCACACAACCGACAACGAAACCCATGGCGGCGCCAAGGGTGAAAATAAAGCCGATGGAAGTGCTGCTGCGCCAATAATTCTTCTCAAACTCCTCGAAGCCGCGCTTGGTGTAGATCGCCACATCCTTGGGCAACTGTTGGCGGAGCCGCTGGGCCACAGCCGCCACGTCGGCGCCCGGCCGCAGACGAATCAGGCCCAGCTCGATGCTTCCAGGTGGCGTGTTGGGCAACAGTTGCAGAAAGGTTTCCCGGCTCGTGAGCATGTTTCCATCCGCCCCGAAGGAGGGGCCCAGGGCGACGAGGCCCGCCACCCGGATTCGCTTCCCCGCCACCTCGGTCTCCACGGTGCGCCCCTCCTTCAGCCAGCGCGCCACGGGACCGTATTCCGGGCGCGAACGCTCATCGAACAACACCCGCCCCCGCTCGGTCAGCAGGCGCGCCTGGTCCCCCAGAGCTGGAGGCAGAAACAGGGGATCCCCCGGCTCAAAACCGAGGGTGAGGATCGAGCGGGTCGTGCGCGTCTCGGGATTGCGCCAAAGCAGCTGGTTCCAGTTCACGGGCGTCGTGCCGCTGACCTCCGGATCCGCCATGACCTGCACCAGTCGGCGCCGGGGGAAGCCGGCCATGGCGATGGAGCTCATGGTTCGCGGACTCAGGACCACCAGGTCGGCGTCGAAGAGTTTGTGCAGGGTGATGCTGGCGTCGAAGAGGCCATCGCGGAATCCCAGCTGCATGAACATCAGGATTCCGGCGAAGCAGATGCCCGCCAAGGCCACGGCCAGGCGGGCCGGTTGGCGAACGAGAAGCAACCACGCCAGCGGGATGCGGCGCTCTGGCCAGGGCGACGGGCCGCTCATGGATCCAGGCGGGCGATCACCTTCAGCCCCGTGAGGGAGCGCACCCGCTGGGCGTCTTGCGGGTCGAGGCCCACGCGCACCTCCACAATGCGGGCATCGACGTCGCCGCTGGGGTCGGTGGAGAGCACTTCCCGTTGCCGGACCTGGGGGCTGATGCGGAGCACCGTGCCCCGCAGGCTGCCGCTGAAGCCTCCGTTCTCACTGGTGAGCCGCACCCCTTGCCCCGGGCGAACACGGTCGATGTCGCTCTCATAGACCTCCAGGAGCGCCTCCATGCGGTCGTTGGCGCCCAGTTCAAGGATGCCCTTGTCGGTGGGGCGCTCGCCGGCATGGGCGATCAGCCGCAGCACGGTGCCTGTGATCGGCGCCCGCAAAAGGGTGTTGTCCAAATCCGCCCGCACCCGCTCCAGGTCGGCCCGGGCAACCTGCCATTCGCCAAGCAGTTGCAGATACTCCTGCTCGCGCCGATCCAGCTCATCGGCGCTGATCGCGCCGGCACTGGTGAGCTGGCGGTAGCGGTTGAGCTCACGCTCCTGCACGCGCAGGCGACGCGCCAGGTTGGCCAGGCGCGTATCGATCAGCCGCTTCTCCGCCGCGAGGCTGGGTCGCGTGTCAAAGAGGGCCAGAACCTGCCCGCGCTCCACCCGATCGCCCTCGCTGACGAGCAGGCGGGTGATCCGCGGACTGCCGCCCACCCCCGCGATCGGCGCGGCCAACACGCGGATCTCCCCGGCGGGTTCCAAGCGGCCGAGGGCACCCACGGTCCTGGCGGGTTTCGGGCTCGCAACCGTCTTGACCGGTGGGCTGCTGCGGGTTGGACCACGGCTGGGCAGGGCCAGTTGCCGGGTGGCCACCAGGGCGATCAGGGTCAGGACTGCCCCAGCCAGGGCAGCAACGAGGCCGAACACCAAGGGGCCACCAGGAGGCCGCGAACCCTCGCTCGTCGCCGGCGTCGCGCCGCGGGTCAGGGTTCCGGGGGGGGTCCGGGAGGAAGGGGATCGTCGAAGAGCAGGGTCTCGATGTAGGTGTTCGCCCAGTCCGGATGGAAGGCTTTCTCCAGAACGCGTCTGGTCTTGTCGTTCTGTTTCTGTTGGTGACAATAGTGTCGCTGCCCCGACCATCTCGCGATAGTAGCCGCATCATCCCAGCCCTCGGCAGGTGTGGTGCGGCTGGCCTCGGCCAGAAGCTCCAGGGTCGCCGCCACCTCCTCCACGAACCAAATCTCCTCCTCCGGCGTGCGCGGTCGCACGAACAGCACATGGGGAGAGAAGATGGCGCCCCAGGGCGGCAGCTCCCGAATCTCTCGGAACGGCGGGCGAGGTCGCTCGGCCATGCGGCTGGCCAGGGGCGCGGGCAGGGTCCCGTTCACCGGAGAAAGATCCACGATGGCCGCCGACACCACGCCGCGACCCGCGACGATGTCGGCCCCGAACACCGGCAGGTCATAGCGGGGATCCGGGAAGAACACGCAGTGCAGGATTTGCAGGCCCGCCCCCAGCCTGGCGGTTTCCAAATGCAGCTTCCGCAGGCCCCGGCTGCGGTGCAACTCGTTGTGGATGAACAGCTGTTCGCCATCGAGGCTGCCGCTGATGGCTTCCAGGGCCGGATCCAGCTCCAGGGGGCGCAGCTCCGGCAGGTCCTGGCGGATCCGGCGGATGCGGGCGGCCAGCCCGTCCACCAGCGGATGCACGCCCTCCATGGCCCGGGCGGTGGGCTCCCGGGTCGTCTCCAAGGGGGCGGCGGGGGCGACCGGCTCGGACGCGGAGTCGGCGCTGGAAGCGGATTCAGGAGTGGTGGCCCGGGTCATCGGCAGAGGCGAGCGACCAGCAGAATGGCAATCCTGCCATGAGTCGATGAGTCAATCCGGGGAGAGCCGCGCCACCCTGTTGCCCGCCCTGGGGGACCCCACCAGTCAACGCTTGGCCAACGGCGTCGATCTGGTGAGCTTGGTTCTCCCGGAGGCCCCGCTGGTGTGTCTGGATTTCTGGTGCCGGGCCGGCAGCGTGTTCGAGACACCGGCGGAGAGCGGCCTGGCCCACTTCCTCGAACACATGGTGTTCAAAGGGAGCGATGACCTCTCCCCCGGGGAATTCGACCTGCGGGTGGAGGCCCTGGGCGGCAGCAGCAACGCCGCCACCGGCTTTGACGATGTGCATTACCACGTGCTCATCAACCCGGCTGGAGCCCCCGCCGCCCTGGATCTCCTTCTCGAACTCGTGCTTGCCCCCCGCTTGGAGGCGGAGAGCTTCGCCATGGAACGCCAGGTGGTGTTGGAGGAGCTGGCCCAGAGCGAGGATCAACCGGAGGAGGTGGCCCTGCAGCGCTTGCTGGAGCTGGCCTGCCCGGGCCATCCCTACAGCCTGCCGATCCTCGGACGGCGCCAGGCCCTGGAGGGCCATGATCCGGAGGCCATGGCGGCCTTCCACCAGCGGCTCTACGGCGGCGGACGCTGCCTGCTGGCGCTCTCCGGCGCCGTGGATCCCGCCCTGCTGGAGCGGGCGAGCCAAGGCCCCCTCTCCGCCCTGGCCGCCCGCGATGAGCCCGCCCCCTTGCCCCCCCTGGAGGTGCGCCCCGGAGAGCATCGGGTGGAGGTGCCCCGACTGGAGGCGGCCCGCCTGCTGCTGGCCTGGTGGCAACCCCCCGCGCGGGATCTGGACGCCGTGATGGGGGCCGACCTGGCCACGACCGTGTTGGCGGAGGGTCGGCGCTCCCGCCTGGTGGAGCGGCTGCGCGAAGAGCTTCGTCTGGTGGAGAGCATCGACCTCGATCTCCACAGCATGGAATGCGGCAGCCTGGCGCTCCTGGAGGCGGTCTGCGCGCCGGAGGATCTTGGGCCCGTCCGGGAGGCCATACAAACGGTCTGGGAGGAGGTGATGGAACGGCCCCTGGGAGAACAGGAGTGGGAGCGGGCCCGGCGGCTGGTGAGCAACAGCTATCGCTTTGGCCTGGAATCCGCCGCAGGCGTGGCGGGGCTGATCGGCAGCTGCCGCCTCTGGGGCCGCCCATCCGGCCTCGCGGCTCCGCTGGAGATGCTTGAGCGCTGGACCCCCGCTCGCTTGCAGCGGGAGGCCTTGGCCAGCCTCGATCCGCGCCGCGCCTGCGTGCTGGAGGCGCTGCCACGATGAGCGAGCTCCTTGCCTCGCCCCTCCGGAGCATCGTGCTGGCCGGCGGGTTGCCTCTGATGGTGGTGCGGCGGCCCGGACCGCGGGTGTTGGCCGCCCGGTTGGTGATCCGCGGCGGCAGCGGCGCCGATCCCCGCCACGGGCGCGGGGCCCATCAACTGCTGGCGGGGCTGATGACCCGGGGGTGCGGCTCCCTGGACGCGGAGGCCCTGGCTGATCTGGTGGAGGGAGCCGGGGCGGCCCTGCGCTCGGAAGCCTCTGAAGACGCCCTCACCCTGGCCCTTCATTGCGGGGCGGAGGACGCGGAACGCTTGGTTCCCCTGCTGCTCGCCATGGTGCGCCAACCCACCCTGGACCCCGACCAGCTGGAGTTGGAGCGCCAGCTCAACCTGCAGACCCTGCAACGGCAGCGGGAGGACCCTTTTCAGCTGGCTTACGACCAGCTGCGCCGCCTGCTCTTCAACGACGGGCCCTATGGCCATGATCCCCTCGGGGTGGAGGCCGACCTCGAGGGCCTCGAACGCTCGGCGCTCCTGCCGCCGCTGGCGGCTCTGGGCGAGCGGGGAGCTGTGCTCACCCTGTGCGGCGACCCCCCCGAAAACGTGGAGGATCTCCTCCAGCGGACCTTGAGGGAGATGCCCTGGGCGGTGGGCGCCCCGAGCACCGGCGAGGCCGTTCCCCTCTCCGCCGCCAGCGATCGCCTCGCGGTTCTTCAGGAGGACACCGAACAGCTCGTGCTCCTCCTCGGGGCCGCCACGGTGCCCTGGGGCCATCCCGATGCCCTCGCCCTGCGCCTGCTGCAGGCCCACCTGGGGGCGGGCATGTCCTGCCGGCTGTTTCAGGCCCTGCGGGAGGAGCGGGGCCTGGCCTACGACGTGGGCGTTCACCTGCCCGCCCGCTGCGGGCCGGCGCCTTTCGTGGTCCATCTCTCCACCTCCGCGGATCGGGCGGAGGAGGCCACCACCTGCCTGCTGGAGGAATGGCTGGCGCCCTTGGAGAAGGCCATCTCGGCTGAAGCCCTGGCCTTGGCCCTGGCCAAATATCGCGGCCAGGACGCCATGGGCCGCCAAACGTGTTCCCAGCTGGCGGAGCGATTGGCTCTGGTGCTGAGCCACGGGTTGCCAGCCGATCAGCTGGAGATTCAGCTGGAGCGGGCCGAGCGGCTGACTCCAGAGGATCTTCTCGCGGCGGCGGGGCGCTGGTTGCGGACCCCCAACCTCAGCCTGGTGGGGCCGACTGCGGCCCTGGAGGCCGCTCGCGCGGCCTGGCTTCGCCACCCTCTCAGCTCGGCGCCGCCAGCGCCTCGTCCCCGGGGGTGAGCACGTCCTCCAGCTGGCCCGCGCTGAGCAGAAAGGTGCCCCGACGAAAGCGAACCGCCAGCTGATCCAGCGCCCGCCGTTCCACCACTTGGCCGATCTCCTCGGGATCCACCAGCTCCGCTGGCCGCAGCATCGGCATCGGATCCGCCGTCTTCAGATAAGGCTGAGGGCCATGGAGCCGCACGCGGTCACCGATCCTTGGGCCGGCAGCGGGGTTGGGTGGCGTGGGGCTGGACATGGGGCGGGCCTGAAGCAGGATGGGATGTTGCCATTGAAGCTGCGTGTTGCGGGCTCTTGCCACCTGGAGCGGCGCCATCGCCGGCCTGTTGTTGATCCTGGCGGGAGGTCTGGTGTCGGCCGCGATCCCCTTCCCGGACGCCTCTGGCTGGACCCTGCGTCCCCTCGGCGTGACCCTGCAGGTGCCGGCCCTTCTGCTCATCGCCCTGGTGGGCGGTCATCGCACCGCGCTGCTCGCGGCCGTGGCCTATCTCTTCATGGGCCTGTTCCAGTTGCCGGTGTTCCATGAGGGGGGCGGCGTGGGCTATCTGCTGGATCCCGGCTTCGGCTATCTGGCGGGTTTCGTCCCCGCCGCCTGGCTGAGCGGCAAGCTGGCCCGCCAACAGGGCATGGATGAACCGCTGGCCCTCACGGGAGCTGCGGTGCTGGGCCTGCTGGTGTTGCACCTTTGCGGACTGGCCAATCTGCTGCTGGGGGGATTGGCGGGTCGCTGGGGCGACAACACCCTGCTTCTCGTCGTGGGCTACAGCCTGGCCATCGTTCCCCAGCTCCTTCTCTGCTGCGCCGTCGGCCTGCTGGCCTGGGGGCTGCGACGCCTGCTGCTGGTCTCCCCATGAGCATCCCCGCGCCGCGGGCCAGGAGCCCCCTCGGGCGCCGTCTGGCCCTCTCGCTTGCCCTGGCGGTGGTGGTGCTCGATCAGGCCAGCAAAGTCTGGGCCTTGCACCACCTTCCCTCCAGCCATGGCCTCCCCTTCTGGCCGGGGGTGCTCAACCTCCAGCTGGTGCTCAACACCGGGGCCGCCTTCAGCCTGTTCACGGGGTTGCCTCGCCTCCTCGGGCTGGTGAGCCTGTTGGTGAGCGCGGCGCTGTTGGCCTGGATCCTGCGTCGCCCGCCCGCGGGGCGCTGGGAGAGCCTGGCCCTTGGCTTCCTGCTGGGGGGCGCCCTGGGCAATGGGCTCGATCGCTGGCGGCTCGGCGCGGTGGTGGATTTTCTCGCTCTGGTGCCGATCCAGTTCCCGGTGTTCAACCTGGCGGATGTGGCGATCAATCTGGCAGTGGTCTGCTTCGTGGTGCACCTCAGACCCTGGCGCCGTGGTGCCGAGGGGTCCCCATGACGAAGGGCTGGCGCTCGCTCCGGCGTTGGCCGGGCGGGGGGGCCTCGGCGCCACCGCCCCGCCTGCGGCTGCATGTCCCCGGGCAAGCGCCGCGTCAGGTGGTGCTCCATGGCGCCTGCTACCGCATCGGGCGCGATTCCGCCTTCGAGCTTCCCCTCGACCATCCGGCCGTCAGCCGGAGCCATGCCCTCCTGGAGCGGCACGGCAGCCACTGGTTGCTCCGCGACTGCGGCTCCACCAACGGCCTCTGGTGGCAGGGGCGCCGCATCCGAGAGCTGGTGCTGCGCTCCGGGGATCAGGTGCGCTTCGGTCCCGCCGAGGAGGGGGGGCTGCCGGAACTGAGCTTCGAGGGGGCCCGTCCGCCGCTCCAGCGCACGCTTCGGCGGACGGGTGCCGCCCTTGCCGCCCTCACCGGCGTTTCCCTGGTCGTGATGGTCCTCTCGGCTCTGCGCGCGCCCATCCACGGCTCCCTGGCGGCGGTGCGAGGGCCCCTGGTGCTGTACGACCGCGGGGGCCGACCGATCGCCTCGGCGGAGGATCAGCGGCATCGCGAATGGCAGCGCCTGGACGCCTATCCCCCGGTGCTGATCGCGGCTCTCCTGGCCAGTGAGGACTCCCGGTTCTGGTGGCACCCGGGCGTGGATCCCATCGGCACGGCCCGGGCCCTGGTCACCAACCTGCTGGGCGGACGGGTGCTGGAGGGAGGCAGCACCCTGACGCAACAACTCGCGCGCAGCCTCTATCCCGAACAGGTGGGGGAAGGGGAAACCCTGGAGCGAAAGTGGCGGGAGCTGTTGGTGGCCCTGCAGCTGGAGGCGCGCTTCAGCAAGCGGGATCTGCTGCTGAGCTATCTCAACCGTGTGTATCTGGGGGCCGGCTGGGGATTTGAGGACGCCTCCAGGCGGCTCTTCGAAAAGCCCGCCAGCCGGTTGGACACCGACGAGGCGGCCTTGCTGGTGGGCCTGCTTCCCTCCCCCAATGGACATGATCCCTGCGTTGACCCGGCCGCCGCCCTGGCCGCCCGCAATGGCGTGCTGTCCAAGATGGTGGCCACCGGCCGATTGGCAGCGGATGAGGCCCGCCGCCTGCGGCGCCAGCCGATCCGCCTGGCCCCGGGGGCCTGCAAGGGGGCGCAGCGGCAGGCGGCCCCGTTTTACAGCGATCAGGTGCGTCGCGATCTGGAGAACCTGGTGGGCCGCGAGGTGGCCTCCGAAGGCAATTTTCTCATCGACACCCATCTGGATCCAGCGCTGCAGGGGCTGGTGGAACGCCTCCTCCGCCAGAAGCTGGACGCCAGTCGCTCCCTGGGGGTGACCCAGGGCGCTGTGGTCGTGCTGGACCAGAAAACCGGCGGCATCCTGGCGATCGCGGGCGGGCGCGACTACCGGCAGAGCCAGTTCAACCGCGCCTCCATGGCCCTGCGGCAACCCGGCAGCGCCTTCAAGCTCGTGCCCTATGTGGTGGCGCTGGAGCGGGGACGCAAACCCTCCGATGGCATCAGCTGCGCCCCCCTGCGCTGGCAGGGGCAGACCTTCGCCAGCGGCTGCGGCGGCACGATCAGCTTGCGCCAGGCCCTTGCGGTCAGCAGCAACACCGCCGCTCTGCGCCTTGGCCGAGAGGTCGGATTGGAGGCGGTGGTGCAGAAGGCCCGGGATCTGGGCATCACCACCCCCCTGCAACCGGTGCCGGGCCTGGTGTTGGGCCAGAGCGAGGTCACCCTGTTGCAACTCACCTCCGCGTATCTGGCGGTGGCCAATGACGGGCTCTGGCACGCGCCAAGCACCATCCGCAAGCTCACCGACGGGGAGCACTGCCCCGCCAATCGGGAGGAAAAAAGCTGCCGGGGAGGAGCCATGGCGAGTGGAGCGCTCACCTCCGCCCCCCGTCGGGTGATGGCGCCTGCCACCGCTCGGGCCATGCAAGGCCTGCTGCGGGGCGTCGTGAGTGGCGGCACGGGCACCGCCGCCTACGTCCACCCGGGCACGGGAGGCAAGACCGGCACCACCAACGACGGGCGCGATCTGGTGTTCATCGGTTTCGATCCCGCTCGCCGTTGGGTGATGGGGATCTGGATGGGCAACGACGACTACGCCCCCTCCCGTGCCAGCAGCGCTCTGCCCGCTTCCCTCTGGGGCGAGATCATCCGTTCCTCGTCCCCGTCGTCCTGATGCCTCGCCTGCGCCTCTGGCTCTGGATCGCCGTCGCCCTGGTGGTGCTGCTGCTGGTCGGTGTGGTGCTGCAGGGCGTCAACCAGTTGCTCTGGCAATTGAGCTTTTGGTTGCCGGAATGGCTGGTGGGTCCCTTGCTGCTGGTGGTGATCGCCGGCGTGGCGCTGGCGGTGGCCCAGCTCGGCTGGCCCTGGCTCCAGGCCTGGCAACGGAGCCGACGCCAACGGGTGACGCCCCCCTTGGAGGAGGCCAGCAGCCGCCGGGAGGCCGCGGCCCGCAATCTGGAAGCCATCGATCAGACCCTGGAGCGCGTGCGCGATGCGGTGGAGCTTCAGGCGCTGCGCCAGGAGCGGGAGCGCATGCGGGAGGAGTTGGAGCGGGGCGATGTGGTGATCACCGTGTTTGGAACGGGATCCACTGGCAAGACCTCCCTGATTCGCGCCGTGTTGCGGCAGCTGGTGGGCTCGGTGGGGGCATCGATGGGCTCCACGCGCACGGCGAGTCGACACCGGTTGCGGCTGCGGGGTCTGACCCGGGCGGTGATCGTGGAGGACACGCCTGGAATCCTGGAGGCGGGCACGGAAGGGTGGGAGCGGGAAGAGGCGGCTCGCCAGCGGGCCGCGCGGGCTGATCTGCTGCTCCTGGTGGTGGATGGCGACCTGCGAGCGGCCGAATGGGAGGTGTTCGAGACCCTGGCGAGCCTGGGGAAGCGCCTCCTGCTGGTGCTGAACAAGTGCGACCTCCGCGGGGAGCGGGAGGAGGAGCGCTTGATCGCCCTGTTGCGACGGCGGTGCGCGGGCCGGCTCCAACCCGAGGATGTGGTGCCCGTGAGCTCCGCTCCGCAAACCGTGCCGATGCCGGGGGGCCGGCCTTTTCAACCCGAGCCGGAGGTGGAGGCTCTGCTGCGGCGGATGGCGGAGGTGCTCCACGCCGAGGGGGAGGAGCTGATCGCCGACAACCTTCTGCTGCAGTGCCGACAACTGGGAGAAGCCAGTCGCCAGCTGCTTGACCGGCAACGGCGGGGGGACGCTGAGGCCATCGTCGACCGCCACATGTGGATCGGCGCCGGGGTGTTGCTGGTGACTCCCCTCCCCGGGATCGACCTGCTCGGAACGGCGGTGGTCAATGCCCAGATGGTGATGGAGATCGGCCGGGTGTACGGGGTGGAGCTGAGTCGAGAGACAGCGCGGGATCTGGCCCTCTCCGTGGGACGCACCCTGGCGGGATTGGGGCTGATCAAAGGCGGCGTCAGCCTCCTCGGCGGCGCCCTCAGCCTGAACCTGCCCGCCCTTCTCGTGGGCCGCGCCATTCAGGCGGTGAGCGCCGCCTGGCTGACCCGCGTCGCGGGCCAGAGCTTCATCACCTACTTCCAGCAGAATCAGGATTGGGGCGATGGCGGCGTGCAGGAGGTGCTGCGCCGGCAGTACGACCTCAACCGGCGGGACGGGGCTCTGCGACGCTTTCTGGAGCAGGCGATGCGGCGGGTGGTGGATCCCCTGCGGGAGAGGGCGCCCCAATTGCCTCCCCAGCCAAGCTCCCGTCCCGCAAGGCCTCCAGGGGAGGAGGTCGCAAGGGACCCGAGCGGTCGAGAAGAAGGACCAGCAGCAGGTAAAGGGCGCCGATCAGGATGGACACCACCCCGGTGATCAGGGCCACCCAGCGGGGACGAGCGTTTGGAGGGGGCATGGGCGAAGGGATCAGGGGAGGGAGAGGCTGCCGCCCACGACGCGGGCGAGCCGTTCGAGGTGGCTGGAGCGGGTGTGGGGATTGCCCAGCACCGCCTTGAGGTGGTGGTGTCCCTGGTAGCAGGGCCGGGACAGCATCAGACGCTGCTCCAGCAGGCGTTGGCGGGTGAGCAGACTCCAGCGGGCGCAGGCGTCCGCATCCTGGCCCCGCGGCCGGAAGGCCAGCAGATGGAGCGGTCCATCGCGCAGCAGCAGTCGCGAATCGGCGGCCAGGAGCGCCACGAGTTGGCGCCGCCGCTGCAACGCCCCCTCCAGCAGCTGCTCCACGCCGTTCCAACCCAACTGCCGCAAGCCAAGCCAAAGCTTGAGGATTTCCGCCGGCCGCGTGCCCTGCAGCCCCTCTTCACCGCCGTGTCCTCCCTCCCGGCTCGGTTCCATGTAGGGCAATCCGGTGGCGAAGCAGGCCTGAAGGCAGGCGGGATCCGCCACCAGCAGCAGGGAGGAGGTTTTGGTGATGCCTATCACCTTCTGAGGATTGAAGGTGAGCGAATCCGCAGCTCCGAGTCCCGCCACCCGGTGGCTGTGGCGAGACACCAGGGCAAAGGCGCCGCCGATCGCCGCGTCCACATGCAACCAGACCTCGTGGGCACGACAGAGGCCCGCCACCGGAAGGAGGGGGTCGATGGCTCCGCGAACGGTGGTGCCCGCCGTGGCGACCACCGCCAGGATCGGCACCCCCTGACGCCGCAGGAGCAGCAGCTGGCGCTCCAGGGCATCGAGGTCCATCCGGCCGTCTTGATCGACCGGCACGCGGATCAGGGCGTCCGAGGGAAGCCCCATCACCCGCACCGCCTTGTCCAGGGACACGTGGGCATCGGCGCTGGCGAGCACCACCGCCTCCGGGCCAGCGTTCGGGCACCGCTGCTGGCGGGCGATCACCAGCGCCATCAGGTTGCTGAGGCTGCCGCCGCTGGCCGGCACCCCCCCCGCTCCATCCGGCAGCCCCAGACGTCGCGCGAGCAGGGCGCACAGGCTCCGCTCCAAACGCCGCAGGCTGGGGGAGAGTTCATCCGCCAGCAGGTTGTTGTTGAGGCCGGCGGCGACCATGTCCGCCACCACAGAGGCGGTGAGCGGCGGGGGGTCCAGGTGGGCGATGGCCCCTGGATGGGCCGGTTGATAGGCCCCCTCCATCACGAGCTGCAGATCGGCCAGCAGACGTTCCGGAGGCAGTCCCTCCGGCTCGGGATCCACGGCGGGCAGCACGCTCAGGCCGGGCAACGGCGGATGGGAGGCGGCTCGGCCCATCCAACGGCAGAGCAATGTGGCCGCCTGGTGCAACACCTCTTCCAGGGTGCTGTCGACGTCCAGGGGATCGGCGAACGGGGCCAGAGACGCGGGGAGGGGAGACGGCGCCAGAGGCTCCAAGGGGAAGGTCCGCAACGGGAGGGGGGACGCAGGCCATTCTGCCGTTGCCCGGGTCAGGCCCTTCGGCGGAACGCTACAAGGGGGGGATGGAGGCAGCGAACCAGCACCGTTTGTGGATGGAGCGCTTGCTCCGCCGGGCCAGCCAGGTGGGGAGCCAGGGAGAGGTGCCGGTGGCGGCGGTGGTTCTGGACGAACAGGGCCGGGCTGTCGGTTGGGGCAGCAACCGACGACACCATGGCCTGGATCCGTTGGGGCACGCCGAGCTGGTGGCCTTGCGGCAAGCTTCCGCCCTGCTCGGCACGTGGCGTCTCCATCGCTGCACCTTGCTCGTGACCCTGGAACCCTGCCCGATGTGCGCGGGCGCCTTGATTCAGGCGCGCATGGGCACAGTGGTGTTCGCGGCGTCGGATCCCAAGCGCGGAGCCCTTGGGGGCTGCCTGAATCTCGCCGATGATGCCAGCGCCCACCACCGACTCCAGGTGTTGGCCGGCCTGGAGGGGGAGCGGGCGGAGCGTCAGCTCAAGGAGTGGTTCAAGCGGCGGCGACGGCAGCGGCGGCGGTGTTCTGGAAGCGGGGAAGCTCCGTTTCCAAGAGATTGAGCAGCAGGTCCACGTTCTCCGGGGTGCTGTTGTAGCCCATCAGGCCGATGCGCCACACCTTGCCCGCCAGGGTCCCCAGTCCACCGCCCACCTCGATGCCGTGGGTGTCGAGGAGATGGCGGCAGAAGACCTTGCCATCCACGCCCTCGGGAATGCGCACCGTGGTGAGGGTGGCCAGTCGCAGGGGTTCGGGCACATGCAGCTCCAGACCCAGCCGCTCCAGCCCCTGCCAGAGCCGCTCTGCCGAGCTGCGGTGACGCTGCCAGGCCTGCTCCAATCCTTCTTCCGCGAGGAGGCGAAGGGCCTCGCGCATGCCGAAATTCATGTTGACCGGGGCGGTGTGGTGATAAACCCGGTCGCTGCCCCAGTATTGATTGAGCAGAGAGACGTCCAGATACCAGTTGGGCACCTTGCCCTGGCGACGACTCAGCTTGGCTTCGGCGCGCGGGCCCATGCTGAAGGGACCAAGGCCCGGGGGGCAGCTCAGCCCTTTCTGGCTGCAGCTGTAGGCCAGGTCCACCTGCCAGGCGTCGAGGAACAAGGGCACGCCGCCAAGAGAGGTGACCGTGTCCAGCAGCAGCAGGCAATCGTGGCGGCGGCACAGCGCGCCGATGCCCTCCATGGGCTGGCAAACCCCTGTGGAGGTTTCAGCGTGCACCATGGCCAGGACTGCTGGCTTGTGGGTGATCAGGGCCTCTTCCAGCTCGTCCAGAGAAAAAGCTTCCCCCCAGGGCCGTTCGATGGTGATCACCTCGGCGCCGTAGCGACCGGCCATGTCGGCCTGGCGCAGGCCGAAATAGCCCATCACCGCGACCAGAACCTTGTCGCCGGGCTCCACCACATTGGCGATGGTGGCCTCCATGGCCGCGCTGCCTGTGCCGCTCATGGGCAAGGTGAGGCGGTTGTCGGTTTGCCAGGCGTAGCGCAGGAGTTCCTGCACCTCGCTCATCAGTTGGATGTAGAGCGGATCGAGATGGCCGATCGGCGTCCGGGCCAGGGCCGCCAGAACGGTGGGATGGGCATTGGAGGGCCCGGGACCAAGCAGCAGTCGGCTTGGCGTGGCAATGGGCTCCAGCTGAATCCTGTGGGTGCTGTCGACGGGGGGCAGGATGGTGAGAGGAGCCAAGGTCCGGAAGGGAAGGGATTGGGAGGCGAGCGTAGGAAACGCCGGGCGGTCAGCGAGCGCGAGCGTCGTTGGCGGCCAGTCCGCGGCAGAGGTGGTCAAACGGCACGCGCACGATGGCGGCAATGGTGTCCCGATCGCCAAGGCCCAGGTCCAGGAGCTGCTCGCAGACCACATCCGCCAGAAGGGCGATGCCCCGGACCGTCGGGCCCGTGGGCACCCCCAGGCTCTTGTAGGTGTCATCCAGGCCGTTGAGCACCCGTTCATCCAGCACGGTGAGGTCGGCGGCGATCAGGGCGTAGCTGCTGTAGCGCAGGAAGTAATCCATGTCACGCAGGCAGGCCGCCAGTCGCCGCGTGGTGTAGGCGTTCCCCCCGGGAAGGATGAGTTCGGGATCGGCCTGCCAGAGGCGCTGGGAGGCCTCGCGCACGATGGCTGCGGCCTCGCGGTTGATCAACTCCACAGCGGCCAGCCGCAGAGCCGCCTCATCGAAATAGGTCTTGAGGCAATCGACAGCGTCCCGGTCGAGATAGCGCCCGAGCTGGTCATAACGGCCGATCAGCTGGCCGATGGCATCGCGCATGGGGGGGATCGACGCATTGGAGCGGAAGGTAGCACTCACTTTCCAACCGCCAGGGAAGCTGGCGGGGGTTTGGCAGGAACTTGACAGAAACGGTTACGGAGGGCGCGGTGGGTTGTCAATTGGTTGCAAGCGCTACAAGTGCCGGGCAGGACGCTCCGTACGGTCGCTCGGCGTGCCGCCGGGGCTCCGAACAGGGACGCCCCCTACCCCCCCACACCCGTAACCCATGGCTCAGACCCCACAGGATGTTCTCCGTCAGATCAAGGATGAGGGAATCGAGCTGATCGACCTCAAATTTGTTGATCTCCATGGCAAGTGGCAGCACCTCACCGTCTGTCAAGACCTGATCGATGAAGCGGCGTTCAGCGAAGGCGTGGCTTTCGATGGTTCCTCCATCCGCGGCTGGAAGGCCATCAACGAATCCGACATGGCCATGGTGCCGGATCCGAACACGGCCTGGATCGATCCGTTTTACAGCCACAAAACCCTCAGCTTGATCTGCTCCATCCAAGAGCCCCGCAGCGGTGAGCCCTACGAGCGCTGCCCGCGCTCCCTGGCCCAGAAGGCCTTGAATTATCTGTCGTCGACGGGGCTGGCTGACACGGCCTATTTCGGACCGGAGCCAGAATTTTTCATCTTTGATGACGTGCGCTACAAGAGCGGCAATGGTGGCAGCTTCTACCAGGTGGATTCCATTGAGGCGGCCTGGAACACCGATCGCTTGGAAGAGTCTGGCAACCTGGGATACAAAGTGTTGCTGAAGGAGGGTTACTTCCCGGTTGCTCCGAATGACACCCTGCAAGACATCCGCTCAGAAATGCTTCTGCTGATGGGCAGCTTGGGAGTGCCGATCGAGAAGCAGCACCATGAAGTGGCGACAGCACAACATGAGCTGGGGATCAAATTTGCTGAGTTGATCAGCGCCGCAGATAACGTCATGATCTATAAATATGTTGTGCGTAATGTTGCAAAGAAATATGGAAGAACAGCTACATTCATGCCGAAACCGGTCTTTGCTGACAACGGCAGCGGCATGCATGTTCATCAAAGTTTGTGGAAAGATGGCCAGCCTCTGTTCTTTGGTGAGGGCACCTACGCCAACCTCTCTCAGACAGCGCGTTGGTACATCGGCGGCCTGCTGAAGCATGCTCCCAGCTTCCTGGCCTTCACCAATCCCACCACAAACAGCTACAAGCGTTTGGTTCCTGGTTTTGAGGCGCCTGTCAACTTGGTGTATTCCCAGGGCAACCGCTCGGCGGCGGTGCGCATTCCCCTGACAGGACCCAATCCAAAGGCCAAGCGTCTGGAATTCCGTTCAGGCGATGCTCTGGCCAATCCCTACATTGCCTTTGCCGCCATGTTGATGGCTGGCCTGGATGGCATCAAACACCAGATCGACCCGGGTGATGGCACCGATGTCGACCTGTTTGATCTCTCGGCGGAGGAGTTGGCCAGGATTTCCACCGTGCCGGCCTCCCTCAACGGCGCCCTGGAATCCCTTGATGCAGACAAGGACTACCTCATGGCGGGGGGTGTGTTCTCAGAGGACTTCATCAACAATTGGATCGCCCTCAAATACGAGGAGGTGCAACAGTTGCGCCAGCGTCCCCATCCCCACGAGTTCACGATGTACTACGACGCCTGATCTCCAGTCCGCACCCAACCGTCGGCCAGCGAGTTGGTTTGCGGATCCCAGCCGGCCCTTTCGGCCGGCTGGATGGTGATCCCCCGCGTGTTTCCGGGCCGCATGGCGCCAGATCCCCTCGCGAGGTCAACGGGCCAGCACGCGAGCCAGAATCAGCCCGCAGCCTCCCCAGCGCAGGGCCGTCCAGAATGTCGCGCTTGGTGGAGCTGAAGTCTTCAGGGCCGGCGGCAGAGGATCGAGAAGACGCTGGCTCAAAGCGAGGTGTTGCCGGCGACGCCGCTCGGCGCGCCCGCTGGGAGCCCCTTTGGCCTTGGCGGCGCGCGCGGGGGGATCTGCGGCAAGGGCCAGCAGGGCTTGCAGATGGTGCAGAAGACGAGGCGAGGCGTCCGGCCGGACATCGCGACGCCCCCGCCCCGGGCGGGAGGGCATCTGGAGCAACTGAGGCGACCGCCTGATGATCCCACGCCAGGATGCGCTTCTCCGGCATCCCTTCCCGCCATGACCCAACCCGTCTCCACCCGTCTCGTGCCGCCAGGATCTCCGGTGGGCGGTGGCGCCTCCGGGGGCAACGCTCCTGGATGGCCACCGGAATCGCTGGCGCTGGCGCAAGACCTGCAGCGGTCGCTGACGATTGACGATCGCCAATGGCATCGTCTCAAAACCCAGCGGCCCAGGCGCGCGGCGGAACAGCTCGCCGCCGCTCTGGTGCAACTGCTGGCGGCGGACGCCCCCGACAGCCCCAAGCCCACCCGCGGGCGGGAGGAGGCCATCGCCTTGGTGGAGCATGCTCTCGGCTGGCTTCGTTCGGAGATCAGCGATCCGGGCTGTCCAACCCACGGCCGCTGAAGCGCATCCGGCGCACCGCCACCTGCATGCGATTGCCGCGGCGGCTCCAACGCACATCATCAAAGCAGTGGTGAATGATGTAGAGGCCGCGTCCCGTCAGGGCGTCCGGGCTGGCGGGCAGGGGGGGGTTGCGCGCATGGCTGGGCACCCCCGGCCCTTCATCCTGCACTTGCCAAATCACCCAGTGCGGACTGAGGATCCGCCGCACCCGCAAACATTTGCCGGGATCGCAGCCGTTGCCATGGCGCACGGCATTGACCAGCACCTCCTGCAAGCCCAACTGCACGTCCATGCGGGGGCCCAGCGGCAGGCCCAAGGGCTCCAACAACACATCCAGCAAGGGCGCCAGTTGCAGCGTTGAAGGAGTGATGAAATCAGACCATCGCAAGGACATCGTCTCGCGTGCGGTCGCTGACGGCAAACCTGTTGACCATAGCCGTTCTTGAAATCCCTCAGCTCGCACGCGTCGCAACCCCGCCCTCCGTGCGCTCCTGCACGGCCGGGTGGTGGAGAAGCGCATCCATCAAGCGCACCCCGCGCAACTGATTGATCAGGGGCATGTGGCCCTCCGGCGCCTCCAGCGACCAGGTGAAGGCCGTGGGGTAGCGGGTCCAGACACCATCCCGTTTCCATCCCAGCCGCAGCCAGAGCGCCTCCCAGCGATGGCCGCAGACCCGCAGCAGCCGCCCCTGAACAGAAAAGCCGAAACGTCCAAGGGAATAGGCCAGCCAAAGGCGATCGAGGCTGCGCAGATCGAGGCCGGGAATCGGCGCCACTTCGCTGAAGTAGACGTAGCCGCGACGCTCCGCCTCCGGCCCCGCCAGCTGGCGCAGGTGGGCACTGGTGAGCCTGTCCGCCTCTTCAAACTCCTGGCGCAGGAGATGGCCCTGCAGCGGGGCGTAATCCAGCCCTCGGGCGCTCGGGGCGATCAGCCAGCCCTCGGGGAAGGGATCCAACCCCCGAGCGCCTCCGGCGGCCTTGGCGCTGGCGAGCACTTGGAGGAGGAAGCCGTGCCGCCACGACTCTCCGTTCCGATTGGCCGCTCCCAGGCCGTCCGCGATCAGAGGAGCGAGATCAGCGGCCTGTTGGCGCAGGGCGTTCACAAGGGCTCGGGCCTGGCGATCGGAACCCTGGAGGAACTGCTCCAGAAGTTGATCGGCCCGGGACGAGCTGGAGACCGGGGCGCCGGAGAGCATGGCTGGCGATGAGCTGCGGAAAGCAGTCAGCAGCACCCACTATGTCAGGCCCGGGGGGCCGCTGGTCTCGCACTGCCTAGGATCAGGAGGTTTCGCTCCAGATCCATGCCCGCCTCGATCCAGTTCTTTCAGGGTGTGGACGAACCGACCATCCCCGACATCCGCCTCACCCGCTCCCGGGATGGCCGCACGGGCCAGGCTCTGTTTGTGTTTGAAGAGCCGGTGGCTCTGGCGCCGGAGACCATGGGCGACATCACCGGCATGTATCTGGTGGATGAGGAGGGTCAGCTGGTGAGCCGGGAGGTGAAGGCGCGATTCGTGAATGGCAAGGCGAGCGCTTTGGAGGCCACCTACACCTGGAAGACACCCGTGGATTTCGAGCGCTTCATGCGTTTCGCCCAACGCTATGCCGACAGCCATGGCCTCGGCTTTTCCGGCCAGGGCGACGGCGAGGGGGAGGGGGAGGGCGCGGAGGCCGCTGAAGGAGAGGCATGAGGTTCGGCAACTGGCTGAGCCTGATCGCCCTCCTGGCGGCGCTGCTCCTGCTGTGGAGCCTGAGGGAGGCCTTGGTGCTCCTCTTCGCGGCCGTGGTGCTCGCCATGGCCCTGTGCACCCTGGTGGGCACCGTGCGGCGCCGCCTCTCCTGCGGGCGCCCCATTGCCCTGGGCTTGAGCCTGCTGGCGGTGGTGGTGCTGCTGGCGATCGTGGCCACGGCGATCATTCCTCCTTTCCTGGCGGAATTTGCCGAGTTGCTCCAAAAGCTTCCGGCTGCGGGCCAAACCCTGCTGAATCTGGTCAATGGCGCCCTGGAGTCCGCCTCCCGGATGCTCTACGGCACCCGCGATGGCGGGCTGGATTGGCTGCGGCGCAGCCTCGCTCCGATGGCAACGGGCGGAGCCGGCGCGAGTTGGGCCGGCAATCTCAGCGGCGGAGCCTGGCGCCTGCTGGGATTGGCGGGAAACCTGGGCACGGGCTTGCTGCAGACGGTGTTTGTGATCGCCGTGGCGTTGATGATCACCGCCCAGCCCACCGCCTACCGCGAGGTGGTGCTGTTGCTCGTGCCCGGGTTCTATCGGCGTCGGGCGCGCGAGGTGTTGCTGCAGTGCGGGGAATCGCTGAGCGCCTGGATGGGGGGTGTGCTGATCAGCTCCCTGTGCGTGGGCCTGCTGGCGGCTGTGGGTCTTCTTCTCCTGGGGGTGAAGCTGGTGGCGGCCAATGCCGTGCTCGCCGGAATGTTGAACGTCGTACCCAATGTCGGACCGACCCTGAGCACCATTTTCCCCATGTCTGTTGCCCTGCTCGATGCGCCTTGGAAGGCGGTGGCGGTTTTGATTCTTTATATTATTGTTCAAAATTTGGAGAGTTATGTCATCACGCCCTCGGTGATGCATCACCAGTTGAAGTTGCTTCCCGGCCTCACCCTTTCGGCTCAGTTGCTCTTCACCGTGCTCTTCGGACCTCTGGGTTTGATTCTGGCTCTGCCCCTGGCGGTGTGCCTTCAGGTGCTCCTGCGCGAAGTGCTGATTCGCGACGTGCTCGACCACTGGACTCCCACCCCTCCCCAGCCATGAACGCGCGGTTCCTTCTCGGCGCCCTGGCTCTGGTGGTGGCCACCCTGCTCCTGTGGGAGCTGCGCTGGGTGCTGTTGATCCTGTTCGGCGCCGTGGTGCTTGCCGTGGCCCTCGACGTGCCGATCACTTGGTTGCGACGGATTCTTCCCCTGAGCCGGCCTGCGGCCCTGGCGGTGGTGTTGGTCGTTGTTTTGGGAGTGGGCGGATTCCTCTCCTCCCTCCTGCTGCCGGAAGTCATTGAGCAGTTCAAGCTGTTGCAGCGCCTCATCCCCGCCCTGCCCGCTCAGATCAATGGCCTGATCCGCCAGGTGCCAGCCTTGGAGAGCCTGGAGGAGCAGCTGTTGAGCCAGGCGTCCCTGGAGCGGGTCCAACCCCTCGGGGAACAACTGCTGGGCTTTGCGGGCGGCGCCGCCAACGGCACCCTGCAGATGCTGTTGATGGCCCTGCTGGCGGTGCTGCTCGCCCTTGATCCCCGCAGCCACCAGAGGCTGCTCACCGCCTTCACGCCGAACTTCTACCGGCCCCGTGTTCAGGTGTTGATGGGCGAATCCCGCGAGGCGCTCGGGGGTTGGCTGGCGGGCATGACCTTTTCGGCCTTGGTGGTCTTCCTGACCACCTGGGCGGGTCTGGCTCTGTTGCGGGTGCCCCTGGCCCTGCTTTCGGCCCTGGTGTGTGGCTTGTTGACTTTTGTTCCGACGATCGGCCCCACCATCGGCACCCTGTTGCCGATGGGCGTCGCCCTGCTGCTGGTGTCGCCGGGAAAGATGGTGGAGGTGTTGATCCTGCGCTTGATCTTGCAGAACCTGGAGGCCTTTGTGGTCACCCCCTTGCTGCTGAGCCGCACGGTGAACCTTCTCCCCACGGTGGCGCTCATCTCCCAACTCTCCCTCGGGGCGCTGCTCGGTTTGCCGGGAGTGCTGCTCGCTCTGCCCCTTGTGGTGGTTCTGCAGGTGTTGGGCCGGGAAATGCTCGTCCACGACGTGATGGACCGCTGGGAGGCCAACTGATTGCGGCTGGCGAAGGGGCCGTCAGGGAGTGGCCCGGCGGTACAAGCGCCAGAGGGAAGGGAGGAGCAGAAGGGTCGTGGTGGCCAGCAGATGGTTCTGGATCGCCGAAGCCAGGGTGGAGAAGGTGAAGTGATCGAGCAGCAGGCGAATCTCCGTTTCCAAATCCATCAAGGCCAGAAGCAAAAGAAGCGGAGGGACCAGGGGAACCTTGACGCCAGTGGAGGGTCGTCGTCCGCTCATGAACGGGACAAGATCGGCAGCAGGGTGGGAGCGAGACCGATGCTCGACCAGCTGCCAACAGCGATGCCCACCGCCAAGGCGATCGCAAACCAAAACAGACTGCCTCCTCCGAAAAAGATAAGAGCAAGGAGGGGGAGAAGGGTGGTGAAGGAGGTGTAAAAGGAGCGGGTGAGGGTGGCGTCCACCGCCACATCCACCTGTTCTGTGAGCGGCAAGCCGGCCAGGGTGGTCTTTTGCTCGCGAATCCTGTCGAAGACCACAACGGTGTCGGTGACCGAGTAGCCCGCCACGGTGATCAGGGCCACGGCGAAGAGGGAGTCGACCTCCACACCGCGCAGCAGTCCAAGCCAGGCGAAAAGCCCGCAGGTGATCAGCACGTCATGGGCGAGGCACAGCAGGGCGAGGATGGCAAAGAGGCCGCTGTAGCGAAAGCTGATGTAAAGCGCGATGGCCGCGAAGCTCACCAGGAGAGACAGCAGGCTGCTTTGCAGCAGACGCGTGCCGAGCGTGGGGCCGATGGTTTCCACGGAGGTGCCCCGCTCACGGAAGGGACCCGGGGAGGGTTGGAGCCCGGAGATCAGGGCCTGGCTCTGGGCGGGACTGAGGGCCGGAACACGCAGAACAAGCGAGCGCCCGTCGTCGAGCACCTGCACGCTGGCGGAGGCCAGATCGGGCGCTGCTTGGCCGGAGTCCTCGGGGAGGCGCAGGCCAGAGAGCTGGCGCTGCACATCAGGCACGGTGATGGGGCTGCAGCTGGTGTCGCAGTCCCTCTGCAGCTGAATCTGGGTGCCACCGGTGAAGTCGAGGCCGGGCCGCAAGGGGCTGCGGATCGCGGGATTGGACCAGCAAAGGACCAGGCCCAGCACGCTGGCCGCACAGGCCAGGAGCGAGCCCCACCAGGCCAGACGACGGTGACGATTGATGCGAAAGCGGGGAGCGGGAGGGGAAGAGGTGAGGGGAGAGACGGAGGTCAACATCGAACGTTCCTTGTCAAGCGACCGCCGCGGGCAGCTTGCTCGCCGGCAGGAAGTAGGTGGCACGGCGCAACGCCGGATAGCTCATCAGCACCCGCAGAAGGGTGCGGGTGCAGGTGAGAGCCGTGAAGAGGCTCAGCAGCAGACCGATGGCCAGGGTGACGGCAAATCCCTTCACCAGACCCGTTCCCAGGGCAAAGAGGGCCGCGCAGCTGATGAGGCCGGTGACATGGCCATCGAGAATGGAGGAGAACGCCAGGGAAAAGCCGGTGTCGATGGAGCGAATCAGGGTGTTGCCGCCGCGCAGCTCCTCTTTCACCCGCTCAAAGATGAGCACGTTGGCATCCACCGCCATCCCCACCGAAAGAATGAAGCCGGCGATCCCCGGCAGGGTGAGGGTGACGGGGATCAAGGCGTAAATCGCCAGGTTGAACAGGGCGTAGAGGCTCAGGGCCACAACGCTCACGAGGCCGGGCAGGCGGTAGACCACCGCCATGAAGACGCCCACCAGGGCCAACCCCGACACGCCTGCCACGAGACTGCGGCGAATGTTGGCCGCCCCCAGCGACGGGCCAACGGTGCGCACTTCGACAATCTTCACCGGCAGGGGAAGGGAGCCGCCACGAAGCTGCACCTCCAGATCACGCGCCTCCTCAGCGGTGAAATTGCCCGTGATGCTGGCCGCGCCTCCCGTGATGCCCGCCACCTTGAACTGCTCGCCCACCGTGGCTTCACTGATGGAACGCCCGTCGAGCACGATCCCCAAAACCCTGTTGGTGCCCGCCAGAGCCTTGGTGAGGCTGGCGAATCTGTCGCCGCCCTCACGGTTGAAGTTCAACGTCACATCCCAGGCGTTGCCGCTGGCCTGCTGGGCCCGCCCCGCGCCGGTGAGATCCTTGCCTGTGAGCTCGGCAGGGCCGTAGAGGGCCAGGAGGCGGCGGTTGACCTCCGCCTCCAAGAGCTCCAGCTGATCGATCTCAGCGGTGCCCTCCGGCACCGTCAGGCCGAGGCTGGTCAAGGCCTGGCGCAAGTCTTCGGCTGAGAGGGAAGGGGGCGGAGGCTGGTTGGGATCGGTGCTGGCGACGGCGCCGCGGCGCTGGCGCAGCACCGCCTCCACCTGCCGCTTGAGCGGCGAAAGAACGCGAAACTCCTTTTCAGTGCCTGGCTTCTGCTGGCGAAACTCCAAAAGGGCTGTGGTGCCCAGCACCTTGGCCGCCCGGCTGGGATCCTGTTCGCCGGGCAGCTGCAGCACCAGTTGATCGTTGCCGACGGTTTGGAGGGAGGATTCCGCCACGCCAAGGCCATTGATGCGGCGTTCGAGCACATCCTTCACCGCCTCCAGCTGCTCTTTCTCCACACGGGTGATGGCGCCAGCGGGGAGCACCTGGAGCGTGAGCTGGCTGCCGCCGCGCAGATCGAGGCCCAGGCGCAAGCCAAAGGTGGAGAGCAGCGCCCCGGCGGCAATGGCGAGCGCCAGGATGAGGGCGAGCCAGCCCTGTTGCCTGACCATCTCAGATCCGCCCACCCTTGAGTTGACGCGCCGCCTCGACAATCTGGTGCGGTTGGATGATCGTCAGGTTTTCCAGGTTGCCGTTGTAGGGCGTGGGGATGTCCTGGGAGGACAGGCGAACGGGACGACAATCAAGCTCGTCGAAGCAGTGCTCCGTGATCAAGGCGATCAGTTCAGCGCCGATGCCGCCGGTCTTCATGCATTCCTCAACGATCAAAACCTTGTGGGTTTTGCGCACCGAACGGCAAATCGTGTCGAGGTCAAACGGCTTGAGGCTGATCAGATCGATGAGTTCCACCTCGATGCCCTCCTGATCCAGCTGCTCGATCGCTTTGAGGCAGTGGTGTCGCATGCGGGAGTAGGTCAACACAGTGATGTCCTTGCCTTCACGCACCAGATCGGCCTGATCAAGAGCACAGATGTATTCCCCTTCCGGCAGGTTTTCCGAGAGGTTGTAAAGCAGGACGTGCTCGAAGAACACCACTGGGTTGTCATCGCGTATCGCCGCTTTCAAGAGACCCTTGGCATTGGTTGGCGTGCTGCAGGCCACGATCTTGATGCCAGGAATGGCATGAAAATACGCCTCCAGTCGCTGACTGTGCTCCGCTCCCAGTTGTCGGCCCACTCCCCCCGGACCACGCACAACCGTGGGGATCGAGTAGTTGCCGCCGCTCGTGTAGCGGAGCATTCCCATGTTGTTGGAGATCTGATTGAAGGCCAACAGCAGAAAGCCCATGTTCATCCCCTCCACGATCGGACGCAGCCCGGTCATGGCGGCGCCCACGGCCATGCCCGTGAAGCTGTTCTCGGCGATCGGGGTGTCGAGCACCCGAAGGTCGCCGTACTTGGCATGGAGGTCTTTGGTGACTTTGTAGGAACCGCCGTAATGGCCCACGTCCTCACCGATCACCAAGACCCTGGGGTCACGAGCCATCTCCTCATCGATGGCGTCCCGAAGAGCGTTGAACAACAGGGTTTCGGCCACGGCGCGGGGTGTTGCCACGATTCAGGCCAACTTATCTCAACCGCCGGCGGCGAAGGTGCTGAGGATGAGGACGGAGAGCAGCATGCCGGGCAGGAGCAGCACCACCAGCATGCCCAGATCGTGGAGGGTCATGGCCCGAACCAGGGCCTCTCATTCTAGGAACTCCGGCGATGACGGGCCACCCTGGTCCGGGGTGGCCTGGCGGCGGCCGATCAGCCAGAGACTGCGCAGGAACGTGAGAAAGAGGCCAATGGCCACGAAAGCGAAGGTGAACGTCGCGAGAAAGCTCATCCCCACGACAAGGGTTTTCACGGCGGTGGCGATGCTCTGGGCGACCCGCGCGCTGTAGTGGGGTGGGTGGGCGGCGTAGTGGGCCACCACTCTGCCGCTCAGGCCCAGGGCCAGCCAGGCCAGAAGGGCGCTGGTGAGGGCTCCGCTGAGAAAGCTGAGGGGGCCCTTGCGCAAGCCCGGAGGGTTGCCGCCCGCTGCGAGCGCCGATGGGGTTCCGCCCCCTTGAACCGGCGCGTCGGACGGGGGGGGCGGGTCGGTGGAGGAGGGATCTGGGGAAGCGCTCATGGGGGGGAACCGGCCTCCATCAGGCTGACACCCGAGCTCCGCAGCCCGCAGCTCCAGCTCTCCAACCCCGCCTCCTGCAAAGCGGGGGCGAGGGACTCCCGGGCGGACGCGGCGGCGGCGGGGCTGTCGAACAGGCCGAACACCGTGGGTCCGGAGCCGCTCATGGCCACTGCCAGGGGCTGCTCCTCTCCCTGCGCCAGACAAGCGAGGGCGCGGCCCACGGACGGCACCTCTGGAGCCACCACGGCTTGCAGATCGTTGCGCAAGCGGGGCAGGGGAGCCTCGCCGCGCAGGGCCTGCAACAGGGGGCTCCGCCGCAAGGCCTCGCGCCGTTGCTCGAAGTCGCTCTCCCGGCTGAGGTAGAAATCGCCGCGCCAGTCGCGGCAGCGGCCATAGGCCCAGGGGGTGGAGACCGAGATCTCCGGGTCCTTGAGCAGCAGCACCCCCAGGGGAGCGACGGGGCCAGGACAGGACTCCAGCCGCTCCCCCCGGCCGAAACAGAGCTGGCTGCCGCCCTCCAGACAGAAGGGCACATCAGACCCCAGCTCAGCCGCGAGCGCCGTCAGGGTGGCGCGGGGGGTGGCCAGCTCCCAGAGCGCATCCAGGCCCACCAGGGCGGCCGCGGCGTCGCTGGAGCCCCCGGCCAGGCCAGCACCGATCGGAATCCGCTTCTCCAAGTGGATCTCCGCCCCCAGCTCGGGTCGCCCCGCCCGGATCCGCAGCCGCTCCGCCGCCCGCACGATCAGGTTGTCCGTCCCGAGGGGCAGAGCGGCGTGATCGCAGGACAGGTGGATGACGCCATCCGGACGGGGGCTGAGGAGCAGCGAGTCGGCCAGATCCAGGGATTGCATCAGCATCGCCAGCTCGTGGTAGCCATCGGGCCGCAGGCCGAGCACTTCCAGGTGCAGGTTGATCTTGGCCGGGGCGAGCACACGGCGGTCAGCCATCGCGTTGGGGGGCCTGGCCCCCGAGGAGATTGGCGCGATTCAAGCGGGTGGCGAGCGCCACCCATTGGGGGGGGGAGAGCTCTTGAGGCCGCGACCGCAGGCTGACGCCCACCTCCTCGGCCATTCCCGCCAGGGACGCTTCCGGAGCCAGACCCGCCAAGCTGTTGCGCAGCATCTTGCGCCGGGCGGCAAAGGCGCGCCGCAGCAGCCGCTCGAGAGCGGTCGCCTCCTCCGCTGGCAGCCGCCGCTCGGGGGGAAAGGGATCCAGGCTGATCACTTCGGAGTGGACCCGTGGCGGCGGCTGAAAACAGCACGGTGGGACAGCGCAGATCGCCCGGCAGGCGGCGAGAAGCTGGAGGCGCACGCTGAGGGCGGAGTAGGCGCTGGTGCCCGCCGTCGCCCGGATGCGTTCCCCCACCTCCTGTTGCACGAGCAGCACCAGCCGGCTCCAGGGCGGTGTCACGGGCCGATCCAGCCGGCCGAGCAGCCGCTCCAGCAAGGGTCCGGTGATGTTGTACGGAATGTTGGCCACCACCTTGGTGAGCCCTCCGGGGCCGGGGGGCGGCAGGGGGAGCGTCAGGATGTCGCCCGAGAGGAGGGTGAGGCGAGGTTCGGCGCTGAAGCGCTGCCGCAGGCCCTCCACCAGATCGCGATCCAGCTCCACTGCGGTCACCCCCGCGGCCGGCGAGGCGAGGAGCTCCTCGGTGAGCCCCCCCCGGCCGGGCCCCACCTCCAGCACCCGGTCGGTGGCCGTGAGCTCGGCCGCCTCCACGATGCGGCGCAGCACCCCTGCATCCACCAGCCAGTGCTGGCCGAAACGATGGCGGGGGCGATGGGCGCGAAAGGGGGAAGGGGAAACCATCGGGGGCGGCCACGAACGTCCAGCGTGCTCCGCCGCCGCGCGGCACGGGAGGGCCCGGGGGGAAGGGTCGGTCCGCTCGACTGGTAAGGGTGGAGACGGTGAACGCGATCCACCATGACGCGCCTTTGTGCCCGGCGACCAGCGCCCGATCTCTGCCGCCATTCCCATGGGGCGCTTCCTCCGGGGCTCCGCTGGCTCTTCGCCCGTGGACGCGGGCCTTGCCGCCAAAGGCGGCGGGGGGTGGGCCGCAGGCCTGGGGCCCGGTCCTTGGCCATGCCCCTGGTGCCCCTGGGCCTGGCCCTGTCGCTCGCCGCCCTTGTCGCGCCGCCGGTTCGGGCGGAGAGCCGCACTGCGGAATCGATCTGGAGCCAGAGCGACGCCGAGCAGCGCGCCATCCAGCAGATTCCCCTGGCGGATCGCGATGGCATCACGCAGACGCGCTGCCAGGAGGTGGGTGTGGGCCGCATGGGCAGCCTTCCCCGGTTCCGCTGCACGGTGTGGTTCACGCCGGCGAACGCGGGAGCCCCGGCGGGGGGGAAACCAGCGGATGGAGCGGGGGGCCGTCAACCCTGAGCGGGGCGCTCCCCGATCGCTCGCCCCTTCAGAGGAGCGACTGCGGTCCCGCGCGGACTCAAAGCAGGCGCAGCCAGCGCACGGGCGTGCGGCGGGGAGGGAGGGGCACCAGGGCCGCCACCAGTTCCACGGGGTGTGGCGCCAGCTGCGGGTGGGCTGCCTGCCAGCAGGCCCAGGCGCGCTCCAGGCGCTGACGTTTCTGGCGGCGCAGGGCTGCAGTCCCATCGCCATCCCGGTGGCCCGGCCCCCGGGCCTTCACCTCCACCAGCAACAACCGGCCGGGCTTGCGGAGCACAAGATCCAGCTCTCCCCAGGGGCAGCGCCAGTTGCGGGAGACCAGCACCCAGCCGCGGCTTTGCAGCAGGCGGAGGGCGCGCTGCTCGGCCCAGCGACCCTGGAGGTGGGCGGGAGCGGGGGGCATGGGGGTGGCCGGGGGCAAGGGGAGTGTCCCAAGGGTTCCCCGCAGCCGTCCGCAGGGGTCGGCCCGGTCGGCATTCCCGCAGCGGTCAGCCCGGTCGGCATTGGGGGGGGGGCGGGATCCCAGGGGGATTCCAGGGGGATTGCGGGCGGGATTCCGGGCGGGATTCCGGGCGGGATTGCGAACCCGCTGGGCGCAAACCGCCCGATCACCCCCTGGCCAGCCAGCGCAAAACCGAGTAGCGTCTGAAGGAATTCTTCACATTTGAGACCCGAGCGGATGTTCACCCTCTCCAAGGCCACCCAGATCTTCCCAGAAACCCTGAGCGCGGATGCGGTGCCGGCGATCACCGCTCGTTTTCGTCTCCTCAACGCCGAAGATCAGCTCGCCCTGATCTGGTTTGCCTATCTGGAGATGGGCCAGACGATCACCATCGCCGCTCCAGGCGCCGCCCGCATGCAGTTTGCGGAGCCCGTGCTGAATCAGATCAAGGCGATGGCGTTCCCGGAGCAGAGCCAGGCGATGTGTGATCTGGCCAACCGCACGGACACTCCCATCGGCCGCACCTATGCCACCTGGTCGGTGAACATCAAGCTGGGATTCTGGTATCAGCTCGGCGAATGGATGGCCGCCGGCCTGGTGGCGCCAATTCCCAAGGGCTATCAACTGTCCGCCAACGCCTCCTCCGTGCTGGCCTCCCTCAAGGGGGTGGATCAAGGTCAGCAAATCACCCTGTTGCGCAATTTCGTCGTCGACATGGGCTTTGACCCGGCGAAGGGCGAGGGGCAGCGGGTGATGGAGCCCGTCGCGGCGCCCACTCCCGAAGCCAGCCGCCAGAAGGTGTTCATCGAAGGGGTGATCAACCCCACGATCAACGCCTACATGGACCTGCTGAACGCCAACGACTTTGACGCCCTGATCCAGCTCTTCCTTCCAGATGGTGCTCTGCAGCCTCCGTTCCAGAAGCCCATCGTGGGCACCGACGCGATCCTGAAGTTTTTCAAGGAAGATTGCCAGAATCTCAAACTCCTGCCCGAGCGCGGCTATTCCGAGCCCGCTGAGGGTGGCTTCAATCAGGTGAAGGTCACCGGCAAGGTGCAAACCCCTTGGTTCGGCGCGGGCGTGGGCATGAACGTGGCTTGGCGTTTCCTCCTCAATCCTGAGGGCAAGATCTATTTCGTCGCCATCGATCTGCTGGCTTCTGCCGCTGAATTGCTGAAGTTCGCCCGTTGATGTCGTCCACCCGGCGCAGCCTTGGGCTTGCCGCCGGAATCGTTCTCGGGTGGTTGGGAAGCTGGACCCTCCTGCTTCCCACCAGCCTCACCCACCTCTCTCCGCTCCTGGTGAGTCTCGCCGTGGTTGCGAGGACTCTGCTGCAGACCGGTCTGTTCATCGTCGCTCACGATGCGATGCATGGCACGCTCTGGCCCGAGCGCCCGATCGCCAACCGCCGCATCGGCCAATTCGCGCTGATGTTGTATGCGGTTTTGCCCTATGAGCGCTGCCGTCGCAATCACCACTTGCATCACCGCCATGCGGGAACAAGCCTGGATCCCGACCACCACCCGGAGGGTCAACCTGGCTTGTTGCGCTGGTTCCATCGCTTCATGGCCTCCTATCTATCTCCGGAGCAACTGACGGCGCTCGTCGTGGTCTGGCTTGCTTTGGCGGCTCTGGCGGCCATCCGCTCTTCCAGCCCGCTGGCCAACGTGGCGCTCTACGGCGCCTTCCCCACTCTGCTCAGCGCCCTGCAGCTTTTTTTGGTGGGCACCTTTCTCCCCCATCGCGTCGCAGCCAGCCCCCGTTCCGCCTTGGATTCACGCGAGGAGAGTCGCCACCAACCCCGCAGCCTGGCCTGGCCCTGCTGGCTGTCGCTGCTCAGCTGCTACCACTTCGGGTATCACTGGGAACATCATGCCTATCCGCAGCTGGCCTGGCATGAGCTGCCAGCGGCCCGGCGCACGACCACAGGTCGCGTTTGACTTATGGGGACGATAACGTGCGGTTATCAACCATTGCAGCCGTCCCGTGCCGACCATGGCCCAATCCAGTGTGCTCGTCTGGACACCCCAGGAACAGGCGATCGCGCGGGACGCTTTTGAGCGGGCGCAGGGCCGAGCCGTCAACGCGCTGATCAGCAAAGTCAAAGGCCATGCTTCGGGTTTGGGATCCGTGGAGGCGCTCTGGCAGCTCCATGACTTTCTCAGCACCCAGCGTCACGACATGGAAGGTCGTTTTGATTTTCGATTGGAGGGCATCTTGTTTGTCTTTGCCAGCTTCGTCAAGGACGGTTTGCTGGCTGTGGACGAACTTGAGGGCCTGGAGTCGGACAAACTGGCCAAGATTCAAGCGATGGCTTTGTTCTGAGGACAGGGAGCCGAGCAGTAGAAAGGAGAGGAGCCGGTTTCGCTTCGTCCCTCCGCCGTGATGACTGCCATGAGCCACCGTCTTCGCTTGTGTCTCCGCCACCTGCGGTGTTCCCTGGGCTTGAGCTGGCGCAAGCGGCTGAGCGGGGTGCTTCTCCTGGCCGTGCTCGGCGTTGCTGTCTTGGGAGTCGGGACTCGGCCGGCGTTGGCCGCGATGGACTATGCCAAGCAGGTGTTGATCGGCGCGGATTTTCATGACACCGATCTGCGCGGCGCCACCTTCAACCTCACCAATCTGCGGGAGGCCGATTTCTCCGGGGCAGATCTACGGCTGGCCAGCTTGTTTGGCGCCAAGTTGCAGGATGCCAATCTGAGCCGCGCGGATCTGCGGGAAGCCACCTTGGACAACGCGGTGTTGAAGGGCACCGATCTGAGCGGAGCCTGGTTGGAGGATGCATTTGCCTTCAACACGCGCTTTGACGATGTGCGGATTGACGGAGCGGATTTCAGCAACGTCGATCTGCGCGC
>JBJOHA010000056.1:0-5347 GCA_046047935.1 Cyanobacteriota bacterium
CGTACCCCTTTTCAAGGTCCACGTCACGCCCCCAACAAAACCAGCTGCCAAAGCCACTGAAGCCCCAAAAAAGAGGAAGGCCTGGGCAAGCCGTTGCTCAGGAAGCCATGCCAGGTTTGTAACAACGGTCGGGTTGCTGGAAGGGGAATTCGTAGACGGTGGTGGGGCCAAGGGCATCCGCCTGCTGGCTGAGCAGAAAGGCCATGGCGACCGGACACGCCGCGAAGAGATGGATCCGCAGGGGCAGGTCCGCCTGCACGACGGGGGCCGCATCGCGGATCAAGCCCTCCACCAACCAGCACGCCTCTAAACCCTTGGCGATCGCGCGTGGACTCGGTTCCGGGAGCGCAAAATGGAGCAGGCGATGAATCGGCAGCGCCAGGGTCTGGATCGCGCGCTCCACATCGGCAAGCGCAAGCCAGCTCGCTCCTCTGCCAGCGGCAGTTCTCCGGCGGCTCTTCAGGGGTGGCCCCTTCCCACAACTCCTCCCCCGCCTGCCCCCGTTGGCGCAACCGAACGATGAACCCCCGCTTGGCCGTCAGCTGGGTGCCGAGATGCCAGGCGATGGAGAGGTGGGTGTGGAGCGCAAGCTCCAGGGGCATGGGCCATCGCGCGAACTCCAGCAGCGCCGCTTGGATGCGCTCGGGGATGGCGCGCAACCACACCGCGTCGTGGATGGGCTCGCGGTCGTTGAACAGGTCGGTGAGATCGAGGGGCGGAAGGGAAAGGCCAGCCGGGTCGGGCCCCATTGGCGCAAAGGAACGAATCACCAACGCAGATCCACCCCCATCGGCGGCCGACCGGGCAGACCGCAATGGCGGGCCCTCCATCAGGGCGTCCGGCTGGCGCCGATACCAATCGCGGGGCTTGCCCGCATTCCGGGCCAGCCGTTCCAGGATCAGCCCAGCGGCTGCGGCGGGTGTTTTCCAATCCAGCGAAACGAATCCAGCCAGCCCATGCAGGCCCTCCGGCTGCACCCCATCCCACCCCATGAGCAGGATGCCTTCATCCTTAGCGTTTGCCCCTGCGTCCCACCGGACTTCATCTGCGGTTGTCATTCTGCAGCCTTCTCCCCGGAACGGCATCAACCATCCGGAGAGCGCTCACGGCTCCTGACCCTTCGCGGGGTCTGTTCGAGGGGTCAGGGGAGGGGAGCCAGGATGGCGCCAGCCGTCTCCGCCCCCGGTGGTCGCCAGCGACAAGCTCTTTTTCTGGCTCTTTCAACACCACACCCAGCGTCTCCAGCCCCTGGTGGCCTCCCTGCAGGCCGACCTGGAGGGCTACACCTTCAGTGCGCCAGTGATCAAAGAACGGGAGGCGCGCCTCGATGGGCTCTTCCTCCCGCGTCCTGAGCGGCTCGCTGATCAACCGGCGATCCAGCTGGAAGCCCAGATGGCTCCCGATCCCGAATTTCTGCTGCGTTTGTACAACCAGAGCGGCCTGCTCCTGCTGTTCCGCGCCAATGAAGATGGCCGCCCCGCAGCGCAGGCGGCCATCGGGCAGCGCCTTGAGGCAGCTGATCAGATCCGCTGCGGCAGAAGGGATCGACAGCGGTGTGGCCAACATTGAGAAGCACGACCAGGCCAGCCCGCCAGGCTGCCGGGTCAGACCTCTGATGGGCCCGGGTCTGCAGTCTCACGGTGGGCGGAGCCACTCCGCCAGCTTGGTGTGGCGCCTTCGGCTCAGGTGGTTCTTCACCGCCATAGCGAGGGCCTTCTTCTGGCCCACCACCACCACCAGCCGCTTGCCGCGCGTGAGGCCGGTGTAGATCAGATTTCGTTGCAGCATCGCGTAGTGCTGCGTCAGCAAGGGGATCACCACGGCCGGGTATTCGCTGCCCTGGCTTTTGTGGATCGTGCAGGCATAGGCCAGCACCAGATGATCCAGCTCCCCCCAGCCGTAGACCACCTCCCGGTGGCCGGCCATGCCGCCCTCGCTGGTGGGGAACAGCACGCTGAGCTCGCTGTTGTCGGAGTCGATGGCGTCGATGGTGCCGACATCGCCGTTGAACACCTCCTTCTCGTAGTCGTTGGCGATCTGCATCACCTTGTCGCCTGGCGCGAAACGCCAGCCAAAGCGCTCCACCTGCGCGCTGGGAGCGGGATTGAGGAGGGCCTGCAGCGCGAGGTTGAGCGAGCGGGAGCCGCAGCCGCCGCGGGCCATGGGACAGAGCACCTGCACCTGGGCGATTGGATCGAGGCCAAACCGGGCCGGGATGCGCTCGCCCACCACTTTGAGGATCAGAGCCACCGCCTGCTCGGGGGTGTCGGCCGGCAGGAAATAGAAGTCGCTGGGCGTGCCATCCGTCGGCGGGCGCAGATCGGGGAGGGTGCCGGCGTTGATGGCGTGGGCGGTGGTGATGATCCGGCTGCTGGCCGCCTGGCGGAACACCTCGGTGAGCCGCGTCACCGGGAGCGCGCCGCTGGCGAGGCCATCGGCCAGCACCTGGCCGGGTCCCACCGATGGCAGCTGGTCGACATCGCCCACCAGCAGCAGCGCCGCCTCCGCCGGGATCGCCGCCAGCAGCGCGGCCATCAGCGGCACATCCACCATCGAGGTTTCATCCACCACCAGCAGGTCGCACTCCAGAGGCAGATCGGCATTGCGGCGGAAGTCGTGGGCCCGGGGATCAAACTCCAGCAGCCGGTGGATGGTCTTGGCCTCCAGTCCGGTGGCCTCGGCCATCCGCTTGGCCGCGCGGCCGGTGGGGGCGCAGAGCTGGAGGCGCAGCCGCTTGGCCGCCAGGATCTGCAGGATGGCGTTGATCAGGGTGGTTTTGCCCACGCCGGGCCCGCCGGTGATCACCAATACCTTGCTGGCCAGGGCCAGTTCCACAGCTTGCCTTTGGCTGGTCGCCAGCAGCAGGCCGAGGCGCCGCTCCACCCAGCCGATCGCCTGGCCCGCAGCGATGGCGCCCCAGGGGGGTGATCCTTGCGCAAGCTCCCGCAGCGCGTCGGCGATGCGCCGTTCATCACGGTGGAGGTGGGCCAGGAAGATCGCCGGCTCGCCCGCCAGTGAATCGGCCACCACAGAGCCCTCCGCCAACTCCAGATCCAGCGCCGTCTGAATCTGAGCGGGTTCCAGCGGCTCCCGGCGGCTGGTTGCGGAGGCCTCCGGCCCACCCGCAGCTGCGTTCTCAACGCCGGCGTTCACAATGCCTTCTTGCGCAATGCCTGGCCGCCCGGTCCCCGGCCGCCCGGTCCCTGACCGCTCGGTCCCTGGCCGCTCCACCGCCAGCAGCTCGCCCGCCAGCTTGAGCAGCTCGGCGGTCGGCAGGCCGCAGTGACCTTCGCCGCTGGCCTCCAGCAGGGCGTAGGCGATGCCGGCTCGCAGGCGGATCGGGGCGGTGGGCGCGATGCCCAACCGGGCGGCGATGACGTCGGCGGTGCGGAAGCCGATGCCGCGGATGTCGCGGGCCAGGCGGTAGGGGTTCTCCGCCATCACCTGCACCGCATCATTGCCGTACGTCTTGAAGATCCGCACCGCCCGGGCGGTGCCCACGCCATGGCTGTGAAGGAACACCATGATCTCGCGCACCACCTTCTGATCCGCCCAGGCCTGGACGATGCGGCCGGCGCGCACCTGGCCGATGCCCGGCACCTCGCGCAGGCGCTCAGGAGCCTGCTCGATCACCTCGAACACCTCTGCCCCGAAGACCGCCACCAGCTTGCTGGCGTAGATCGGGCCGATCCCGCGGATCATCCCCGAGGCCAGATATTTTTCGATTCCCTCGGCGGTGGTGGGCGGTGAGGAGCGCAGGAAGGCGGCCTTGAACTGCTGGCCGTGCTCCCTGTCATTCACCCAGGTGCCACTCACCGTCACCCATTCCCCGGCGCTGATCTCGGCGGCATGGCCGACGACGGTCACCAGTTCGCGGTGGCCGCGGGCTTTGATCCGCAGCACGCAGAAGCCGTTGCTGGCGTTGTGGAAGGTGACGCGCTCGATCGAGCCGGCCAGCACCTCCGTGGATTGCGTTCGGTCATCAGCCGGGCTGGCCATGGCGCCATCCCCCTTCGCGGCCCTCCGTTTCGCGGCGATGGATCTCCCGCGCCTCCAAGCGGCCCGGAGCGCAGCCCAGAGGGCAGTCAACGCGGATGGTGCGGAATCGGGGCATCACGGACGCTTCTGACCCTCGGGGGTCGTCACCGCAACTGTGCAGCAAACCGTGTCCCGCGTCTGGAACGCGCCCCGCCAGCCCGTTCAGCGTTGAAACCATCCCGTGAGGGCCACCGCCAGGGCATCGGCCGCGTCGTCCGGGCGGGGGGGATCGGCCAGATCCAGCTCGCGCATCACCGCGTCGAGAACATCGTCTTTCTCGGCGTGGCCATGGCCCGCCAGAGCCAACTTGATCTGCATCGGGGGATACTCCACCACCGGGATCCCGAAGCGGGCCAGGGTCATGATCAACACCCCCCGCGCCTGCACCACGGCGATGGTGGTGCTGGAGCGGTAGAAGAAGAACTTCTCCACCGCCGCCAGCTCCGGTTGCCAGCGGCGCAGCAGCACCCGCAGATCTGCGGCGATCTCCACCAAGCGCTGCCCCTCAGCCCGGTCAGGATCCGTGCGGATCAAGCCGCAATCCAGCATCCGCTGCCGTCCCTGGCCCGGTCGCCAGCGGCTGTCGGCGTCCACCTCGATCACGCCGTAGCCCACGCGGGCCAGGCCAGGATCCAGGCCAAGGATGCGCATCGGCGGAAAGGGGCGCCACGGCCCACGGCATTCGGCACCAGGGTCGCTCACCGCCTGGCCGCTGTCGATGCCCCAGCCGCCACAATGCCGTCCAGCCTGCGCTGGCGCCTCCTGCGGTGTCCTCCCCTTCCGCCCCCAACCCGGATGTCAACCCCAACCCTGGCGTCAACCCCAACCCGGGCGGCACCCCCTTGCCCGAGCCCCCGGCAGACGGGAAACCCGCCCTCCGCCGGCAGTTCCGTGAGCGCCGCCGCCAGGCTTTGGCCGTCGATCCCGAGGGGCTGGCCGCCGCCGCCCTCGCCGCGCTGCCCCCCCTCCTGACCCCTCCCCGCCGGCTGGGCCTCTACTGGCCCCTGGGCCATGAGCCCGATCTGAGGCCCCTCGCCGAGCGGCTCCCCTCCCCTTGGCGAGATCACCTCGCCCTGCCGGCCATTCGCGGCGGCCGCCTCATCTACCTCCCCTGGCGTCCGGGCGAAGCCCTGGTGCCCGATGAGGTGGGGATTCCCTCGCCGAAGGGGACCACCCCGCTGACGCCGCCTGACCTCGACATGCTGCTGGTGCCCGGCCTCGCGGTGGATCACCGCGGCCTGCGGCTGGGGTCGGGCGGCGGCTGGTACGACCGACTCCGTTCCGAACCCCACTGGCGAGCTGTGCCCGC
>JBJOHA010000057.1:0-11030 GCA_046047935.1 Cyanobacteriota bacterium
TCTTTGCCTCTCAGACACAAGGCAATCGCCCCTACAACCCCCGCACGCCAGGCGCCATGGAGGGCGCATTGCTGCGGGGGGCCAGGCGATTGGCATCCGCCTCCCGTTGCTGCTGCCAACGCTGGCGCCGCGCCGCCTCGCGGGCTTCGCGGTCGCGGGCGGCCCCCACCTGCGCGGGATAGAGCTCATCGAAAAACTTGCCCAGACCCACCGACACGCTCAACATCCCTTCCATGAACTTCGGATCGCCGGTGAGTTTGCTCACATCGCGGCCGACGGCATTCCAACGATCGGTGAGCTTGCGCGCGTTGGCCAGGGTGGCTTGCAGATCCTCCGCCGTTTTGGGATTGTCGAACCGGGCGGCCACGGAGCGCGCATGACGGGTGGCCGCCGCCGCCTCAGCGCTGGCCTTGTTCAGATTCGCCAGGATCGGATCCGCCTTGCGCACCGAGGCGTTCAGCTCCTGCACCAGCCGCTTGGCATCCCGCACGAACACCTGGCCGTCGCGGGAGAGCTTCTCCGTTTCCCCGGCGGTTTTCTCAAACGCCCGCGTCGCCGCCGCCATCTGGGGCACCACCCGCTCCCGTTCCGCCTGGCTCAACAGTCGCTGCACCGTCTCTGTCACCGACTCCAGGGTCGGAGCGGACACCCCCTGCACCTTGCCCTCGTCACACACCTGTCGCCGCTCGTCACAGCCGGGCTGGCGCGGGCCCGGACCCGCCGCCGGCAGGGGGGCGCCGGAACTCAGGAGCGACACCACCGCGTCGCCGCCCAGCAGGGAGCTGCTGGCGATCCGCGCCACCACCGGGCGGGGCAGCCGCAATTGGGGGTCGCTGATCTCCAGCCGCGCCAACACCCCCTGGTCCGTCACCTTGATGCTGCGAACGTTGCCCACCTGCACGCCGCGATACATCACGGCTGAGCGGTCCGCCAGACCGGCGGCATCCGCGAAATTGGCCTGGATGGTCCACACGTCCCGACGGAGCGAGACGCCCTTCAACCACAACCAAAATCCAAGGCCGCCGGCCAGTCCGGCCAGCAACGAAAATCCCACCAAGGCTTCACGAACACTGCGGCGCATGGATTCAACGACTCGTCGTCAGTGCTCTGCAGGCTGCATCGGCCCGCTCAGACTACCTGTCCTGAACTGAACCACGTAGGGATCGGTGCACTCCCGATACTGATTCGCCGTTCCCATCCAGCGAAAGCGGCCGCCATAGAGCAGGATCACGCGGTCGGCGCAACGCTCGATCGTGCTGTGCACATGGCTGACCACCACGCCAGAGGCATGGGTCAGGCCAGTGGCCTGCACGATCAGGTCCTCGATGCGGGTGCAGGCCACCGGGTCCAGCCCGGCCGTGGGCTCGTCGAAGAGCAGCAGGGGAACGCCGCTCCGGATCTCGGCGGGATCCTCGATCAGGGCACGGGCAAAGCTCACCCGCTTCTGCATGCCGCCGCTCAGCTCCCCGGGCAGCCGCTCCTCCGTGCCCTCCAACCCCACCGCCCGCAGGGCCTGCCCCACCCGCTCCCGGATCTCCCTCTCGCTGAGACGGCTGCGGCGATACAGCAAAAATCCAACGTTTTCCCGCACCGTCAGCGACGCCAGCAGGGCGGGGTTCTGAAACACCAGCCGCACATCCGGCGGGTGGCGCTGATCGAGCCGCAGATAGCGCTGCTCCACCCCTTGCACCTTCACCACTCCGGCCGTGGGCAGCAGCAAGCCCGCCATCAACCGCAACACCGTGGATTTCCCCGAACCGGAGGGGCCCACCACCACCAGCCGCTCCCCGGGACCCACATCCAGGGTGGCCCGATCGAGGATCAACCGGTCGCCCCAGCCCATGGAGACATCCACAAACTCCACCACCGCAGGCTCTTGCGCTCCCCCGCCACGCGATGCCGCTCGGCGCTCCCGATCGGGATCCCGAAGGTGCTCGCGATGGTCAAGCGGGAGTGGCTCCAGGGAACCCCCTACGGCTGGCCTCCATCCTGCACCTCCCTCTCCCTGCCTACAGTTCAAGGCGTCATTTCAGCGTCCGCGCCCCGATCCCTTGCCCGACCGAGGCCCAACCGCGCGTCACTCCCGCCGACACCGCTCCTCCCGCCCCCCCGAGCGTCCCGAATGGATCGGTCGGGGAGAACTGCGACAGCAAGATTTGGTGAGCTCCTCCCGCCGGGCCTTCCGCTGGCTCCAGCCCGGCCTGGTGGTGAAACGCTGGATGATCACCTCCGGCCTCGGCCTCCTCATCGCCCTGTTGGGAGCAGCGGTGTGGGCCGACCTGCAGCCCATCTACTGGAGCCTGGAATCCATCCGCTGGCTGCTCTCCCAGGTCACTCGGGTGTTGCCGCGTGGCATCACCGGCCCCCTGGTGCTCCTGTTGGGGGGGCTGCTGGTGTGGCTGGGGCTCAACCGCAGCTTCGGGTCCATCCAGCAGGCCCTTGCTCCCGAGAAGGACACCCATCTGGTGGATGCCCTCCTCGCCCAGCGGCGCCTCAACCGCGGCCCCAACATCGTGGCCATCGGCGGCGGCACCGGCCTGGCCACGCTCCTGAGCGGCCTCAAGCGTTACAGCAGCAACCTCACCGCCATTGTCACCGTGGCGGACGATGGCGGCAGCAGTGGCGTGCTCCGTCGCGAACTGGGCGTCCAACCCCCGGGTGACATCCGCAACTGCCTTGTGGCCCTCGCCCGGGAGGAGCCCCTCCTGACGCGCCTCTTTCAATACCGCTTCAAAGCGGGCAGCGGCCTGGAGGGCCACAGCTTCGGCAACCTGTTCCTCTCCGCCCTCACCGCCATCACCGGCAGCCTGGAGGCGGCGATCTCCGCCAGCAGCCGCGTCCTGGCCGTGCAGGGCCAGGTGGTGCCCGCCACCAACGCGGACGTGCGCCTCTGGGCGGAGCTGGAGAACGGCGACCGCATCGAGGGGGAATCCCGCATCGGCCGGGCCACCAGCCCGATCGTGCGCCTCGGCTGCATCCCCGAGCGGCCCCCGGCCCTGCCGCGGGCCCTGGAAGCCATCGCCCACGCGGATCTGATCGTGCTCGGGCCCGGCAGCCTCTACACCTCGCTGCTTCCCAACCTGCTGGTGCCTGAACTGGTGGAGGCCATCCGCCGCAGTCGCGCCCCCCGCCTCTACGTCTGCAATCTGATGACCCAACCCGGCGAAACGGACGGCATGGACGTCAGCGGCCACCTGCGGGCCATCGAAGCCCAGCTGGCCACCCTCGGGGTGGACGAGCGGCTCTTCACTGCGGTTCTCGCTCAGGAGGAGCTGGGCAACTCACCGCTGGTGGAGCACTACCGTCGACGGGGCGCCGAACCCGTCACCTGCGACGAGACCGGGCTCCACACGCAAGGCTATGAAGTGCTGCGCGCGGCGTTGCAAGGAACGCGACCCAGCGCCACGTTGCGCCATGACCCGCGCAGCGTGGCCAGCGCAGTGATGCGCTTTTATCGCAAACACCGCAGGGATTGACGGAACGGGCTCTGTCAATACCGTCAGTACCTTTAATACCGTTAGTCCCTTTAATACCGTTAGTACCGTCAATACCTGCAATACCGCCAGTCCCGTCAATACGCGTCCTGCATTTCGTAGAAATCGGGCTGGACGTAATCCTTCCGCAGAGGCCAGCCTTTCCAATCCTCCGGCATCAGCAAGCGCTTCGGATGGGGATGGCCCTCGAAGACGATGCCGAACATGTCGTAGGTCTCCCGTTCCTGCCAATCGGCACCGCGCCACAGGCCATACAGGCTGGGAATGGTCACCGAGCCATCCCGCGGCAGGAACACTTTCAGCCGGACCTCTTCCGGCCGCTGGTCGACCGCCAGGGCGGACGTGCTGCCGGCAGGGGCGGAGGCCACGGCGACGGCGTCCGCCAGGGCAGCCAGTTTCACCAGGTGATAAAAGCTCACCAGGCGACCGCCGGGTCCCTCGTCGTAGCCGCCCTGACACTGGAGATAGTCGAAGCCATAGGCCTTCAGCGCCGTGGCGATCAGCGGCAACCCCAACGGCTCGATGGCCAGCACCTCCACGCCGAGATGGTCGGCGGGAAGCACCTCATGGTCGAAGCCCTGGGAGCTCAGCCAGGCGCTCACCCGGCCGGGGGTGGGTGCGGTGTCGGGGGTGGCGGCGTCAGCCATGGCTCAGGGCGGCAACAGGGGGAGAGGAGAACGGTCTTGGCAGAGACGGTTGGAGGGGGGAGGCGCGACGGATGGTTGGGGGTTCAGCCCGCCTCGCCCGTTGCGGGAGCCGCCGGCTCCAGCTGCTGCTCGCCACTTCCCGGGGTGCCCAGGGGCAGGGCGGACGCCGCGGCCAGAGCCGCGCGCTGGGTCTCAGCCGCCAGATAGGCCCCGGTGATCTGGGGCTCCACCGGCCGGAGCTGGTGAGGCACGGTGCAGTAGCGGTGCGTCGCCTTGAGGCGATGGCGCTCGGCCACCGATTCGTTGCCCACCTTCTTGCGCAGCTTGATCACCGCATCAAAGATGGCTTCAGGCCGCGGCGGGCAGCCAGGGAGGTAGAGATCGACAGGGATCAGCTTGTCGACCCCGCGCACCGCCGTGGTGGAATCGGCGGAGAACATGCCGCCGGTGATCGTGCAGGCTCCCATGGCGATCACATACTTGGGATCCGGCATCTGCTCATACAGGCGCACCAGGGCGGGGGCCATCTTCATCGTCACCGTGCCCGCCACAATCAACAGGTCGGCTTGGCGGGGGCTGGAGCGAGGCACCAGTCCGAAACGGTCGAAATCAAAGCGGGAACCGATCAGGGCGGCGAATTCGATGAAGCAGCAGGCCGTTCCGTAGAGAAGGGGCCAGAGACTGCTCAACCGTGCCCAGTTGTGCAGGTCATCCAGGCTCGTGAGGATGATGTTCTCCGACAGGCCGGAGGTGACGGCGGGAGCGCCGACCGGGGAGCAGGTGGCGGACCGCTGGTCGCGCAGGGCGCTGACGGAGAGGGCCTCGGCGAGGCCAGCGGTGACGGAGGGTGGGGTGGCGGTCATTGGGAATCAACTCCATTCAAGGGCGCCCTTGCGCCAGGCGTAGGCCAGTGCCACCACCAGGATGGCAATGAACACCAGGGCTTCGATGAAGGCCAGCAAACCCAGGCGATGGAAGGCCACCGCCCAGGGGTACAGGAAGACTGTCTCCACGTCAAAAACGACGAAGACCAGGGCGAACATGTAATAACGAATGTTGAACTGGATCCAGGCTCCCCCGATCGGTTCCATGCCCGATTCATAGGTGAGCTCCCTCTCTCCGCGCTGGCTCCGTGGCGCCAGCAGCTTGTTGGCCACCAACGCCAGCACCGGGACCGCCGCCGCAATCAGCAGAAAGCCCAGGAAGGCGTCATAGCCGGAGAGCACGAACATCGTTCAGCCCCAAGGTGGGGCGCAGTCTGGCATCTGCTCTCCGCTCTTGGGGCTGCCTACAGTCCACGCAGTCCAAAGGCCCCGCCATGAGCAGCTCATCCAGCGCCGAGGGCCCCGCACCGGTGCCTGAAACCACGCCCTTGTCCGAGGACGCTCCCACCCCGTCGTCGCCAGCGGCGGAGGACGCGGGAGCCCCCCCCGTGGCCGCTGACACCCTGGAGCCGGGCCCCGAGCCCCACGAACCAGAGGAGGAAGACACCTCCAACCACCGCTTTGAATGCCGCAGCTGCGGCTTTGTCTACGACCCCGCGGAGGGCGTGCGGAAGTTGGGCATCGCAGCGGGCACTCCATTCGAAGCCCTCGATCCCGTCGGGTTCCGCTGCCCGGTCTGCCGCAGCAGAGTGGGGGCCTTTCGCGACATCGGCCCCCGCGAGAAGCCCAGCGGCTTCGAGGAGAATCTCAACTTCGGCTTGGGCGTCAACCGTCTGACGCCAGGACAGAAAAACGTTCTGATCTTCGGGGGCTTCGCCCTGGCGATCGCCTTCTTCCTTTCCCTTTACTCCCTGCGCTGATGGATCGCTCCCGCACCGCTGTTGCCTCCCGGCCGCCGCTGGCCTCCCTCAGCCGCGGCCTCCTGACGTTGCTGCTGGCCCTGGTGGTGGCCGTCGGGCTGCCGGGCTGCGTCACCACTGGCCTGCCCATCGCGGCGTCCAGCCCCTGGCAGGCCGTGCCCCTCGACACCACGTCGAATCCCTTGGATGTGGCTTTCACCAACCGTCAGCACGGCTTCCTGGTGGGCAGCAATCGCCTGATCATGGAAACCAGCGATGGCGGCGCCTCCTGGGAGACCCGCAGCCTGGACCTGCCGGAGGAGGACAACTTCCGACTGATCAGCATTGACTTCCAAGGCCAGGAGGGCTGGATCGTCGGCCAGCCCGGCCTCTTGCTGCACAGCACCGATGGCGGTGCCAATTGGAATCGCCTCTTCCTCGACACCAAGCTCCCCGGCGAGCCCTACCTGATCACTGCTCTGGGGGACCAGACCGCTGAGTTGGCCACCAACGTGGGAGCGATCTATCGCACCAAGGACGGCGGCAAGAGCTGGCAGGCGCTGGTGGGTGACGCGGCCGGAGCCGTGCGCGATCTGCGGCGCGGTCCCGACGGCCGCTACGTGAGCGTGAGCAGCCTGGGCAACTTCTTCGCCACCTGGGAACCCGGCCAGGCTGACTGGTCGGTGCATCAGCGGGTGAGCAGCCAGCGGCTGCAGGCGATGGGCTTCCAGCCCGACGGCAACCTTTGGCTGGTGGCCCGCGGCGCCCAGCTGCGCTTCAACGCCGAGCCGGGGAACGTGGAGTCCTGGGGACCGGCGATCATCCCGATCACCAACGGCTACGGCTACCTCGATCTGGCCTGGGATCCCAAGGGCAACCTCTGGACCGGCGGCGGCAGCGGCACCCTGCTGACGAGCCAGGATGGGGGCGCCACCTGGAGCAAGGACCCGGTCGGAGCGGCCCAGCCCACGAATTTCACCCGCATCGCCATGCTCCCGGACGGGAAGGCCTTCGTGCTGGGGGAACGGGGCGATCTGCTGCGTTGGGTGGGCTGAGCCAGGCTCGTGCGGCCGCGCCGGCGCGGCGCTGTCCCGCCAACTGCGTCCCTCTGTAACCAAGTCGCCCCCAAGCGCTCGGGAGCCGACGGCCGCCCCCTAGGATCAGCCCGCTGAATGCTTGTTGCCATGGCTGCCGGCTCTACGGGTGAACGCCCGTTCTTCGAGATCATCACGAGCATCCGCTACTGGGTGATCCATGCGGTCACCCTCCCCGCCATCTTTTTGGCCGGGTTCTTGTTTGTTTCCACGGGTCTGGCTTATGACGCCTTTGGAACGCCTCGTCCAGATGCTTATTTCCAGGCCCAGGAGGAAAAAGCGCCGGTGGTCAGCCAGCGCTATGACGCCAAATCCGCGCTTGACCAGCGTTTGAAATAAGCCATGACCCAATCCACCGCTCCAACCACGCCACGCAATTACCCGATCTTCACGGTGCGCTGGCTTTCTGTTCACGCCCTTGGCATTCCCACGGTGTTCTTCCTGGGTGCCCTGGCCGCCATGCAATTTGTGCGCCGCTGATCCCATGGGCCTTCAACGCAATCCCAACCCCAACAACCTGCCGGTCGAACTCAACCGCACCAGCCTTTATCTCGGGCTGCTGCTGGTGTTCGTCACCGGCGTGTTGTTCACGAGCTACTTCTTCAACTGAATCCTCGGATTCACCTGAGCCATCCCTCGACGCCCATCCCCCTCCTTGAGCCATGAGCAGCAAGAAATCCGCCCTGCCTGACGGCCGGATCCCCGATCGCCTCCCCGATGGCCGCCCCGCCGTGGCCTGGAGAAGCCGCTGGACCGAAGGCGTCCTCCCCCTGTGGCTCGTGGCCACAGCGGGTGGCATGGCCGTGATCTTCGTGGTGGGGTTGTTCTTCTACGGCTCCTACGTGGCGGTGGGGTCGGCCTGAGAAGCATGGCGGTTCGGCCTTCGGGCCTCCCCCCCGGGCGGGCCGATCGGCCCGCTTTTTTGTTGCACTGCTTTGGCGATGGCGCGCGCCTTGGCGGTCAGTCCGCTGGGACGGGGCGCCAGGAATGCGCAAAGGATCCTATCTGGAATGAACGGCAAGAAAGTTGTTAGTTAAAATGGCAATCCGATCGATCAGCGTTTCCCTGGAGGAAGGGTTGCTGGCAGAGCTGGATGCCCAGGGCGGAAACCGTTCCGCGCGCATCGCAGAAGCCCTGGCCCTCTGGCTGAGGCAACGTCGGCTGGGTGCCCTACAGCAGGCTTACGCGCACCTCGCCGCCCTGGAAGGAGGCGATCTTCAGGAGGCAGAAGATTCCGCCGTGGCCATGGCGTCGGATGGCTGACTGCGGTCGTCTCTACGTCTGGGGCGGCAACCGCAGCTTCGGCGATCGCCAACAACGCCCCGCTTTGGTGATCTCCCCTGATGCCGCAACGGCCATCCGCCAGTCCGCTGGCCTGGCAGCTCGCCGCCACCCAGGCCAATGGCCTGAAACAGCCCAGTTTTGTGATGACTTGGTTGCCCACCACCGTGGCGTCCGATCGTCTGGAGGGTCCGCTGGGACGGGTCACTCCCGAGGAGTTGGCCGCGATTCTGATCCTGGTGGCCCAGGCCCTGGATCTACGGATGGAGGAGCCCTGGAGCCAAGACGATTGAGGGGGACGGCTGGAAAAGCGTCAGCGCAGGGACGTCTTCACCAATGCATGGGGGATGTTGGGGCTGCGCGGATCGGGCTCCAACCGCTGTCGGGCGGGATGGACGATGAGATCCATGTCCTCCATCGGCACGGCACCAAGCAGCACGGAATCTCCGAGCACCAGGGCGCCCACGAAACAAGAACGGCCCTCAAAGGCCACCCGTACAGGGCCCACATAGGGCACCTGCAACACTCGGCCATCGGCCACGGTGACTTCCCGCAGCGATTCCTGTTCCAACTGAAGCTGCACCACGACATGTTCGGGAATGCAGAGCATGAGGGCACCCGTGTCAGCAAGGGCCGTGACTTGCAAGGGATGAAGGTCGGGCTGGCGCGGGTTGCTCAGCGCAATCGTGGCTTGGACGTAGCCCATCAACGGTTGTTGAGCACTGGAGAGACATTCTCGCGTAGCTGAGCAGCCTGTCGCCATCGAACCACGCATGGCTCGGGATCGCGCTGGGACCCCAGCCGAGCGGCGTTCCCTGGTCTGGATTCCCCTTGGCGCTGATTCGCTTTAGCCTTCCCATCAGCGCCGCAGCCGGGTCCATGCTCGCCTCGCCTCGCCAGCAGGAGCGCTCGCCGGAACCTCCCATGCCAGCGGCCCGCGAACTCGGGCTGCCGGAAGCGCTGGCGTTGCCCGCTTCGCTCTGTGCCGACCTGCGCTTCAGCCCCGAGCAGTTCGAAGTCCTGTGCCAGGCCAATCCCGAAGCGGTGTTGGAGCTGACGGCCGATGGTTCCTTGATCCTGATGACCCCCACCGGCAGCGAAACCGGCGCCCGCAACAGCGAGCTCCTCTTCCAGATCAAGACCTGGGCCCGTGGAAATGGGAGCTGGAAGGTGTTCGACAGCTCCACCGGCTTCCGCTTGCCCGATGGCTCGGTGCTCAGTCCTGATGCCTCCCTGGTGGCTCTCGATCGCTGGCAGGCCCTCAGCCCCGAAGAGCGCCGCAGCTTCGCTCCCCTCTGCCCCGATCTGGTGGTGGAGCTGGCCAGCGCCAGCGATGAAGGCCCCCGAGGCCTCGCGGCCCTGCGCGAAAAGATGGCCGCCTATCAGCGCAATGGCGCTCGGCTGGGCTGGCTGCTCATTCCCCAGGAGAGGGCGGTGGAGGTGTGGGGGCCGCTGGGGGACCCGCCAGTGGCATCCATAAGAAACGAGGACGCCAAGCGACTGGACGGAGCGCCTGCGTTTCCGGAGCTGGTGATCGAGCTGGAGGAGATTTGGGCGGGGTGAGGGTGAGGGCCAGGCAGGCGATGCAGCCTCAGCCCCGCGCCCTGGACTCAAGCGCGATCTGTGCGACTGATGCGGCCCCGCAGCCTGCGGCTCCAGCTGAAGGCCGCCGCAGCGCCCACGAGCGGCAGGGCGATGACCTCATCGGCTCCCCCTTCTCCACCCTCGACAACCAAGGCAACGTCAAGCTCCTGCGCCGCAACGACGGCCTGGCTTTTGTGGAGGTCGGCTCCACACGGCAGCAGGTCAGCGCTCCCTGGGGCGCCACCGCAGGGGGTCCCACCGCCACCTGGCAGATGCTCGCCGCTGAAACCCTCGGCGGCGTCAACAAGATCCTCTTTCGCAACAACACCAATCACTTCCTCCACACCTGGACCCTGAATGCCAATTGGAACTGGCAATCCGGCTCCGGGCTCATCGATCCCAGCTCCAGCCAAGGACAGGTTCTGCTCGCCCAGTTTCAGATCTGAACCAGCGCCCCCGAATAAGGCGTTCCTGTCGAAAAACTCCCCTGCAAGATCAGGGGAGTTGCCAGTCCCAAGTTCATGGGGACCCGGAAGCGCGCCCTCGCCTGCGCCTCATCCCTCCGCGCGCAACCAGGCCTCCAGATCGCTGGCGTCGTGAAACTCCAGAAGCGCCTCCCCCAACGCTTCGATCCGCTCCAATGGAAGGGCGCGAACGCAGGCGAGCTGCTCGGCGCTGAGCTGGCCGCAGCGGCGGCGGAGGAGACGCAGGGCGAGATCAAGCTCGCCTTCCTGGCGGCCCTGCCCAAAGATCTCCTGGTACGCCACGCTACGGGTGAACTCTTCCAGCGTGATGCCGCCCATGGCGCATAGCTCCGGGATCGATCGGCCATGGAACCGTGTGATCACGATAGCGGCGATCACATCGGCCATGGCCTGCTCCCTTGCTGTGCCCGCCACCTCCTCCTGGAGGGCAGCGCTGCAGGCGGCAATCGCCTCCTCCGGCTGCACCAGCAACGACAGCGCTCGCAGCAATGGCGGCGCTGTGGGATCGCTGGCGGCGGATTCCAGCTCCAGCCAGTGCACCCGTTCGCGCACGAATTCCGCCACTGCTGTGACGCCGCCAAAGTTCAAGCGCCGGTGGGGGCAGATCACAAGCACCCGCCAGTGCTCGATCGCGCTCTCCTGCTCCACCACCCTCGCGCTCT
>JBJOHA010000058.1:0-82658 GCA_046047935.1 Cyanobacteriota bacterium
ACGGCCTTGCGCAAGGGCGGCTATCTGGTCAGCGTTCGCGGCCCCAAAGGCGGGTACCAGCTGGCCCGCTCGCCTGAATTGATCACCGTTGCCGAGGTGGAGGACTGCCTGGAAGGAGACCTCCACGCTGAACGACAAGGGGAGCGAGCCCATGCTGAGTTTCGCGTCCTTGATGGTCTGGCTCAGCGGGCGCAGCAGGCGCGAGCGGCCGTCCTGAAGGGCACCACATTGGCCCATTTGCTGCTGGAGCGGGACAGCCTGCGGCAACCCACGCCAATGTTTTACATCTGACATTTCAGAGCGCGACGCATGCGAATCACCGCGTGTGCCTCAAATCGGCGCTTGTTGACGCTGCTCCAGTGCATCGGTCAAAGCCACGGGCAGGTGAACTGCCACGGCTGCCGGCTTTCGCTCAGCGAGCTCAACCTCACCCATCGCGCCCTGGTGCCTCCACTGGGGCCGCGACGGTGAGTGGGAGCCGGTGTTCGCGGCGATCAAGGCCTGTCATCAGGCCCTGCTGGGAAGCCAGACCAGCGGGACCGGGCCGATGCGGAAGCGGCACGCGGACCGAACACCAGATCTTGTGTCTGAGGGCTGCTCACCAGCCGGGAAAGAGACATTTGTCGAGTCAGTGGATCGCCAGTCGCCTCAGGGCGATGCTGCGATGGGGGCAGGGGGACTTGAACCCCCACAGTCTTGCGACCTGCGGATTTTAAGTCCGCTGCGTCTACCGATTCCGCCATGCCCCCCATTGCTCATCCTAGATTGAGCAGTATCTCGCTCCTGTGCCGTGGCTCTGCCAGGGTTCTTGAATCAAATCTCCAGCGATGCGCTGCTTGTGCTAGCCGCCTATGGCGCCTTGGGTGGGTTTTACCTGGTGGTGGCTCCTCTGGCCTTGATCTGGTGGCTGCAAAAGCGTTGGACCGTGATGGGCAAGGTGGAGAGGACCGCCCTCTATGGCCTGGTGTTTCTCTTTTTCCCTGGCATGATCGTTTTTGCACCCTTCATCAATCTGCGCATGGCCGGTCAGGGCGAGGTGCGCGGTTGACGCGGGGACAAGCCCTGCTCCTCGGCCTGGGGGTGCTGGCCTTGGGCGGGATCGGCTGGTGGGGCTTTCAGGCCAGCGGTTTGGACGGCTTCACCCCCGGCCTGGCCGCCTCCGCCTTGCTCACCCTGGTGGTGATCGCTTGGACGGGGAGCTACTTGTTTCGCGTGGTGAGTGGAAAGATGACCTACATGGAGCAACGCCGCCGGTATCGGGCCACCTACGACGCCCGCACCGACGCTGAGCTCATGGCCCGCTTTGAGAGCTTGAGCCCGGACGAACAGCAGCGCCTCCTGCAGGAGGTTGGCCAGCTCAACGCCGGTGAACAGGAGGTTCCGCTGAGCGGAACCGCCCCCCCGACCCCATAGGCTCGTGTCCATGAGCCTTGCTTCCAGCACCTCCGCTCCTGCGGCCCGCGAAGGCGCCATTGCCCGGCGTTTCACCACCCTGCGGCAGAGCGGGTCCTGCGCCCTGATGCCCTTCCTCATGGCGGGGGATCCCGACCTGAACACCACCGCCGCCGCCCTGCTCGCCCTGCAGGCCAACGGTGCCGATCTGATCGAGTTGGGCATCCCCTACAGCGATCCCTTGGCCGATGGGCCTGTCATTCAGGCTGCCGCCTCCCGCGCCCTCGCCGCCCACACCACGCCAGCTGCTGTTCTGGATCTGCTGGCGTCGCTGCGCGGCCAGCTGACCGTTCCTGTCATCCTCTTCACCTACAGCAATCCCCTCCTCAATCGAGGCATGGAGGCCTTTTGCCGCCAGGCGGCGGAAGCTGGAGCCGCTGGCCTGGTCGTGCCCGATCTGCCCCTGGAGGAAGCGGAGAAACTCTCCCCCATCGCCGCCAGCCACGGCCTCGATCTCGTGCTTTTGGTGGCGCCCACCACGCCGCCGGAGCGACTGGCGCGCATCCATGCCAGCAGTCGGGGCTTCACTTATCTGGTGAGCGTCACAGGAGTAACGGGAATGCGGTCAACCTTGGAACGCCGCGTGGAGCCTCTGATCCAGGCGTTGAAAGAGCAGGGTGGCTGTCCCGTGGCCGTGGGCTTCGGGATTTCAGGTCCGGATCAGGCGCGGCAAGTGCGGGACTGGGGCGCTGACGGCGCCATTGTGGGGAGCGCTTTGGTCAAGGTGATGGCTGAGGCCAGGGCCGCTGGCGAGGATGTCGCCGCCGCCGCGGGCCGCTTCTGTGCCGCCCTGCGCCAGGTTTTGCAGTCCAGCGCGCCCTGGTCCGGCAGCAACGGGCGCTGACACCCACCAGGGGCTGTCAAGCATCGCGGCGCTCCCGGCGGCGCACAACGCTGCATGGCGGTTGCCCATCGCAAGACTTTTGTCGCCCATCGCAAGACTCTTCCCTTGGGCTTCGATTCTGGTGTCGTCGTCTCAATCCTGGTGGAGTCGTCTCAACCCCTCACCCAGCCTCTCCAGGGCCAGGGCGAGCGACGCAGGGCTGAGCCTGCCATAGCTGAGACCCAGGACACAAGCGCCAGGGAGATGAAGGCCGAAGGCGCCGCCACTCACCGTGGCCACCCCGTGGGACAGTGCCAACCGCTCCATCAGCCCGTCGCTGTCCAGGAGCGCTCCCTCGCCGGCCGCAGCTCTCCTTGCCGCCGAGCCGCCTGCAGGCTCCCCGGCCAGGCCCTCCTGCCGCCAACCCTGACGAGGCCACAGGTGCCGCGCAGCTGGCGGTTCACCAGGGCCAACAGCTCGGGCTCACCCCAGGTGTCGCCACAACGATCCAGGGGGCCAACCGGTCCTTCCAAGGCTTCCAGCACCGCCTGACGCACAGCCGGCGGTGGCGCCCAATCCACCATCCCCCGGGCCATGGACAGGATGTCGGGCCGGTGGCGCATCCACTCCCCGAGCCGGGGGATCACCGGATCGCAGATGGCCTCCATGCGCGCGGCCGGACCCAATGGACAACCCATGGCAAACCAGTGGCGGGCAGGCTCTACCTTGACGGTTGTTGACTGCGGCCGCGATGAAATTCGTTCTCTGGGGCACCTATTGCGACGAGGCCCTGCAAAAGCGCACCCCTTTTCGGGAGGAACATCTGGAGGGCCTCCGGCGTCAGAAGGACCGGGGGGTGCTGCTCACCATCGGGCCCACGCAAGAGTGCACCCATGTCTTTGCTCTGTATGAGGCCGAAAGCCAGGAGGAGGTGGAATCCCTGGTGAAACAAGACGTGTATTGGCGCGAGGGAATTTGGACAGCTGTGGAGGTGCATCCCTGGATTCAGGCGCTCTGATCCGCTGGCGATCACGGTGCTGAGCGTGGTCAGCGCCATGGAAGAAACCAGCTTCAAGCCACAAGCGAACTCCCAAAAAAAAAGAGCGGCAAAGCCGCTCTTTGGAAGCTAGACGATTGGCCGGAGCCGAATCACCAGAGACCGCGGATGGGGGCCGGCTCGGGAGCGGGAGCAGGCTCGGGCATGGGCATGGGCATGGGAGCCGGCTCGGGAGCAGGAGCGGGTTGCTCGACCACAACCACCGGGGGTGCACCGAAGCGATAACGGAAGCCGAGCTTGGCTCCCCAGTTGTTGAAGGAGCTGTAGTCGAAGTTGTCACCGTCAAAGCCGGAAGCGCCTGAATAGGTACCCTCGACATAGATGTCGGTGTTCCAGTTCATCGCATAGGCCACACCAACCTTGGCTTGCCAGCCAAAGAGCCCTTGGTTATCGCTACCGAAGCGCATATCACCGATGGTGTAGCTCGGAGTGCTCAGATTGGTGTAACCGATGCCACCACCGATGTAAGGAACCCAGGAGCCAAAGGGGATGTCCAGGTAGACGCTGGCCATCACATCATTTTTGTCGACATTCCCGGAACCGTTGAAGGTCTCGATGTCATCAAAATGCACTTTGTGCAGGCTGGCGCGGCTGAAGCCGTAGGTCAATTCCGTGCGGATGGCGCCAAAGTCATAACCGACGCCACCGTCAACAGCGAAGCCACCGGACAGATTGGCATTACCGTTGAAGTTGTAGTCATCCAGGTTGTCCTGGAAATCCCAGTTGCTGGCCCAGGCGGCACCGGCGCCAACAGTCACATACCAGCCGGTGCCTTGACCGGACTCTTTGCCCACCTCACCGATCAGGGGAATGTAGGTCTGAGCGATCTCAGCGTCCTTCAGGGAGGACTGGCTCAACTCCAGGGGGGCTTGATCGCTGGATTGGAGCTGTTGCGCGCCGGCTTCAGGGCCGGCAAAGGAAGGAGTGGCAAAGAAAGCGCCGCTCACAAGGGCAGCGCCGACGCCACGAAACAAGGCGTTGCGAAGGATGGACATGGAAGTTGGTTCTCACACCACGTCTTTTCTAATGACTTTCCCACCCGTAAGTTGCACAACCATAGACAGCAAATGTGCTGGCACAGCCAGAAAAGCCCCTGCAAGACGGCAATCCGACCAACAGAACATCCTTCTTGAACCTTTGTTATTTTTGATCAATTTTGTTTTGTTCCGCCTTGGGCCAATCGGCCAAGGCTTGGCTCCAAACCCAGGTGCCCACAGCATCCGCCCCCCCTTCTCCCAGCACCTCCGCGTAGCCCCCCATCTGGCCCTGGCCAAGGCTCGCCACCTTGGCGATCGCCTCCGGTCCCTCCAGGCCGGCACGTCGCAGGGCAGCCAGCCGCAGGGTCTTGCCGCGTCGGATCACGTTACCTCCGTTGACATGGCAGCCGGCGCAGTGCTGCGCAAAGAGGCTGGCGCCTCTGTCCGCGGGTGCTGAAGGTGGATTGGTCAGCGCGTCCACTCCAAAGGCCGGCCGGGGCCACAGGATCCAACAGCCCAACAGCAGGGCCAGGAACACTTGGACCCATCGGCGCCATCTCGGCAGCAGCCCGCTCGTCGTGGTCGATTCCATGCGCGTGATCAACGGTCGTCCCGGAGAGGCATTCTCGCTTCCTCCTGCTTCTAGGCTGATGCCATGCGCATTCGGCCCCTGTTGCCAGAGGATTGGGACCAAGTGGTCGACGTGTACGCCGACGCCGTGCGCACCCAGGCGGCCCCCTGGTATCGCCCGGAGCAAATTGACGCCTGGGCTCTCCATCCCATCGACGACCCGACCTTCACCAAGGCCCTGGCCCGCGGCCATGGCTTGGTGGGCTGCCCCGTTGACCAACCTTGGAACGTGGAGGGATTTGCCTTGCTGGATCCGGGCGACCGTCTGAGCCTGCTCTACTGCCGCGGGCGATCCAGCCGTCAGGGGCTCGCCACCCGTCTGGTGCGAGGGTTGGAGGAGAAGGCGCGAGCCGAGGGCCAACGTCGCCTGCGCACCGAAGCCAGTCGTCTCTCGCGGCCGCTGCTGGAGCGGCTGGGGTGGTCGGTGGATGAGGAGGAGGAGATCGTCTTTGCCGGACAGCCGTTCGTCCGTTGGCGGATGAGCACCCCTCTCACCGGGCCCTCCGTCTCTTCCCAGACTCGCGGCTGCGACCATCCGCCATGAGCGCCGAAGATCTGGATCGTTTTCTGGAGAAGATCCAGCAGCTCAATGCCTTCGTTGCCCTCAGCGAGCGCGATGCGCTGTTGCGGCAGGCGCTGATCGACTGCACCCATCACCACGACGTCGTGGCTCTGGCCCAGAGTCGCGGCTTTGAGATCGGCCGACGCTGGGGGGATGCTCCCGACTGTGGCCACGCTGTCCCCACCCTTCTGGCTGGCCCCGCACCACCGCTGGGCGTGGAAACTACGGCGGTGCTGGTCTGCACGCCCTGGTTTCGCCTGGAGCGCATTCATTCCTGCGCGGCGAGCAGTCCACCAGACTTTTGGTATGACCAGGCGGAGGTGGAATGGCTGTGCCTGGTGCAAGGGCGGGCCACCCTGCAATTCGCCGATGAAGCCGCGCCGCGTCGTCTGCAAACAGGAGACAGTTTGTTGATCAGCCCGGGGCGTCGCCATCGGGTTCTGGCGACAGATCCTCCACCGGGAACGATCTGGCTGGCCCTGTTCTGGTCCCCCGATCCGAGGGAGTGCGCCGGCGATTCAACCGCCTGAGCCATGGTTATGCCGCCGGGATTCCGGATCAATTGCGGAAGGGGGTGTACACCGGCTGGGCTGGCGTTGTGCCCGCTGGATTCACCAGCTCCGTGTCGCACGTGATCGTGCCATCCTTGGCCGTCACACAATTTTTGGGCTTCACTTCCGTTGTCGGACCCACCTGGCTTCCGGATTTGAGGAGGAAGGATTCCACCTGAGCCAAGGCGGGCGGCGCGATCGCCAGCACGGCAAGCGGGCCGCAGAGCCCTAATCCCAGGAGCGCCACCAGGCTGGGTCGTGCAAGACGTCGTGCCGGACCCCGGGACCTGGCCAGGCCATGGGGCGCGAGACGATGGCGGTGTCGACCAGGGCTGAAAGGGTTGGAACGACCGTGGAAGTTGGTGAACCCTTGGCGGAGGAACGAGCGCATGGCGTGCCTGTATCAACAGCTTCATGCTGCCTCAATCGAGATCGACTTGCAGGGGAAATCAAGGCGGAAAAAGTTCGCAGATCCCATCGGTCACGGCTGTGGCGCTTACCCCTCACCGTCCATGGCATCCACCAACGGCGCGTCGCTGGCTCCACGAATCTCGTCCAGAAGCAGATCCAGCTGGTCCAGAGGATCTGCCACCCCCCTCGATGGCACGCTCTCCGCGGAAGTGGGAACGTCTTCGCTCTGCCAGAGGGTTTCAATTTGGCACAGATGCTCAGCGAGCCCCCCCAGCCCCTGTTGCGCGTGAATTTGCTGGAGGGCATCGAGCAGGACAGGCATGCGGATCGAGGAGGCTCGAAGAGCCCGCCGCAGATCCGCCTGCGTGCGCCCGGTGTGACGCAGCCAGTCTTTGAGGAAGAGTTGGAGGTCCTCCAACTGCTGGGAGGTGAGTGCGGTGGAGGACTCCATCGAAGGGATCAGTCTTGTGGGAACCAAAGATCCAGTTTGCGCTGTGCCCGCTCCCTGATCTGGGGCGTGACGTGCCGAGAGCAAAGGCCGAGCAATGCCGTCAGCGCCACCATGTCATCGCCGAACCCCGCGACGGGAATGAAATCGGGAATCAGATCCAGGGGCAACACGAGATAGGTGAGCGCGGCCAAAACGGTCCAACGCGCCTGGTGGGGGGTGGCTCCATCCAACAGCATCTCCAGACATTCGATCGCCGGTCGCGCCACCGTGCGGCCCGCCCTGTTCAGAAGGCGGGTGAGAAGGGGCTGATCGACGGCAGTGTCATGGACGACCTCCGGCTCGAGAACGGAAGGGCTGGCTTGAGAGCCCGCGGCAGAGGACGCGGCGGACATGGCAGTCTCCTGAGAATTGGCGCGCCACTGGGGGCGTCATTCCTTCCATTGTGAGAGGCTCACTCCTGGCGCCACGAGTGTGGAAGGCCGCCGAAAGGGAGCGGCCTTCCGCCCCCTGGCCCCTCACTCCTCGCCAAGACCTCGCTCAATGCCTGCCCGCCGCAGCTTGCGCAGGGCGCGTTGCACCACTTGCCGGCAATATTCGCGACTGCATTGCAACTGACGGGCCACATCCGCCAAGGTGCGCCACTCCTGCGAGCCATCCAGTCCGAACCGCAGCAGCACCACTGTCTTTTCCTTGGGTGTGAGGTTGGCCGTCTCCAGAAGCGTCCAAACCGAAGCTGTTCGCTCCGCCTGCTCCGCACGTTCCATGGGCGCTGGCTCGGGGCTGGGCAACACATCGACAAGCTCGGAGGGATCCGCCTTCGAACGGACCGCTCCCTGAAGACTCACGGTGACGCTGCGCAACTCACAGGCGAGCAGCTCGTCGATATCCGCTTTGGGAAGGGAGAGGGCTCGAGCCAACTCCGTGGCGGTGGGGGGATGGCCATGGGCCTGCAGATGGCGCGCCTTGGCCGCCCGCAACCGCGTCAATTTTTCATTGACATTGACCGGGATGCGGATGGTGCGGCTTTGCGTGGAGAGGGCACGATTCAAGCCCTGACGAATCCACCAGTACGCGTATGTACTGAAGCGGTGCCCCCGGGTTGGATCGTATTTCTCCACCGCCCTGGTGAGACCAATCGTGCCTTCTTGAATGAGATCCAACAGATCCAGCCCTTTCCCTTGGTATCGCTTGGCCAGATTCACAACAAGGCGCAAGTTGGCGGTGATCATTTGTTGTTTGGCACGCTCGCCCACCCGCAGGACCCTTCGTTCCAGCTCATCAAACTCGCATTGCGGTCCCTGGCCGCCAGCGAGAGCGCATCGCTCATGCAGGCTGATCATGGCCTGCACCTTTCGTCCCAAGGTGAGCTCCTGTTCTGGGGTGAGCAGTTGATGGCGTCCGATCTCACCGAGAAAGGCACTCAGAGAACTGGCCATCGATCAAAAGAGCACGGGCATGTACAAGGCTTAGGCGTTTTTTGGGCGATCTCGGCTAAAGCGACTAGAAGGTTTCCAAATTCACTATTTTTTTCTTATTCCACTTTTCTTCTTGATGATTGGATTTTTCTTTAATGCCATCTTCGTTGCGGCGCTGCCAACGCACAGCGCAGGCAACCGTTGCTGAGCATGCCGCTCGGAGCCGTCTCGGCTGTGGCTGCGTTGGCGGCGGTCGCTCCGCCGGCCAGTCGCGTGGCTGGAGCCCTCGCCGCTAGCGTGCCTCCGATCTCCCTTCCCCCATGGCCGGTCTTCCAACCTCCTCCACGGTGTTCACCAGTGCGGCCGTGGCGTATGCGCACTACCTCAGCTTCATGGTGTGCTTCGCCGCCCTCGTTTTGGAGCGGCGTTTGATTCGTCCCAATCCGGAACGAGGCGATGCCGTGCTGATGGTGATCACGGATGTCGTGTACGGGATTGCGGCCCTGGTTCTGTTGGTGAGTGGCATTTTTCGCGTGATCCACTTCGGTCAGGGGAGCAGCTTCTACACCGAGAATCCCCTCTTTTGGTGGAAGGTGGGCCTCTACCTCAGTGTTGGGGCCCTCTCGCTCTATCCAACAATCACCTACATCCTTTGGGCCATACCCTTGCGCAAGGGTGAGCTGCCGCAGGTGAGTGAAAGCCTCGCCCAGCGATTGCGCTGGATCCTCAACGTGGAGATCGCGGGCTTTGCGTCGATCCCCTTTCTGGCCACCTTGATGGCCCGCGGCGTTGGCCTGCCAACCCCCTGAAGCTCCTTGACGACCCAAGGCCAAAATCCTTGCCCGCAGCGCACCTGCGGGGATCTCTGGCTTCTGGCCCTTTCGGGCGTCCTGGCGGTGCATCCCGTCCACGCCGTGACGGACCCCGGGGAGTGTGCGAAACCTCGGGGTGGGGATCCCCTGACGGTCACGCCCATCCTGCAGGCCCCCGCAAGTTTCCGGGACTCCACCCCGGCGGCCCCTGAGGCCGGCGACGATTACCGCCATCGCCTTCGCACCACGCCCTTCGGTTGGCCGGTGCGCCGCACCTGGTGCGTCTGGGTGGAACCCGTGGAGCCTGGCAACGCTTCTCCAGTGGGCCCGGCTCGTTGGTGGGAGGCCGTGAATCGAGCGCTGGAGGAATGGTCCTCGCTGGTCTCCATTCAGAGGGTGCCCACCCCGGACAGGGCCCACGTGACCATCTGGAGGCGACGGCCACCCCTGGGCGTCGATGGCGCGGGACGGGCGAGAGCCAGCCATGGCCGCGCCATCCTCTCCCTCCACAGAGCGACCGACAGCCGCTCGACCCGGATCGAGCCGCGCGTGCGGGTGCTCATCAGTCCCGACCAGCGGCTGGAGGCCCTTCAGGCCACCGCTCTGCACGAGCTGGGCCACGCCTTTGGTCTTTGGGGCCACAGCGACCAGTCCGACGACGCCATGGCGGCAACGCCCGGGCGACAGCCGATCCTGCGGCTGAGTCCCCGCGATCGCGCCACCGTGCGCTGGCTCTACGGCCAACCCTCTGCCCTGCCCTCAGATCCCTGAAAGCCGGTGATGGGGGTGGCAAGGCACGACGCCAGGCCCGCAGATCAGGGCCAGCCTTAAACCCACGTCCACCACCACGGGAGCATCCCGCCGTCCATAGGCTGGACCTCGTCGTGGGCTCAAGAATCCATCCGCCATGTCGCAACTGGCCGTATCAGGAGCATCGGGGAAGACCGGTTGGCGCGTTGTTCAGGAGGCTTTGGCCCGAGGCTGGACGGTCCGGGCCCTGCTCCGGCCGGGCTCCATGGTCCCGGAGGGATTGGCCGGAGCCGAGATCGTGCGCTTGAACCTGGGGGAGGCTCCGGCCCTGCGGCAGGCTCTGGAGGGTTGTGACGCCCTGGTGATCGCCACTGGTGCTCGTCCCTCGATCGATTTGTTCGGACCGATGAAGGTGGATGCCCTCGCCATCCGCTCTCAGATTGAAGCTTGCCAGGCCGCAGGGTTGAAGCGGGTGGTGCTGGTGAGTTCCCTGTGCAGCGGTCGCTGGTTCCACCCGCTCAATCTCTTCGGCCTGATCCTGGTGTGGAAACGGCTGGGCGAGCGCTGGCTGGAGGAGAGTGGCTTGCGCTGGACCGTGATTCGGCCGGGCGGATTGCGCGAGGCTGAGGACACGGCCGACCAGGAGGGGGTGGTGTTCACCGGTCCCGACATGCAGGACAGCCAGAGCATTCCCCGTCGTCTGGTGGCGCGGGTGTGTCTGGACGCGCTGGAGACGCCGGCGGCGGAAGGTCGCATCCTCGAAATCACCTCCCGCGCCGATCAGCCCGGGGAATCCCTCAGCGACTGGCTGGCCGCCCATCCCCAGGGGACTTGAGCCATTCCCCGACACGGCAGTCCGGGCGACGGGCGGATCAGCGGCCGACCAGGGAGGAGGCGAGAGGGGAAGATGGTGGGAGCGACAAGCCTCTTCGGCGGATGCCCAGCAGCGACGGTTCCACCTACACCATCAACGTTGATCTCGATGGCGTGCGCCACGTCTTCCCCTGCCGAGACGACCAGACCGTGTTGGCCGCCGCCGAGGCGGCGGGCGTCCCCTTGCCCAGCTCCTGTTGTTCCGGGGTGTGCACCACCTGCGCGGCTCGCCTTTTGCAAGGCACGGTCCATCAACCGGACGCGATGGGCGTCAAAGCCGAGCTGCGGCAGGAGGGTTACGCCTTGCTTTGCGTGGCTTACCCCCGCAGTGACCTGGAGGTGTTGGCCGGCCAGGAGGACGCGCTCTACGAAGCGCAGTTCGGCCAGTATCAGAAATGACCAGCGTGCTGGAACACGTTGAGCTGGTCCTGGAGGCCTCTCCCGGACCGCTGCTCCCCCAGGTCCGCCAATGTCTGGCCGAGCGGCTGGGACCCGATCGCGAAGCCCTGCGTTGGGCCATTACCGGCGTTGCCTCCCCAGCCACCCCGGGGCCGTCGCGGTTGACCCTGGAGGCGGTGGTGTTGCGCCTCTCCCGGTGAGCGGGGGCCGTCTGGAGTGGCCTCCCCTGCCGACGCTGATGGTGGTGCCCACAGGGGTGGGCTGTCGGGTGGGGGGATTCGCCGGCGATGCTCTGCCTGCGGCGCGACTTCTGGCCGCCGCCAGCGGCTGCCTGATCACCCATCCCAATGTGCTCAACGCCGCCGCGCTCTATTGGAGTGACCCGCGCCTGCATTACGTCGAGGGATGGGCGCTGAACCGGTTCGCCGCCGGCGACCTGGCTCTGGCGCCGGTGCGGCGCCAGCGGGTGGGGCTGGTGTTGGACGCGGCGGTGGAGGAGCCCCTGCGGCTGCGGCATGTGCAGGTGGCCCGGGCTTGCGGTGCCAGTTTGGGAGTGGCGATCGGGCCGGTGCTGTCCACGGAGGATCCCTTGGGGGTGGAGCTGGTCCGGGGCTCCAGTGGCGCGAGTTGGGGCACCATCCGCGCCGTCGGCGCCCTCCTGCGGGCTGGTGAAAAGGCTCTGGCGGGAGGAGCGACCGCCGTGGCTGTGGTCGCTCGCTTCCCGGATGATCCCGACCCCGGGGCCTTGGAGGCCTACCGCCATGGCGCGGGGGTGGATGGACTGGCGGGCGCCGAAGCCGTGATCTCCCATTTGCTCAGCCGTCACCTGGGCGTGCCCTGCGCCCATGCTCCCGCCCTCGCCCCCTTGCCTCCCGATCCCACCCTGGATGCCCGCGCCGCCGCCGAGGAGCTGGGCCACACCTTTCTCCCCTGCGTGCTGGTGGGGCTGAGCCGCGCTCCGGATCTCGTGCCCCTTCCCCTGGCCACGGAGGCCAGCGGCGTGGAACTGTGGCGCGCGGAACACCTCGGCGCCGTGGTGGCCCCCGCTGGCGCTCTGGGGGGAGAGGCGGTGCTGGCCTGCGCGGAGCGCGGGACGCCGCTGATCAGCGTGACGGGCAATCCCTGCCTGCTGCAGGTGGATGGGGCCGCGCTGGGGTTGCCGGTGCTGGAGGCGAGCAGCTACGCCGAGGCCGCCGGCCTGGTGCTGGCCCTCCGAGAGGGTTTGGCCCTGGACACCGCCGCCCTCCGAGGCGCAGGCCTCACCTGAGGGCGGCTCAGCGCAGGCAGGCCATCGGGTGGCGGGGAGCCACCCCCAGGGCCTTGGCCACCCCGGGGTGACAAATGGCCCCATCCACGGTGTTCAAACCAGAGAGCAGCTCCGGTCGATCGGTGACCGCCTCGCTGAGGCCTCGACCGGCCATGACCAGGATGTAAGGGAGGGTGACGCTGACCAACGCTTCGGTGGACGTGAACGGCACGGCTCCCGGCATGTTCCCCACCGCGTAGTGCTGCACGCCATGGATGGTGACCACCGGCTGGGTGTGGGTGGTTTCACGACTGGTGGCGATGCAGCCCCCCTGATCGATCGCCACGTCAACGATCACGGAACCCGGCCGCATGCGCTGCACCCATCCCTCCTCCACCAGGGTGGGGGCCCGGCCACCGGGCAACAGCACGGCGCCGATCAACAGATCGGCCTCTGGCACGAGCCGCTCGATCAATCCCCGGCTGCTGACCAGGGTGATCATGCGGCCACGACGATCGCTCTCCAGCTGACGCAGCCGCTGCGGGGAGCGATCGAGCAGGAACACCTCCGCATCCATGGCCGCCGCCAGACGGGCGGCGTTCCAACCCACGGTTCCAGCGCCAAGCACAAGCACGCGAGCCGGGCGCACTCCTGTGCAACCTCCGATCAACACGCCCCGTCCTCCCTGGGGCTTCTCCATCAGTCGAGCCCCGACCTGGGCGGCGAGGCGACCGGCCACCTCGCTCATCGGGGCCAGGAGCGGCAGGCTGCCGTCCTCCAGCTGCACCGTCTCGTAGGCCACACCCGTGGTGCCCGCCTCCAGAAGCGCGCGCCCCACATCTGTGTACGCCGCCAGGTGAAGGTAGGTGAAGAGCACAAGATCCCGGCGCAGAAATCGGAATTCCTCCCGTTGCGGCTCCTTGACCTTCACCACCAGATGGGCCGCCCACGCCTCCTGTTGATCCACCAGTCGCGCGCCCGCCTCCCGATAGGCCTGATCACTCATGCCAGCCCCGAGCCCCGCGCCCTCCTGAATGCGCACCTCCATCCCCTGCGCCACCAGTTCACGCACCCCATCCGGAGTGAGGGCCACCCGCTGCTCATCGGGTTTGATCTCGGTGGGCACGCCAATCGTGGCCATGGGGGCCGCCAGGTCGGGAAGAGCCATTGACGGGCAGGAAACCGATGGATCCATCCACTGTGGGGGCGGAGAACCCACCGCGCCAAGCAACCGCCGCGAAACGTCAAAACACGGAGCGGCCCCCCTGCCGCAGGGCATGGCCCCGTTTCTTCGCGCTGGCGCCCCGCAGGGCGACCCGATGTGCGTGGCCCGGGAGAACGGCGTTGGACGGGATCCGACCCTGCCCCGGCGGTGGTTGACGGTTTCTGTCGCCATGGATGGTCTGGCTTTTGCGGTTCCCGCATGCTTTCCTGTTTCGGGCGTGGCCGAGAGGGTTCCCAGGCCCTGATGCTTCTCCAGGCCCTGATGGTTCTCCAGGCCCTGATGGATCGCGCGACGTGCTTCGGTGGAAAGGGGTCCGATCATGGAATGGCCGCAGATGCCCATGCCCCCCCTCTTCCTTCCCCAGCCGGCTGATCTCACAGGCCAGCTGCAAACTTGGTTGGCCGAGGACCTTGGCCGTGGCGATCTCACGCGCCCCGCGCTGCGCGAGCGCGAGGGCCGCGCCGAATGGATCGCTCGGCGGGATGGGGTCTTCTGCGGAGGTCCGCTGGTGGAGCCACTCTTTCGACTTCTGGATCCCATGGCGCGGGTGGAATCCTTGGTGGCCGATGGGGAGCGCGTGCGCGCCGGCCAGCGGTTGTTGGCCCTTGTTGGCCAGGCCTCTGCCCTGGTGGCGGGGGAGCGCACAGCCCTCAACCTGGTCATGCGCCTCTCCGGGGTGGCGACAGCCACCGCAGCCCTGGTGGCGAAACTGGAGGGGACGGGCGTGAAGCTGGTGGACACCCGCAAAACCACTCCCGGACTGCGGATCTGGGAAAAATACGCCGTGCGCTGCGGCGGTGGCGTGAACCATCGCTTCGGTCTCGATGACGCGGCGATGCTGAAAGAAAACCATCTGGCCTGGAGTGGAGGCATCGGTCCGGCGGTGGCGGCGGTGCGTGCCTCGGCGCCCTGGCCGACGAAGGTGATCGTGGAGGCGGAAACAGATGAGGAGGCACGCGCCGCCGTGCGGGCTGGAGCCGATGGTGTTCTCCTGGATGGGTTCACCCCAGGGGAGCTCTGCGCCCTGGTGCCCCGGCTGCGGAGGCTGAGCGCAGAACTGGGCCTGGCCAGGGGCTGTGGCCAGGCCGTGCTGGAGGCCTCTGGTGTGGACCCGGACGCCTTGCGAGCCACGGCGGCCAGCGGGGTGGATTTGATCTCCACCAGCGCCCCTGTGACACGCTCGCCCTGGTTGGATCTCTCGATGCGCTTTCTTCCGCTTCTCGCCTGAGGCCCTCGCCTCAGCCGGCGGGGATGGTGGCCGCCGCCACGGCCGCCGGATTGGTGGGTGGGTTTTCCATGGACCCGACCACCTGGAATCCTTGACGGCGCAGGAGGGCTTCTTTGGCGGCTTCCTCCTTGTCGGCAGCCACCATCTCGGCAACCAGCTCCTCCAACGTGGTGGTGGGGGTCCAACGAAGTTTTTCACGGGCCTTGGTGGGATCCCCGAGCAGGGTCTCCACCTCAGCGGGGCGGAAGTAGCGGGGATCGATGCGAACCACCACCTCGCCGGTCTGTTGGCGGATTCCCGTTTCCCCCAAGCCTTGGCCCTCCCAGCGCAAACCACCCCAACCCAATTCCCGGGCGGTCAGCTCAATGAAACGCCGGACGCTTTCCTGGCGGCCTGTCGCGATCACGAAATCCTCCGGGCTCTCCTGTTGCAACATCAGCCACTGCATCTCGACGTAGTCGCGGGCGTGGCCCCAGTCCCTGAGGGAGTCGAGATTGCCCATGTAAAGGCATTGATCAAGTCCGGCATCGATGCGCGCCAAGCCACGAGTGATCTTTCGGGTGACAAAGGTCTCACCCCGACGCGGGGACTCGTGGTTGAACAAAATACCATTACAGGCGTAAATACCGTAGGCTTCCCGATAGTTGACCGTGATCCAGTAGCCATAGAGCTTGGCGACGGCATAGGGGCTACGAGGATAAAAAGGGGTGGTTTCTTTTTGAGGAATTTCCTGTACTAAACCATAGAGCTCACTTGTGCTGGCCTGATAAATACGCGTCTTTTTGGTCAATCCCAACATGCGTACAGCCTCCAGAATCCGCAGGGTGCCCAACGCATCACTGTTGGCGGTGTATTCAGGGGCTTCAAAACTAACGGCAACATGACTCTGAGCGCCAAGATTATAAATTTCATCGGGCTGCACCTGCTGAATGATGCGGATCAGATTGGTGCTGTCCGTCAAGTCGCCATAATGAAGAACCAGGCGTGGATTGGCCTCATGGGGATCCTGATAAAGATGGTCGATGCGACTGGTATTGAAACTGCTGGCACGCCGTTTGATCCCATGCACAACATATCCCTTTTCAAGCAGCAACTCAGCCAGATAACTGCCGTCTTGGCCGGTGATGCCTGTAATGATAGCGGTTTTGCCCATAGTGATGAATGCGGGTGGAATGCAAGTGGAGCCGGGATCGGAAAGGAAGGAGGGACGCGCGTCAGATCAATCGGGAAACAGCGCGCCGTCGGCCCCTGCCTCCATCGTGTCCCATTGGCGGGAGATCACCCCAACCGCAAAGCCGGCAGCTCCATCACCATGGGCAAGAGAACGTTTGGTGCACCCATGGAAAGACGTCAGCCGGATGGCGGCAGGGGGGATTGAATCATGCCCGATCCAGTTACCGCACACACTGGAAGCTGCCAAGGGCTCCGCCGTTGAGAGGCAAGCCAATCGTGTCAAGCCACCAAATCTGGAGCGATCAATCCTGACGATGCAAGGGAAACCCCTGGCTCTGGCGTTTCTTCTGCCGACATGCCTGAAACTCAATTTGGCTCGACGAAACGCCATCAAGATTTACGCTTGAAATTTCACAATTTTTTTAGTTTAGCATGAATGCTTCCGCGCATTGAGCACTCTGGGCCCGCCTGTTGGATCGGACCTGACTTGGAGAGGGCGCCGAACCATCCAGGGCTCTTCAGCGATCCTTTCGCTCCAGCACAGCCTGATCCAAAAGGCGACCGTTGCGATCCCAGGCCCAGATTCTCAGCGCTCCGGGGCTGGCCTCCAGCTCCGCAAAGCTGAAGACGCTCGCCGCACGGGCGGACTGCTCGCTGGCCAGGACCGGTCGCAAGCTTGCTCCTCCCCCACCCACCACCAAGTAGGTGATGCCATCGATGGGCTTGCTGCGCTCGTAGTTGTGCTCGTGGCCATTGATGTAGAGCTGAACGCCGTGCCGTCGCATCAGCGTTGTCAACTTGGCGCCAAGGTGTGGATCGTTGCCGTAAAACCCGGAGGAATAGATCGGGTGATGACCCACCACCACTTTCCATGGGGCGCGGCTCTGGGCCAGAGAGGTCCGCAGCCAGCTGATCTGCCGTTGCCAATCGGCATTGCCGTTTGTATCCAGCAGGAAGAAATCCACCAGACCACGCCGCAAGGCGTAAAAACGCCCGGCCATCCCGAACGGCTTGTACGCCACTTGTCGCACGCCGTTGGCTGTGCGGATGTCATGGTTGCCAAGCACCGCGTGGAAGGGCACACCAGCTTGGAGCAATTCCCTGTAGGGACGCTGGAAGGTGCTCTCCACCAGCGCCAGATCCCCTGAGGGGTAGATGTTGTCTCCGCCCATCACCACAAGATCCACGGGGCGCCGTTGATGAACCAGGCCCATCTGCTGACCCACAGCCCGCTGGTTGGCATCGCCGCTGCCGGTGTCGGCAACGGCCAGAAAACGCAGGCGGCCCTGGGGCGGGAGGGGAGTGACGGCCCGCGCGAGGGCGGAGAACAGGCTCCCGCCAAGCAGGGCGAGAGGCAACTGACGCAACAGGTCGCGGCGTTTCACTGAGCGTGCCGGAAGAGATTCCAAGCTTGCCGGACCAGCGGTTCCGATGTGGCTGGCGCCGGAGGTCTCCCGCACATTCAGTGGAGCATGGCCGCTTTGGAGTCTGCAGCCTCTGCGCAAGGGGGGGCGGGAAGCCTGTCAGTGATGACCTCCAGGGATAGCAGCTGGTGGGGTCCGAAGCTGCGCAGAAAAGGCACGTCCCCCGCATCCCGCCCTCGGGCAATGAGCACCCGCCCGCAACGGGGGATGTTGTGGCGCGCGTCAAACACGTACCAGCGATCCCCGAGAAACACCTCGAACCAGGCGGAGAAATCCACGGGAAACTCCCCCCGAGGGATCCCGGTGTAGCCCAAATATCCAGTGCAATAACGAGCCGGTATGTTCAGACATCGGCAGAGGGCGATCGCCAGGTGGGCAAAGTCGCGACAGACACCCGCGCCGTCATTGAGGGTGTGGCTGGCGGTCTTTTCTGCGCGGACCGCTTGGTAGTCGAAGCGGATGCGCTCATGCACCCAGTCGCAGATGTCCTGAACGAGGCTCCAACCGGTCTTGCGGGTGTCGAAGGTGGCCCAGGCCAGGTTCATCAGCGCTGACGTATCGCAATAGGTGCTGGCGTTGAGATAGCGATAGGTGTCGATGGGAAGCAGCCGCACCGGACACAGGGACGCGCTCGGCACCACAGGATCCGTTTGGTCCGGACGAATCACGGTAGCGGCGAAGTCAAAGCCGCTGTCGCCCGCAGGAGCGACCCACCGGCTCCAACGATTGCCACTGCTTTCGGTGAGCAGCTCATAGGCGCGGTCCGGCTCCAGCCTGGTGACCTCCCCGCCTACCAGGTCTTCCAGCACGGTGGGATGGGGATGAACCAAGGCAAGGAACGGTGTGGATTCCGGACAGCGCAGGGCGAGCCGGCAGCCGATTTGAAGGTGCACGGGCAGAGGCTGTGAACGGACCGTCCCCTCATCCTGGCCAAGCCAACCTGTTGTCGCCTGAACCGCGTACCCCCTGCCAGGAAGCCCTGATCAAGGCCGAACCGGTGTGGGCGTCATGGTGTCTCCCAGCCCAGACCGTGTCCCCTGACCACTCATGGGCACAACGCTCAACGCTGCCCTAGAAGATCTTCCCAACTGGGTTCTTTGGAGGGCCACGGCAAGGTGGCCAACATCACGGCCTCAGGACGAGACAATTGCAAACGCCCAATAGAGGACTTTGGGGTCGTAGCGACCCGAACAGACGGATGATGATTCATCAAAACGCGGTGAGGACGGATTATGGAGATCGCGACTCGGCAGCCAAAAGCAGCGAGTTTAAGACGGTGACCAATCCACAAACCTTACTGCATGGTTGAGCAAAGGGCAACACGCGAGGTCCCGAAGCGGCTGAATGGCGATCGTTCTGGCTGCAGGAGAGCCGGTGCAGCTGGCCGGGGGCAGAGCCCGCAAGAAGGGCGAACACTGCAGCGTGTCGTGACCATCCCCCATGCTGAAGCGTTGTGGCCTCTGGAGTCTTGAGGAGCCAGCGTCAACCCAGCGGGTGGACGAACCAAGACGAGCATGACGGCGTCAAAAGCGGCCGGAATCAACAAGACTAAGGTTGCATGATGCAGCACTGAGCCGCCGATGGCGCCCCGCAGACTTCTCCTTCATGCTGGCCCCCACAAGACCGGCACGAGTTCGATACAAGCCATACTGCGTGATCGTGGTTTCAAATCCTTTTATTATCCGCGAACCGGCCAGTGGTATGACGGTGCTCATCATCAGCTAATCTTCAGCCTCATTCCTGAATTGCGGCGTCCTGATGGAGAAAGCATTGAGCCCAATGATCTTGAAATGCTCCTGAAGACTGAACTCGAATCAGTTAAGCACGACACCCTCTTGATCAGTAGTGAGTACCTTAGTGGGGAATGTCTGCCTCGCGTCCTTGACTGGTTGATCAGCAGGCAGATTGCAGATCCAAAGGACGTTCGTGGCATTCTTGTCGAGAGGGACATGCTGAGCCGAGCCGCGTCTCTTTACAATCAATCTGTAAAAGATCCCTATATTGGAGAGAGACGATCGCCGGACCAGTGGTTCCATGATGAGCGTTCAAATCTGCTACTGGAACCCATGGTGAACCGGATGCGCAGTGCAGGAATCATGGTGGATGTTCTCCCGTACGAGCCGGCCTCGAGTCTGGCGAGCCGTTTTTTGTTGGCTGTTGGAGCTCATGCTGATGAAATTCCTGAACAAATCCCTTGGGAAAACATGTCCATGAGTAAGTCTGTTTTACTGGCCTTGCTAGACATCAATCGCTCAATCGCAGATCCGTTGGAACGGATCGCCCAAAGAACACGACTGTTCGAGACCCATCAACCAGCCTTTGAACTCTCCACAGCAACGTTATTCTCCTGCAGCAGCGAGCCGATGCATTAAGGGTGTCTCGCCAGAAGAGAGACGCACTGGCACAAAGAGGATGGGTCGAGTGCGGCAACGAAATGTTGGTGACTCGGCTGATCTCTTATGAATCAAGAGTCCATATGGTTATACAGGTCAACAGCTTCAAGAGCCTCCTTCATTTTCCGTTGTCCTTCCCGATAAGAAAATTGAGTGGCGGCATACTCCCGCCCAGCATTCGACAGCGCAATCCATCGATCATCGTGCCGATAAAGAAGTAAGATTGCTGAAACCCACTCCTCGGGATTGCGGACAATCAGGCAGTCATGACCATGTCGCATGCCGATACCCTCTGCAGCGATAGGCGTTAATACGCAGGGGAGGCCATAGGCGAGGGCATGAACAACCTTTCCCTTGACACCAGCACCGCTCAGGAGGGGCGCAACAAACACTCGATGCTTCTCGTAAGCAGCTGCGACATCTTTGATATAGCCTACAGGGACAATCCAATCACTCGCTAAATCTCTAATGTCGTCTTTAAGATTTGAGCCATAGATTGTAAGTCGTATGCCTTGCGAAGCAAGCAGTGGCATGACCTCGCGGCAAAACCATTTCAAGCCTTCAGCATTGGGAAAATGATCAAAGTTGGCGAGGAATGACAAACCTTCGCGCTGAGAGAGCGGGGCAATGGTTTCGGGGACAGAAACGATCCATGGACATGCCTTCACCTTGACCTCACCGTCCGTGTGCGACGTGATCACCACATGCTCAACTTCATTATAGCTTAAGACCAAATCAACACGACGCATGACGTCGAGCTCATGCTCACGTGTGCAACGCATTGCAGCCATTATTTGCTCATCATTATTGACTAGTGCCGAACGCAGTTGTCGAAGGAAATGAAGATCCGCTGGATTGAGAAGGATCTTGGTTTTCGGTGAATGTTCTCGAATCAGGGGCACAGCTTCCACCGCTACGGTGTAACGAGTCAGATAAGCTGCATCAAACTCCTTTGCACGATCAGAAAGGAAGCTGGCGAGGCTTGGATAGAAGGGTGCGGTAATGACCTCTACTCCATTTCGCATCAAGATATCTGTATAGTCACCCAGACAGTAAAGATTTTGTGGAACAAAGGTGACCTTGTAACCCAGGGATTGGATCAATTCAATTTCCCTCATCGCGGCGTAAGAACCTGCATCTTGATCTTCGCGTGGTGTTGTATAGTCAATAAATAAGATCCTTCCCTTAATTCCACGATCTTTTTCGAGATCTGGCTGATTACCCTCATCGCCATGCCGAGCAAAAGCCTTGGCCCACCGTTGCTTGAACTTGGGTCGATTAACTTCCTGATACATCTTGAATCCTTGTGAGGGATCCTTGCCAGCGGTCGTGCCTTCGTCGTGATAAACAATAGATGAAGGAATAATATAGGTTTTGTAACCGGCATCACGAACCTTGAAGGAGAAGTCAGTATCTTCAAAATACATTGGTTCTAAATAATCAGACAGACCCCCGACTTGATTCCAGATGTGCGTTGTAGTCATCAATGCTGCACCAGAGAGATAGTCCACCTGGCGTGCATAGCTGAAACGCGGTTCCCAAGGATTTCTACCATGGCCATAATTGCAGGGGTTGCCAGACCCCCAAACGATTCCTCCAGCATCTTGAAGACTTCCATCGGGGTTTAATAATTTAGAACCAACGACTCCAACATTTTCAAAGCGATGAAATGCATCGATAAGTTCATCAAGCCATCCGACAGTCACTTCCGTATCATTATTGAGGAGAACAACATACTTTCCGCGTGCTTCCTTGACAGCTTTATTGCAAGCCGCGATGAAGCGTAATGGCTTCTGATTGCGAATCACCCGTATACCAGTAACAAACTTTTCAATGTTACTTGTTTCATCAGTTGAGCCATCGTCTACCAGAATGATTTCAAACTTGGTTTGGTTATGAGCTAAAAGCAAGGCACATAAGCAATAATGCGTTACTCTCACATGATTGTGAGCAGGGATGACGATGGAAACTTCTGGCTCGCTCACGATTGGAAAGGCGAGAGGTGCCATCTCCCGTGACTGAAGCCCTGCTTCCAACGTCTCCAAAGCGAGCAGCACCATCTCAGCTTGGATCCCTTCGATGGGATGCTTGCAGTGCCGCTGCAGAGATTGGTAACGCTGATGCGCACGCAGGCTGAGCTCTGTTGGAAGCGGTGGTTTGACTTGGTGGAGAAGCACTTCCCGTGGTGTAAGAAAACGCGGGGCCACGCTGGAGGCGCTCAAGTAAACTTGACTTCCTGCTAGGTCGCGAATCTCAATCAGGATCGGTTCGCCGCGGAGCCAGTTAACAGGTAGGGGAATGTGTGTGGAATGAGTTCCGATGAAAACAAGCCGACAAAACGTGTGGTTGATATACAGAGAATAATCACCGGCTGGTTGAGCCTCAACCTCAAGGGTGTGACCATAGTCAGTCCTGAGTTGAACACCAGCTACCCCAGGGCAGAACAGCTCGTGAGCCGTTCCATTTCCCAGGTTCAGAATAAGACCGGGGTCCTCTGACGCGTAAAAGAGGGAAACGTGGGCTAAGAGCAAACATGTCGATGGATCTGGTTTTAATCTTTGGCCTAAAGCGCGAGCCTGCAGACCCAGTTGATCTTGACCAGTTTTTCCGCAGTAGCGAAGAACTGGGTTGGCGATAAAATAGTAGCAATCAAAGACATCCTTCGTGACATAACAGATACATGTATGCTTAATAAGCAAAGACAAATAAGTTGTGCCTTTCTCGAAGTTCAGCTCTAGCTTGATATCTTGAAAGGTTGCAGGGTCGTTACCACCTGCCTTGGCCGCATCAAACGAGATTTCTTGAATCTTGCTTTTCCCCTGGTGGGTTGTCATGAGGGCAAGACTGCCTTGAGCACGATGGCAACCAAGCAGTGCTTCAAAAGACCAGATTTCATCAGTCTCACAATGAACTTCAAGATCAACAAGGAGAGAGATCTCAATAGACTCATCTTGAGTTGCAAGCCGAACATGCAGGGTTTGACCATTCAGCACTGAAAAGTTGTGAATTTGATTCAAGCCTGCGTCAAGGACATGAGCCTCACGTAGGTCTGATAAAATACTCAGATTATGTTGATTTGCCGAGGTAAAGATATGAAGGCTTTGATGGTGTTGTAATTTCTCCACAATCTCCTGGCTCCATTCTATCTTGTGCAGGGGGAATGCTTCAGTTCCCTGATAGATAGCTGGAGAAATCGATCCCAAGAGCTCTTCAGGAAAGCTGATGAAAAGACGACCCTCCAACAACCATGCCTGAATGGGTGTATCCGTGATCGGACAGAAGTTCAGCGCAGACGTGTATTGATCGCTCCAGGCAGTGGTTCCCGCATCAGAGAGACCTTCCGTGGCAGTCCTTGCCAAGGTGGTGGTCGATGTTGGCGAACCAGAACAAAGCACTGAGGTCGATGTGTCCGCATTGCCTTGCCTCATCTCAGCACCAAGAGACGCTTCGTCAAGATGAAGTCCTTCCTCCAGGCCGGAGGTTATGACGTGAGCGATGAGATCAGGATCACTGAGATCAGCCAGCTGAGGATGTCTCTTTCGATAGATGGAATAGGGAAATATCAAAGAGAGGACCTGGCAAGACTTGTTCAAACGTTCCTGCCTCTCCTCCAATTCCAGCTGGCGTCCCTGAAGAAGGGAGGAGACTTTCTCCTGAAGCGAGGCGATTTCATCTCTTTGTTTCAGCAACCTCAGCCCTTGATCAGTCAACAGCCATGTGCACGGCGACTCCGGATCCCTGTTAAATCCCTGCTCTTCCAACCAACGTGCGCACCCATCACCCCAGAGCTCATCGACTTTGGGGCCATCCAGTTCAATGCGACGAATCCGGTGCAGCCATGTGTCCACTCCCTTCAAGATCTCAAGAGGATCACCTTGGCGAAGGATGAGGCTGATGTCGTCAGACCCCTCAGTGGCTGCAGGCCATTGAGCCAAAAGATCGGCAAGAGATTGGCTCGACAGCCTTTCCTCTTGCAGTAGAACTAGGTTAGGATAGTACTCTTTCCATCTATCTAGAGGTACAACACCATTAAAGCGGGGATCGCTATAACGATACCAGTGGATCTCCAGGCCAGATCGACTGGCAAGCACAGCCTGGTGCAGGCTCACGTCCTGGAGAGTCGAACCTCCCGCCCTTTGTTGACGCAGATCTTCGATTCTCTCGGCTTCGGCTTCGACGACAAGAAGCGGAATGCGATCATTGTCAGCGAAGGGGCTGGAACCCACCAGGACGTACAACAATGACATTGCCTACACTCACGTCCCAATCTTAAGACATCTTTAGCCACAGGCTTGGATTTGAGCTTCTCGCTGGGTCGTCCACCGCCGGGGGCGCTGCACACCAACCCCGCCCTTTGACAGCGGTGGGCTGTGAGCCGCCCCTGGCTCCCTTTAACGTGACCAGGACTCAAGGCAAGGACTGGTCATGGCGTCCAGGCGCCGCATTGGACTGACTGGTGGCATTGCCACTGGAAAAAGCAGCGTGGCTCGCTGTCTCAGCGAACGTTTCGGGTTGCCTGTCCTTGATGCGGATCGCTTTTCCCATGAGGTGTTGGCCCCGGGAACGGAGGCCACGCGCGCGGTCATGAATCGCTACGGCCACGCCATCCGCGCACCGCAGGGGCAAGATGAGCCGGCTGCTCTGGATCGCCGAGCTCTGGCCCGCATCGTGTTTGCTGATGAAGCGGAGCGACGTTGGCTGGAGCGGCTGGTGCATCCTCTGGTCCGCCATCGCATGGAAAACGCTTTGGCGCTTCTGGAGAGCGAACCGGTTGTGATCTTGATGATCCCCCTTCTCTTTGAAACGGGCCTGGATGCCCTCTGCAGCGAAATCTGGCTGGTGGACTGCGGTGATGAAGGGGAACAGATCCGACGCCTGATGGCAAGGGATCAGCTCAGCCTGGACGAGGCCAAAGCCCGGATCACAGCTCAATGGCCCATGGCAGCGAAGCGCGCGCGGGCGGACGTCATCCTTGACAACAGCGGCGAGCCCAACAGCTGGGTGGAGCATGTGGGCAGGAGTCTGGCTCTCTCCGATCCGCCGGCGGTGGCATTCAGCGACGGGCTTCCATCAGCCGTTCCACCAATCGGGCACGATGCTCCTCCAACTGCTTGATGGCCAAGAGCATCCATTCCAGTTCGATGCGCACCTGGACAGGCAAATCCTTGTCCAGATAAACCCGTAATGAGTCGAGACTGAGGCTGCCGCGACGAAGTTCCCCTTCCAGAGCTTCCAAAGGAGGGGTGTCGGATGCGGGGCTATTCATCCTTCGAGCCTCTCTGAAAGCAGACGGTTCGCCAATTGCGGATCCGCTCGGCCACCGGTGCGCTTCATCAGTTGTCCGACAAAAAAGCCGCGCAACTTGGTTTTGCCAGAACGAAACGCGGCGACCTCCTCGGGATGGGCCTCCAACAGGTCAGCCACAATCGCGGCAAGCTCGGCCGAATCACTCATCATGCCCAGGCCCTTGTCCTCGACCAGCGCTTTGGCTGACCCCCCCCGCTCGAAGAGTTCGGGCAAAATCTCTTTGGCGATCTTGCCGCTGATGGTTCCTGAGGCGATCAATCCCAACAGTTCAGCGAGGTCAGTGGGACGCAATCGCAGTGTGGTGTAAGACAGTCGATGCGCATTCACGTATGCGGCTATATCACCAGTGATCCAATTTGCAGCTGCTTTGGGATCAGCACCAGCCGCCACCGTGGCTTCAAAGTATTCGGCCATCGAGCGTTCATCCGTCAGTACACGGGCGTCATAGGGGGAGAGGAGAAAGGTATCGGCATAGCGGTGGCGTTTGTTTGCGGGAAGTTCCGGCAATTCAGAGCGCCACTGCTCACGCCAGGCATCACTCACCTCGATTGGCCCTAAATCAGGTTCTGGGAAGTAACGATAATCACTGCTCCCCTCCTTGCTGCGCATCGGTTTGGTGAGCTGTCGAGCCTCATCCCAGAGGCGCGTCTCCTGGCGAATGGTTTCACCGGCCTCAATGGCTTTGATCTGGCGCTGAATCTCAAACTCGCATGCTTTTTGGATGGCGCTGAATGAATTCATGTTCTTGATTTCCACCTTCACGCCAAACGGAGCCTCAGGACCTTGTCGCACAGAAATGTTGACATCACAGCGCAAGGATCCCTCTTGCATGTTGCCGTCGCTGACACCGAGATAGCGCATGATGCGCCGAATTTCAGAGGCATACTCGGCCGCTTCACGCCCAGTGCGCAGGTCGGGTTTGCTGACGATTTCCGCCAGGGCTACACCAGCTCGGTTGTAATCCACCAAGGAGTGGCTGCTGCCCGCCAGGCGGTCGCTACCGGCATGGACAAGCTTTCCCGCATCCTCTTCCATGTGCAGGCGCTCAATTCCAATCACTTTGAGATAGGTTTCCTTTCCTTTTTCGGCAACTTCTACTTCGATTTGACCTTCGTAACCAATCGGCTCATCATATTGGGAAATTTGATAGTTTTTGGGCAAATCGGGGTAAAAGTATTGCTTGCGATCAAATTTGCTGTGGGATGCAATTTGCATATTCAATGCAAGGGCGGCTTTGACGGCATATTCCAAAACCTTTTCATTGAGCACAGGCAAGGTGCCCGGCAAGCCGCAGACCAGGGGGTCGATATGGGTGTTGGGGTCTTCCCCGAAGGACACCGCCGCTGGGCTGAAGATCTTTGTGGCGGTCCCCAGTTGCACGTGGATCTCCAAGCCGATCACCGCCTCCCAGGCAGGCTGGCTATCCGCAGGGTGCGTTGTGGTGGAGACGGCGGAAGCGGCGGCGCTGGCCATGGAGAGCTCGTTCAGGGCGGCTGGGCCGCAAGACGCTGTGGGGATCATACGGAGAGCCTTCCGTACGGCAGGCCATCAAGCCTGGCCACACTGGAGGCATCCGCATGGGCCGCCATGGCAACGCTCACCGGCGATCCGGTATTGATTCTCGGTGGAGGCTTGATGGGCTTGTCGATCGCCCATGCACTGGCCCTGCGCGGGGAGACCGTTCGGGTGATCAGCCGGCGCCGGAGAGAGGCGGCGGGATTTGTGGCGGCGGGCATGCTGGCTCCCCACGCGGAGGGCCTGAGGGGCCCGATGCTGGCTCTCGGCCAGGCCAGCCTGGCGCTCGTCCCCCGTTGGGTGCGGCGCATCGAGGCGGACAGCGGCCTTCCCTGCGGTTTGCGCATCACGGGCATCGTGGTGCCCTTTGCCAGTCCACGGGATCGGGACGCCTTTCCCACGGCCTCCTTCGGACAGGCCCTGGACCGTCGGGCCTTGGAGCGGGAGGTTCCAGGGATCGACACGGGATGGAGCAGTGGCTTGCTGTTCCCACAAGATGGCCAGATCGACAACAGACGATGTCTCATGCGGGCCTTGGAGGCCGCCTGCGCGCATCGCGGCGTGGCCTTTGAGGAAGGCAGCGAGGTGTTGGAGCTCTTGACCGCCTCCAGTGGCGCCTTGTCGGCGGTGCGGGTCCGCGGCGCGAACGGGGAGACCTGCAAGATCGCCTGCCGACGAGCGGTGTTGGCCTGCGGCGCCTGGGCGGCACAGGTGCTGCCGGAGGTGCCCGTGCGGCCCGTCAAAGGGCAAATGCTGTCGCTGCAAGGTCCTCGCGGTGCCCTGGGCCGCGTGCTGTTCGGTCCCGGCATCTACATGGTGCCTCGCGAAGACGGCCTGGTGGTCGTCGGGGCGACGAGCGAGCCGGAGGCGGGCTTTCACGACGGCCTGACCCCTGCGGGACAGCGTCAGTTGGAGGAGGGGGTGGGCGCCCTTCTGCCAGAGGCTCGCACTTGGCCGCCGATGGAACGTTGGTGGGGGTTTCGGCCATGCACCACCGATCGGGAACCGTTGTTGGGGGAGGGGCTGATTCCCGGGGTTTGGCTGGCGACAGGCCATCACCGCAATGGCGTTTTGCTGGCCGCGATCACGGCGGAGGTCGTGGCCCATGCCCTTGTTACGGCTGAGGGCGGTTCCGCCTTCCATTCGCCCTCTGTCGAGACCGCGGCCACAGAAGAGGCCCCCTCCACCGACGCGCGCCACTGGCTGAGCCTGTTTTCACCGAATCGATTCCTGCGGAAGCCCGCGGCGAATGGGTAGGGCTGGATCCAGACGGCGTTGGCGAAACGGTTCGCCATCGGCATGCCTTGCTGAGGGAGCGAAGCGGCCGGACTTCAGGGGGCGAGGGGGAGGGGTTGTTGCTTGGTGGCACGGATCTGTTGGTGCCAGAGGGAGGCATAGCGCCCGCCCAGGCGGAGGAGCTCTTGATGGCTGCCCTGCTCGATGATGCGACCTTGATCCATGACATAGATGCAATCAGCATTCACAATCGTGCTGAGCCTGTGAGCGATGACAAGGATGGTGTGTTTGCGATCAAAGCGATCGATCGCTTCCTGAACGAGCCGCTCGCTCTCAGTATCCAACGCGCTGGTGGCTTCATCCAGGATCAGCAAATCGGGATTGCGCATGATGGCGCGAGCGAGCGAAATTCTTTGTCGCTGTCCGCCGCTCAACCGATAGCCGCGTTCTCCGACAAGTGTGTTGTACGAATCCGGAAGGGCCTCAATGAAGGTGGCGGCTTGGGCCTGCCGTGCGGCAACGATCACATCGTCGAGGGTTGAACCCGGCGAGCCGAAGGAGATGTTGTCGGCAATGGAGGCGTTGAAGAGGAAGGTGTCTTGGCTGACCACACCGATGCGACGCTGCCAACTCGAAAGTTCGAAGGAGCGAAAATCAACGTCATCCAGGAGGATGCTGCCCTCTGTTTCGACATAGAGACCGGCGAGAAGATCGGCGATGGAGCTCTTGCCAGCTCCGCTTCTGCCGACCAGAGCAACGGTGTGTCCGTGAGGGATGGAGAGGTTGATGTTGAGGAGCGCTGGTGTTGAACTGCTGCCATAGGTCAAACCAACATTTTTAAATTCGATGGATTTTGAAAAGCCTTGATAGACGGTGCCGGAGCGATAACGAAACTCTTTGTCATTGACAAGCATGAATTCGTTGAGCAGTTTCAGATTAGCGGAATTATTTTTTAATCGCATGAGCAACTCTGAGATCGAGCCTATGGAACCATTCAAGCGCTGCAAGGCCACCACGAAAGTCACGAGGCTGGGGAGCACCCCCGAATTCTTGTTGCCGAAAACGACCAGACTCATAAAAGCAATCCCGGCGATCATAATCATTGGGAGAACCATCGTCACAGGTGCGTTTATTGAATTCAACCGCGTTTGTCCACGGAGATTATGTTCGAGCAAATGACTTTGACGCTCAACTTCAGCAGCGGCTTCATCGAGCCAGCCTGTCGTGTGGAGTAATCGCAATCCCTGAATGTTCTCCATCATCCGACTGCCGAGCTCTTTTGAGATCTCCGTTGTCACACTGGCTCGCACCGTCGCTCTTGGCAGCAGCTGTCGTTGGATCAGTGTTGAAGCGATGCCAAGACTGACAGCTGCGATCAGAAGCCAGGGAGAGAGGCGTGTGAGGACCACCAAGTAGGTGATCAACATCAAAGTCGAAACGAGGAGCCCATTGTAGCTATTGATCTCGGAAATAATACTGGGAGGACCGGCGCTATTGATATATTGAAGTTCGCCTATTCGATAACGGCTCGCGCATGAGAAACTAAAGCTTAAAACTTGAGCATGGAGAAGAGACGTCAGCCGCCGGGAAACACGGTTGGCAAAGTAACCTAAGGAAACAGATCCGAGGTAAAAGAATAATCCCTGAAGAAGCTTCAGGAGGACAGCAGCACCAATCAGGAGGGAAAATGCTTGAAGGGGCGAAATCTGATTGAGCGTGCGAACAAGATCAGGAAAATATTTGATGGCAAAATCATTTGCAATTCCCAGGGTGCCGCCGTCTGGCTTGGAGAGAACCTTGACAGCAAGAAAAATGACCGCCAGGGTCAAGCCCTCGATGGAGGCATTGAGAAGTGAGCAAAAGATATTAACAATAATAAGCCGTCCATCCTTTTTTGCTGTTTCCCGAATCAGACGGGAAACAGGACTTTGATCGCGCAGGGGATTGAGGAGTGTTGCGCCAAGGCGACGCACTGAAATGAGGGGGGAGGCCAAGCGGGAATAAATGTACGGATGGACCCTTTTGGACCAGGGTTGGCATCATTAAAGCGCATTATTTTGCCGGATTCCGCCCGCAGGGACAGTCTGCGCGGGGATCGATCCAGAAGCGGCCCCGTGTGGAATGATCCGCCTTAGATCGATTCGGTGCGCCAGGTTTGATCCGCCGGAGACCAGTCATTGAGTTCCCCCTCGGAAAACCACAGGGCGATTTCCTGGATCGCCGTGTCAGCGCCATCGGACCCATGAATCACATTGCGGCCAATGTTGATGGCCAGATCGCCGCGAATCGTTCCCGGACTGGCTTCCAGGGGTTTGGTGGCACCGATCATCAAGCGGGCGGCTGCGATCACGCCCTCTCCCTCCCAGACCATCGCCACCACAGGTCCGCTGGTGATGAAGTCGACCAAACCGGCAAAGAACGGGCGCTCGCGATGCACGCCGTAGTGGCTTTCCGCCAACGCGCGGCTGGGTGTGAGCTGCTTGAGACCGACGAGCTTGAACCCCTTGCGCTCAAAGCGACCGATGATCTCGCCGACCAGACCCCGCTGCACGCCATCCGGCTTGATGGCGAGAAAGGTGCGCTCAGCGGGCATGACAACAAAAAACAAAACCTGCTCATCATGGATTTTCAAGAGTCCGCTTGGCAAGGCTTGTTGCGTCCATCACGCTTCCCTCCCCGGTTCCGCCTCGCCCTAGGGTGAATCGAGGTGTTGCTGGTGCCTGTCCATGGCCGTTGCGCCGCCCAAGGGCTTCCCTCACCAGCCTCCAAGGGCCCGCCCTGAAGTCGAGGACCTTCAGGGCTACAGCGCCCCCTTGGAAGGTCGCAGGGGCATGCTGCGTCTTGATTTCAACGAAAACACCCTCGGTCCCAGTCCGTCGGTGGTGGAGGCGATACGAGCCATTCCGCCCGAGCACTACGCGATCTACCCGGAATACGACGGGTTGCGGGAGCGGGTTGTGGAGGCTCTGGGCTCGTCCGGACGACACCTGGATCCAGCCCACATCGGCCTGTTCAATGGGGTGGACGCGGCCTTGCACGCGATTTTTCATGCCTACGGCCAGCCTGGCGACCGCCTGCTCACCACCACACCCACCTTCGGCTACTACGCACCCTGCGCCCGCATGCAGGGCATGGCCATCGAGGCCATTCCCTATCGCTTGCCCTGCTTCAGCTTTCCCCTGGAGGAGATCCAAGCCATCTTGACCTCCGGTGCGTCGCCGGGATCAGCCACAGGGCCGAGACTGCTTCTGATCTGCAACCCCAACAACCCCACCGGAACCCGGCTGGCCCCCGCCCGGATCTTGGAGCTGGCCGCCGCCGCTCCCCATACCCTTGTGGTGGTGGATGAGCTCTACGAGGCCTTCAGCGGCGACAGTGTGCTGCCCCTGCTGGAAGAGCGGGCCGCTGCGGGCGGGTGGGAGCACGCATTCAGCGCCCACCCGAATCTGGTGGTCCTTCGTTCCCTCTCCAAAACAGCCGGGTTGGCAGGGCTGCGCATCGGTTTTGCCATCGGCGACAGGGCCGTGGTGGAGCGTCTCGATCGGGTCGGTGGTCCCTACGACGTGAACAGCTTTGCGGTGGCGGCCGCCCGCGCCGCTTTGGCGGATGCCACCTACGTGTCGGCTTATGTGGAAGCGGTCATCGAAGCCAAGGAGTGGCTTTCGGGTGAATTGGCCCGCACAGGCGTGCGTCACCATGTGGACGGTGGCAATTACCTCTTGATCTGGCCGGCGACGCCGGCTGCCGAGATGGAGCATCGCCTTCGCGAGGCTGGCATCCTGGTGCGCTCGATGGCGGGGAAGCCCCTGATCGACGGATCCTTGCGGGTGAGCATTGGCACACGGGAGCAGATGGAGCGCTTCTGGACCGCGTTTCAAGCCATCGAGGCCACAACATCGCCGCCATCGTTCTGAGCCCACCCGTGCTCAGCGCATCACCTCCACCACCGGTCCATCCGGAAGGGGTGGGGTGAGGCTCAGGCTTGATCCCGCTTGACGCACCGTGGGCGAGCCGAGAGCGTCGAGAAAAGGTTGCAGGCCCCCCTGGTCACAGCCGACAGGAGCCCTGCCGCTTCGGACAAACTGCACCGGGATCACACGTCGGGGATTGAGGTCGCGCACCACCGCCGCCGCCTCGGCGCCGGTGTAAACCTTGGCGCCGCCGCCAACGCCGATCACCAGGACGTCCGGCCGGCCCAGGAGAACCCTGTCGGCGGGGGTGATGGTTCCGGCGGTGCCGCCGAGGTGGGCGAAATCCAATCCTCCCTGGCGCCAACGCCAGACCGTGGAGAGGCCAAAGCGGCGACCGTTGACCCGGTCATGGGGGATGCCGATGCCTTCGATGCGCAGGCCCGCCACCTGATAGGAACCCGGCTTGCTGAGAAAGCGGCCGCTGGCCACCGCAGCCCCTTCATCCTTGAGGAGGCTGCTGGCCAGGATCACATCGGCATTCACCCGCGGTTCCGCCAACCCCGCGGCACAGGCGACGGCCCGGAAGGGATTGAGCAGCACCCGGGCTCCACCACCCTCGATCAACACCGCGCTGTGGCCAAAGCTTGTGATCCGCACCCCGCCTTGGGCTTGCGCGGGGGGAAGGGCCAGGCTGGCGGTCAGAAGAGCGGCGCAGAGCAGCCCGCCGGTCGAGCGTTGAGCACAAGCACGCGCGAAGGCGGTGGGCATGGGAGGAGGGGCGTCGTCGCGCGAAGTTAGCAGTGGTTGGCGGGGCGGCTTTGCGCCAACTCGAGGAAATTGGCCAGCAGGGCGTGGCCCGACTCGGTGAGGACGCTTTCCGGGTGGAACTGGACCCCCTGCAGGTGCGGCCACAGCCGGTGGCGCAACCCCATGATTGTCCCGTCCTCCAACCAGGCGGTGACCTCCAGCACCTCCGGGAGGGTGGAGCGGTCGACAATCAAGCTGTGGTAGCGGGTGGCGACCAGGGGGTCGGGCAGGCCCGCGAAAACGCCTTGCCCGCTGTGGTGAACCGGCGAGGTTTTGCCATGCATGAGTTGCGGTGCTCGCACCACGTGACCACCAAACACCTGGCCCAGGCATTGATGGCCCAGGCACACACCCAGGATGGGCAGGTCGGGCCCCAATTCCCGCAACACCTCCAGACAAACGCCGGCCTGGTTCGGATCCCCGGGACCAGGCGAAATGAGCACGGCACGGGGAGAGAGGCGGCGAATCTCCCCCAGGGTCAAGGCATCGTTGCGCTCGACGCGCACCTCGGCGGCCAGGGGGTGGGTGGCTGCCAACTCCCCTAGATATTGCACCAGGTTGAAGGTGAAACTGTCGTAATTGTCGAGGACAAGCAGCATGGCGCTCCTTAGCGATTGAGCAGGCCAAAACGCTGCAACAAGGGAGGAATCAGCAGCAGCAGAGCGATCAGGAGGGAGGAAAGAGCCGCGACGAGCACCGCCGCCGCCGCACAATCCTTGGCAATCCGCGCAAGGGGATGAAACTTGCGGCCGATGGCCAGGTCGACCGCCGCTTCCGTGGCGGTGTTCAACAGCTCCAGCACGAGCACTGCGGCGACCGTGAGCACCAGCACGGCCATGCGATCAGGGCTCAGGCCAAGCCAGAGACCCAAGACAAACACCACCAGCCCCATGAAGACATGGATGCGGAAGTTGCGCTGGCTGGCAAAGCCATAAGCGAGACCCTGGGCTGCATAGCGAAAACTGGAGGGCAGGTCGCCGGCCATCTTCCAGGCTCCGACGCGCAGGCGACGACCGCGGCGATGGACATCAACGCCCACGTCGTGAAGGTGGGTGGGCTGGGGATCGTGTACGGGCAAGGCCACTCCACAACACTCAGCTTGCTGGCGGCACCCTAACCGGTTGGCTCGCCCTGGCAAGACGCTGTTGTCACGGAGGGAAGATGAGCCGAGGCGGCGAGCAAGGCCTCCTGCAGATCGAGCATGGCCGCGAGGGAGGGGTCGTCGGGATGATCCCAGCCGAGCAGATGCAACAGGCCATGGCTGGCGAGAAACAGCAGCTCCCTGGAGAGGGCGTGTCCCTCGGCCTCCGCCTGGCGCCGGGCGGTCTCCGTGGAGATCACGATGTCGCCCAGTTCGAGGGGCTGGTCCTCGGGTTCCCCTCTGATGGCGGCAGCCGCCGGCCAGGACGCGTCGCCATGGGGAGGCGCGGGAGGCGCGGGGAGGGGATCCTCCTGGAGGGCGAATGCCAACACGTCCGTTGGGCCCTCCTGGCCGCGCCACGTGGTGTTGAGATGGCTGATCTCCGCATCGTCACAGAGGGTCAAGCCCAGGCTGTAACTCGACGCGGCCAGGTGAGGGGGCACCCGCGTCGCGAGCGCGTGCAACCAGGCGCTCACATGGTCGTGCCAGACCTGGCGAAGGTGATCGTCCTCCGGCAGCCCGGTGAGGGCAAGGTCGAGAGCCGGTGGAGCCGTGGTCATGAGGGGAGGATCTCAGAGGGGGACGCGGGGCCGACCCAGCCAGGCCAGGAGCAGGAGAAAAGCGCTCAATCCGAGGGCCGTCAGACCAAAATGCAGCAAACTTTGGCGACCTTTGCGCACCATGTTGCGCATGGCCAGCTTGACAAATCCCGCAGATTCCTCCTTCGTTGCCGCCTTGCTGCCTGTTGTCGCTGGAGTGGCCTCAGGGGAGGGGGCCATGGGGGCACATCGGAGATGGTGGGGACATTAACGGGGGCGACTCACACCGCGACGCCCACTTCCACCCCCTGACGCAGCAGACTTTGAATGAAGGGATCGAGATCCCCATCCATCACGCCTTGCACATCGGTGGTTTCTTCACCAGTGCGCAGATCTTTCACCATCTGGTAGGGGTGAAACACGTAGTTGCGGATCTGATTGCCCCACGCTGCCTCGACGATGTCACCGCGGATGTCGGCAATTTGAGCGGCCCGCTGTTCCTGGGCGATCACAAGAAGTTTGGCTTTCAAAAGCGCCATGGCCTTTTCCTTGTTCTGCAACTGGGAGCGTTCCTGAGTGCAGCGCACGGCGAGGCCCGTGGGCACGTGCAGGATTCGCACGGCGGTCTCCACCTTGTTCACGTTCTGGCCACCGGCGCCGCCAGAACGGGAGGTGGTGATCTCCAGGTCTTTGTCGGGGATCTCCAGATCGAGTTCCTCCTCCAGTTTCGGCATGACCTCCACGCCTGCGAAACTGGTTTGGCGCTTGTCATTGGCGTTGAAGGGAGAGATGCGCACCAGACGATGCGTGCCCTTCTCATTGCGCAGATAGCCGTAGGCGTAACGCCCCTCGATCTCAATCGTGCAGCTTTTGATGCCCGCTTCCTCCCCCTCGGTGATCTCATCGACGCTGACCTTCATGCCATGGTCCTCGGCCCATCGGGTGTACATGCGCATCAACATCAAGGCCCAATCCTGAGCATCGGTTCCACCCGCCCCGGCATTGATGCTCAGAACGGCTCCCTCCTTGTCGTAGGTGCCACTGAGGAGTCGCTCGAGTTCCCAGCGATCCAGATCGCTTTTCAATTGCCGCAACCCGCCATTGGCCTCGCTCAGGAGCTCGTCGTCAGGCTCCAGGTCGTAGAGCTCAAGGGTGGCTTGGGCGTCCTCCACCAGGCCGCGCCAACGGGCCAGCTGATCGAGTTGGGCCTTCACCTCGTCGAGCTGCCGCATCTGCCGCTGGGCCAGGGTTTGATCGTCCCAAAAGCCTGGCTGGGAGGCGAGCTGCTCGAGATCCCGCTGCCGCGCGTTCAGAGCAGGAACGTCAAAGACAGTCCTGGGCATGGCCCAGGCGGTCGCTGAGTTCGGAGAGGTCGCGCTTGAAATCCGTCAGATCGAGCACGTGGCCACACGTCGCAATGGCATGACCCTATCAGCGCGGACCCGGTTCAGCGCCGACCCGGTTCGACGCGGGACCGGTTCAGTGCGGGACAGGGGGCACGGCGGTGGCGTCACGTCCGCCTCACCTCGACAAACGTCCCTGAGGACCACCACGCCTAGGATCCTTGCCTCCTCAACCCACCCCTCGATGTCTCCAGAGAACCCGGCGGCGCCCCCTGGAGCCCCCACCGTGGAGATCTACACCTGGCGGTTCTGCCCCTTCTGCATCCGCGCCAAAAGCCTGCTGGATCGCAAGGGGGTGGCCTACCGGGAGTACGCCATCGATGGGGATGACCAAGCCCGGCGGGCGATGAGCCAGCGGGCGGATGGCCGCAGCAGCCTGCCGCAGATCTTCATCAACAATGAAGGCATCGGCGGTTGCGACGAGCTGCATGCCCTGGAGCGGCGCGGTCGGCTCGATGCTCTCCTGGGATGGAGCGCGTGAGCGAGATCGAACGCGCCGCAGACGTGGATCGGAATCAGGGATCGAGCCAGCGACACCTGTTTGTGATCGATCCCTTGGAGCGGCTCAATCCAGCCAAGGACAGCTCCGTGGCCCTGATGCAGGCCCTGCAGCGCGCGGGTGGCCAGGCCTGGTGCTGTGAGCTGGCGGATCTTTGCGCCGATCTCCATCCCGATGGCGGCCATGGCGCCTGGGTGCGCGCCAGGCCTCTGGAGTTGGCGGAGATGGGCTGCCGGGAGGGCCGATGGGAGGTGCCCGACCCTTGGGTGCGCCCCGGGACGGCCCGGTGGTTGCCCCTGGATCACTTCCCGGTGGTGTGGATGCGGAAGGATCCGCCTGTGGATGAGGCCTACCTCTATGCCACCCATCTCCTTGAGCTGGGGGAGCGTCGCGGCGTGCGGGTGGTGAATCGCCCGGCCTCCCTGCGGGCCTGGAATGAAAAGCTCAGCGCCCTGCGCTTCAGCCACCGCATGGCGCCCACCCTGGTGAGCAGCCGGGTGGACACCCTGGCCCGATTCGCTCGGGAGCAGGGGGAGGTGGTGCTCAAGCCCTTGGCCGGGCGTGCTGGCCAGGGGGTGGTGTTCGTCTCGGCGCGGATGCCAGGCCTGGGGGCCCTGCTGGAGCTCGTGACGCAGATGGAGACGCTGCCCGTGATGGCCCAGACCTTCTTGAGCGGGGTGCGGGCTGGCGACAAGCGCATCCTGCTGGTGGATGGAGAGCCTCTGGGCGCTGTGAACCGGGTGCCGACGGATGGCGAGTTCCGCAGCAACCTGGCGGTCGGCGGCCAACCCATGGCCACAGACCTCACCCCGATCGAGCGGGAGATCTGCGCCGAGCTGGCCCCGGTGCTGCGGGAGGCGGGGTTGTTTTTCGTCGGCATCGACGTGATCGACGGTCGGCTGAGCGAGATCAACGTCACCAGCCCCACGGGGGTGCGGGAAGTGGAGCGTCTGGGCGAGTGTCCCGTGGCGGATCAGACGATCGCCCGCCTGCTGGCGCCATCGGTTGCGGGAAGCAGCTGATCCCGCAGCACGCGGAGTTTGAGAGCCACCTCCCGCTCCTCTCGATCGGGCTCTGATCCCCGCACCAAGCCCGCCCCGGCCGTGAGGTCCAGGCTGTCGGGGCGGAGCAGGCCGCTGCGGATCGCCACGCGCAGCTCCGCGTCGCCTTGGCTGTCGATCCAGCCGATCGGGGCCGCGTAGCGCCCGCGCTCAAACGGCTCAAGGGTGCGGAGCCAGGCCATCGCCTCCCGCCGTGGCAAGCCCGCCACGGCCGGCGTGGGATGGAGAGCTTCTGCCAGCTCCAAGGGGGTTTGCCCCTGGAGGCGAGCGGTGATCGGCGTGTGCAGGTGCACCAACCCGCCATGGCGCGCCAATCGCGGACGACGAGGCCGCTGGGGAAGAAGGCCAGCCTGGCGGAGCACGCGGTGGATGGTCTCCACCACAAGATCATGCTCATGGAGGTCCTTGTCGGACCCGAGGAGCGCCCCGGCGTCGCCGCCGCCGGGGCAGGTGCCTGCCAGGGCATCCGCGCGCAACACCCCCTGCCGCAGGCTGAACAACCGCTCAGGGGAGGCTCCCAGGAGGGTTTCCTCGCGGGTTGTCTGCCACAGGAAGCGGCAGCTCCCCGGCTGGCTGCGGCGCAGGTGGGTCAGCAGTTGTCGCGGATCGAGGGGACCGCGCAGCTCCAGACGCTGCCGAGCGGCCAACACCAGCTTGTGCAGATCGCCCCGCTCCACCAGCTCCAGTCCTTGATGGAGCGCGGCCCGATAGGCGTCTCCCCAGGTGGAGCAGCGCTCCACCAGCGGCGCCTCCAGCGTCGCCGACGGGGGGAGGTCAGCCTCCAGAGCCGCCAGGCCCTCAAGATGGCGAGCCATCTCCCAAAGCTCCTCCGCCACCGCCCGGGGCGTGATCGCCCCCCCCAGGCCTCGCTGCAGCCTCAACCAGCCATGGCGTCCCTGGCGACTGAATTGCCAGCGGGGCAGCACGGCCTCCACACCAGCCACGCCCTCCCCCTCCAGCAGGGGGCTGTCGAAGAAGGCGAAGGCCAGCAGCACCCGCGGACGGGCCAGGGGCGGCAACGGCCGCGGATCGCAAGCCAGGCGTTGCAGGCTGAGGCCGCAGAACCGTTGGGCGAGCTCAAAGCGGCGCGGCCCGCTCAGCTGCAGGGTGTTGCACCGTCCGCTGGCCGCCAAGCACAAGCCGGGGGCCCCATCCCACAGGAAGCGGAAGGGATCGGCGCTCCCCAGCGCGGCGTTCCCCAGGGCCGGGAGTAGCGCCAGGGGGTCGAGCCGTCGCCCCGGCCTGATTTGGAGCGGGAGGGCGAGGCTGAGCACAGGCTCCTCCTCCATGGCGCCCGGCGACGCAGACTCCGCGCGGCGGGCCAGGGCCGCCGCCGCGTCAAGCAACCCGGGGAAGGTCGGGGGGGCCAGCACCAGGGGAGCCTCGGATCAAGGTCGAAGAGCTGCTCAAATGTATGGGCCTTTGCCCGTCCCATGCCTGTGCCAGGCCCGCTGGAGCCCAAGGTCGTCGCAAGCCGTTACGCCACGCCCCCCTCCTCGCCCTCCACGCCCCCCGGTTCCCGCAGCGGATCCCCGTCCCCGTCGCCGGCGGGGGGGGATTCACTGGAGCGCGGGCGACTGTGGCGAGCGGCCATCAAGTGGCCGATGTACAGCGTGGCCGTGATGCCCGTGCTGCTGGCCGCCGGCTGGCGCTGGGGGCAGGGACTGCCGGTGCGGATCGAGCAGGTGGGACTCTTCTTGATGGCGGCCATCCTGCTGCTGGGCTGGGAGAACTTGACCAATGACGTCTTCGACGCCGATACGGGCGTGGATGCCATCGGCAAACCCCACTCGCTCGTGAACCTCACCGGGCGGCGGGACCGGATCGCTGCCCTGGCCCAGGGCTGTCTGGGGCTCGGCCTCGCCCTCATGGCCCTTGTGGCCCTGCGCAGCGTCCCCGTGGTGCTGGCTCTGGTGCTGGCCTGTTGCGGGCTTGGCTATCTGTATCAAGGCCCCCCCTTCCGCTTGGGCTACCGAGGCTGGGGAGAGCCCCTCTGCTGGCTGGCCTTCGGCCCGCTGGCCACCGCCGCCGCCCTGCTGGCCGTGGCGCCCCCGCCGCCCGTCCCGGCTCCCGTCCCCTGGACGACGGCGATGGTGCTGGGGGCGGGTCCGGCCCTCGCCACCACTTTGGTGCTCTTCTGCTCCCATTTTCATCAGGTGGAGGAGGATGCGTTCCACGGCAAGCGCTCCCCGGTGGTGCGGCTCGGCACAAGACGGGCGGCGGCCCTCGTTCCCTGGTTTGTGGCCAGCGGCCTGGCGTTGCAGTGGGCGCCGGTGCTCATCGGTTGGTGGCCCCCCACAGCCCTGCTCGCGGCTGTGGGCCTGCCCCCCGCGCGGGCCTTGATCCGCTTGCTGGCCACCGGCCACGACCAACCGGAGAGGATCGCCGGCAGCAAATTTCTGGCCCTGCGCTTCCAGGCCTTGAGTGGTCTGGGATTGACGGCCGGGCTGGCCCTCGGACCCTGGTGGCTGGGTCTGACAGGACGATGAACCGGCGGATCCAGCTCCATTGGCGTCCCTTCGCCTTCCCCCTTCCCACCCCCCTCCAGACAGCCGCCGGTGCCCTGATCGAGCGGCAAGGCTGGCTGCTGCGCCTCGAGACCGCTGCGGGGCAGGTGGGGTGGGGGGAGGCGACGCCCCTGGCCTTCGGCGAGGCCCTGCCCGAGAGGCTGGCGGCCTGCGCCAGGGCCCTGGAACGGCTGGGCGACGCCACCTGGACGCGCCTGGACTGGGAGCGGCAGCTGCCGCATCTGCCCCCACCGCTGGCCTTCGCGCTGGGGGCGGCCTTGGCGGAAGCCGACGGGCTGGTGGGGCCGGCCGCGGGGGGATGGCGCCCGGCGCCACCCTCCGCCGAGTTGTTGCCGGCGGGCGCGGAGGCCCTCGCCGTGGCCCGCGCCCTGTTGGAGGCCCGTTCCGCGCTGAAGGCCGGGGGCGCGGGGGAGGTGGCCGCCCAACCCCTCACGCTCAAATGGAAGGTGGGGGTGTGCGCGGAGACGAAAGAGCTGGACTGGCTGGCGCAGCTGTTGAACCTGCTGCCCGCAGAGGCCCGTCTGCGACTGGATGCCAACGGCGCCTTCGACCGCGCGACGGCTTGGCGCTGGGCCGAGCGCTTGCGCGGCGAGGGCCGTCTGGAGTGGCTGGAGCAGCCCCTCGATCCAGCGGATCTGGTCGGTTTGGAGGCCTTGGCCCGACAGGTGCCCGTCGCCCTGGATGAGTCGCTGCTGCGCGATCCCACCCTGCGGGACCGCTGGCCGGGTTGGCAGGTGCGCCGCCCCTCCCAGGAGGGCGATCCCCGCCCTCTGCTGCGCGCCTTGGAGGAGGGGCGCTCGAAGTGGATGGTGAGCACCAGCTTCGAAACCGGAATCGGCCAGCGTTGGCTGGCGCACCTGGCGGCGCTGCAACAGGCGGGTCCCACCCCCGTCGCTCCCGGACTGGCCCCCGGATGGCGCGCGCCGGGGGGATTGGGGTCCGACGTTCCAGAAGCGGTCTGGCAGGCGGCAGCCCCCTGCGTGCCCCTGGCGCGGAGTTGAGACGATGGCGAGATCCATCGTGCCGTTCACCCTGCTGGCCGCGGAAGCGGGTTGGCCAACGCTGGAAGAAACCCTCTCGGCCCTGTCGCAGCGCGGTGGCCTGGTGGGCCTGGCAGAGGCGCGGGAGCTGGGGGCGTTGGCGGAGGCCTTCGGGGGGGCGACCGGCGAGCCCTCGCTGGAACTGGCCGGCTTCCCACCGGGGGTGGTGGTGGGCAGCGGCGGCAGCAGCGGGGGACGGCGCTGGTGTCTGCAGCCCCTGGCCGGTCTCGAAACCTCCGCTGCGGCCACAGGCGCCTGGCTGCGCGGGTTGGGAATCGAACCCAGCCAGACCGTGGTGGTGAACCCCCTGCCTTGGCATCACGTCAGCGGCCTGATGCCCTGGCTGCGGGCGCGGATGTGGGGGGCGGAGCATCGGGTGTTGGCCCCTGAACGCTTGCGCCAGGCGAGCGCCCTGGCCGACGCTCAGCCCCTTCCGCGCCAGAAACCCGCCCTGCTCTCCCTCGTCCCCACCCAGCTGCATCGCCTCCTGGCTGATCCGACGGGCGTGGACTGGTTGCGGTCCTTCGCGGTGATCTGGGTGGGCGGGGCTCCTTTGGCGCCAGCCGAGGTGGAACGCAGCCGGGCGGCCGGCCTTCGGTTGGCTCCGTGTTACGGCAGCACGGAAACCGGCTCGATGGTGACGGCCCTGGCGCCAGAGGCCTTTCTGGCGGGGCGCGAGGGCTGTGGCCCGCCCCTTCACCATGCCCGTCTGCGCATCGCCTCGGGGGATGGAGCGGTGGAGGTGCAGGCGACGAGCCTGAGCCCGGGCCACTTGCAGGGCGGCGAGCTGCGTCCTCTGGCACTGGCGGGGGGGTGGTGGCGCAGTGGCGATCAGGGCCGCCTCGATCCCGGAGGCCTCACCCTGCTGGGGCGTCTGGACGGGGCGATGCACAGCGGCGGCGAAACCGTCTTCCCTGAGGCGGTGGAAGGGGAACTGCTCCGTCTGGCGGCGGAACGAGCCCTGCCGCTCGACCACCTGTTGCTGCTGCCGCGCACGGATCGGGAGTGGGGGGAGCGGTTGGTGGCCCTGGCGCGACCCCTGGAGGGGAGAAAGGAAGAGCCTCTGCTGAAAGCCCTGAAGGAGCTGGCCCAAGGCCTTCCTCCCGCCCAACGCCCCGTGGCGTGGCATCTCTGCCCGGAGCTTGGGCCCACTGCGCTTGGGAAGTGGGAGCGGGGGCGGTGGCGCGCTTGGCTGGATGAGGCGGAACAGGCTCGAAGCACCGGCAGGAGCAGAGAAGCCGGCAGGAGCAGAGAAGCTGGGGAGGGGGGAGCTCGGGGGGAGTGAGGGGCATTGGCCTCTTGAGCGCGAGCCCGCTGCGGCGAGCCGTCCGTCTCCTGCGGAGCCGCAGGGCATGGAGGCAAGAGGCCGGGCTTGGGCTCAAAGCCGACAGGTCAACATCCAGCCGTTGGTTCCCGCGACCTGCCAGCGGGGCAGCCAATGGAGGAAAGAATAATGAAGTCCGGCGCCGTCGTGATGGCTGAGGTAGCCACCCTTCAGCAGGTCGCAGTTGCCATAGGGGTCGTTGATGAAGAAACCCGTGGCGTCGTAGCCGATGATCACACTCCAGTGGCCGCCGCCCGTGGGTGCGGAGAAGGGCCCGTCGCAAAGCCAGCCAACAGCCACCGGTCGACCGGCGTCAATCTCCTCCTTCAGCATGGGTGGGGTGCCATCCGTGCGGAAATCGGCCTTCAATCCCAGGGAGCGGAGCGCCGCCAGCTGGGCTTGCGAGGACGTGCTGTCGCCATAACGAGCTCGAACGGAATCGTAAATGTTTTCATTGGGTTCCTTGCCCCAATACATGGCGAGCATGGCAGAGCTGGCGGAGAAACATTCGCGCCATCCCTGTCCATCCGCCATCGCCAGTTGATCGGCGTAAGGCACCCGGAGGAGTTTGGATCCAGGGGGTGCGGCTGGGGTGCTTCCCTCCGGGCGGCACCAGAGATTGCCCTCCGCTTCACGGCGGCGGCGCAGACCCGCCTCCACCGCAGTGCCAGGATCGCAGTAAAGGAGGAAGGCCTCAGGCACCTGATCCCAATCGCGGCTATCAAGGACAAGGCTGATGGTGGCGAAGTTGGCGGTGTCGCCATAGAAATTCGCTCCTAGATTCCAGGCAAAGTCGAGGAGGGCGCAACGCTGATTCCCGTGCATCTCCCCCCAATGCGGGATCGTTTCGGCCAGATGGCGGGACAACGCCTCCACCTGACGCACCAATTCTGCCTCGGCCTGGGCCGGATCGATCATCTGCCCTGGCCGCACGGGCTCACCCGCCAGGGTGATGAAGCCATAGCCAATGGTCCAGGGTTCGCCGCCACTGGCAGGATCGGGGTAAGCGTGGTCGACAAAGCCCTCAAAGGTGCGGATCAAATCGAGGGCGGGTGCGATGGCTGAGGGGGCCGCCCCACGGGGGCCATCAGGGGACGGCGCGGCTGGGGCTTGTGGAGCAACGGCGGGCGGGGAAATCACAGGCGAGGCAACCACAGGGGGAGCGACTGCGGGCGGGGCGACGGATCGCGGAGCAGCGTCAACGGCTGGGGGGGCCATGGATCTAAGGGGGATCGCTGGCGGAGGAGGCGCTTGCTCAGCGGCGGCTGTGGTGGTGGAGGTGGTGTTGGCGGCGGTGGCGATGGTGCTGGCGGTGGCGTCAATACGGGAAGCGGCCTCATCGTCTGGAGTGCCGCTGCGAAGGCGGGGCTGTATCGCATTGGACACCTTGTTGGCCACGTAGGGAGCAAACAGGCTCAGGCCGGAAACCAGAAACGTGGTGACAGCTGTCATCGACGCGGGCAGCTGACAGGTGAGGCCAAAGCTGTAGAGCGCAAAGGTGCCGAAGCCCATGTAGAGCATCAGGATTCCCATGCCGCCCAGGGTCGCGATCATCCGACTGCTGCTGGCCTCCAGCATCATCACCGCAACCGCTCGACCACTGGCGTCGCGCAACACCTTGCGGGAGGCCGTGTCCTTGGAATTGATGGTCATGACATCGCCGCCCGCATCCGTCCAGCGGCTCTCCACCGGCAGGGTGAGGCGGGTGGGCTCGGAGAGCGCGTTGGCCAGCGACCACCCCTCCTTTTGCAGACGCCGCTTCACCAACAGCAAGCCACCCGCAGTGCCGATGGCGACAACCAGGGTGATGGCGCAAACCATGGGCAGGGCCATGGTGCGGCAAGCGGCATCGTTGACCCCCGCAGCCATGACTCCCACCGCCTGGTTCAGGGGTTGGGCCAGAGCACCCGGAGCGCTCAGACCCAGCGCGAAGGCAGCCGCGCGTCTCCACGGACACCAGCGCACCAGTCTGGGCCAGCTCCCCGGGGACGAAGGTCCGCGATCCAAGGACAATCTCGGCATGGTTTTCTCGCCGGAGAGGCTTGCCGATGGTGACACGATAAACGTCGCCTCCGGACCGGAGTCACGGCGAGGATGTTCAACGTTGGCTGGCCTCCATGACCCCAAAGGACGCTCGGCCCTTGCTTGGAGGATTGACAGGGGGGCGCTGCGTGAATGGCCGGCGGCCTCATCCTTGAACGATGGCGCTGCAGCTGCATCACAATCATTCCTGAACGCAAGCATTTCGCGTCTTGGGTGTGTTTCGGAGCTGCTCCAAGCCGACAGATCAAGCCGACAGATCAAGAGCCTCTGCTGAGCTCGATCGCTTGGCAAGCGTGCTCAAGGCGCGCCGGACCGCTTCAAAGGGGTTGCACGCCGTTGACCAGACTGGACGCCTCGAGCCAACGCCCGATGGGATCGGGAAGCAGGCAGCGTCGGCGTTCGGCGGCTTGGATGGCCAGATGGCGGGTCAACGCTTGGGCCACCAGCTCACCATGGCGGCTGAAGCGATAGCTCACCTCAAATCCCCCCGGATCCAGCCGAGCCGGTCGAAGAGCAATGGCCAGGGGATCGCCCACCCGCAGGGGCTGAAGGTAATCGGCACGGCAATGCACGATGGGCAGGGCCACAGGCAAGGGGGTGTCGTCGGCCGACAACGCCAAGCGCGGGAAAATGTCCACGGGGGGCACGCCAAAGCGTTCCAAGCTCTCTTCATAGGCTTCATGACACCAGCGCAGAAGCTGGTGAAAATGCATGACGCCAGCGGCATCCGTCTCTCCGAATCGCACGCTGCGGCAGAGCATGAGCCAAGTGGAAGGATCCATGGTTCCGCCACGATGGAAATGACGCCATCCTCCCTGATCCCGGCAGGGTTGATGACGGATGGAGCCATCAACGATCCACAGATCCCATGATCACATCAATGGAGCCAAGAATCGCCATGATGTCTGCCACCTTGTTCCCCTTGAGGATGTGGGGAAGAATTTGAAGGTTGTTGAGGTCCGCCGCTCGAATTTTGAAACGCCAGGGCGTGACATCATCATTGCCCTGAATCAAAACACCGATTTCCCCTTTGCCAGATTCCAAGCGGGTGTAGAGTTCTCCTGAAGGAATTTTGAAGGTTGGCGCCACCTTTTTGGCGATGTACTGATAGTCAAACCCATAGGCATCGCTCTGCTTGCCTTCCGCCATGCGCTTGGCTTCCAAATTCTCTGTGGGGCCTCCGGGAATCATCTGGATGGCTTGCCGCAGAATCTTCAGCGACTGGCGCATTTCCTGGAGCCGAACCCGGTAGCGGGCATAGCAATCGCCCTCTTTTTCCCAAGCCACGTCCCATTCGAAGTCGTCGTAGCACTCGTAGTGATCGACCTTGCGCAGGTCCCAAGGCACACCGGACGCCCGCAGCATGGGGCCGGACAGACTCCAGTTGATGGCCTCTTCGCGGCTGATGGTGCCCAGCCCTTCGATACGACGTCGAAAGATGGGGTTGTTGGTGATCAGCTTTTCGTACTCATCAATCTTGGGACCGAACCAGTCACAAAAATCGCTGCATTTCTCCAGCCATCCGTAGGGGAGATCTACAGCAACCCCACCAATGCGGAAATAGTTGTTGTTGATTAAGCGTTGACCTGTCGCGGCTTCCCAGAGGTCATAGATCATCTCCCGTTCGCGAAAGATGTAGAAGAAGGGTGTCTGCGCACCCACGTCCGCCAAGAAGGGACCCAGCCACAGGAGGTGATTGGCGATGCGGTTCAGTTCGAGCATCAGCACGCGGATGTAGCTGGCACGCTTCGGCACCTTCACATTGGCAAGACGCTCGGGCGCATTGACCACAATCGCCTCATAGAACATGCCTGCCGCATAGTCCATGCGGCTGACATAAGGCACGTACATGATACTTGTGCGATTTTCCGCAATCTTCTCCATGCCGCGATGGAGATAGCCGATCACGGGCTCGCAATCCACCACATCCTCGCCGTCCAACGTGACCACCAGGCGCAACACCCCGTGCATGGAGGGGTGATGGGGCCCGAAATTCACCACCATCGGCTCAGTGCGTGTTTCGAGCTGAGTCATGGAGTGGGGCGTCCGTGGCGGGGCGGATTCTAGGCAGGTTGGAGGCCCTCGGGTTGAGCGATCATGGGCTCCTCTGCCTTCGCCCGGGTCCATGACGGCCGACCTGCTGCGCAACAGCCTCAAGCTGGCCGTGGCCATCGGAATCACAGCGGCGCTGGCGGAGCATTTCGACCGCCTCTCCTTTGCCTGGTACCCCCTGCTGGCCGTGGTGATCGTGGTGGATGACAACGACGATCAGACCCTGCGGGCCGCCAGCGGTCGGATCCTGGGCACGGTGGTCGGCTGTCTGCTCACGTTTTGGGTGCACAGCGTGGCCAGCGGTTGGCCCGGGGTCTTCCTCACCCTCCTGTTGCTGGTGCCGGTGTTGCGCCTGCTGGGGTGGCAGAGCGCCATGGGCACCGCAGGCCTGATTCCCATCGTGTTCCTCATGATCCCCGCCCATGTGGAGCTCGACTGGACTTACGCCGTCGATCGCTCCCTCGACACGGCCGTGGGCTGCGCCGTCGCCCTGGCCGTTGGCCTGCTCTTTTGGCCCCGCTCCGGCCTCCAGCAGCTCGGCGCCACCGAGGAGAATCTGCGCCAGCGCCTGCGGGAGCAGCTCGTCGCCTACCGCGACTGGCTGGACGGTCGCGCTCCCCGCCCCGATCCCCTGCCCGCCGCCGCCCTGAGCAGCTCCGTCGAACGGCTCGAGACCTTCCTGCGGGGGCAACTGGCGGGTCCGCGGGGTCGCGCTCCCCACGTCGTCCTCTGGCGACGGCGCGTGGCCCTCTGGCAAAGCCTTCGACTGCACTGGGTGCAGTGGGAACGCCTGCTGGCCGCCAGCGAGCTGCCCTCTCCGGCTCCCGGCGCCGCCGATCCCCTCAGGGGCGCCATCGGCGCCCTCGCCTCCCACCTGGACGGGAGCCCAGCGGTCCCCCCTCCATCTCCCACCCTGGACACCTGGACGCGCCTGGCCAGGGAGAGCGACCGTTCCCTCCTGACGGTGCTCGCTCTCGGGGAGGAGCAACGCCCCCTCCTGGCCTGCAGCCAGAAGCTGGCGGAACTGGGCCTTCTCCCCACCCGCCCGTGATCAATCGCCCCGAGTTGCGCTTGGCCCTGACCACGGGTTTGGTGAACGGTCTCGCCAGCCTCAGTCCCCTCCCCTTCGGCCTCTACGCGCCGCTGGCTGTGCTGGCGGCGAGCGGCGGCACCTATGGCACCTCCCTGGAGCTGGGCAGACAACGGATTCTCGGCTCCGTCCTCGGCATGGCCGTTCTGCTGCTCTGTCTGCGGGGGCTGCAGGCCTGGCCGCAGCCCCTTGCCCTGGCCGTCGCCCTTGGCGCCATGCGCCTGCTCGGGGGCGCCCTGGGGTTGCAGGTGGGTTACAAGGTGGGCGGCATGATCGTCGTGATGGGCTGGCTGGCCCACGAGGAGCAGTTGGACGCCTGGGTGCCCCTGCGTCTCTTCTGGACAGTCTTCGGCATTCTTGCCTCTCTGCTCAGCCTGCGACTTCTTTGGCCAAGTCGTGGCGGCACCCTGGTGCGCGGCGCTCTGGCGGAGGTGTTCGCGAGCCTGGCGGAGGATGCGGAGCGGGAAGCCCGCGCCATGGCGGAAGGCGAGGCCCGCGCCGGGTCGGCCGAAGCGGCCCGCGCGGCGCGCCAGGCCAGTCTGCAGCGGCTGCGGCGGCTGCTGCCGGCCCTGGCGAACGAGCTGGGCGACCAACCGCTGCGCCATCCTGCCTACCAGTTGGTGGAAACCCTGGAGGAAGCGGCCTCGCGCCTGCTGGGCGCCAGTCGCTCCCTCAGCGCGCTTCCCCCCGTCACGCCGCTGGAGGCGCGCAACCTGGTGGAAGGGGAGGCAGCCCTTCTGGTGACCCTGGCCGAGCGCCTGCGCCTTTGGGCGACGATGCTGAACGGATCAGGCCCCGGCTGGCCCGCCGCCCCCGCCACGCCCCTGACCGCGCCATCGCTCTGGCTGGAGATCGATGACCACATGAACGGAACCGCCCTCAACGCCCTGGCCCCCCGCCAGCTGGAGCGCCTCGCCGCCCGCCTCACCCTCTGCCGCCAAGCGCTGCAGGCGATGGAGACAGCGGAGCGACATTGGGCCGCCCTGCGTCCGCCTGCCGCGCCATGACCCTCGCTCCGCGCCGTCGCGTCTGGCTGTTGACCCTGGCGCTTCCCGTGATCGGGGCCCTGGCGCCACCCATGCCTGCACGGGGAGCTCCTCAAGCCGCGTCGACCACGGCTGATCTCGAGCGCAGTTGGCGCGAACTGGATCAGCAATTGCGCTGGCTCGATCAGATGCTGCCTCTGGAGGCGCTCACTCCGCCGCCTTCGGGCGGCGCGCCGCTGCCCTTGCCCCCCGCCCTGCTGGCGCCGAACGCGCCCCCTGTCGGTCCCCTCACCTCGGAAGGGGCGCGTCCGCCGCCGCCCCTCAGCCTGCCCGGGCCCGCCAGCCTCCAGGGGGGTGGCGCGCGCGCGCTCAGTCTGGAGGACGCTGTGGTGCTGGCCCTGCGCCAGAACCCCGCCGTGCAAGCTCGGCGGGAGCAGGTGGGGGCCGCTCTGGGGGAGCTGCGGGCCAGCCTGGGCGCCTGGTGGCCCCGCCTGGTGGCTGGGGTTGGCGCGGGTTACGACCGCTCTGGCACGCGAACGACCGTGTTGGAGTCGAGCACCGCGTTCGGGTTCGGGTCGCTCTACGGTCCGGGGGGACCCTTTTTCAACCCCAAGGGCGGCAGTGTGGGGCTGACGGAAAGCTCCGCCAGCCTGGCGGCGGGCTTGGCCCTGCGGCAGGAGCTCATCGACTTTGCCCGCACCCCTCGCGTGCGCGCGGCTCGGGCGCGGCTGGAGCAGCGGCGGGCCGACTACGCCGACGCCCTGCGACGGCTGCAGCTCGAGGTGAGTGAGGCGTACTACGCCTTGCAGCAAGCCGACCAGTTGGTGCGCATTCGCGACGCGGAGGTGCGCAACGACCTGCAGATCCTGGCGGATGCCCTGCAACTCAAGCAGGCGGGGCTCGTGCCGCGGTTGGATGTGCTGCGCCGCCAGGCGATCGAGGCCAGCGGCCAGGAGGCCTTGATCCAGGCCCTGGCGGATCGGGCCGTGGCGCGGAGACGGCTGGCCGGTTTGCTCAACCTGCCGCCGGAGATCACGCCAGCGGCGGCGGATCCGATCCGGTTGCAAGCGCGCTGGCCCCTGGATTTGGAGCGCAGCCTGCTGGCGGCCTATCGGGGCAATCCGGAGCTCGAGGCGGTGCTGGCGGCCCGCCAGGCCTTGGCGGAGGAGCGTCTGGCGGCGGTGGCGGCCCTTCTGCCGCAGTTGTCGCTGTTCTCGGCTGTGGAAGCGAGCGGCAGCCGCGACAGCCTGTGGGGCTTCCGGGTGCGCGGCGGCGGGTGCTGCAATGCCTCCATCAGTCCTGAGAGCCGCGCCGCGGGCTGGGAGTGGTCGATCGGATTGAGCGTGCGCTGGTTGCTGTTCGACGGGGGCACTGCGGCTGGCGAGGCGGAGGCGCTGGAGCGGCGTCGGCGGGCCCTGGACCAGGAGCATGCCGCCCTTCGCGCGGCCATCCGGCTGCGGTTGGAGGAGGCGTTCTTTCAACACGAGGCCAGCCTGGCGAAGCTCGCCTCCACGCAGCGGGGAGTGGCGGCTGCCCTGGAGGCGTTTCGCGACATCCGCCTTCGTTACAAGCTGGGGCTCGCCAATGAAGTGGACCTCTCCCTCACCCAGGAGCGGCTGATCAGCAGCCTGGTGCAGCGCCTCAACGCCACCGTGGGCGTGAATGTCACCTACGCGCGGCTGTTGCGTGAGCTGCTGCCCATGCCGGGCGATCCCTCCATGCCGATCGAGGCGCGGCTTCAGTTGGGTCGCGACGACCACCAGCGCTCGACCCGGTAGCCGAGCACGACAAGAAAGACCACCAGCCAGAACCAGAGTTCCGGCGGATTGGCGTTGCAGAGCACCACCAGGAGGGCCAACTCGGCCACCAGCCAAGGCACTTCGCGCCGGAGGAGGGGATTGGCGTTCACGATGGGAGGCATGGCCACGGGTGGATCATGGCGGCGGAAGGGTCCGGAGGGGAGAGGAACGATCGAAGGCGCGCGGGCGAAAGCCGCCGGTAAGGGAACGGAGGCCGGGAATCACGTAACTGATCGGGCTGCGCCATTCCACGTAGGCGTGGGTGGTCACCGTGAGGCCCTCGCGCACGGGGAAGACGGCGCTGCCGCGCGACAGGGTCCAGCGGAAGCCATCCCGGTTGCGCGGATCCCGCTCCAGGGTGATGTCGCCCCGCAACACCGGCCCCTCCTTGCTGAGCGCTTCCGCCAGCTGGGGGTTGCCGGTGGTGGTGGCGATGTCCTCCGGCGTGGCGGGCAGGGTGAACACCCGCCGCACCCGACCGACGATCCCCCCGAACCGTCCCCGTTGATTCCACTGGGGCACCACCTCCACCGGCAGATCGACCGGCAGTCGGCGGGCATCGGCGGGGGAGAAATAGGCCACGGCCTGCAGCGGCGGAGCGGAACCAGGCGGGGAGTCGAGGCGGCCGATGGTGCCCAGCCGTTGGCCGAGGGCGACGGTCTGGCCGGGGATGACCTGCAGATCGAGCACCACCCCGTCCCGCTCGCTCACCACGAGGCCCTCATACGCCAGACGGGAACGATTCACCGCGATGTCCCGTCGCAGATCCGCGAGCACAAAGCCGCGTTGCAGGGCTTGCGTCTGAAGTTCCAGCCGTACTTTTTGAAAAGCATCCCGAGCCTCCTTCTCGCTGATGCGCGTCTGATCAAGATCCACTCCCGCGTTGGCGAGGCCCTGCTCGGCGGCGACCACCTCCGCCGCCAGGGGGGCCACCACCTCCCGGCGAGCCAACCACTCCAACCGCTTCACCTTGGCGGCGTAGGTGGCCTGGAGCTGGCTGTAGCGGCGTCGATTGGCGGCCAGCTTGGCCAGGGTGGTGTCGCGACGGTCACGGGCTGTGGCCAAGCGAAGGGCATCGCGGGCGTCCAGCTCCCGGTTCTGGCGCTCCAACTGGGCCAGGTTGCCCAGCTGCTGCCGCAGCTGGCCCTCCAAGACCGGCAGCCGGAGCGCCAGCAACACCTGACCCTGTCGCACCCGGTCGCCGACGGCCACCCGAATCTCCTTCACCTGGCCGGTGGAGCGCGCATTGAGGAGGCCCGCAGTGTCGGGATAGAGGAGAACCCCCTGGCCGATCACCTCCGTCGGCACCGGCCACAGGAGCGCCCAAAGACCAAGCGCGGCGCCCATGCCCGCCAAAACAAAGCCCACCTGGCGGTGATCACGGGCCGGGTCGCGGCCAGAGGATTGCGGGATGCCCCCTGGAGCGGTTGGCGCCAGAGGGGCGTCGATGGGATGGGGGCCCTGCACGGGACTGCCCTGGCCTGAGTTCGAGAAGTCTGGCGAATGATCGCTGCGCAAGGTTCTTGGGGCAACCTTCTCTGTGCTTCCTCCCCTGTGCTTCCTCGCAAACCCTCCACCGCGCCTTTTCCAGCCCCAGCGCCTTCTCTCCAACAGCCCCAGCGCCTTCTCTCCAACAGCCCCAGCGACTCCTCTTCAACAGCCTCGGGGCCTTCTCTCCAACAGTCCGGGACCTCCTCGCCCCCGTCCTCGCCCCCCAACTCGCGATCGCCTGCGCCAACCCGGGCCATTGCTGCACCGCTTCGGTAGGACAGGACCATGGACACCGCTTCCTTCACCCACCAAAGCGTTCTGGCCACGGAGGTGGTGGAGGCCTTTGCCGCCCTGCCGCCCGCCGAGGAAGGGGAGCCGCCGCGGCTGATCGATTGCACCCTCGGCGGCGGTGGCCACAGCGCCCTGTTGCTGGCGGCCCATCCCCGGTTGGAGGTGGTGGGGCTGGATCAGGACCCCACCGCCCGGGCCGCCGCTGCCGCGCGCCTGGCGCCCTGGGGGGAGCGAGGTCGGATCGTGGCCACCAATTTCGCGTTGTACGAGCCGGAGCGTCCGGTGCAGGGGGTGATGGCGGATCTGGGGGTGAGCAGCCCCCAGATCGATCGGCCCGAACGGGGGTTCAGCTTTCGGGATGACGGCCCGATCGACATGCGCATGAATCCCGATGGTGGCGAGACCGCTGCGGCGCTGCTGGATCGGTTGGAGGAGAACGCCCTGGCGGATCTGCTCTTCACCCTGGGAGAGGAACGGCTCTCCCGCCGCATCGCCCGCCGGCTGGTGGCCGAGCGGGCCAGCCGTCCCTGGCGGGAGCGCGGCACCGCCGACCTGGCTTACGTGATCGCCGGTTGTTATCCGCCCAAGGCGCGTCATGGTCGTCTCCACCCCGCCACCCGTTGCTTCCAGGCGCTGCGCATCGCCGTGAACGATGAGCTCGGCGCCCTGGAGCGGTTGTTGGCCGCTGCGCCCGCGTGGCTGGCGCCAGGCGGTCTGCTGGCGATCATCAGCTTCCATTCCCTCGAAGACCGGCTGGTGAAACGCGCCTTCCTGGAGGATCCACGGTTGGAGCGGCTGAGCCGCAAACCGATCACTGCCGGCGAGGAGGAGGTGCTCGCCAATCCGCGCAGCCGCTCCGCCAAGCTGCGCCTGGCCCGCAAGCGTTGACGCCCTCAATTCGTGGAATCGAGGGCATGCGCCGGGCGCGTCTCATCCGGATCCACGGGCAACCCCTGCCAGCCCAACGCCAGTCGCCGCGCCAACAGCAGCGCGGGGTAGAGGCGCCGGGCGCGGGGGGTGGGGGCGAACAGGGGCGCGAGCACCCGCAGCAAGCCGGCGCTCGGCGTCATGCGCGCGCACAGCCAGGAGATGGCCTCAGCCCCGTGCCACACCCGCTCCCCTTCGATCACCACGGCGCCATCGCGCAGGTGACATCCCCGCTCGGCCAGGGCGTGGCGCAGGGCGGCATCCGCGCGGCCATCCCGGATGCGCAGGTCCGGCAAGCCACCGCGCAATTCACTGAGCTCGGCGAAGTGGCGGCAGAAGGGACAACCGCCGTCAAACACCAACACCGGCGAGGCCTCCGCGTTTGGTTCAGACCCCAAAAGAGAGCGCGTGTCCATCGCTGTGACGGGGAATCCAGGAGGAACATCCTGGCGAGAACGCCAGGACCACCGAGAATGACTCTTCCCTTGCGTGTTGGCCATGCCTGCCTGGAGCCGATGCGGGCGACGTTGGGCGCAATCCCTGTTCTCGAGCATCTACGCGAGCCTGAGGTCAGGCCTGACCTCAGGGCTGTCCTCGGGCTTGGCCGCAGTCTTGGCGGTGGTGCTGGCACCTCCCCTGACCTTTCCCCTGACCTTTCCCCTGGCCCTTCCCCTGGCCCTGCTCCTGCCAGGCCCGGGCCCCGCTTGGGCCGACAGCACCCCGCCCCTGCGGAGCTACCTCTGCGAGGGCGATCCCCTCATCGCCGAGCTGGAGCGCGGTCCCATGGATGATCCCTCCATCCCCGATCCCAGCGCCGCGCCGGTGCCTGTTGGCGGTTGGGTGGTGTTGCGCTGGCGAGAGCTGAGCCTGCAGCTGCCGCGCACCAACAACGCGGGCGAGGCCAGCTTCAGCGATGGCAAGTGGTGGTGGAGCCTGGAGGATCCGACCCATCCGCGCTTCCGTCTGCGGCAGCCCCAGGGCGATCCTCGGGAGTTCGCCTGCGTGGAGGCCAGCCTCCCTCAACCACCCCATTAGGGTTTCATCGGGTGGTCTGGTCACGCCCTTCCGCATCCCGCCTCCCGCCCTCCCGCCTCCCTGGTCCCGCCTTCCCGCCTTCTCGCCTCGTTCCTTGGATCTGCCTTCCCTCCCGACGCTTCACTTCACCCGCGTCGACGGGCTGTGGTGGGCGTCCCTGCTGGTGCAGATGTTGGCGATTCCAGGCACCTGGCTTCCGGTGCTGCCTGGCCTGGCCCTGCTTCCTTTGGGCACCCTGCTGTGGGTGTGGGCGGTGGGGTGGAGCGCGGGCTGGCCGCCCCTGCTGCTCGCGGGGGTGATTCTCCTGCTCGGCTGGGGGGCGGATGCCCTGGGTCTGGTGCTCGGCGCCGCCCGGATGCAAGCCACGCGCTGGGCCTACATCGGCTCCGGACTCGGCCTGATGGCCGGGTTGTTCGGACTGCTGCCCGCCCTGCCGGTGGGGGGTCCCCTGGTGGGCGCCCTGGTGGGTCCCCTACTGGGGGCCGCCCTCGGGGAGCTCCTCACCGCTCCCACCTCCTTGGGCCCCCTCGGCCTGCTGCGCCTGCGCCGCTCCCTTCTGGTGGGGCTGGCGGTGGTGGCCGGGATGCTCGTCAGCCGGTTGGCGCAATCCCTGCTTGCGCTGGCGGGGGTGGCGGGTTTCGTGCTGCTGACGGCCGGACCCTTCCGCTGAAAGGCGAAACCCTCTCTCAGAGGCCCCTCTCTCAGAGGCCTCTCTCTCAGAGGCCCCTCTCGCGAAGGCCGCCCATCTCCGGCAGGGCGCGCGTGAGGCCCGTGCGGTCCTCCGGTCCGAACACTTGGCGATAGGCCGCCGTCGAGACGCAGGTCACCAGGGGGATGGCCACCACCAGACCCACCCCGCAAGCGCACAGACCCGCCACCAGGAGCGCGCCATTGAGCAGAAGCAGGCTCACCACCGATGGCCAGACGGGATCGACCCGCCGAGGGCCTTGGGCCAGGGCCTCAAATGCATGGTCGTCATGGAGCAGGGCCACCTGCGGAAGGAACGCCTGGCTCACGGAGAGGTAGACGGTTCCGGCAAGAAGGGCGAGTGCGGGCGGCAAGGCGAGCCAGGCGTTCCAGCGCCCCAGCACCGCCGCCAGCATCACCAGCACGGCCACCACCAGCGCCATGCCAAAGCCCAGCAGGAATCCCGGCAGATACAACCGCAGCAGGGCCCGCGAATCCCAGCGGGTGAAGGCGTGGGGCCGGGGCCGCGCGCCGCTGAGCGCCACCCAAGCCGCCCGCACCATGCCGCAGCTGCCCCAGAGATTCACAACGACGCTCAACAGCGAGGAGAAGAGCAGAAGGCCGAGGGTCACGGTGAGGTCGCGAAGAGCGGGAAGCAGCGTCGACCAATCGCTCGGGGACCCCAGCCGCCGCACCGTCTCCGGCGTCAGGTCGGGTTGCAGGCTTTGCAAGAGCACCTGCAGGGCGGCCAGCAGCAGGGCGAAGCCTGCAAACAGCCAGGGGGCCCGCTGGAAGGCTCGCCAGCCGTCCCGCAGGGCCAGCCCCACATCTAGGAAGGGTTGGGACGGAGAGGCGCTCATGGCGGCGAAAGCGGCAGCGGTCGCAAGCTAGGCCGATCCCTTGAGGGTGGACAGGGCGTCCGCCACGGCCTCCACCGCCGCGTCCACCTCCCGTTGCCCGGTCTGGCGACCCAGGCCGAAACGAATCGAGGCGGCCGCCTGCCGCCGGTCGCGTCCGAGGGCGGCGAGCACATGGGAGGGCCTTCCCTCAGCGCAGGCGGAGCCACTGCCCACCGCCAGCCGTCGCCGCAGCTGCTGGTGGAGGCGGGTGCCGTCCACCTCCGTCAGGGTGACGTTCAAATTGTGGGGGAGGACCTGACAGGCGGCGCCGTTGCGCTCCACCCCCCCCAGGGCCTTCAGACGCTGCCAGAGCTGATCCCGCAGGGCGCCCAGCCTTTCGGCCCGCTCCGCGCGGTCGGCCAGAGCGAGCTCCAAGGCGGTGGCCAGGCCGAGGATCAAGGGCACCGGCAGGGTGCCAGCGCGCAGCCCCCGCTCCTGCCCGCCCCCGAGCTGCTGGGGGGCGAGGCGCACGCCGGGGCGGATCACCAAGGCACCCACCCCCTTGGGGCCATAAAACTTGTGCGCGCTGAGGCTGAGCAGATCCACGCCGAGGTCTGCCATGGACAGGGGGATGTGGCCCGCAGCCTGGGCGGCGTCGCAGTGGAGCAACACCCCCTGGCGACGGCAGAGGGCGGCGATGGCCTTCAGGGGCTGCAGCACGCCGATCTCATTGTTGGCCGCCATCACCGAAAGCAGCAGGGTGTCGGGGGTGAGGGCCTCGGCCAGACGATCCAGATCCACGAGCCCGTCGGGTCGCACGGGCAGGAGCGTCACAGGGGCGCCCTGGCGGGCGAGGGCGGCGATCGGATCGAGAACGGCGTGATGCTCCGTCGCCAGGGTGACCAGGCCACGGCGCCGCTGGCCATCCGCCCGGGCCGCTTCCACCACGCCGCGCAGAGCAAGATTGTTGGCCTCTGTGGCGCCACTGGTGAAGACCACCGTGTCGTCCGCCATGCCCAGGGCCCTGGCGATCTGGCCGCGGGCGCGCTCCACGGCGGCGGAGGCTTCCAGCCCCGGACGGTGAAGGCGGCTGGAGGGATTGGCAAAGCGCTCCTGCCACCAGGGCGCCATCGCCTCCACCACCGCTGTGGCACAGGGGGTGGTGGCGTGGTGGTCGAGATAAGCGAGCATGGCGCCATGCTGACAAAACGTTTCACCCGTCGGGATCGGGAGCGCCGTCACTGGCGGGCGGCTCTGGGGGCGATGGCTCCTCTGGCAGCGATCGCGGGGATCGCGGCATTGGCGGAGATCGCGGCATTGCCGGGGATCGCAGGGATGACGGCGATCGCGGGGACTGCGGGAATGGCGGGGACGGCGGGGATGGCGGGAATGGTCCTCAGCGAGGCGGGACCGGCATTGGCGCAACCGGTCGGGGCGGGGGAGCCGGCGGCGAGCCCCCTGCCGTTCCCCCGGTTGGACCCGGACTTCGGCGACGAGCCTCCCCCTCCCGAGGATCTGGTCGTGCTGACGAAGCGAATCACCCTCAAGGGTCGCTCAAGGCTGGGGGTGTTCGGCCGAGAGCAGGACCCGGCGCAACCGCTGGTCTGGCGGTTGAAAGTCTGGGAGCAGACAGAGGATCGGGTGTTTGTCTCCACCGATGTGCTCCATTGCGGCACGACGCAGCCGATGCGCATCACCGGTGGAAGCGGTGGTGTTCGCGGGGTTCTCATCCTGCGGGAGCTCAATCCCGGCGGACCGATCACCCCCGCCAACCGGCTGGACCACCAGATCTGGTGGGCGGCCTGCTTCCCCGAGCAGGCGGGCCGCGATCCCGCCAGCCTCGGGCCGGAAGCCCGGCGTCTGGGCTTCAGCGGAACCCTTGTCGAGCGTGAGCAGGTGTTGCCCGGCGCCCGTCGTCCGTAGGCTGAGCGGGTCGCCCGTTCCCATGGCTCCCACCTCCCCCGCTGACGCCACCGGCTCCGATTCCCTTGGAGCGTCCCCTCCTGAGACGGCCAACTCCGAGATGGAACACGCGCCGGTGCGCGTGTTGCTGGTGGATGATGAACCCGGTTTGCGCACTGCGGTGAAGGCCTTTCTCGAGGATGAGGGGTTTCAAGTGACCACCGCCAATGACGGCGAGGAGGGCTGGACCCAGGCTCAACAACTCGCGCCGGATGTGGTCATCACCGACGTGATGATGCCCCGTTGCGATGGCTACGGCCTGCTCAAGCGCCTGCGGGCCGATGAGCGGCTGGGCGGCACGCCCGTGATCTTCCTCACCGCCAAGGGGATGACCGCCGATCGCATCGCCGGTTTCACCGCCGGCGCGGATGACTACATTCCCAAGCCCTTTGATCCGGAAGAGCTGGTGGCGCGGCTGCGCAATGTGGCGCGCCGCCAGGAGCGTCTGCTGGCCGAGGCCGCCCGTTTCGCCGATGCCGACATCGGTCAGATGGCCAAGCAGATCACCGAGATCCGCTCCATGCTTGGCACCGGCGGAGTGAAAAAGCAAGCGCCAGCGCTGGCCTTTGATTTCACGCCACGGGAGGCGAGCGTGCTCCAGTTGGTGGCGGAAGGGCTGATGAACAAGGAGATCGCCCGCCAGCTCGACACCTCCATCCGCAATGTGGAGAAGTACGTCAGCCGCTTGTTCATCAAAACGGGCACCTCCAGCCGCACCGAACTGGTGCGCCATGCCCTGGAGCATGGGCTGGTCGACTGATCGCGCGCCCTCGCCCCCTTTCCCCGCCCCCGAGGAGCATGGCGGCCAGGAGGGGGTGGAGAGCGGCTGGCTGCCGGCGGCCCTCAACTCCGGCTTCCACTACCGCGACCGTGTGGATGTCGCCGTCCCCAGCGTGGCGACCTTCTACGCGAACCGCCATTCGCACAGCACTCTGGCTGTGTGGCAGGGCCGGCTCCTCGCTGGAGAGATCTGGCGAAACGGCGAGCGCCTCTCAGGCGATGTCCCCCTCCGGGTCGGAGATCGCCTCTGCTGGCAGCGCCCACCCTGGCGAGAGGGGGCGGTGCCCGGAGCCTGGCCCGTCGTGCATGACGATGGCGACCTGCATGTCATCGACAAGCCCTCCGGCCTGCCGGTCCTGCCGGCCGGCGGTTGGCTGGAGCACACCGCTTTGCGGCTGCTGGAGCGCCGCCATCGCCTGGATCCTCGCGGGGTGCCGGTTCCGGTGCATCGCCTGGGGCGCTTCACGAGCGGCCTGCTCGTCTGTGCGCGGCAAGCGGCCACCCGCCGCTGGCTGAGCGCCCGACTGCGGGAGAGCACGGCAGAGCTGGCGGCCTGTGAGGGGCTCGATGGGGATGGGGATTGGGATGGAGATGGAGATGGAGATGGGGAGCGACCGGCCTGCCGCAAGGTCTACGCGGCGCTGCTCGTGCCCGGGGGGCTGCCCGAGAGCCTGAAGCCCGGCGATGCGCTGACGATCTCGACAGCGATCGGGCGCCGCCTCCACCACCGGCTGGGGTGGATCTGGTGCGCGGCCCTGAGGCCGCGGCCCGGGGATCTGGCCGCCCGCAGCACCCTCACCCTGGTGGAGAGGAACGGCGAGGGCGATCGGGTGGAGGTGCGCATCGCCAGCGGCCGTCCTCACCAGATCCGCATCCACTGCGCCGCCCTTGGCGCGCCGCTGCTGGGCGATCCGCTCTACCTGCCCGGCGGCCTGGCGCGGGAGGAGGTCCTGCCCGGCGAGGGGGGCTACCGGCTGCGGGCGCGGCGACTGGAGCTTCGGCGACCGGATGGCCGTTGGCTGCGGCTGGAGGCATCCCCGACGCCCCCCGGCGCCGGGGATGCGGAAGCGTGACAGGGTGAGCGTTTCCTCCCGCCCGCCATGCTCCTGCTCGCCTCCGCTTCGCCCGCCCGCCGCCGCCTGCTGGAGCAAGCGGCCATTCCCCATCAGGCGCGGGTCAGCGGCGTGGCGGAGGAGGAGGTGAAGGAGCCCGATCCGGTTCTGCTGGTGCAGGCGTTGGCCCTGGCCAAGGCGGCCGCTGTCCACGGGCGGCTGACGGCCGCCGATGGGGCGATCCGGGCGGTGCTGGGTTGCGACTCCGTGCTGGTGGTGGAGGGCAGGGTGCATGGCAAACCCCTGGATGCGGCGGAGGCGATCGAGCGCTGGCAGCGCATGGCTGGAGGCTGGGGCGAGCTCCACACCGGCCACTGCCTGCTGCCCTGCGGAGACCGGCCGGCCCCGGGGCTGGGGCCGGGGCCGGGGCCGATGAAGGGGATGAGGCTCACCACCGTCACCACCCGGGTGCGCTTCGCCGACCTGACCGCAGCGGAGATCGCCGCCTATGTGGCGACGGGGGAACCGCTGCGCTGCGCGGGGGGCTTCGCCTTGGAGGGGCGAGGCGGATCGATGGTGGAGGAGATCGCGGGCTGCTTCTCCAACGTGATCGGGCTCAGCCTGCCGTTGCTGCGTCGCTGGCTGCGGGCTCTGGATGGGGAGGCAGCTCCCCGGCCCGAGGCGCCATGAAGCAGCGCATGAGGACGGAGACATCCTCATCGCCGTGTCCAGCGGCCAGCAGTTGATCCTCCATGGCGGCAACGGTGCGGCAGATCGGCAGGTTCAGCCCGGTCTCCGCCGCTGCGGCCAGGGCAATGGCCAGATCCTTGCGATGGAGCGCCAGGCGGAAACCAAGGGGAAACTGCCCGGCCACCATGCCAGCGGCCCGATGCTCCAGGGCCCAGGAGCCGGCCGCGCCGCAGGCCAGGGCGCGGCGGAGGTCGTCCATGGGCAAGCCCAGCCGCTGGCCGAGGGCCATGGCTTCCGCCACGGCGGCGTAGCTCCCCGCCACAAGGATCTGATTGATGGCCTTGGCCTGCTGTCCCGCCCCCGCCTCTCCGAAATGGGTGATCATGCCGCCGACCACCTCCAGAAGAGGCCTGGCTCGCTCCAGGGTGTCCGCCGCCCCACCCACCAGGATCGAAAGGGTTCCCGCCCGGGCACCCTCCGTGCCTCCCGTGACGGGCGCATCGAGCCAGGCGATGCCCAGAGCGGCGAGGCGGTTGGCCAGGGAGCGGGTGCGATCCGGCTCGATGGTGGAGAAATCCACCACCAGCGGCGGAAGCGCGGACGGGGCGCGGCGGCCCGAGGTCAGCCCTGCCACCACGCCTTCCGGGCCGAACAAGACCCCCTCCACCGCCGGGCCATCGCTCAGGCAAAGCAGAACGACCCGGGCGTCGGCGACGGCCTCCGCCGGAGTGGCCGCCGCTTGGGCCCCCGCTTGCACCAGGGGAGTCTCGCGCTGCCGCGTGCGGTTGTGCACGGTGAGTGTCATGCCGGCGGCCAGCAGGTTGGCGGCCATGGGGGCGCCGAGGGCGCCGAGGCCGATGAAGGCCACGGGGGGGTGATCCATGGGGAACCGGGGAGATGGCGCACAACGCTGACACGCGCATGACCCTGATCAGCAAAGGATCGAAGGCCTGGTGTCAACCCTTTGCCAGAGAGAGGCGACAACGGTGGAGGCCGATGTTGCGCTCCGCCCGCGCGGCGCGGCAAGCCATTAACGGTGTAGCCAGCGATACACAGGATTCCCAAAAAGGTTGGGTGACAATGGGATGTTCCCCAATAGAAACGGAGAGAGGGCCGATCGTCTTGCCTTGGGCAGACACAAACGAATGGAAGCCTTTGCTTTCATTTAAGCCATCTGCAAAGACTTGGAAAAAAGTTCAGGGCAAGCCGCTTTGACTGGTTTCAGACTTTTCATGAAGCTCTCCTTGGCAGAGGAAATGGATGACTAGCTTGAGCCACGAAAGGTTCTGGCGGCTGATCTAGCAATATCCCGCTTTTCTTAATGGCCAAAGCAACTCCGCAGCTGGCACCCTGAAGGTGTGGCCATCCCCAGCCTCCCTCCCTCCCCGCGAAGGTCCAGATGTTGACACCATCCCCCACGGACCCCTCCCCTCGCCAACCGGGGGAGGCCGAGGCTCGGCTGATCCTTTCGGCCGCCACAGCCAGTGATCCCGCGCGCCTCAGCCAGAGCCTGAAGCGCATGGTCGAGCGTTCGCGGGGGGCGGAGGGTGTGCTGTCCCGCCCTGATCCCTCGACCACCACCGTGTCGGCCCCCGCCAACCGCGAGCCCAACCCTCAGCCAGGGCCTCAGGAGGCCCTCTTCAAGCCGCCTGCGGTCGTGGCCGACATCGACGCCCTGAGCGCGACCATCCAAAAAGTTGGCAGGCGCTTGGGTTGTCCCCATTGCTGCTCCGGATTCGACATTGACTTCCAGCGCGAAATCGAGGCCTCTGCCCGGACTTCACAGCCCACCATTCCGCGAACCACGCTTTGATGAACCCTCCCAGTCTCACCTCTCCAGGTCTCGGCATCTCCTGGATCCAAGGGCTTGATCCCTTGCTCCTGACGCAGCGGGAGCTGGTGGACTGGGTCGAATTTGAACCCCAGACCACCTGGCTGGTCGCCGAACCCGAAGCGGAGGAGCGGGCCTCCTACGACCTGATCGAGCATGTGCTGCAACTGCCCGGCCGCAAGCTTGTGCACAGCGTCGCGGCGCCGGTTGGCGGCAGCAGCGAAGCGAGCGCCCACCACCTGAACCTCCTGCGCAAGACGGTGGGTGTGCTGAACGCTCCTTGGGCCTCCGAACACCTGGGATTCAATGCCTCCCATGGCGTTTGCACAGGTTTCTTTCTGCCGCCGCGACAAACGGAAGCCCAGGTGCGGATCGTGGCGGACAACATCCGCAGACTGCAAGACGCGCTCGGCGTGCCCGTGGCGATTGAAAACATCGCCAGTTATCTGCGGCCCCGCAGCGATGAAATGTCGGATGGCGAATTTCTTGCCCGGGTGCTGGAGGCTGCGGATTGCGGCTTGCTGCTGGATCTGCACAACGCCTATACGAATGCGCGCAATGGTCGCCAAGCCTTGGAACCATTCCTCAACGATCTGCCCTTGGAGCGCGTTTGGGAAATCCATCTGGCGGGCGGTCTGCTTCAAGATGGCTTCTGGCTGGATGCCCATTCCGGGCCGGTTCCCAAGGAGTTGTGGCCCCTGATTCGCGACCTCCCCGATCGCTTGCCTTCCTTGAAGGTGGTGAATCTTGAGCTGTATCCGGCTTTTCTCGAGACGCACGGTCTGGAGGTGGTGGTGGACGAACTGCGACGCATCCGCTCTTGGATCAGTCGGTCCTCCGCGGCGGAGGCGGTCGCCCTTCCCGCTGTCCAGCCATCAGCGCCCCTGACCCTCCGGGATCAACGGGGCCAACCCCCCCTCACAGACCTGGGCGATCCCTGGGAAGCGGCTCTCACCGCCCTGGTGACCGGCAAGGAGGTGTTGACAGCGAGTCCGGAGACGGCGGATCTCCAGGCCCATCTGGCGGATGAGCGTGGCGTGCCCCTGGTGCGCGAGATGGTGTTCTCCTTCCGCGCCTCGATGGTGGTGCAAGTGTTGAAGCTGTCCGCCCGCCTGCTGCTGCGCGCCGTGGGTCCCGGGGTCTGTCGCCAGATGCTCAGCGATGCGTTCGCCCACCATCCACCGGCGCTGTACGCCACCCTCGAGGCCCTGTCATTCGCGGAGCATGTCAAATCGCGCGATTGGCAGATTCCGCTCCTGGAGGACGTGTTGGGCTATGAGCTGGCTGTCGCCCAGACCCTGATCGATGGCAAGCCGCGGGTGGTCACCTTTCCGGTGGAGCCCATTCCGCTGTTGCGGGCGCTGATGGAGGGACGGATTCCGGAGGCTGATTTGCTGCGGGGGACGTATGAAATCGAGATCCAGCCCGACCCCAACCGGCTCCTGATCTGACGCCGCAGGGGTCCTTGCCCAGCCGGCGCGGTTCGATGGGAGGCCAGAACCCCCCCGCTCACGCCTGGGCCGCGAGAAAGGCCTCCGCAGCGTCGACATACCCCTGCCGGGTGTCCTCCCCGAGGCGATCGAGTTGGCGCACCATCATCGCCAGGCGAGGGTGCCTGCGGAAGCGCTCCGCATGCCGGCTCTGGAACGACCAGTAGAGGGCTTGAAACGGGCAGGCCTCCGGTCCGGTTTTCACCTTGGGGTTGTAACGGCAGCGGGCGCAGTGGTCGCCCATGCGATCGAGGTAGGCGGGTCCTGCGGCGTAGGGCTTGGTGGCCAGCCAGCCGCCATCGGCGTAGAGCACCATGCCGAGCACGTTGGGCACCATCACCCAGTCATAGGCATCGCTGTACATCTCCAAGTACCACCGCAACACCTCTTGGGGCGCATAGCCCCCCAGGAGAAAAAAGTTGCCCAGCACCATCAGGCGCTGAATGTGGTGGTTGTAACCCAGCGCGAGAGCTGTCCGAATGGCACGGCTGACACAGCGCAGGTCGGTTTCGCCGCTGTACGCCCAGCGCGGCAGCGGGCGATGGGCCTCCAAGGCGTTCACCGCGAGGTAGTCGGGCATGTGGCGCCAATACATGCCGTTGATGAATTCGCGCCAGCCGAGGATCTGCCGGATGAACCCCTCCACGGAAGCGAGGGGAGCCGCGCCGGCCAGCCAGGCCGCTTCCGCCGCCCGCACGCATTCCATCGGCGTCAGCAATCCGATGTTGAGCAGCGGGGAGAGCACGGAATGGAAGAGCACCGGCTCCTCCTCCAGGGTCACGTCCTCCCAGGGGCCGAACGCCGCCAGCCGCTCCCGCACAAAACGCTCCAGCCAGGCCAGGGCCCCCGCCCGCGTGGCGGGAAGCCAAAGATCAGCGGCCCGGCCGGGGTGATCCGCGAACAGGCGCGCCACCTGGGACGCCACCTCCCGCACGACGGGATCCGCTTCAGGAGGGGGCAGGGGGGGCACGGGCGGGTTGGCCTTGCGGAACTGGGCACGGGTCTGGCGGTTGTCCGCATCGGTGTTCCAGACACCGCCAGCGGGCTGGCCATCGGCGGTCAGCAACACGCCCAGCTCCTTGCGCAGGCGACGGTAGTGCTGCTCCATCACGACGGAGCGGCGCCCCTCCGCCCAGGCCAGGAAGTTGGCGCGGGGCAGGAGAAACTGCGTGGTGGGATGGGTGTGAAGGGGGAGGCCCAGCCGCTTGGCGAGTGCGGGAAGGGAGGCTTGGGTGTGGAAGTCGTTGGGTTCGAGGAGATGGAGGGCTTGCGGGCCATGCTGCTGAATCCAAGCGGCCAGAACCGCGCCGCTGTCGGGCGGGTCGGGGGAGGGGAAGGGATCTTCGAGGCGGTGGTACAGAACGCGATGGCCGGCTTGCTTCAGCGCCGCCGCGTAGTGGCGCATGGCGGCATAGAGCAGGGTGAGCTTTTGTTGGTGGTAGCGCAGGCGGCGCGCCCGGGGAGCGGACTCCACCATCACCACCCAGCGGTCGGGATCCGGCGCTGGCAGCAGGGGATGGTCGCTCAACAGCTGATCGCCCAGGATCCACACCAGCTCCATCGCTTGCCGCTCGGCGGTTCTGCCGGGAATCCTCGCTGCGGGAGGGCCCGGTCCACAATCGAAGCCGGACGTCGTGCCCCCCTTTGCCCGCGCCATCCTCACCCTCTTTGCTCCTGCCCCCGGCGGGCCCTGTCGCCGTGATGGGGGTGCTCAACCTCACGCCGGATTCCTTCAGCGACGGCGGCCGTCTGCCCACCGTCGAGGCGGCCGTGGAGCAAGCGGGGCGCCTGTTGAAGCAAGGCGCGGCGGTGTTGGATCTGGGAGCCCAGAGCACCCGGCCGGGGGCGGAGACGGTGGGGGTGGCGACCGAGCTGGATCGCCTGCTCCCCCCCCTGCGGGCGATCCGCGCCGCCTGGCCCGAGGCCGTGTTGTCGATCGACACCTTTCATGCGGCCGTGGCGGAGGCGGCCCTGGCGGAGGGCGCGAGCTGGATCAATGACGTGCGCGGCGCCAACGTCACGCCAACGGCAGCGGGGGGGAGCCTCCGAGATCCGGCGATGCTGCCCCTCGCCGCCGCCGCCGGTTGCCCTGTGGTGTTGACCCACAGCCGCGGAGACAGCGCCACGATGGATGAGCTCGCCCGCTACGAGGATGTGGTCGTGGAGGTGCGGCGGGAGTTGGCGGCGGCGACAGCGCTGGCCCTGGAGGCGGGCGTGCGGCTGGAGCGGATTCTTTGGGATCCCGGCCTGGGCTTTGCCAAAACCACCGCGCAAAACCTGGAGCTGCTGCGCCGCCTTCCGGAGCTGGTGGCCGCCGGTCATCCCGTGTTGATCGGCCCGTCCCGCAAACGGTTCATCGGCGCGGTGCTGCATGAGCCGCGGCCAAGGGCGCGGCTTTGGGGCACGGCAGCGGTTTGCGCCCTGGCGGCGACGCGCGGGGCGGCGGTGTTGCGCGTGCATGATGTGGGTCCGATCGTGCAGGTGGCGCGGATGGCTGAGGCGGTGGGGAGCTGATGCGCTTCCTTCACACCTCCGACTGGCATCTGGGTCGCTCGTTCCATGGAGCCTCCCTGCTGGAGGAGCAGGCGGCGGCCCTGGAGCGCATCGTCGCGCTGGCACGGGAGGCGGAGGTGGATGCGGTGTTGATCGCGGGCGACATCTACGACCGGGCCATCCCTCCCGCCGAAGCGGTGCGGCTGTTCAACGACACCCTGGCCGCGCTGCGCGCCACAGGGGCGGCGGTGGTGGCGATCGCGGGCAACCACGACTCCCATGTGCGGGTGTCGGTGTATGACCCCTTGCTGTCGGCCCTGGGGGTGACGATCCGCGGAGACGTGGGCCGAGCGGATCAACCGGTGCTCGTGACGCCCCGACGGGGCGGGGGGCCGGTGGCGATCTACCCGGTGCCCTACCTGGATCCGGCGGTGGATGGGGCAGCCCTGGAGGAGCCGGAGCGGGCAGGAGCCAAGGGGGAGGCGGGAGCCGAGGGCCAGGGCCTGGGATCCCCGTTCGTCGGGGGACGGCTGCGCCACGAGGAGGTGACCCGATGGGCCCTGGCGCGGGTGCGCCGCGACTGGAGCCAGCGGCCGGGGCACCGCGCGATCGTCGTCGCCCATGGCTTTGTGGCGGGAGGCGTGCCCTCGGAGTCGGAGCGGGAGCTGACGGTGGGCAATGTGGAGCGGGTGAGCGTGGAGGCGTTCGCCGGTTTCGACGCGGTGGCACTCGGCCACCTCCATCGGCCCCAGGAGCTCGCGGGCCCGCGGCTGGCCTACTGCGGCTCTCCCCTCCCTTACTCCTTCTCCGAGGAGGGGCAGCGCAAGGAGGTGCGGCTGGTCGAGCTGGCGGCCAACGGGGAGCCGGTGGTGGAGCGGGTGGCGCTGGAGGTGGGGCGGCCCCTGGCGACGGTGGAGGGCGCGATCGAGGACTTGTTGCGCGATCCCGCCCTGGCGGCGGCGGAAAGCGCGCGGGTGCGGGTGATCCTCACCGATGAAACGCTGCCCCTGCAGGCCAAGGCGCGCCTGCAGCGGCGCTTCCCCCACATCGCCGAGCTGCGGCACCGCCCCCCCCTGGCGGATCGTCAACCCGATCGCGACCGGCAGCGGCGGGCGCGGCAAGCCTCATCGCCCCTGGATCTGCTGACCGCCTTCTACGCCGAGCAGCAAGGGCGCCCCGCCTCGCCCGAGGAGGAGCGTTTGCTGCGCCGCGCCCTGGAGGTGGCCAGCGGGCGGGAGGCCGCCGGCGGAACAGGCGGGCGGATGAGTGGGCCCGAGCCGGAGCAGGACAGAGCGGTGAACGCCCCATGAGGCCCCGTCTCTTGACCATCGAGGCCTTCGGCCCCTACGCCGATCCCGTGCGGATCCCCTTTGACGGGCTGAGCCAGGAAGGCGTCTATCTCATTCATGGCCGCACCGGCGCCGGCAAGACCTTCCTCCTTGACGCCCTCTGCTTCGCCCTGTATGGCGAGGTGTCAGGCGACCGCAATCTGAAGGGTTTGCGCTCGGATCACGCCCCCCCCGGGGCTGTGCCGCGGGTGGGACTGGAGTTTTCCTGCGGCGAGGCCCTCTACCTGGTGGAGCGCTCCCCCGCCCACAGCGCTCCGCGCAGCCGGGGCGGAGGCACCACGGACAAGGCGGCGAATGCGGTTCTGTTTCGCCTCCGCGGCGGCGAGCGGCAGCCGATCGCCAGCCGCACCACCGAGGTCACCCGGGAGGTGGAGGGCCTGATCGGACTGAACGCCAGCCAGTTTCGCCAGGTGATCCTGCTGCCGCAGGGTCGATTCGCCGAGGTGCTGCGCGCGAAGGCGGAAGAGCGGGAAACGCTCCTGCGCACCCTGTTCAACACCGGTGTGTTCGAGCGGGCGGCGTTCTGGTTGGAGGAGCGGGCCAAGGCGGCCCGGTTGCGGGCCCAGGCCACGAGCCAGGCTCAGGAGGTGTTGCGCCAGCAGGCGGAGCGGGAATGGAGTCCCTGGCGCGGACCGGAGGACCCCGCGGAGGTGCCGGCTGATCAGGCCGGCCTCGACCGTCTGCGGGAGCGCTTGGAGGTGGTGGTGGCGGAGGCCGACACCCGGTTGGCGGCGGCGAGCGACGCGTTGACGGCGGCGGAGCGGGCGCGGCAGGCCACCCTCGCCCTGGCCGATCGCTGGCAACGGCGCTCGACGGCGCTGGCGCGCTTCCAGGAGTTGGAGGGCAAGGCGGAGGTGGTGGAGAGCTATCGCCAGCGGCTGCGGCGGGCGGGGCAGGCCGAGGGGCTGCGGCCGAGCCTGGAGGCGGAGGCGGCGGCCCGAGGGGCCTTGGCGGTGGAGGTGGAGCGCGTGAGCGGGCTCCTGCGCCAGGCGCGTCACGCCCGAGAGACGGCTCCTGCCCTGCCAGGGGCTGTCAGTGACCTGCCCCTGGACGCCCTGCCCGCGTCGGAGGCGCTGAACGAGGCGAGCCAGGCCTTGGCGGCCCGGCGCGCGGAGGTGAAGGCCCTGGTGGGCTTGGCGGAGGAGGGCGCCAAGGCCCGGGCGAGGGAGCGGCAGGCCCGAGAGGAGGTGGAGCGCCTGGAGGCGGAGCGCCTGCGGGAGGGCGCCGCCATGGGCACCCGGGAACGGGAGCGTCAGGCCAACGCGGAGGCCGTGGTGGCCGCGCGCACGGCGCGGGACCAGCTCGATGGCCTGCGCCGCGCCGCCGAGGAGGCCCGACGGCAGGCGGACGCGGTGGCGGCCCTTCCCGCCCTGCGAGACAAGGCGTCAGCGGCCCATGCCGCCCGGAACCAGGCGGACGACCGCCGCAACCAGGCCAGCGCGGCCCTGCTCGCCCTGCGGCACGCCCAGCTCGATGGCATGACGAGCCGCTTGGCGGCCGGCCTCGTGGAGGGTGTCCCCTGCCCGGTCTGCGGCTCCAGCCAGCACCCTGCCCCCGCCAAGGGCGACACGGGGGCGCCCACCCCTGACGAGGCCACCCTCCAGGCGGCGGAAGCGGCCCTCGCCACCGCTGGCCGCGAGGCGCAACAAGCGGCCGCGACGCTGGCGGCGACGGAAGCGGAGCTGAAGGCGATGGTGGAGAAGGCGGGGGCTGCGGCAACGGAACCCGACGACGCCCGCGTCACGGCGGAGCAGGCCGTCGCGGCCCTGGAGCGGGCACGGATCGCCGCCGCCTCGGTGGACACCCTGGAAAAGGCGCTCGCGGCGCAGGATCAAGCGCTGCGGCACCTGGGGGAGAGACTGCGCCAGCTGGACACGGCGATCGCCGTCGGGCGAGAAGCGGGCCACGAGGCCGGGGAGAGGGCGCGGACGCTGGAGGTGGAGATCGGCCGGGCGTTGGGGGAGGGGGTCGATCCGCGCGCCGTTCTGGCGGGGTTCACCCCTGTGGAGCGCGCCCTGAGCGCCCTGACGGCGTGCTGGCAGAGCCACAACCAGGCCCTCCATCGACAGGAGATCTGCGCGGCGCGGTTGCGGCAAGACCTGGCGGCCTCGGAGTTCACCAGCGTCGAGGCGGCGGCGGCGGCGATGGTGGAGGCCAGCGTGCGGGAGCGATGGGCGGAGCGCATCGCGGCCTATGAGCGGGAGCTGAACGAATGGCGCGGCGTCCTGGCGTCGGAGGATCTGGCCAACCTGCCGGAGACCTGTCCTGACGTGGCTGCGGCTGAAGCGGCCTGGAACGCCGCCGATGCGACGCGCTTGGGAGCCCTGGAGCGCCTCAGCCAGGCGCGCGGCAGCCTGGCCGACCTCGCCCGGCTCAGCGCGGAACATCGTCAGGGCGCCGGGCTCCTCGCCCGGCAACGGGAGGAGGCTCAACAGCTGACCGGCGTGGCCGAGCGCTGCCTGGGCAAATCGCCGCCCTACATCTCTCTCCAGCGTTGGGTGCTCGCCGCCTATCTGGAGGAGATCTGCGGTCACGCGAACCTGCGGCTCGACCTGATGACCTCCGGTCGCTATCAACTGCGGCTGAGCGAGGAGGGTGGGCGCGGCGGTCGACACGCGGGCCTGGGATTGAAGGTGCTCGATGCGTTCACCGGAGAGGAGCGGGAGGTGAACAGCCTCTCGGGTGGAGAGACGTTCCAGGCCTCCTTGGCCCTGGCCCTGGGGGTGGCCGACACGGTGGAGGCCCGCTCCGGCGGGGTGCACCTGGAGGCGCTGTTCATCGATGAGGGCTTCGGCACTCTGGATCCCGACAACCTGCAGCTGGCGATGGATGAACTCGACCGACTGCGGGAGGGAGGACGGCTGGTCGGCATCATCAGCCACGTGGGTGCCCTCAAGGAGCGCATTCACAGCGGTATCGAGGTTCGCGCCACCGAGCGTGGGTCGACGGCGCACGTTGTGCGCACGGCCATGGAATGAGCCACGGTGAGCCGCCTCGGCGGGAACGGCGACGGCGGGAACGGCGACGGCAGGAACGACGACGGCAGGAACGACGACGAAGAGCGCGGTCAAGAGTCCGCGACGGGGTTCGGGGCCAGCGCCATGATGCGGGCACTCTCGCTGTCCTCCGAACAACAGCTGTCGGCGTCATCCGCCTCGAATAGAGCATGGGCGGCCTCAATCCTGTCGAATGTTCCTCCGGCGGAATGTTCCCCCGGCGGAATGTTTGTTCTGCATGGCCAGCGTGAGCATGGCCAGCGTGACCACCATCAGCCTTCGTGATCATGTAGCGCGTTGTCGCCAGGGTGTTGGCAAGACCATGGCATGGAACAATGCGGGCCCAGGCCGCATTTGCCGAGTGGAGAGCTTCAGGCCTCAAGAGCCTGTTTGAGGTGGAGGTAAAGATGTTCAGGATTCTTATACCGATGCGGCAAGACATGATGGAGTGCCAGCAAGCGATGCCAGCAGACACTGCGTTTGATGTTGGCGATGGTTTTCCCCTCGCGAATCAAGATTCGCATCGACTTGCAATACAACGCATGGCTGGTCTCCAACTCAGCCATCGTGAGCGTGGTTGTGAAGGTTGCCTGATCCATGACAGAGTCGCGACGGGCGTCTGGCTGAAAGGGTCAGGCAACTCCCGTCTTGGCGCAATCCCCATTTGGGGACAGCTCAGTCGTCATAGACCAGGCAGTTCATGTTGGATGGATTCAGATCGCAGAACACCTCCAGAGGCGAAGGGGCCTCCGTCTCTTCAGGATGGCGCTGCTGATACTGCTCCAACTCCTGGATGCGCTGTTCCAGTTTGCGAGCAATGGCTTGATCTCCCTTGGCCTGGGCGTCTTGAAGCTCAGAGCGGTAGGTCTGAAGCTGGTCTTGGATGCTGGACATGATCGAAAGAGCAACAGTGCACAAGTCAGGCCGAATTTAACCCTGAGACTGATCCAACCAGCTCAAGGTCTGGCACACAGAAAACAGGCGTTGTGTCGTTCGAACCTGCCATGACGAATGGCGCTCTCTGGCTCGTTATGTTGGGCGGGCTCTTGACGTGTTCAGGCAACTTTCATGGCGGATGCTCCCTATCTCGTGGCGTTGGCGTTTTTAGACATCGGGGGCAAGCGAGCGATGCCGCTGGCCGGCCGATCGCTCTCCGCGGCGGCCGCAGAGGCCGCCGATCCGGGCGAGGCGGGCCGCACCCTGGCCCTGGAACTCTTGCTTCGTCTTTGGCAACGCACGGATGAAGGGCCCATCCAACGGGCCATGGGCAACAACAGCCTGCTGCTGGTTGAACTGCCGTTGGAGGTCATGACGGAACAGCTTCCCCTGCTCAAAGCCAGCTGGATCGCCAATGGTGATCACGAGGACGTCCTGCGGAAGCTGCAGGAGCTGACACGTCGCGGCTGGAGGCTTCTGTTCAGCAAATACGAACCGATCAGCTATGAGCCATGGCCGTGATCAGCCCCTGTCTGGGGCGGCCCTGGCTGCGCCCCTGTTGGCTCTGACGCTTCCTGGACAGGTTGCGATTGAATGCGCTGCACCCGCTCGCCCACGCCCCATGCATAGGGTGTAAAAACTGAGCGGAGCAGAGCGATGACACCCAAGCACCTTCCATGGACAGAAGCCGGTTGCAGGCCGCGCCCGGGGCCAACACCGACAACCGCCAACGCGGGAGGGTTTCCCCTCCACAGGCTGCCCAACATTTGTTGCTCCTCAGGCACCTGCAGCGAAGTGGAGTACTGGCCCATGAACCATCCCCAGGAGGGCTGGTTGCAATTGGATCAAGCGGATCGTGCTGTCCGGCCAGTGGATCTCTTCGCCTTCAGCAGCCAGGGCGTCGGCGTCATCCTCAGGGCTGACGTTCCTCTTGAACAGGGAGCTCGTGGTCTGTTGATGACGCCGGCCCATGGAGCGGGGCTTGGCCAACGCCTTGTGCGGGTGTGTTGGCATCGCCCGCATCCAAGCGATCCGGAACGCCAATGTGCTGGATTGCGCTTTGCTTCGTAGGAGCAGGCCTCTGTCTCGCGTCCAGTCCCTGGGCCGGCCAACTTCATTGGCGCGGAACAGCCCACAGATTTTCGGGACTTCATTCTAGGCGCCAATGCTCAGAGGCAGGAAGAGCCCTTGATCGACCAACAGGGCATACTGCTTGTGGATCTCACGCACTCTTTGAGCAGATGTTGTAAGCCAGCCGGCCTCATAGTTATGTCGCTGGGCGGTCTCACTAAAGTTGGCGCTTGTCACCAGGGCCTTGGCTTCCGGCGTTTCCGCATCAGCAATCACTACCTTGGCATGTTGGTAGCAGCGCTCGCTTGATCCATTCATCAGGCGGCTGTCGACATAGGCATGGGGCTTGGCTGGCCAGGGCCAGACGTCCTGGTTGAACCATGATGAGATTGTCGCCAGCGGATCAGCGCCCAGGCGATCCTCAATCTGCTTGGGGTGAAAGAACAGGTCGACCCGGTTCAGCTGAGCGTGGGCCAGGCGATCAGCAATGGAGGCAAACAAGTCGCGAAACTCGCTGCTGAGCCCGATGTTGTAAGTGGCGATCAACAGGCTGCAGCGCGCTTCGCTGATCAGTTGATCCACCGTGGCAAACGTGTCGGCGGTTTTGGCATGAAGAGGATCCGGGCCAGACCAGACAAAGCTCCAGGCGTTGCGTTCCTTTTGGAGAGCGTCTTGGGCATCGGCGAGGCGATCCAGCAGCAACGCCATCAAGCGGGGGTGGGCCTCCTCTCGCACCATCTCCACCAGCAGAGGTTCCAGTTGCAGGCGGATCGCTTCGCTGTGAGTGGAGAGCAAACCCTGCCAGCTGGTGGGCGTGTAGTTCAGACGCCGGAGATCGGCAGCAACAGCCCGCAATGTCTGAGCTGGCAGCGTGAGGCTCATGCCTTGATGAACTCCCAGAAGGATGGATCGCCAATTTCCGGGCTTGCCGAAACGGTGGGGCTCACCAGTGCTCGATCCAGGAACTCATTGCGCATTTCGCAGGAGGTTTCGGCAATGAGCTCGCAGCCATGGCAAGCGGCGCCATGGGTCGGGCGGATGTCGAAGGGGTGGTTGGGGTCGTGTTCAGAGCAGAAGGGATCATTGCTGCAGAGTTGACCGCGCTCAAATGCTTTCTCCAGGTAAGAGACGATCCGCTTCCCGGCACCGACAAGGCCACCCAAGGTGCCCTCTGACCCGGAGCTGCTGGTGAACAGCAGGATGCCGTAGCCAATTTCACTGTTGGCGTAAATCCTCTCGCGGATGGAGCTGGCTCCATAGCCGCACTCCAGGGCCATTTCGGTGATCAGCAGATGGCTGAGGCTATGGAGCAGGAGGTAAGGAGCTCCAGGGAAGGGGAACTGGGCTTCGTCGAGGCCGCGGGACGCGAGCCATTCGTTCTCGAAGGCCTTGGTGAACTGGCTGGCGCGCATCACCACCGGATCACTGGCGGCCCAGGCCTTGATCGTGGCGGGATCGAATTCGATGATGATTCCTTCGCCTTTGTTCTCACTGGTCGGCACCCAGCGCAGATCGTTGGCCAGCGGTGCCCGGCGGTTCACCTTGGTGGTGTCGATCGGCAGGCCGCCCAGGCTGCTGGTGCGAGCCGTGAAGCGGGTAAATCCCACCAGGGCCTGAACCTCCCGCAGGCGGTGGACCAGCAGCACGCGCTTGATGGCCTTGCGGAACCAGGCAGGTGCGTTGGGGGGCTGCCACACATCAGCCTCGAACAAGCTCCCCTCGGCTGAGCTGGAGACCCCATCCATCGGACCGATCAGCAGGGCCAACTCCTCATCCTTGGGTTGGGCGAGCTGACCGGCGGATCCGCCCCTCTGGGCCTCGATCGTCTGCCAGAGGAGGGCTGGATCCACCCCGGCGAAGGCGCTCTTGAGACGTGGGTTGAACCGGATGGCTGCGGACACATCGGCTTCCGCCTCAATCAAGGCAAGGTCATCCTTGAGTTCGGTGACGCGCTTGGCGAGAGAGTTGGCTTCCTCCGGAAGCGAGATCACCGAGATCGTCTCGGTGAAGTAGGCGTTGGTGGCCGAACGCACCAGGAGACGGTTCTTGGTGGGCTTGCCATCGGTCTGGCACTTTTCGGGATCACGGGTGTTGCGGCCCAGCCAGGGCGTGTTCCCCTGACAGAGTCCCAGAGGACTCATCTCTGTGACCAGGGCATCGGCAAGCTTGCGGGTGGTCCCGCCTTCCGACTGCACATAGATCTGGGTGAAGTCGTTGCCGGTGCCAGCCTCGAGCAGATAAAGACGCTCGGTGTTCTTGCAACCGAACTGGCGGAAGCAGAAGTCGCGCCAGCGGATGTCGCTGAGGTGGCCGTGGGGGCAAGCCATCACGAAGCGAACAGGGACCAGCGGATAGTTGCCTTCGTCGTCTTGATAGGTGCGCCAGTTTGAGATGCAGCCGTCGTTGAAATGCACCAGCGGCCTGGCCCGGCAAGGGATCCCGAAAGCCAACCGCTCGCTCACCTTCTGAGCCACCGACCACTCCGGGAAGCGCAGCGCCTTGATCGAACCGCTGATGGCCTTGAGCGGATCCACCTCCTTGGGCGGAGTGCGCAGGTCAACGCGCGCCACCCCGGTGGCCTGCCGCACCAGGTTGAGCAGCCGCGGTTCATGGATCAGATCGCAGCCACGATCATTCCAGAAATCCAGCCCCCCGATCAACAGCGCGTAGTCGGGCAGATCAACCATCGCCCCGGGACCGTAGAGCTGCAGCACCTGGCTCTGACGGGCCTCGCCGAGGAGAGGGGGAGCAGCTTTGCGGCGGTTGGAAGGGGGCATGGGGGTGATGGCTGGCGGGCTCAGTCGTCGGCGGTGATCTCTTCCCTGAAATTCACCATCCGGATCGGCGCGGAGGGTTCCACCTCGCGCAGGCTCCAGTTGGTGGTGAACTGCTTGTAGCCCTCGCCCTTGTAGGTGCTTTCCGTATCCAGAGCCGTGTGAAGCAACCCCAGGCCTGCACCCTTGTCCTCATGGGTCCAGTACTGGAGCTTCATGTTGTCCTCCTGGGTGAGCTTCCACCAGGCTTCGAGCAGATCGATCACGTGATCGCGCACGTCGTTGGGGAGGTGTTCGTCGAGGGTGTCATCAGCGGCTCCGGTGGCGATGCAGCGATCCTGAAGCGCTTTGGCGATCTGCGCCTTGATGCGCTGCAGGGCGTCTGCGGCCATGGCGCCCTTGGCCGGAGCCAGGGCTGGATCGCCGTGGCGAGCCATCGCCACCACCACCCCCGGCAGACCCCGATCAAGGGCCCGACTGGCGAAGGGGGTGCAACTGGTGGCCTCCACATGGCGGTAGAAGGTCTGGTGCCAGTAGGGGAAGAGCTCGAAATGGGAGCGATCCCTTGGACGGTTTGGATTGAGCAGCACCAGCACCAGCCCGGGTTTGTTCTGCTCAGGCTTGTCGCTGAGCTGTCGGCCCACACGGCTGGTGGCCTGGATGTATTCCGCGGCGGTCTTGGGCTGGTTGAGCACCACCATCAAGCCGAGGCGCGAGATGTCGAGGCCCACCGAAATCATGTTGGTGGCCAGCGTCACGTCGAGGTGGTCTTTGTCGATGTAGGGCTTGGACAGGCGGTCTTTGGTGCTGCTGATCTCGGCGGTGTTGACGCGAGAGGTGAGTTCCTGCGGTTCTTTGGGCCGCTTACGAGAGGCAAAAGGATTCTCGAAACCCTCCATGGGAAGGGATCGGTTTTTGGCGAATTGCTCCAGCTGGCCGCCGAGCTCGTCTTCCAGGATGCTGCGGGTCACGCCCAGCTCCTTGAGGTTGGAGAAATAGCCCAGCAGCGTCATGTAGGGGTCGGCCGGGTTGTTGGCGCCCATGGGCTTGTTGTCGTTCCAGGCCTTCTGAGCCGCAGCCATCAGGCCGAGGTAGGAGCGCAGCAGGACACCTTTCAGATTTCGGCCAGGGGCTGAGAGCCCCACGTAGAGACGAGCTTGGTCTGGATCAGGGATCGTGCGGGAGAAGAAGTTGTCATCCCGTTCGGGACCCGGTGGCGGGAAGATCCGAACCTGACTGCGGGCGAACAAGGCCTTGATCTGAGCCTCTGCCCGGCGCACGGTTGCGGTGGAGGCGATGATCTTGGGAGGGGGTGAGGAGGAGTTTGGCCGCATCAGCCCCTCGATCACCGCTTCATAGAGGCCAGCGAGGGTGCCAAGGGGACCACTGATCAGGTGCAGTTCGTCCTGGATGACGAGTTCTGGTGGCAGCAGGCGGCCCTGGGGGATCTTGAGGCCACCGGAGGCCTTTTCCGCCGGCCCCCAGAAACCGGCAGCGCCACTCCCATGGGGCAGCTGATAGGTGCTGACGTTGCCGAAGAGCGCGGATGTTTGCCCGACCCAGGGCAGGGCCGCGAACTTGTCGACGGTGGCGATCAGGAAGCAGGGCAGGCGGCGGTAGATCTGTTCGTCCACCGCAAGCAGCGGCAAGGGCGTGCCCTTGTGGAAGGGGCATGGCCCCATGGGAGCGAAGTCCTGCTTGGCCTCGGGAGAGCGTGGCTCGCGGCAGTAGATCTCGAGGCGATCGGGATGGCGCGGGGGCAGCAGGTGAAAGCCATCCGGCTGGAGGGGGCGGTTGCACCAGGGGCAGGTTTCGATCGGGATGGGCCGATCGCGCTTGCCTGCTTTCCATTTGGTGAGCACCGCATGGGTGGACTGCTGATCGCTGTCGCCCGGCCCGCCGAGCTTGTTGGGGGTGGCGGCCTTCCCGACCCACATGCCGATCTCGAAGGGCCATTCACCCAGCAGGTAGGGGGCGCTCGTTTCGATGCGCTCCAGGCGCTCGAGCTCGAGGGCACAGATCAAGGTTGCGGCGCGGCCGAGCTGATCGAGGGTGAGCAGCCGCAGGGTGTAGCGCATCAGGACGGTGATGCCAGCTGACTCGATCCCCGGGCTCAACAAGCGGCGGTGCACCAGCGTGAAGGCGGCCAGGCCGAGGTAGGCCTCCGTTTTGCCGCCACCAGTGGGGAAGAACAGCAGCTCCACTGTTTCACGATCCAGCCGGCCTTCGGGTGTCTCTGGGGTCGCCAGGCCCGGCAGATTCATCAGCACAAAGGCCAGCTGAAAGAAGCGCCATTTGGGGATGCGAGTGTTGGGAGCCATGCCGATCTGATCGGGCGGCACCTTCGCAGTGAAGGCGCTGCGCTGACGCTGGGCCCTTGCCATCACCACGTTCATGGTGCGGAAGGCCTCGCGCACAAGGGGATCAGCCAGCAGCTTGATGCCGTTCTCAATGCGCTTGGCGCAGGCTTCCGCCTGGGCCCGGAGCTGCTTGGCGGTTTCGTTTTGATCGTTGTCGCTGATGGGGTGTTTGGGTTGCTGGATGATCCAAGCCCGGTAGGCCGTCACCATTGGCATCAACTCCTGGCCGATGCGTTCGCTGCGGGCCAGATCCGCCAAGGCCTCCATCCCCATGGGCACGTTGGTGCCGGGGGGTGGTTCGGGAAGGGTGCGAAACACCCGGGCGGTGGGGAGCCAGGTGGTCGTGAGCGTGTGGCAGCGGGCGGGGTTGTCGTCTTGGATGCCTGAGGCGATCACGGCGACGTTGTGGCCGGTGGCGAAGCAGTAGTCGCGCCGGTATTGAAGAGCGGCGAGGCGTTCATCGGGATCTTTGGCGACCTGCTGCAGCGCATCGCGACGGGGAGGGAAGCCCCGGGCGCAGTGGAGGCTCAGCTCCACTTGGAAGGCGGAAACCGGATCGCGATAACGGATCTGATTGGTTTTGGGCGGTTCCCGCTTGTTGAGCAGAAAGAGCGACACCGACAGCTGATCACTGGGATAGCCGAGGGTGCTGGGGGCAGGGCGAGCGATCCAACGCAGGCAGAGACCTTGAGGGGTGGCCTCCAAGGGGAGGTCTGGGCTGCTGCCTTGGCCGGGAATGGTGACCGTCACGCTCTGGCGCTGAGGAGTGCGCAGCCAGAGCTTGTCGTCGTCGCCATCGGCTGGGGCTGTGTAATCCCCCCAAGAGACCGTGGCTTGGATGGTGGAGCCCCGCTCCAGGATGAAGCTGAGGCCGCAGGAGGAGGTGAACCAACTGCGGCGGGTGTTGGCCTGATCGAGGGCATCGTTGGCGTCGTCGTCCTTTTCCTGCTTCTCCAGGCGATGGGTCGCCTCGCTGCTGGGTTCTTCGCCAGCGAGATCCGAGAAGGAGAGTTGCTCATCTGGTGTGGTGCGGCCAGCTTCCTGCTGGAACACATGGGGCACCAGGAAGCCCGTGGTGTACCAGACCGAGGGCGGCTGGGGCAGGGGCTCATGGCGACGGGCGACATCGTCCCAGCCGGGGCCGATCAGGTCGCTGTGCAGGGCGGCGACGAGCTGGGAGCGGATGTCAGCGGAGGTGGCCATGGGTCAGGGGAGCTCCCGATCGAGGCGATCGAGCAGCCGACGGCACTGATCGACCAACACAGGCAGATTGCCGTGCTCGTCGAGGCGGATGCCAGCGATCGCCTGGTGGATGGCTTGCCCGGCCTCCAGGATGTCGCTCAGGTAGGCCCGGGGGTCACGCTGCATCGATCTGCTGCTTGCTGGCCTCGATGCTTTGTTTGATGCAGGGATTGCGGACGGCATCGGCCATCACCAGATCGACTTGCGAGGCCAGGGCCAGGCGCAGGTCGTTCAGGAGAGCGAAGCAGGCCTTGTAAAGGCTGCCGGGATCAAGTGGCAGAAACTCCACCAGCAGGTCGATGTCGCTTTCTCCAGGCCGGTAATCGGGCCTCAGCACCGAGCCGAACACATCCATGCGCGCCACGTGGCGCCGCCGGCAGGCGTCGGCGATGGCGTCAAGCTGGGGTTGGGGAAGGGGATGAGCCATGGCCTCCATTGTGCTCAGGCTTTCAGGGTTGCGGCGATGTCGACCAACCGCAGCAGCAGCATGTTGGGGTCGCTGGGCGATGGATCAAAGCCCAGGTGCAGAGAGAACTCCCGTGCCGCTGCCGATGCGGCATGCACCACGAGTCCGCGCACGCCGATCTGCTCACTGGCCATCCGTACCCGCTCAAAGGCATCGGCCAGAAGGGCGCGGGCGATTCCCTGGCCCTGAAGGCTGCGGCAGACCGCCAGACGTGCCAGCACCACCACGGGGATCGGATCGGGCATGTTGCGCCGGAAGCGGCCAGGACTGGCGGCTACGGCCACGGCACCGGAGGCCAGGGCCACGTAGGCCTTCACCGCGCCATCGACACAGCAGACCACAAACGTGCGTGTGGCGCCGCTGCGCTGGTTGCCCAGGGCCCGTTGCTGAAGCCACCGGTTGAGGGAGTCGTCCCCGCAGTCAAACCCTGCGGTGCTGTGGCTTTCTGCCAGAGGTTGCGGTGCTTGCAGCCTCATCCGGCCTGCCAGGGCCTGGGGGCAGCCATGGTGCGCCGAAGTCGCTCATTCGGATTGGCCGGAGCATCGAGCCGGCGGCGGAATGCCTCGAAGGCCTCTGGTTCGATGGCAGACCAGGCCTGCTCCACCAGAAGCTCCTGGGCTGCAGCCCGAGCCGCCTTCAGCACGAAATCGGTCCGGGTCAGTCCTGAGGCGTTAACAGCGCGATCGATCAGCTCCTGATCGCCAGGAGTCACGCGCAGATTCCAGCTGAGCCGAGGGGTGACGGCCATGGTTGCACATCGGTTCTTGCCTCATCCTACTTAGATTGGTAGACGGCGTCTATCAGCCCTAGACGTTGCTGGTGGGAGTATCCAGCCGGCAGTGGCTTTGCCTTGCGCTTGATCCGCTCCAGGGCCTCCAGCAGGGGGTGAGCAGCAGAAGCAGCTGCTCGCAGCTGAGCGGTGTCTGGACGGCTGAGCTGGGCATGGCACCAGGCCGAACAATTCGGCATGGAAGGTTCCAGTCGCGCCCGCCTCGGCGGTCGTGGCCATGGCGATGGCCAAACGAGTGCCTCGAGCACAAAGCCAAACCATCGTCTAATTTGAAGCAAGTTTGAAGTTCATGGACCCTTGTCCACCCGGCTGCCCCGCAAGCCCCCGCCTCTGCAGGAGCTGTTGGAGCGTTGCGGCGGGCTGCAGGAGACGCTGTCGCTGCTCTCCCTCCTGGCCGCCGCAGAGGAGTCGGATCGCTACCTGCATTGGGATGAACTGCGCCATCGCCCACCGCCCCAGGGTCTGAGCCATGAGCAATGGTGGCTGGCGGAGAAGCTCTCCCGCCGCCCCACCCCCCTGCCGCTTCTGGCGAGTGATCGCCAGCCGTTCTGGTTCTCGCAGCCGCCTGTGCTGCTCCAGGGGCTGCATCAGATCGACCTGCAGGCCGGTATCCATGCGGTGGCTCCCCGGGGCGTCACCAGTCGCTCCACCCGCGATCGCTATCTGTTGAGCTCGCTGATGGAGGAGGCGATCACCTCCTCGCAGATGGAGGGCGCCGCCACAACGCGGGATGTGGCCAAGGCGATGATCCGCAGCCGCCGGCCGCCCCGGGACCGCTCCGAGCGGATGATCCTCAACAACTTCCTGACGATGCAGCGCATCCGGGAGCTGCGGGAGCAACCGCTGACACCTGAACTGGTGCTGGATCTGCACCGGCTGGTGAGCGCGGACACGCTGGATGACCCCGGGGATGCCGGCCGGCTCAGGCCACCAGGGAAAGAAGTGGTGATGGACGACGCCTACGGCACCGTGTTCCATGTGCCGCCACCGGCCGAGGAGCTGCCAGGGCGGCTGGAGGAGCTTTGCCGCTTTGCCAATGGCGAAACCCCAAAGGTGTTCATCCACCCGGTGGTGCGGGCGATCGGCCTGCACTTCTGGCTGGCCTACGACCACCCCTTCTGCGATGGCAACGGTCGCACGGCCCGGGCGCTGTTCTATTGGGCGATGCTGCATCAGGGCTACTGGCTGTCCGAGTTCATCTCGATCTCGTCGGTGATCAACAAGGCCCCCGGCCAGTACGAGCGGTCGTTCCTGTTCAGCGAGAGCGACGACAACGACCTCACCTATTTCCTGTTGGCCCAGGTGAAGGTCATCCAGGAGGCCATCGCCAGCCTGCATGCCTACCTGGAGCGCAAGGCTGGAGAGGTGGGGGCCTTGCAGCAGCGGCTGGAAGGGATGGAAGGGCTGAACCATCGCCAGCTCGCGCTTCTGCGCCATGCTCTGCGGCATTCCGGATTCCGCTATTCGGTGCTCTCCCACCAGAACAGCCACGGCGTGAGCCATCAGACCGCCCGCAGCGATTTGCAGAAGCTGGCGACCCGTGGACTGCTGACGGCGGGCAAGGACGGAAGGCGGGAGGTCTTCCGGGTGCCGGAGGATCTGGCGATGCGGCTGTCGGGCTGACACCCAAGCAGAGCAGGTTCGGAGACGTCGACCGGGCAGCCAAGCAGGTCTTCCAGCTCCTGGCGCAGGCCGATCAAGCCGAGCAGCGACTGCTCCGGGGAAAGATCGACCAGAAGATCGAGACCACTGAAGATCGAGACCACTGCCGTTGTGCTCCAGCCCCTGGGCGATCGAGCCATAAACCCGCAGGTTGGAGGCCCCATGGCGCTGGGCAACGGCAAGCACCTCGTGCCGGAGGGCGCTGAGACGCTGGTGGATGGTGGGCGCCACGGGACTGCTCATCACCCCAATCCCATCTGCTCGCTGCTTTCGCCTCCAGTTTCGTCCGTCTGGATGGTGCACTCCAGTGAACGAATCGCCGCCAGCACTCCGGGCAGAGCATCGCGGCAGATCAGCAGCACCTGCTCCGCGTCCAGATCAAAGTATTGATGGGCGATCACATCACGGAAACCCATCGCGCCTTTTTAGTCGATCTGCGGGAATGACGCAGAGAGAAGGCCAGGCCTGATCTTCTCCAGCCGTTTGAGGGCTTCACCTGCGGAGACAAATTACATGCAGATCACATCGAGGCTGTCCTCGCCTCCCTCGGTCTCCAGCAGGCTCGGTGTGGCCAGCAGTGGTGCGGCCTTGCGTTGGATGCGTTCGAGCGCTTTGCGGAGGGGTGTGATCAGGTGCAGGAGATCGTCGCTCATGGGCTGATCCCTTCGTTGAGAATCGCCTGGCGCAACGCCGGGTTCATGCGCTGTCGCAGTCGCACAAGATCCACAGGACGCTGCAACAGCTGCTCCAGTTCCCGCTTGAGGTGCACCATGGCAAACGGTGTGAGCGGGTCGAGTTCCACCCACACATCCACGTCGCTGCCAACCGTGGCCTCACCACGCACGACTGAACCGAAGAGGCCGATGCGCCGCACATGGAAGCGTTCTGCCCATGGTTGGAGGTGAGCCCGCAGCAGCGGCAAGATCTCCTGAGCGGTGGGCGTTGAGACCTGATGCGTGGCGGAATCGGTGCTGCTCATAGTCCCAACCCCATCTGCTCTGTGTGCTGGTGTTCAGTCTGCTGGCCTCCAGTCTCACCCGCCTGGGCAGCCTTTGGCGGTCGCCCCCGGCGCTTGGCTCCTGGCGCGGGCGACCCTGCTGCCTTCTTGCCTGCCTTGCCGTGCAGGCCCTGGGCGACCTCTTCTGCGTAGCGCTCGGCATTCAGCGCCAACAACCGGGCCAGCACATCGTCCCGAACGTCATCGGGCCAGCGGTAGCGCCAGGGAAGCCGACGGCTGGCTTTGATAGCGCCGGTGGCGCGGAGTTGGCCCTGGACATCGAGGGCTTCATCAGCCTCCCAGAAGAACAGATC
>JBJOHA010000059.1:0-5082 GCA_046047935.1 Cyanobacteriota bacterium
CAGGTGCTCCGGCCGTCTGCCAATTGGTGTTCCCCAGGCTCACAATGCGCCAGCTCTGCCCCACCACCAGCGCCGAGGCGGCCACCACCGATCCAACGTCCTGATCCAGGGGGAGGAGCTCTCCGCCGCTCAGCGACGCCGCTGCTGGTTGGTTGCTGATCGAGCCGGGCCGAGCTGTCATGCTGCCTCCAAGAGAACGCCTTCAGTCGTGGTAAGGGATTCGCCGTCTGCAGTGGTCAGGTAGAGGATGATCACAGGCTGTGGTTCAACTGCAATCGGATCACTGAGCGGAATTTCGCACCACGTCCCATCATCTATCGGAAGTGGTTGATATTCAACCTTGAATGTTTGTCCGTTTGTGCTAAACGTATCTCCATAAGAAAATTCGCTGGCTTCTGACATTAAAGCCGTAAACATCCAGCGGAAACTGATAATCTCTTCATCCAATAAAAACCGGCTCCTTCTTGATAAGAAGCCGGTCCCTGTGACTCCGTTGCAGGTGTACTCAATGCCTCCCAAATGGCGCTGGGCCGCCCGGTCAGCCGCAGCCGATAGGGTGGCCCATCCCATCAGCCCGGCACTCCGCTCAGGCGCACTTCGCAGCTCGTGGCCGCATCAGTGCACGTTTTTGAAAAGATTCCCGCCAAGGTGTTGTTGGTGGAAACGGCGGTAAATTTTTTCGTTGAGTTGTCCCAATACGCTTTGGCACCCTGAGCGCCACCTGTGTTTGCGCCTGTGTTTTTGGCGTGGGTATAGGTCCCATCCAGGTAGAAGGTTCCGATCGCACCGCTCGCAAAATCGGCCACCGCAATGGCCACGATTGAGCCGATCAGCGCACCTCCCCCCGAGGATACCGCGTACGGCGCGGTCAGAGGGAGAGACGAATGACCTTCGTAGACTTGATTTTTCATGGGTTGACTCGCAATGGTTCAGGGAAGAGGGATTAGGTGCCGCTGGAGCGGTAGAAGGCGCGGTGGTCGCGAATGGCGCAGCCAAAGTCAAGGCGGGCCATAATCTTGAGACCATCAGGATCGCGGGTGGTCTCACTGGTCACGTTGGGACCAGGCTCGTCCTCCAGGTAACCAAACATGATCCCAGGAATGCGATTCGGGGATGCGACCAGATACCACTGAGTAGCAGAGCCATCAAGTCGAGACTCAATGATTGGCTGCATCTGACCAACGAAGGGTTGCACTCCATTTACGCCGGTCAAAGCGGAAGGCGCATAGCCATTTGGATAGAGGAACTGCAGGATTGTATCCATCAAATCGCTGGGACCCATCAAGAAGGATGGCTCCAGGTTGATTGTGTTGCCTGCCAGGTCCTTCTGCTTCATCATGGCTTTTTTGCCTGCAGAGATGGAAGGAATAGAAATGGCGCCGCTTCCGGTGTTGTTGTGCGAAGCGTCAAACAAGGCAACCCCATCTTCTGCGCTAAGCGCATTGCTAGTGATCAGGTTGTAGATCGTATTGGACTCAAAGCGGCGGAAACCGCGTCCAAACATCGGGAGCGCCTCCTCAAAGGCAGAGAGATCATCGTTGATAATCATCTCTCTCGACAAGAGAAGCTTCCGGGCGTAAGTATAAAGACGCCAGGATGCACGACCTTCGGTCATGGTGGCGAGCTCGTATTCGCCGCTCTCCTTCAGCTCTTTTGGAACGAGATCCGCAGCGATGGAATAACTCTTCGCGTCCTTGAAGTCCGGGAGGTTTCGCTGTGTCGCAATCGGGCGCCAGGTGTGTGGCTCTTCCTCATAAGCAGGCATCAACGTCTTGTTGGCTGCATTCTCAAGCAGCAACGGAAAGTCGCTTGTGGAATGCAGCGCCCAGACCACCAGCTCGCTCTTGCTCCGCCCAACCGGGTTGACACCGTGCATTTCCATCGAAGCACGGATCAGGTCCAGCATGTTGCAGCCACGGAACTGCCGGGCCACATCTGGCATGACGGAGCCTGGCTTAAGCCTGTGCTCCAGGCGGGCCTGAATGGCGGCCTTGACGGTGTCGCCAGAATCCCGAACAACCTGCATCCTGGCAGGGTGGCCAGCGGTTGGCGCCAGAGCATCTGAAGCGCTGGCTTGAGCCTTGATAATCTCGATCGCGACTTGTGCCATGGGCTGGCCACCGTCAACCAGCGCCTGCACCTTGTCGGGTGCCAGGCCTGCGTGAGCGGCGGCGGTGCGGATGTCATTCTCGCGGCGGAGGCGGGCCAGCTCGCTCATGTCCGCGTTGACTGCAGGAACAGCAGCCTGAACGATTGGAGCGGCGGCATGAACCACGGTTTCGGAAGTTTCAGATGGTTGGCTCTTGGCCGTTGCTTCCACGGCCGTGGTTTCCTGGTCCATTTCCATTTGTTGTACTGGCTCCACTTTAGCCTGTATCCAGTATTGAAGTGTGTCGGGAGCTTCCCCCAACCTCTGGATCAGCGATAAATCCACGCGAGGCGCTTCCGCTCGAATCTGGGCCGGGGCTGAGATCTCGTCAATCAAGCCAGCATCAAGCGCCTGCTGAGCTGTAAACCATGTCCCGCTGCCTTCGTTGGCGCTCATCCATGCGCTTACCTCGGCATCTGGCCGCCTGGACCGCCTGACGTAGGCCTCTCGATAGCTTGCTGAGTATGCCTCCAGCTGCTCCGCCTTGGTCCGCAGGCTGGCCGCATTGCCACTCGCTCCTGACCATGGGTCGTGGATCATCATCAGAGCGTTGCTGGGCATTAGCACATGATCCGCCGCCATGACCGGGAGGGTTCCGGCGCTGGCCACAACGCCATCAATGCGCGCCGTGATCTTGCCCTCATACCTCTGGATCAGGTTGTACATTGCCAGCCCCTGTGAGGCATCCCCCCCATAGGAGAACACGTTAAGAGTCATGTCACGCCCGCCCGCCTGCGTGAGGCGCTCTCCCAGCTCTTGAACGGTAACGTCAAGGCCGATGTCACCATAGAGAAAGATGTCGGACATTGCTAAGGCTCTGGCGCAGCAACTGTAGAAGATTTCTGGCGTTGTGCGCCAGCCGCAGATCTGGCCGCCAGGTCCACCGACAGCGTCAAACCCTTCGATCGGGCTGCGGCAAGGTCTTGGCCCAGCTCTTCCAGCACTTGCTCAGGGATGAATCCGTAGGACCTGTGAACCTCGGAGAGGCTCATAATTCCAGCCTGGATAGCCTCAATCAACGCGGGGATTTCTTTGGTTGGGTCCATCATTTCGCGCCGGGGTGGCGTGTGCGACCACTGGACTCTCGGACCCTTGAGCAAGCCCGCCATGCGGGCTAGATCGTCATGCCATCGGCAGACAGGAGACAGCATCCCCGGATAGGTGATATTGCCGCGCAGATGGGCAACACGCCTAGAGAACTCAAGCCAGCCGCCTCTCATGCTGCTGTAGTTCACGTCAGAGAGGTCGCCGGTGAGGGCTTCGTAGGTGATCTCGTAGGCAGCTGCAACACCCTGGGCATAAACTTTATGGGTTGACTTAAAGTCACCCGAGCCTGGGGGAGTAAACGCCTGAAACCCTTTGCCGGGCGGCAGCTGATAATTCATTCCCGGCTCTATTCCCTCAAAGATTTCTTCCTGGTTAGTTGGGTTGGGCTGCCCTTCGCTGTCTGTTGTAACACCAAAGAAACAAGCAGCAATTTTATCCTTCATCTGCTGGGCAACTCTTGTGTCTCCCATATCGCGCAGCGTTAGAATTGCGGCGGTCCCAAAGGGTATTCCCATCCTTGCTCCTGTCCGCAAGTCTTCAAAATGCAAGGCAATTTCTTCCTTCGGAACAAAGGTGCTTTGCAGCCGAATCCCGGTCCCCAACATGGATTCCCCAGGGTGCTTGTCCCTGATCCAGTAGCCTTGGAGCCTTCCGGCCTGATCATATTGCTGGCCAAAAATTATATCGTATCCGTTATCTTTGCTGAAGTCTAGCCAATCAGGCTCAAGCAGCTGCACTTGCAGTGGGACAAGTCCATATCGCTCAAGCAGCTCGGGATAGACTCTTTTCCGGACAAGCACAGCCCCGCGAACTGCGGTGGTCCTGGCTCCACTGGCTTGGTTGCCGTACCAGTTGCGTTTTTCGTAGAAGTCTGCCATTGGCTCGTCACACCAAGATTGCCAGAGCTTGCTGTAACGCTTTGCCGTATTGGTTGGCGTGCTCATTATTCCATCACCGATCCAGCTGTTGACAATCACTCCGATGGCTTTTTTGGCATAGCCGTCGTTGTCAACCAGATCCTGATGTCGCTTGACAAGCCAACTCCAAGCCGAGCGAACATCAACGTTTGGCCCGCCAGAGCTTGCGTACCACCCAGATGTTCTCCTTGAATCTTTGGCAGCTTCAAAAACAGCTAGAGGCCTTGAATTGGCTTGAGTTTCTGTTTTTTTTCCTTTTTTGGCCATTATATCCTTTTGGGGGTAAAATAATGACGTTTTAGGGTTACATTTTCGGTTGGTTCAAGCTCTGCCGCCATGCTTGCCTCAATTCTCCTCATCTCGTCCAATGTTCTATACGTCAGCTCACGACCATCGGAAAACTTGACGCGCTGAACACCTTCGCCAATGGCTTGGCGCAGGTTTGCAAGATCCTGAGAAGTGTATGCCATGGCGGGATTCTACCGTGATAGCCAGCCTTTTCGATTGCTGGGCAGCCAGGAGCCGCCCTTGGGCGCCCGTGCCTGGTCAGTCTCCGGACGGGGGCCAATCGTCGCCAGGGCGGCGGCCTCCAGCGCTGGCCACATCCCGTCTGGATTCGTCGCATATCCCCGCCTCTGGACCAGCTGCATGGCCGCATAGGCATAGCGGGCGCAGTCTCCTGACTCGTCATGCGCACCCTGGGGAAGGATCCAGGTGTGGTGGACCAACCCGTTCTGGACAACAACCTTTCTTGTCCAGGGGAACAACTCATCCACCACCTCATCCGTGGCCGCTGCCCCCAGGTGGACATAGCCAGGGCCAGGCTGCTCGATCGCCAGGCGGTTTTGCCACAGATCGATTGACCTTCGATAGCCGACGCCATACATCAGCACATCTCCCGCACGGGTGGCCGGGCGGTCATGGCGGTTGAACATCACCCCTCTGCCTGGCCCCGTCAGTGGCGCATCG
>JBJOHA010000060.1:0-13025 GCA_046047935.1 Cyanobacteriota bacterium
CTCGGCGGGGAGGGTCCGTCATCCGTCAAGGCTGCCGGCCCGCGCGTTTGGCGCAGGGGCAGAGCCCGCCCTTCTCCGGAAAGCGTGTTCCAAGAAGGCGTGTTCAAAGAATGGGTGTTCAAAGCCTCCTCCACAGCAGCAATGCGTCATCGCCGCTGCGGTAATACCCGCGCCGCACGGCTGCCTCCCGGAAGCCCAGGGCGGCATACAGGCTCCTGGCGGCTGTGTTGGAGCTGGCGACTTCCAGGGTGGCCCGATCCGCGCCCCCCTGGCGGCCCTCTTCAAACAGGGCCACCAACAAGTGGCGGGCCAAGCCCCGGCGGCGATGGTCGGGATGCACCGCCAAAGCCGTGATCTGCAACTCATCCAAAACGATCCAGGCGCTGACCATGGCCAGCAGAGCGGCCCCCTGGCGGCAGCCCAGAACAGGACGCAACGGCTCCGAGAGCTCTCGCTCCCACTGCTCAGCGCTCCACAGGCCGCCAAGGGCCAAGCGATCCAGCCGCAGGCACTCGGCCTCATCCCCCTGGCCCAGGCGGACGATGGCCGGTGGATCGGGAGGGGAAGGCATCGGCGCTGTCAAAGCATGGAACTGTCCGCAGGCTTCCGCCTCACTAACATTCAGCCAGCCCGCTCCACCCCCAGGCGCCATGCACGCTTCCATCGCTTCCCCCGCAACGGATGGATGGCGCCCCACTCTTGGAAGCGAGGCCCGTGCCTCGGAGGAGCCAGCGGCGCAACTCTGCCGCCCCTTTGAAGCGGATGTGGAAGCGGACAGTCCGAATCGGAACCTGGCTCCGATCAGTGCGGGATTGGATCAGGAGGACCGGCTGATGGTGGGAGGGTGTCGGCTGAGCGAGCTGGCCCGCACCTGGGGCACGCCTCTCTACGTTTTGGATGAAGCCAGCTTGCGAGCCGCCTGCCGCGGATATCGGGAGGCTTTGGCCGCCTTCTACCCGGGCCCCTCCCTCGCCCTGTATGCCTCCAAGGCCAACAGCTCGGTGGCGATCAGCGCCTTGGTGGCTTCGGAGGGATTGGGACTCGACGCTGTCTCCGAAGGGGAGATGCTGACCGCCTTGCGAGGCGGCATGCCGGCCGAGCGGATTGTGTTTCATGGCAATAACAAATCTGCGCGAGAAATTGAGCTGGCCGTGCGTGAGGGAATCACTGTGGTGGTGGACAACTGGCTCGATGTTGAGAATCTTTCGGCCATCGCCCCCGGCCATGCTTCGCCCGTGCGCTTGCTGGTGCGCTTCACTCCAGGCATTGAATGCCATACGCATCAATACATTCGCACCGGACATCTCGATAGCAAATTTGGTTTTGACCCCGATCAGCTGGAGAGCGTGCTGAGCCACCTGTCCCGCTGTTCTTGGGCTTGGGTGGATGGATTGCATGCCCATATCGGCTCACAGATCTTTGAGCTCCAACCGCATCAAGATCTGGCGGGAGTGATGGCGGACGCCTTGAAGCTCGCGCGCTCCCTGGGCCATCCCTGCCGCGATCTCAATGTGGGTGGTGGCCTGGGCATCCGCTACGTGCGCTCCGACGACCCTCCCAGCATTCAACGCTGGGTGGAAGTGGTGGCGGAGGCGGTGAGCCGGGCGTGTCGCGAGCGGGGACTCGAGCTTCCTCGGCTGCTCTGCGAGCCCGGGCGCTCCCTTGTCGGCCCGGCGGGCCTGACGCTCTATGCCCTTGGCAGTCGCAAAACGATTCCAGGTGGACGCACTTATGTCTCCGTTGACGGGGGGATGAGTGACAACCCGCGTCCGATCACCTACCAAGCGGCATACACCGCCGTGCTGGCGGATCGGCCCTTGCACAACTCCGAGGAGCCCCGCGAGACGGCCACCGTTGCCGGCAAACACTGCGAATCCGGGGATGTCCTTTTGCCCGAATTGGCCCTCCCCGAAACCCGCGTGGGCGATGTGCTGGTGGTCTTTGCCACAGGGGCCTACAACGCCTCGATGGGCTCGAACTACAACCGCATCCCCAGGCCCGCGACGGTGCTTGTGCACGACGGCACGGCGGATCTGGTGCAGCGTCGAGAGGAGCCGGAAGACCTACTGCGCTACGACCTGTTGCCCGACAGCCTTTGCTGAACAATAATCAAGCAGGTGGCCACTTGAATTTAGAAAGAATAATACTCTTATCTTAAACTTTTATCGCGCTTGGACAGGAAAGATTCCATAAACTTTGTTGTGAATGTTACGACTGATTCATGTCTGTTGTTGAACTGCTTTGTTCGTTCGGGCTCATTTGCTGACCCCTTTCCGCTGTGCTCTTCTGGCTTGATCACAGAGATCTGATTCTCTTCCTACTCGACCTGGTGTTCGCCTCTCTTCTGGGGGTTCTCATTTTGGGTCGTCTGCAGGATGCCCGCACCCTTTGGCTGCTGAGGGGTTACCTCCTGTTGGTTTCTGTGGCCTGGTTCGTGCAGCGTTTCGTGCCGCTGCCGCTCACCACCAAGATGGTGGACGCCTTGGTGTTGGCCTGCAGCCTGGCCCTGGCGATCCTTTGGCAGGGAGAGCTTCGGCGCCTCATGGAGCTCTTGGGAACGGGCGACCTGCGGGTGTTGTTCGCGGATCGCCGCCGCGATCGCCTGGTGAGCGGTTCTGTCGCCGTCATCACCCAGGCTGCTGGCCTGCTCTCCCAGGCCAGGCGCGGCGCCTTGATCGTTCTGGATCTGGGCAGTGATCTGCGGCCGGAGGATTTTCTCAATCCCGGGATCCCCCTGGATGCTCGCTTGTCGGTGGAGCTGCTGCTCAACGTCTTCGCCACCGACACGCCCTTGCATGACGGAGCGGTGTTGGTGCAGAAAAACCGCATCCTCTCCGCAGGAGTGATCCTTCCTCTCTCCCGCCAGGGACTCAACCGTTACGGCACCCGCCACCTGGCGGCCATCGGCCTGACGGAACGCCATGACCGCTGTCTGTGCGTGGTGATCTCGGAGGAGACGGGCACCCTGTCTCTGGCGCGTCTTGGCCGCTTGGAGCGCCCCATCACCAGCAGCCGTCTCCACGATCTCCTCACCGAAGCCCTGGCGCCGGGGCCCACAGGGCGTAGCGTATCCATGGTTCAGCCGGAATCACGCGGATGAGTCGCGCCCTGGCGACCACCTTCAACAACGCAGCCTTGACCCTGCCCCAGGGTCTTGATCCCCTGCGCCTCCCCCGCCATGTCGCCGTCATCATGGACGGAAACGGTCGCTGGGCCCGTCAACGGGGGTTGCCGCGCATGATGGGCCACCGGGCTGGGGTGGAAGCGCTGAAGCGCACCCTTCGCCTCTGCAGCGACTGGGGCGTGGGAGCCCTGACAGCGTATGCCTTCTCCACCGAGAACTGGAGCCGCCCGGGGGAGGAGGTGACCTTTTTGATGACGCTGTTCGAGCGGGTTCTGGCCCGGGAGTTGGAGGCGCTGGAGCGGGAGGAGGTGAGGATCCGGTTTCTGGGGGATTTGGATCAACTGCCCGAGCGCCTGCAGCGCCTGATCGCTGATGCCACGGAGCGCACCGCCAGCAACAGCGGCATTCACTTCAATGTCTGCACCAACTACGGAAGTCGGCGCGAGCTGGTGCGCGCTGCCCAGTTGCTGGCCACACAGGTGGCGGCCGGCACGCTGCGGCCCGATCAAATTGATGAGGCCGCCTTCGCCGCGCACCTGCACACCGCTGGCGAGCAAGACCCTGATCTGCTGATTCGCACCAGCGGCGAGCAGCGCTTGAGCAATTTTCTGCTCTGGCAGTTGGCTTATGCGGAGCTCCATCTCACCGACGTGCTCTGGCCCGACTTCGACGCAGCGGCCCTGGAGCGTGCTCTGCTGGATTATCAAGGTCGCCAACGCCGTTTCGGCGGCGTGCAAACACAGCCATGAACACGCGTCACGACTGGTCTCAGGAGGAAATCCTCTCCCTGCTGCGCCGTCCGCTGCTCGATTTGCTCTGGCAGGCGCAAGAGGTGCGGCGCAGCGCCTCTCCCGACCAGGGGGTGCTGCTGGCCTCCTTGCTCAGCGTCAAAACGGGAGGCTGCGAGGAGGATTGCGCCTACTGCCCGCAGTCGCTCCATCACAGCGCGGACGTGGGTGGGCGGCCTGAACTGGATGTGGCGGCCGTGCTGGACCGCGCCAAGGCGGCCCAAGCCGCAGGCGCCCAGCGCTTCTGCATGGGGTGGGCCTGGCGGGAGATCCGCGACGGGGCTCCGTTTGAGGCCATGTTGGCGATGGTGCGCGGCGTGCGCGCCCTTGGCATGGAGGCCTGCGTCACCGCGGGCATGGTCACCGCGCAGCAGGCCTCCCGTTTGGCGGAGGCGGGGCTCACGGCCTACAACCACAACCTCGACACCTCACCGGAACACTACGGAGAGATCATCTCCACGCGCACCTATCAAGACCGGCTGGACACCCTGATGCGGGTGCGAGCGGCAGGAATCCAGCTCTGCTGCGGGGGCATCCTCGGACTGGGGGAATCGATCGAGGACCGCGCCGCCCTTCTGCAGGTTTTGGCCTGCCTGGATCCCCATCCGGAAAGCGTGCCCATCAACACGCTGGTGGCTGTGGAGGGAACGCCCCTGGAGGACCACCCTCCGGTGGACCCTCTGGAGCTGGTGCGGATGGTGGCCGTCGCCCGCATCCTCATGCCCCGCAGCCGGGTGCGCCTGAGCGCTGGACGGGAGCAGCTCTCCAGGGAAGCCCAGATTCTCTGCCTGCTCGCGGGCGCGGATTCCTTTTTCTATGGCGACAGCCTGCTCACCACGGGCAATCCAGCGGAAGCTGCGGATCAAGCCCTGCTCGCCGCCGCCGGCCTGCGGCCGAGCGCGCCTGCGGTCTCCAGCGAACCCGTGGCGTCCCCTTCGCTGTTCTGAGCCATGGAGCGCGTTGCGGCGTTTTATCGCTTTGCCCGCCTGTGCGGCCCCGAGCTGCCCCCCTTGCGCGACCAGCTGCTGGCTCTCGGGCGGGATCATGGGGTTCTGGGCACCATCCTGCTGGCGGAGGAGGGCATCAACGGCACGATCAGCGGGTCGGAGGCGGGTGTGGAGGCTGTGCTGGCCCACTTGAGACGCGACCCGCGGTTGGCTGACCTGCCGATCCGCCGTTCCAGCTGCGAGCAGGCGCCGTTCTTTCGCCTCAAGGTGCGTGTCAAGCGCGAGATCGTGACGCTTGGCGTGCCCGGTGTGGATCCCCTTCAGGGGGTGGGCTCCTCCGTGCCTCCGGCGGAGTGGAACGCCCTGATCCGCGATCCCGGCACCCTCTTGATCGACACCCGCAACACCTATGAGGTGGACGTGGGCACCTTCGCTGGCGCTCTCGATCCCCGAACGGCCAGCTTCCGAGAGTTCCCCGCCTGGGTGGAACGGGTGTTGCCGGATCTGCTGGCCGAGCGCCGGCCCCAGCGCCTTGCCCTCTTCTGCACCGGTGGCATCCGCTGCGAGAAAGCCACGGCCCATCTCCTGCGGGAAGGCCATCGGGAGGTGCACCAGCTGCGCGGGGGGATCCTTGGCTATCTGGAAGCCATTCCGCCAGAGGAGAGCCTCTGGCGGGGGGAGTGTTTTGTGTTTGATCAGCGCGCCGCCCTCAACCCGCGACTCGAGCCCGGCAGCCATGTGTTCTGTCATGCCTGTCGCCAGCCCCTCTCCCTGGAGGATCGGCGGCACCCGAGTTGGGTTCCCGGGGTGAGTTGCCATCATTGCGTTGACCAGCGCAGCGCCGCAGACCGCGAGCGGTACGCGGAACGGCAACGCCAGCAAGATCGCGCCAGGAGGAGTGGCGAACGCCATCTCGGACGCGTTTTTCAGGAGCCATGAGCCGCGGCGGGATTCTTTACAGCTTTCGCCGCTGCCCTTACGCCATCCGCGCCCGCCTGGCCCTCGATGCCGCCGGGATCGCTGTGGAGGTGCGGGAGGTGGCGTTGAAGGCCAAGCCACCGGAGTTGCTGGAGGCCTCCGCCCGAGCCACCGTTCCCGTGCTGGCGCGGCCCGATGGGGAGACCCTGGTGGAGAGCCTGGACATCCTGCTTTGGGCGCTGCGCCAGCGCCCTGAGGGCGAACAGACGGCGGACGCCTTGCAGGAGGGGGAGGCCGCCGCCCTGCTGGCGGACTGTGATGGCCCCTTCAAACGCCACCTCGATCACCTTCGCTATGGCGCCGCGCGAAAGGCGACCGCGCACACGCGCCATGGCTCGGCCCGAAGCGCGCCTCCCCCCGATCCCGCCGCGTCCTCGGAAGCGGTGGAAGCATCAAGGGAGGCCGCGCTGGCGATCCTGCGCCGCTGGAGCCGTCGCCTGGAGGCGTTGGGGGCGGGAGGGGCCGCGCCGAGCTGGCTGCCTCCGCTGTGCTGGGCGCTGCTGCCCTTTGTGCGCCAGTTTCGCTTGAGCGATCCGGAGGGATGGGCCAAGCAACCAGACCTGGCGGAGCTGCAGCAGCGCCTGGCCACGTTGGAAGCCAGCGCGGCTTTCGCCCGGGTGATGGCGCCGCCCTGGGCCTATCGCCAACCCTGGCTGTCTCCCCGCTGGTTGTATCACCTGGCCCTGGAGGACGACTGGCAGGCCGCCCGCCTGCAGGGGGCCTACACCCGCTCCACCCGTGGCCTGAGCCTGGAGGAGGCGGGCTTCATCCATGCCAGTTGGCGCCATCAGCTCACGCCCACCTGGCAGCGCTTCTACAGCGATGATCCGCCCCTGCGCCTGCTGATCATCGACCCGGAGCGCCTGCGGGCGGCCGCGATCCCCGTCCGGGAGGAGCCGGCCCCCGGCAGCGGCGAACGGTTCCCCCACCTCTACGGCGCGCTGCCCATCGACGCGGTGGGTTTGGCCCTTCCCTGGGAGGCTCCCGCACCATGACGGCGCGTCCCGCCGAGAGTGCACCCGGTCTGGAGGCGATGGCGGCGGAGGCGGCGGAGCGCGGCTGGACCTTGCGCCTGACCGCCCCGCGGCGCGCTGGCTTCTGGAGCCTGCGGGCCGGGGTGGCCCGACCCCTGGCCCCCGGGCGGGCGCAACTGCTGGGCGATCTGCGCGCCTGGGCCTTTCCCGGATCGAAGGTGTTGCGCCTGGACACCCTGCGGGCGCAGGGCCAGGGAAGCGCGGGGGCGGCCCCCCTGCTGCTCGCCGCCGCCTGCGCCTGGGCGCTGGAGCAAACGCCCTGTCGCCAGGCCCGTTTTCTGGCGATTCATGATGAGGATCGCCAGCACCGCCGCCTGGTGCGCTACTTCCGCGCCCTGGGCTTCACGCCGCTCCGGGAGCTGGGCTCCGCCCCGGCGGATTGGGCTCCGCGGCTCCTCTGGGGCGGAAGCGGCTTGTTGATGGAGGGCGACTGCGGGGAGACCATTCGCCGCTGCATCCGGCGTTGGCGCGCGTCCTGAGGGGTTCACTCCTCCCGCCGTTGCGCCTCCCACTCCTCAATGGTGGCCAGCTCAGCGCAATCCACGCTGAAGGCGTCATCGGCCAAGGGCGCCCGCTGGAACGGCGCCAGGCGGATGCGCAGATGGAGGCGGGTGCTGACCGTGGCTGGCCAGGGCGGCCGACAGCCGCAAGCGTCCGTGCCACAGGCGTTTCCCCCGACCAATCGCCCTTGCGGGCGATCGAGCCTTGTCGCAAGCCCCCACAATGGAGGCGACAGCGTCAGAGCCGAATGACCCTCCGCACCAAGGTGTCCCTGGGGTTGCTGGTGTTTGTGCCGCTGGCGTTCGTGGCGGATCGCTGGGAGCTGGGCGCGGGGGCGGTGTTCGTGACCTCCGCCGTGGCCATCCTTCCCCTGGCCGTGTGGTTGAGCACCGCGACCGAGGAGCTGGCCCTGGCCCTGGGACCCTCGATCGGCGCCCTGCTCAACGCCCTCTTCGGCAATGCCACGGAATTGATCATCGCCCTGACGGCCCTTCGGGCCGGCCTGGTGGAGATCGTGAAGGCGAGCATCACCGGCACGGTGGTGGCCAATCTGCTCCTGGCTCTGGGGTTGTCGATGCTGGTGGGGGGGATCGGCCGTCAGGAGCAGCGCTTCCAGCCGGTGGTGGCGCGGGTGAATGGATCGGCGATGACCCTCGCGGTGCTGGCGATCCTGATCCCCAGCCTCACGGGCATGGGCGATGGCGGCCATGGCCTCGGCACGCACCGCTTTTCCACGTTCGTGGCCTGGGTCTTGCTGCTGGTCTATGGCCTCACCCTGTTGTTTTCCCTGCGCACCCACAGCGGCTTGTATGCCGTGGCGGAGGCGGATCTGGTGGAGGACAACGGGCATGGTCCGGCGCCCAAGCCAAGATTGTTGCCCTGGCTCGGGGTCCTGGTGGCCGCCACCGCCGGCGTGGCCTACGCGTCGGAGTTGTTCGTGGGCGTGGTGGAGGAGGTCACCGCCAGCCTGGGCCTCACCCCCCTGTTCACCGGGGTGGTGTTGCTGCCGCTGCTGGGGGGCGTGGCGGAATACCTGACGGCGGTGTCGATGGCGCGCAAGAACAAGATGGATCTCGCCGTGTCGGTCGCCCTCGGCTCCACCCTTCTCGTGGCGCTGTTGGTGGTGCCGCTTCTGGTGCTCGTGGGGCCCGCCCTGGGGCACCCCCTCGATCTGAATTTCCAGATCTACGAGCTGGTGGCCATCGCCACGGCCGTGGTGGTGAGCAATCTGGTGAGCCTGGATGGCCGCTCCGATTGGTTGGAAGGGGTGCTGCTGCTGGCGGCTTACGCGATCCTGGCGGCGGGCTTCTACTTCCAGAGCCTCCCTGTGTCCGCCCTGCCATGACGCCTCCGTTCCCCTTCCGCAGCGCGTCGGCGTCTCAGGAGCCAGCCACCCGCCAAGATCCCCTGGCCCTTCCTCCCGCCACGCGCTCGCGGGAGAGTGGCGACCTGGAGGCGCCTTTGGAAGCGGATCCCGCAGCGGTGCCCGCCTTTCGCGCCAGCAACGCCTGGACGCGCCTCAACCGCTCCGCCTCCCTGCAGCTGTTGATCGCGGTGCTGGTGTCCCTGGGGTCGAGCCTGGCGGGATGGCGGCCCCTGAGCCTTGTGGCGGGGGCGGTGTTGCTCCTGCTGGCCCTGGTTCAGTTGATCCCGCCCCTCTGGCGGCTGCTCAACGGCCGCCTCGATGACGCGCCCACGGCGCGGATCCTGGCGCTGGTCGGCCTGCTGCTGGCCGCCCTCACCATCCCCCTGGGCCTGGGTTGGCTGGATCCCCTGGCGGAGCTCTTCCGCACCAGCAACTGGGAGGCGATCGGCGCCATTGGCGAAGGGGTGGTGGGGGCTTTTGGCTCGATCCTGGTGGCTTGCGTCGCCTTGATGATCGCCTGGCGGCAGGTGATGGTGGATCAGCGGCTCACCACCCTGCAAAACCGCATCACGCAGGCGCAAACGATCGACAGCTTCATCCATGGCGTCTCCGAGCTGATCAGCGATGAGGAGGGGATGCTGGAGGACTGGCCCCTGGAGCGGATGCTGGCGGAGGGCCGCCTGGCGGCGGTGTTCAGCGCCATTGATCGCGATGGCAAGGCGCGGGTGCTGGGCTTTCTCTCCCACGCCCGCCTGCTCACCCCCCTCAAGCGCGACCAGCGCCTGGGGCGCGCCATCCTGGATGGGACAGGCAACTACGAGGAAGACCGGGCGGCGGGGGTGCCCGTGATCCGCCTGCAGAAGTTGCTGCAGGGCGTCGACCTCTCGGGCTGTGATCTGCGCGGCGTGGATTTCAATGGCGCGGATCTGCGCGGCGCCAACCTCTCCTTCTGCGATCTCAGCGGCGCCAACCTGGCGGGGGCCAATCTGGCGGGGGCCAACCTGGAACGGGCGCGGCTGGAGGGTTGCCGCTTCTTTTACGGCCGTCCGCAAACCGCCTCCCCCCGTCAGCCGGGCCAGCCGGCCGATCTGGTGACCGGCGCGGGCAGTGGCGCCGTGGTGGAGAACAGCAATCTCTCCGGCGTGCGCTTCCTCGATCCCCACACCCACCACTACCTCGCCAGCTGGAGCGGCCCCCGCTCCCGCGCCACCCTGCCCGGCGGCGGCCAAGGCCTCCCCAACCGCCTGGGGAGCTGAGGCCCGGTGGCTTTCATGGGATCATGATTCGGGCTTTGCTCTCGGGCGAGCCGATGTGGAGGGGTGGTCGAGTGGTTGATGGCTCCGGTCTTGAAAACCGGCGACCCGCAAGGGTCCGTGGGTTCGAATCCCACCCCCTCCGTTCTCTCAGATCCTTCTGCCCGACTGGCTTCTTGGCTGGTCGGGGCCCTTTCTTCCGAGGCCCTGTCAGCAGCCCCACCCGGCAACCAGCCGATCCGGGCGTGCAGGCCTTCCGGGCTGCCGCAGCGCGCGACGACAGAGCCCTCTTTCTGGCTGCGATCACCGCCGGCGCTCTACGCCGCGGGGTGGAGCTGATTCGCCACCGGGGGGATCAGCCGCAGGCTCTGCCGCACGACCTCACCGTGGTGACCCGCAACCCCGAAGACTTCGGCGGCACTGGGGCGGGTGTGTTGAATCCGTTTGAAGCCAGGTGATTGGGCAGGTGGTTGGGCCTGGCTGAATGGATCGCCTGAGAGCGTGTTCAGAGCCGGTGGCCTTGATCTTCATCACCGAGGCTGTGTTGCCATTGGTTTCGATGGGTAGGCCATGCTTCTGGGTGCAGGCCGCCTAGAACGCGATCCGATCCCCGAGCCGCCTGGAGCGCGCCTGGGCAGCGATGCGGTCGCCGTCAAAGCCGTGCTCCCAGACGCCTGCATCGATGAAGCGATCGCTCTGGTCGCGACCATTCACCACAGCGCCGACAAACCAGCAGGGTGAGGCGAAGGGAGCCGAGGATGGGGCTGAAACGGTCGCAACAGCACACCTCAAGCGCAGATGTTTCTCGCCACTAATGGCGAATAAGCAGCTTCTGGATGGTTTTCTCGACAGTAGTGGCGAGTCATGGCGGGGGTTCGGTGGCGTCAAGGCTCGAGCAGGTTCAGGCGATGGCTGGCCTGGATGGGCCTCGCTTGCTCCTCGGGCACGCCGGCATCGGCAGCCCATCGTGGCCAGTCGCGAACCGCGGTGAGCACCTCTTCGGCGATGGTTTCAGCACGGCCCCGCTTCAGCTGGGCGCTGCGGCCGGCGGCCAGGAGGTCGGAGCGCGTGAACTGATCGCGCTTGCCGTTCACGGCCATCTGATGGCTGGCTGTCCAGGCGCCAGAGGGATTGAAGCTCCAGGTGACATCAAAGGCGGGGGAGAGCGCCCACTGACCGGTGCGATCCATCAAGAACGCAATGTTTTTGACGTGATCATCCTGATTGCGTGCGGCGAGATTGAAAACCATCCGCCGATATTGCTGTTCGATCTCCTGCATGGAGAGATCAAGCTGACGCATGACCAGAAAAGCTTGCTCATAGCTGTAGCTGCCAGGTTCGTTGTAATCAAAGTGAGCCAGGGCGCCGAGCGACTGCATGTGCAGCTTCTTGCCGGCGTCATCGCGATCAAAGCGACGGGTCATGAAATGACGCCGCCCATTCTCTTCCAGCAGGCGACATTCCGTCATGGTGATACCAGCAGCCTGCGCCATTTGGCTGTAAGCAAACTCAATCAGTCCATACCCCTGCGGATCCTCCAGTTCCTTGTCTTTGTTGCCGCTGACGCCATCAAACTTCAGCAGCCAGTGGCGGAAGCCAGGCGGAGCATCGAGCTGGCCGGAGCGCACCTCTTCGGTGCTGGGATTCCAGGCGATCAAGGCTTTGGCCCTGGCACCACCTGCTGAGGTGCCAACGCGCAGGATGGTTTGAAGGGCGTCCTCGCGATCAGGGGTTTGCAGAGCGGCGGCCCAGCTCTGCTGGTGGGAGAGGATCTCGGAGGCCAACGCCACAAGCTCCGAGAGTTGGATGGCGCCACTGCCTTCGTCTGTGGGGCCCCGGGCCGGCACAAATTCCAGCGCTCCCATGCCCCTGCGGCCGGTTTAGCAGAGCCGCTCCACGGCATCGAGGCAATCCGCTGGGCGACCCTGACGGGCGAGCCAGGCATTGATCAGATTGTTGCCGAAGCGATCGGGCAGGGAATCCACAAGCAGGCCTGGCAGCCCACGAAAGGTGCGCGGCGACAGGTCGGGAAAGCTGTAGATCCTTTCGGCGAGCGGCATCCGCAAGGGAGAAAGTTGAATGCCACTGGCGAGGAAGGCCGGCTCATACTGGAAGGAGGCGATGCCGGTGGATCCGGTGAGGGCGACGGCGCCGATGCGTGTGCCCCAGAGCTCAACAGCGGCAACGGTCATGGCTGGCCCCAGGTCCAGGAGCCGCTGGGCTTGGCGATGCGGCGACGGCTGGCGCGCTTGCGGCCTGATTTCTGCAGCTCCAACAGGGCCAGGGGTGAGGGCTGCGGTTCCGGAATCAACAGATCCAGCCGCTCCAGCAGATCCAGCTGCCGCAACACCCGCAGAAACAGCGAGAGTTGGGTTGCCGAGGCACCGGCTTCCAGGCGCTCCAGGGTGCGCTTGGAGATGCCCGCCTGCTCCGCCAGCTGGGCCTGGCTGAGGTTGCGCTCCAGGCGCTGCTGGGCAATGCGCCGCCCGAGCTCCTGCAGCAGGGCCTCGTCGGTCATCAGGCGCTGAAAGAGCATGGCAGACCGGAATGCTAGTCGCCACAAATGGCGAGCCAATGAATCCTAGCCCACTTTTTCGCCATAGCTGTCGAGTTGATGAGGTGTTCAATCCTTCAAGCCGCTGATCCTTGGCTCCCCGCGCCTGCGGCTGGATACGGCGCTGGACAGGGCGAGGGCGCTGGACAGGGCGCTGGGGTTGATCCAATCGCACCTCCGCTGTGCGCACCGGCTCGGGTGATCCCTGGCCGGACTCTTTTGGAGGGTGAGGGTCGGGTTGGCTACCGGGCCTCCCCTCAAGTTCAAAGTACGCCCCTTTTCGAGTGGCGGTGGCCGGCTGGAGTGCCTGTTCCCGTACCACCAGAAACCCAGTCAGCGCAACGCTTCACAGGCTGCTCCATCACCATTGCTGTCGAGATAGGTGTGCCCCTGGCGCAGCAGCTCCTGGGCACGGGCATAGGAGCCGATCTCGTTGCAGCGATACCGGCGTCCGCCGGGAGTGGTGCCATCAGGAATCGC
>JBJOHA010000061.1:0-33436 GCA_046047935.1 Cyanobacteriota bacterium
GAATGCCCATGTCCTCGGAAATCCTCGCCACGCTCTGACGAGCGGGCGGACTCATCCGCTTCCTGATGTCAGCTTTGACAGCCTCGCTGTAACGCCGCACTGGTCATCTCCGTAAGCCCCCGCGTGGTCAAAAGCACAGGCGACAACTTTCCTGACTGCGGGGGTGCCAAAAAATGACACTTTATGGATGCCTTGATGCGTGATTGACAGCAAGAGACCATTCGCATCAACCGCTGTCAGTGTTGCGAGCATCACATCCTTTTCATGGTAGGCCACAAGGCTGATCTGACGCCGCTCGCCCCAGCGATCTGTTCGAAGAGACACCATGGTCGTGATGGCTTTTCGGGTGGGATCCGTTGGGATGAACAAGGAGATGGTGATCGGGTCGTTGATGTTGAACGAGAGCAAACCATTTCTGGCCCCGCTAATCCTATTCACGCCGCTGTTGGCATGGCCAGCACCGAGGCGGACAAGCGCGACACAGGGATCTCGCTCGAGGAGAACTTACCCCTTGCGACTGCAGGAGTTTTGTCGAGAGGGGAGCGGTGGTGGGGATGGGACTGCCAGCGATGTACGTCGTGCCGTTCAAACCGGCAACGTTCAATCCCACATCATCAATGAGGACGGCGTGGGCCTGGCCTGCACACATCATCGAGATGCCAAGCAACGCCCATCCCCATCCGGGCGCCGCCATGATGGTCGCTGATCGCGTAGCCGTAGATGGCATGGCGCAACAAGTAAGGATCTTATTTCTAATGGCTATTCTGGCTTCGGCAAAGGACTGGGGTGGACTCGTTGCAGTGAACCCGGAACTTCAGGGCTCGCTCAAGAGGAGATGTCGCCCTGAGCCCACTGCGATTCTTCCCTTTTCAGATCCATGGGTTTCAGAACTTCAGCTTCCACATCCACAGGGTTCACATCTACAGGGTTTGCATCCATAGCGTTCACATCTACACGTCTCAGATTCACAAGTTTTAGAAGCACAGGTTCCAGACCCCCCACTGAGTTCAGAACCCCGCTGGTTTCAGAATCCCACTGAGTTCAGAACTGCAATGTGCCCCGCACCAGGGCCCCCCACGCGCTCAGGCTGCCGCCCTCCCCGGCGCCCCCGGGTCGCAGAGCGGCGCCCACGCTGGCGGTGTTGGCCATCGCCCCCCGCGGACGCGTGAGCCAGAACACGGCCGGGGTGAGGCTGAATCCATCGCTGAGGCGAATCCGTGTCGCCCACTCGAACGCCATCCCGGAATCGTCGACACTGCTGCGGTCCAGCCCCTCCAGCCGGGTGACATGGGCCGGGGCGCCCACCGCCAGCGACACGCTGTTGCCGGGGCCCAAGGCATCCACCCAGCTCAGTCCCACGCTCCAGGACGCGGTGCGCACCCCGGACAGCTCCGGTATGGGATAGGAGGCAAAGGCGAAGCGATCGAGGCCGAGGCCGGCGCTGATGGCCGGAAGCCAACCAGGGCGGGACGGCTGCCAGTAGCCCGCGAGCGACCAGGAGTGAATCGCCCCTTCGCGCGACTCGCCCGCGAGCTGGCTCGCCAGGGGCGTGCCGCGCAGCAGAGCTCGCTCGCCATTGCGGGTGTACGTGGCGGTGAGGTTCCAGGCGGGGCGCGTGAAAGCCAGCTGCACTGTGCCCGTCTGGTCATTGCCCGCCGTGAACCACCCCCCCCGATCCGGCGCGCCGTTGGCGCCACGGGGGGACACGAAGGCCCCGGCGAGGCTGAGGCCCTTCCAGCGCCCTTCCGGCTGCCACCATGCTCCGAAGCCACTCCCCACGCGACGGCTGTAGGCCCCCGCCGCGCCAGCTCGTTGAAACAGCTCCAGCACCGGCGCGTCGGTGTACACGCTGGGCCATGCGGGCAGGAGATCCCTTTGCATCAAGCGACTGCCCGCAGTCACGCGAAACGCGGAACCGAGGGGAATCTGGAGGAAGGCCCGATTCACTGTCACGGCATTGGCGTCGCAGCTGTCGTCATCGGGGCGGCACAGGGGCTCCTGGAAGGCGACATCCAGACGACTCAGCGGCGTGGGGGGATTGGAGAAGAAGCCTGAGGATCCGAAATTGCCACTCCGCAGCCGCACGCGAAAGAGGTCCTGCCCTGTGAAGCTCGTGTCGATCGTGAGGCGAGCGTCCTGGTTGATGGTGAGGGCGTTGAGGAGAGGGAAGCCAGCGACCGTGTTCGCCCCCGGATCGATGGCGCTGCCAGTGCTGTCGACGGCGCCCGCCACGCCGTTCACCTCCACGCGCACGGTGGTGGTGGGCGAAAAGGCCTCCAGCTCCCCGCCGCTGCCGGGGATCCACTGGCCGTGCACGCCCAATGGAGCCAGGGCGCCGAGGGTCTCGAGCGCCAGGATGCCCCTCAGGACCCCGCGGACGAGGATGGACGGGCTGCGGCGGAACGCGACGGGGGAAACCTGGAGCTCCATCGGCAGAGGATCCCACATCGCGTCGGTGGTCGTCCGCTCCTGGCCCTCTCTTCAACTCCGGCGAGCCAGGCACAATCCATCCACCCACAGCTAGCTTCCAGCCAACCCTTTGACATCAGACCCATGGCTGGCGCGCACGTCAGCGAGGCTCGCATGCACGGCGTGCGTTGGTTGCTCACCACCGCCTGGCTGCTGATCATCGGTTCCCTCTTCTTTGATCCCTTCACGGCCCGCTTCACCGCCCCCGATCATCCCTGGAGCCCTCTGCGGCTTCCCCAAGCCTGTGTGGAGGTGCAGGGCCGCTGCCTCGTGGAGACCCCCTATCCCCTTGGCGCCACGCTCTTCTGGGGGGCGGTGGTGCCGTCGGCGATCTTTCTGCTCCTGGTGTTTGGCCATGAGTTGTGGCGACGGATCTGCCCCCTCTCCTTCCTCTCTCAGATCCCTCGGGCCCTTGGAGTGCAGCGGCAAGTCGCCAAACGCCATCCGAAAACCGGTGAGATCCGCCGCCAGCTCGCCAAGGTGCCCCCCGACTCCTGGCTGGCCAAGCACTATTCCGCGTTGCAGTTCGCTTGGCTTTTTGCGGGGCTCTGCGGCCGCATTCTCTTTTTCAACGCCGATCGGCTCGTTCTGGCGGCCTGGTTGCTGTTCACCATCGCTGCGGCGATCACCGTCGGCTGGCTCTATGGCGGCAAAGCCTGGTGTCAATACTTCTGTCCGATGGCGCCGGTGCAAGCGATCTACTCCACCCCCGCTGGCCTGCTCGGCAGCAAGGCCCACCAGAGCCCCACCCCTCTCACCCAGTCGATGTGCCGCACGATGACGGCCAAGGGCGAGGACCAGAGCGCTTGCGTGGCCTGTCAGCAACCCTGCATCGACATCGATGCCGAACGCCTCTACTGGGCACGGCTCGGCACGCCCGTCTTCGCCTTTGAGCGTTATGCCTACGTGGGTCTTGTCGTCGGTTTTTTCCTCTACTACTACCTCTATGCCGGCAACTGGGACTACTACTTCTCTGGCGCCTGGGCTCGGCAGCCTGATCAACGCGCCCTGCTGCTCAGTCCCGGCCTGTATCTCTTCGGCACGCCGATCGATGTGCCGCGAATCGTGGCGGTGCCCCTGGTGCTTGGTCTGTTCACCTGGCTGGGCTGGTTGGGCGGTCGGGCCATTGAGGCGGGGATGCGACAGCGAGCCCGTCGCCAAGGCGGTGAACCCGACACCCTGCTGATTCGTCATCGCGTGTTCCTCGCCGCGACTTTCGTGGTGTTCAACGTCTTCTTTCTCTTTGCGGGCCGGCCGTTGCTGCTGCTGGCTCCAACCTGGGTGGTTTATGGCTTTGATGCCGCCATCGTGGCGACGAGCACCCTGTGGCTGGCGCGAGGCTGGCAGCGGGATCCAGCCCTCTACGAACGGGAAAACCTGGCGGAACGCTTCCGCCGGCAGCTTCAGAAGATGGGATTGCAGGTGGGCCGCTTGTTGCAGGGCCGCGGCCTGCGAGATCTCAACCCTGACGAGGTCTACGTGTTGGCCAGGGTGCTGCCGGAGTTCGGCGGCCGTCAGCGCCATGAGGCCTACAAGGGGGTGGTGCGGGACGCCCTGGCCGAGGGCTATGTCAATGCCTCCAGCAGCCTGGCGGTGCTCGGGCGGATGCGACGCGAGTTGGGGATCTCCGATGACGAGCACCGTCAGCTCCTGGAGGAGCTGGGGGTGGAGGATCCCGAGCTGCTGAATCCCGACCGGATGCGCAGCCTGGAGGATCAGGTGCGGCTGAGCGGCTACCGGCGGTCGCTGGAGCGTCTGTTGCGGCTGCAGGGGCGCCTGGAGAGCATGGGAGGAGATGGCAGCAAGGATCCCGCCAAGGCCTTTACGGACCTGGGGGCCCTGCGGCGGCGCTATTCGATCACGCCCGGTGAGGAAGCCCGTGTTCTGGAGGAGCTCTCTCCGGTGGAGGGTGCAGCCCGGCGCACCGGACTGCTCCTCGACCGCCTGGCTGTGCTTCGCGAGGCCGTTCAAGCCCTGGAGCACCCCCTGCTGGCCGCCCACCCGCAGCTCCGAGCCCTGCTGGCCGATCAACTGCGGCAACGGGAGGAGCTGAGCGTCCGGGCCATCCTGGACGCCCTCGCCCTGCTGGGCGGGAGTCAGGAAGCGCATGATCTGGCGGCTCGACTGGGCCGCTGCGCCCCCGAGGCGACGCGCGACCTGCTCGCCTCGGAACCCTGGAGCGATCGGTTGCCAGCCCGCCTGCTGGAGGCGCTGCATCCGGGGGAATCGCCGGTCGCTGCTTCGGAGCTGTCGGTGCCGGAGGTCCTCAAGCGCCTGCGCCGCCTGGCCGATGACCCCCTGGCCACCGTCGCGGTGTGCGCCATGGCCCTGTGCGCCGTTCTCGATCCGGATCAGGGTCGCGCCCTGGCGGAGGCGCTTCGCCAGGCGGATCGGCCCGCCTGGGCGCGGGAGACGGCCCGGTGCCTCCTCTCTTTGGAGGGGCCTCTCGCCCTGTCTGCCATGCCGGAGCTGGAGAAGCGCGTGGTGTTCGCCACCAGCGACTTCTTCCATCGCACGTGGGCTGACACCCTCGACGCCTTGGCGGATCAAGCGGAGATCCGCACCTACGGTGAGGGAGAGCTGATCACCGAGGCTGGCGACACATGCCGAGAGCTGCTCTTGCTCATCGAGGGGGCGGCACGGGTGGAGCGGCCAGCCGCAAGCGGTGCGGCGCGGGTGGAGCGGTTGCGCCCTGGTGAGGTGCTCGATGAGCTGGAGGTGCTCACCCACAGCGCTACAGAGAGCTCCATCGTCGCTGAGTTGGCGGGGACACGGGTCCTGGCGGTGCCCGTGGATTCCTTCGACGCCATGCTGGAACACGATCCTGACTTCGCGCGGCGGGTTCTCGATCTCGAGACCCGCCGCTTGCAACGTCTCACCCGCGAAGCCGCCAGCGGCTCGCGGGCATGAGCGCCTCTGCTTCGCCGACTCAGGCCAGGCTGGTGAAGTCGCTGAAGCTGAACTGGCCATTGCCCCCGAGCACGTGGTCAAACCCGGGGCCACGGGCGGCGATCGCCTCCAGGGCGGTGCCGGAGAAGGCGTCGTGGGCGGCTCCGATCAGGCTCTGGGGACCAACACTGTCGTTCGACAGCGCCCAGAACATCATTCCGCCCAACCCCGCTTCCTGCACATAGGCCACCTTGCCAGCGATGGTGGCGGTGGTTTCCATCGAGCTCCAGAGGCCTGTGGAGGCGTTGTAAGCAAAGGCCGCTTTGCTGGTGTCATCCCACACCAGTTGATAGGAGCCATTCTCGACGCCGGTGATCAGATCCTTGTGGTCGTAATTGCCCTTCTCGTAGGAGCCTGGAGCCAGGGCGGCATCCCCGTTCTGTCCGTAGCCAAAGGTGCTGCCAGCCGTCACGCCGCCCCAGGCGCGGGTGTAGGCCGGGGCTCCGAGCACCACCTTGTCCATGGCAATGCCCGCCTGGCGGAATTGATCCACTGCTGTGACGATGTCATAGCCTCCGGAGTCGCCTGTCATGGCGGCTTGATGGCCGGTTTTGCTCTCCCAGCCGCCGTGGAAGTCATAGGCCATCACATTGTAGAAATCGACATAGGGATCGATTCCCTGAAGATTGAGATTGGCCAGTTTGTCCGCTCCGCCAGCAGTGGCGATCGAGATTTCGATGTCCCGTCCTGTGCGCTGTTCAAAGGAGGCCAGCTTTTGATCAAGAAGCTGCAAGGTCAGTGCCAGGTTGCCGCCATCCTCAGGGCTGGAGGCATTGGTGGCCAGTCCGCCTCCGCCGGGATATTCCCAATCGAAATCCACCGTGCTGAAGAAGTCGTAATACTCCAGGTGATCCAGGATCGACTGGGTGAAGATTTCACGCCCTGCCGCGTCGTCCAGATTGGTGCTGAAGTTGCCGGACAGGGTCCAGCCACCGATGGCGAAGCCGATGCTCAGCTCGGGGTTCAACTCCTTCAGCAGGCGCAGCTGGTTGAGGTTGCCGGCATAGAGCTTCTGCCAGTTGCTCGGGTCATCGCCCACCCAAGCGGCGCTGTCGCGCACCAGATCGCCATCGGCGCGGAGGGTGAGGCTGCGGCCGGATCCGGCGGCGAAGTGGGCCTCCACAGCGGCGATGCGTTGGGCGGTGGTGCCACTGCCGGGGTTGAAGGTTCCTTGCCACTGATCCGTCCAGCTGTATTGCTGCGCATGGTTGACCAGATAGGCCTGCCGCGCATCGCTGAGGCCATCCCAGTCGGACTGGGAGAAGGTGCGCTGAATCCCTCCTTGGGAGTCAGTCCAGGTGTCGGCTTTGGCACGCACGAGGCGCGAGCCATCGCCATTCACATTCACATCGAACTCGCCGCCTGTGAGGTACGTCTGCTGCCGCTCCGCGCTGAGGTCCTGCCATTGGCTGGCATCAAAACGCCGACTGACCAGCTGGTCGGCTTGGGTGAAGGTTTTCTCATAGGCCGCCCAGGTGTCATGGATGCCCAGCCCGCCGGGGGTGTTGCTGTTCAGGCCCATGTATCCGGCCTGAACCATGGCGCCGGGGAGCACATTCAGTTCCGGGGCCATGTAAGGCCGATCGCTCTGGGTCGGTGTGATGCCGAAGAAGCTGTAGTTGAGGTGTGTGAGCTGATCGGCGCGAACATCCGCCACGCGGAAATCCCTGCCGTAGATGCCCCACTCCTCGAAATACCCCACCAGCCGCTTCTGCTCCGCTCCGCCGCCGGTTCCCGCTCCTGTGCCGCTGCCGATGTCGATGTCGTCGCCGCCACCCGTTCCGGAATCTGTCCCGCTCCCGCTTCCACTTCCACTTCCATTTCCACTTCCCGTCTCTGTTCCCGTCCCGGAATCCGTTTCCGTGCCCGTTCCCGTCCCAGTGCCGGAGCCCGTGCCGGAATCCGTGGTGGTGCCGCTTCCGCTGCCAGTCCCCGTTCCCGACGCGCTGCCGGAATCTGTCTCCGTCCCAGTCCCCGTCTCTGTTCCCGTCCCGGAATCCGTTCCCGTTCCCGATTCTCCGCCGCTGCCGGAATCTGTGCCTGTGCCTGTGCCTGTGTCGGTGCTGCCCGTCGTTCCCGATGTCGAGCCGACGATCTCAAACAGGTCTGCCGCGCTCTGGCCACTCCAATTGCCGCTGGCCTGGAAGTAGGAGCTGACAGTGGCCCCTGCCGCCAATCCCTGGCCGGAGGCCCAGCTTGCGGCGGAGAGGGTCACCGAATGACGGCCATCTGCCAGTTGTTGCTGCTGGACAGTGAAATCGCTGATGTTCCGCAACGCATGGTCGCTGATGAACGTCACACTCCAACCGGCTGGGATGGCCGCGTTCGTGGCGTTGCGCACGGTCACCGTGCCTTCGTAGGTGTCGCTCCAGCCGCTCCCGAGCTGAATCTCCACCGCCAATTCGCCGGACGCCGATTCTGTTCCTGTTCCTGTTCCTGTTCCTGTTCCTGTTCCTGATCCTGTGCCGGAGTCGCTGCCCGTCCCGGTTCCGCTGCCAGAATCCGTTCCAGAGCCAGAGCCAGAGCCAGAGCCAGAGCCAGAGCCAGAGCCAGAGCCGCTGCCGCCTGACTCCGTACCCGCTCCCGCACCCGTGCCAGTGCCCGTGTCACCGCTGTTGGAAGAGCCACCAGCGCTCCCGCTTCCGGCGGTGGAGAGCACCACCTCCTCCACGGTCACGGTGGCGTCGCTGTCGCTGTTCACCGTGAATCCCAGGTCGAGTGTCGCCCCAGCGGCCAGGGGGGAGGCGCCAGCGGCGGCTCGCACGGTGATGGTGTAAGTGCCATCGCTGTTGAGCTGGGCGCTTTCCTCACCGGTGTAGAAATCGAAGGCGTTGTACTTCGAAACGAAGCTGAAACTCCAGCCACTGAGCGCTTCGGTTCCGGTGTTGACGATCGAGAAGGTGCCGCTGAGGCCGCCCCAGTAGCTGCTGGCGGCTGTCACGGAGCCTTGCAGCAGACCATCCAGGGTGAAGGTTGAAGAGGTCATGGGAAGGAGGATTCAAAACATTCAGAGAGGGATCTCTGAATCGATTTGCTGTCATCCTCAAGCCAGCGCGCGAATAGGGGAACACTGCATGCGCAGTGTTTTTCCAGCCCGGGTCCGAAGCGATGGGCCGTCTCAGTCGTGGAGGCCCAGGCTCAGAGCCAGTGCCGCCGCCGCGTTGCGGTCGGGCAGCTCCAGTTTCCGCAGGATGCGCTGCACGTGGTCGCGAGCGGTCACCTCCGCCACCACGATCCGCGCGGCGATCTGTCGGTTGGTCAGGCCCTCCGCCACCAGCGCCAGCACCTCCCTTTCTCGCTCGGTGAGGACAGCGACGACCGCTTGCGCCATCTGAATCCGGCGCTCGGATTCCGGATCCAGATGGGACCGTCCCTCCTGAAGATGCTCCACCGCTTGCAACAAGCCTCCCTTGCCCACGTTCCCCTCCCAAACAATCGCCACCCTTGGCAGGCCCAGCAGTTTCTCCAGGGGAAGGGCCGGGTCGTCCTCCTGAAGGAGCACCAGCAAGGCAGGAGGGTCCGGCCGCTGCAACCAGTCCCGCAGGAGGGGAATGGAGCAGCCATCGCGCAGCTGGCTGGTGGTCGCCACGAGCACGTCCGCGGCTGAATCGGGGATCAGGGATCGCAACTCCGCCACGGTGGAGGCGACGCCCAGCAGCTGGGGAGGGGGAATCGCGTGCGGCTGGATCAGGTTGCTGCGCAACACCGTGGCGTAAGAGAGCGAGGGGTTGCCCACCACCAGCCGCACGCCACGGAGCCTTTGGCGCAACGCGGAATCGATCCAAGAAAAGTCAGTGGACCCGGGGCTGCTCATCGCGGTGAGGGGATCAGGCTCAGGGCTGAGTGGCGGGCGTCGCATCCGCCAGGCCCAGCGAACGCTCCAGACCGGAGAGCACCACATCGGCCATCACCTTCACCCGCCAGCGACAGGCCAGGGTTTCGCTGCAGGCCAGGGTCCCGTTCTCCCAGTATTTGTTGCTGCCCGCGCCACCGCCGCAAAGGGCGAAGTGCGCACAGGTCCGGCGGCACATCTCCACGCCGGAGGCCATCTCGGCGGCGATGTGTTGAAAGGTTGGCGAGGCCATGGCCTCCTCCAGGGTGTCCTGCCCCACGCGTCCGAGGATGAAGTCGCCGTAGCGCTTCGTGGGCACCCCCAGCAACTCCGGATCAAAGGTGGAAAAGCGCCCGTCCACGTCCACGCTCAGGATCACGAAGGGACGGTTCATGTCGGTGTGATCCACGCGGGCATTGCCCGCCACCTGGCCGCAGAGGTTCTCGAATTCCCGCAGGCGCAAGGCCCCCGGGTGGTCGGCGCAGCGCTGCCAGAAGCGCGTCAGAAAAGCGCGCCAACGTTGCTCCAGGCCTGGTTGATCGAGGCTGGAGAGGGTATTGCCGCCTTCGGTCTCCTCCATGTTGAAGCCCACATCGACGATGCCGTGCTCCAGGTAGAAGTTGAACAGCGCGTCGGCGTGATCCAGGGAGGCGGCCGTGAGCACGCTGATCACCTGAAAGGGAATCCCGTGGCGCCGCAGCTGGGCGATGCCCCGCATGGTGGCGGCATGGCTGCCCAGGCCGGTGCGCGTGCGGCGGTGGGCATCGTGAAGAAATGCCGGACCATCCACACTCACCCCCACCTGGATGGCGTTGCGCGCCAAGCAGTCACACCAGCGCCCATCGATCACCGTGGCGTTGGTTTGGATCGCCTGCTGGATGCGCAGATCGCCGCGGCCATGGCGCTCGAGGGCGGCGGCGATGCGGTGGCTGGCCTCGTCGTAGAAGGAGGGCGGCACCATCAGGGGTTCCCCGGCGTGCCAGAGCAGCGTGAAATCGCCCGCCGCAAAAGGACTGCTCAGGACGGTGTCCAGGATCGGATCCAGGAGGGCCGGTTCGAGGCGGCGCCGGTCATGGCGATCGGGCAGGTAGCAGTAGTCGCAGTCGAGATTGCAGAAGGGCGTGGCTTGCACCACCAACAGGTCCAGCGGCCCGGCCCCATCCCGTGGCTGGAGACCGCCTTCCTCGGCGGTGCGCGCGATCAAAGAGGGAGAGAGCGCCATTCACCAATTGATGAAGCGGGGACCGTTGCGGAAATTGCCCCAGCTGGGCCGGAAGTTGGCCCACACCTGCGGCGATCGGTAATAACTGCCGCCCTGGACCCGGTTGGGCCAGCCGCGATTCGCCCAGCCGCGGTTGTTGCCGTTCAGCCAGACGCCGGCCATCAGCCAGGGCTCGCCCTCGGGCCTTTCCTTGTCCAGGCCAGCCTCGCCGGCCTCCAAGGCGCCGGCGCGAGCGCGAATCTCCGCGGAGAGGCGCCGCAGGCGGGCCTCCATGGCCTCCGCCGGGGAGGCCTCGGCGGTGGGCTCGGTCCCCGGGAGCGGTGGGGGTTTCGCTTCAGAAGGCGCCTGCGGTCCCTGTGGGTTCTCCGGAGAAGTGGCCGCGAGGGAGGCCTCCCCGGGCGGGGGGGCGGTGAGAGCGAGGGAGGGCAGCGAGAGCAGGAAGGCCAGCAGGCCGGCGGAGGAGTTCTGGGGCATGGCGGCAGAGGGTCAAGGGCGCGGGGATGCGGACGGGGCCAGGCGTTCGTGGGTGAGCAGCACGGCCTCGAAGTAGGCGCGCACCATGTCGCTCGGCAGCTGCACGATCCCCTGGGGACCAAACCAACGGTTGATGGCCGCCACCGAGGCTGGATCGTCATCCAGGTAGCCCTGGAGCAGCCCGATGATGGCCACATTGGCCAGGTTGCGGAACGTGGAGTTGTTCTCCGGCAGGATGCAACCCACGGCATAGCGGCCGTAGGCCTCGCGCGGCACCAGCTCATAGGCCTGGGCCGCCTTGAACTGCTTGGCATAGGGCGCCAGCGCTCCCGCCAGCAGAATCGAATCGCCCGCCATGCCATCCAGCCGTCCCCGGATCACCTGGCCCACGCCCGTCTCCAGATTGCTCTGGGGCACCCGCACCGCCGCCGGTTGCAAGGTCCGGATCGTCGCCTCCCCCAGGGAGCCGGGAATCACGCCGATGCGCTTGCCCGCCAGGGCCTGGGGCGTGGCCTGCATCCCGCCCTTGGTGAGCAGGCGAATGCCGGAAAGGCTGAAGGGCACGCTGAAGTCGACCACCATCTCCTGGTGCCAGGTGAAGGGGAGCCCGCAGGCCAGGTCCACCTCGCCGCGGTTCACCAATTGGTACAGCGCCTCGGTGCTGTCCACAGGACGAATGTCCAACCGAACCGGCTTTTGCAGATAGCGCGACACCTCCTGGGCGATGCGAGCCGCCACATCCAGCGACACCCCCACCAACTGCTGTTGGCCATCGACGTAGGCGTAGGGGATCAGGTTGGTGCGTGTGCCGATGGTGATCACCCCCGTGCGGGCGGCACGCTCCACCACGGTTTCCGCTCGGGCGGCGAGGGGTGCCGCCAGCAGGGCGCCCGCCAGGCCAAGAGCCGTCCACCAGGGTGTTCTCTGGCGGTGACGGAAGGAGGGTGTCCTTGGGGAGAGGGCCAGCGAGGGCTGGGGCTGGCGGGGCGCGGCGGGCTGGGGCAAGCGCGAGGGAGCGGGCTGTGTGGATCATGGCCAGCCAAGGGGCGTCAGGCTGCTGTTGGTTGCGGGAGCGTGGGAGTTCTTCACCTGCGCGCTGGCCTTGCTAGGCCTGAGCGATGCCCGCCGCCGCTCCCCTCGCCTTCCTGCCTCCCCGCCTGGATGGGCGGGTGTTGGCCGTCAGTCGTTGGTTGCTTCCTCTCTGGCTGCGCCAACAGAGCGCCATCACCCGTCTCACGGTGCGGCACCCCGAGCGGCTGCTGGCAGCCATGACCGGCTTTCAGGCGGGCGAGACGCGCCTGCTGATCGCCTTTCGCCACCCGAGCGTGGATGATCCGGCCGCCATGGCCCATTTGTTCTGGGAGGCGTTGCCAGAGGAGGCCCGGCGGCGGGGCGTGCGGCTGCGGCCCCGTCCCCACGCCCAGTTTCTCTATGACCGGGGCATTCCCCTCTGGGCCGGCCCGCGGGTGGGCTGGCTGCTGTCTCGCCTCGGGGGCTGTTCGATTCAGCGGGGCAAGATGGACGCGCCGGCCCTGCGCACCGCCCGCCAACTCCTGCTGGAGGGGCCCCATCCCCTGGCGGTGGCTCCGGAAGGGGCCACCAACGGCCACAACGAACGCGTCAGCCCCTTGGAGCCAGGCGTCGCCCAACTGGCGTTCTGGACGGCGGAAGAGCTGCGCAGGGCCGGTCGCCGCGAGCGGATGCTGGTGTTGCCAGTGGGCCTGCAATACAGCTTTAGCCAGCCGGTTTGGCCCGCCATCGAAGCCCTGCTGCGCCAGTTGGAGCGCGAGGCGGGCCTCGCTGGCGATCCCGGCCGCGACCTCGGGCCGGAGCGGCTTTACGGGCGGTTGTTTGCCCTGGCGGAGCGGATGCTCACCTTGATGGAGACGTTCTATCGCGACGCCTACCACCGCCCCCTGCCCGTGGCCGGCCCCCTCCCGTCCGGGGACGCGGGGCAGGCGGCCCTGGCTGAGCGACTTGGGCGGCTGCTGGAGACAGCCCTGGAGGTGGTGGAGAGTTCCTTCGGCCTGCCGGCTCGCGGGGATCTGGCCAGCCGCTGCCGACGGCTGGAGCAGGCGGGATGGGACCGCATTCATCCTGTCAACGGCGGCGGTGCTGGCCGCACCGCCCTGGAGCGGGGCTTGGCGGACCGCCTGGCGGAGGAGACCGAGCGGCGTCTCTGGCACATGCGTCTGGTGGAGGCCTTCGTGGCGGTGAGTGGCACCTACGTGCGGGAGCGGCCGAGCCAGGAACGCTTCGCCGACACCCTGCTGCTGTTGTGGGACACCCAGTGCCGCCTGCTCGGCGGCAGCCCCGTGGATCGCCCGCGCCTTGGGCCGCGGCAGGCCTGGATCACGATCGACACCCCCATCGCCGTGGAGGAGCGCCTGGAGGCCTACCGTGCCGATCGCCGTAGGGCGGTGGCCGACCTGACCGCCGAGCTGCAACGCCGCCTGCAGGCCCTGATCCTCCTTTCGGATTCTGGCGACCTTGCGCCGACACGCCCCGGGGACGGGGGCGTCAGCCCCCGGGAGAGGATCTCAACCGCGCCATGAAGCCCTCCAGGGTGCCGGCGTTGATCCACCCCGTGGCGATCGTCTTGCTGTGGGTTGGGCTGATCTGGCCCCGGTGGATGTGCGACAGGCCGGCGGGGAAGATCAGCAGCTTGCCCTTTTCGGCCTCCTCCTGGTGCGCCTGCCAGTGAAAGTCCGTGCCGCCAGCCGGCAGGCTGTCGCAGTACAGAATCCAGGCCAGCACGCGGCGGTGGGGTTCGGTGGCCTCCGCTTCCAGGCTCCAGTCGCAGTGCCAGCTGTAGAAGCCTTCCCCGGGGGCATAGCGCTGCAGATTGAACAGGGGACAAACGAAGAGCGAGCGTTCCGGGCAGCACTCCAGGAACAGGGGGCGCTCCTTCAGCCAGCGGTTGAGACCTGCGGAGACGCCGCGCAGGAGCACCTCCGCCAGCCCATGGGCCTCGGGATCGGAGCGATCGAACGCCACCAGGCTGATGTCCGTGGACACCTTGTCGGGGCGGCCATCGGGGGCGCCGCCGAAGGCCGTTCCGGGGCGCTGCAGGTCGACCCGGCGGTCGAAGAAGCCCATCACCGCGTCGGCCAGGGCGTGGTAGCCGCGGTCGTGGAAAGCGCCGATCAATCGCATGGAGCCACCAGCCTCCGTCAAGGGAGGGCGTTCAGACCTTCATGGTGGTTCCACCCTTGGGCAGACTGCAAGAGCAACGTCCAAGGAGACGCTCCCCGATGGCCCTGGATCTGAACGACCCGGAGCTCGAGTTCGCCGACCTCGTCACCGCCTACCAGAGCTGGGTGATGGCGGTGATCAATGATGAGAAGCTTGGCAGCGAGGACAAGCTGCTCACCGACGAGATCGTTGAAGATGCGTTCAACGCCATGCGTTTCCTGCCGGAAGTGGTGACGAGCGCCATTGAGACCACCCTCGCCCGGGTGTACGACGTGGATGAGGAGGAGCTCAACGCCTTGCTCTACCCCGAAGGCTGAGGCGGAATGGTCGCGGCCTGGCCCCGCAAACCCCTGGCTTCCCTGCTGGTGGCCCTGTTGACGGGGGGAGCGGCGGGCTGCCAGGCCCTGCCCCCGACCCGTCAGGGCGCCCCCGCCGCAGAGCTGCGGGGGGTGGTGTTCCTGGCGATGGGCATCCCGAGCGACGAGACGATCGACACCGAGTTGATGGAGACCCTCAAAGGGCGGCTGAGCCAGACGCTGCGAGAGTTTCACCTGATCCACCCCCTCGCGCAGGTGCAGTTGCAGCTCTATCCGGAGGAGCAGCTGCCCCGGGAGGTGCGTTTGCGCGCCGCCGCCGGCACGGCGCCGGATCTGCTGTTCGTCAACGACAGCACCGCAGTCGATCTGCACCGCATGGGGCTCACCCGCGCGGTGCGCTTTCCGCGCGATCTGCTGCAACGTCTTGATCAGGCCGAAGTGCGGCGTTTCCAGACCTCCACGGGAGAACTGACCAGCCTGCCTGTGCTGTTGCTCCCCCAGTTGGCCTGTTACGACCAGCGGCGCCTGCAACGATCGCCTGCGGACCTCGACGCACTCCAGGCCCGGGCTGAGGAGGGGATGCGGGTGGGCCTGCCCCTGGATGGCTTCAACCTGGCGTGGACCTTCGGCAGCCTCGGCGTGGCCGACAGCGTGGAGGAGCTCTTCTCCGGCCAGCCCCCCACGACGGCGCGGCGGGAGGACCTGGGCCGCTGGCTGGACTGGCTGAAGCGCGCCGATCATGTTCCCGACCTCAGCTTTCAGCTCTCCCAAAGCCAGCTGGTGGGCGACCTTGGCGCGGGACGCCTGGATTGGACCAGCTGCCGCAGCACCAATCTCGCCCGGTTGCGCCAGGATCTGGGCGACCATCTGGGCATCGCGCCGCTGCCCTCGGGTCCCGGCGGCCTTCCCTCCCCCCTGAGTCGGCAACGGGTGCTGGCCTTCGGCCGCCAGTCCAGCCCCGCGCAGCGAGAGGTGGCTCTGGCGTTTTCCCGCTTCGTCGTCATGCCCCTCACCCAGCGCAACCTGGCGCTGCAGCGGGAAGAGTTGATGCCGGTGATCGCTTCCCTGCGGCTGCCGCCGGGTCGCAAGGGAAATCTGCGGCTTCTGGCCGTGGCCCTGGCCCAGGGGAGGAGAGACCAGCGGAGCAGCCCGGGGATGTTCCCGAACGGCGATCAGCAGGGGGAAGCGATGGGACGGGTGGTGAGTCGTTTTCTCTACGGCGACCTCGACCGCCAGGGCGCGATCGACGGCTTGGTGCGCGCCATCCAGTCCCGCCCCCTCCGCCCATGATGGAGCGGCTGGAGGGAGCGGCCGGTGGATGAAGTGCTGCAGGAGATGGGGGCCTGGTTGGCCTACCTGGGCCGGGGGCCTGTGTTGACGCAGCTGCTGGCGGTGCCCCTGCTGTGGGTGGCGCCCATGGCGCTGGCGCGCTGGGGCTGGATCGGCGGCTCCCTGCGCCGCCGGGCCTGGCAGCGGGGCCTGTCGCTGCTGTCCTTGACGGTCCTGGCGCTTTTGTTGGCCTGGCGAGGCCAGCCGGCGGCCCTGCTGGCGATCCTCACCGGTCTGATCGCGGGCTGGCAGGCTCTGGTCCTCGTGCCCCGGCTGCTGGCGCGCCATGTGGACGCTCGGGCGCTGGAGGTGTTGACCACCCGGCTGCTTCGGCCCCTCTACCTCATGGCGGGCCTGCTGCTGCTCGTGCGCTTGGTGGACAACCCCGCCGTGCTGGGTCTGATTCCCCTGGGGACCTGGGTCGGCAGCGCCGTGAACCTCGGCTCCCTGCTCGGGTCCTTGCTGTTGCTCTACGTGCTGGTGATGGGCATGGAGCCGCCGACGGCGGCGGTGGCGTGGCTCGCCCAGCGGTTCCTGGGGATCAGCAACGGCAGCCGCCGGGCCATGGCCGTGATCCTGCATTACGCGGTCGTGGGCCTGGGCCTGTTGTGGATCCTCGACCGCCTGGGCGTGAATCGCACCGCCCTTGTGGCGGTGGCGGGAGGGCTGTCCGTGGGCGTGGGTTTCGGCATCAAAGAGGTGGTGTCCAATTTCATCAGCGGGCTGTGGCTGTTGATTGAGGGTTCGGTGCGCCCCGGCGATGTGCTGATCGTGGAGGGAGAGGCCTGCCAGGTGCGGCGTCTGGGGCCTCGGGCCGCCATCCTCTGGCGCGACCGCGACAACGCCGAGCTGCTCATCCCCAACCAGACCTTCTTCACCACCGCCACGGTCACGTACACCCACACCGATACGCTGCGGCGCTGCCAGGTGGAGGTGGGAGCGGCCTTCCGCCATCCCCCCGCTGCGGTGATCGCCTTGCTCGAACGCACGGTTGCGGGCGTGAAGGGCGTGCTGCCCGCCCCTTCTCCCCGGGCTTTCTTGCTGAGCTACGGCGATTCAGCGATTGAATACAGCGCCCGTTTCTGGATCGCCAGCGCCCTCGACAGCCTCTCCATCAGCAGTGCGGTGCGGCAGGCGATCTGGCAGAGCTTCGCGGAGGAGGGCATCGAGATCCCCTATCCGCATCAAGTGGAGGTTTTTCAGGGGATGCCGCCGACCGCGCCGGTTGCGGCGAATGCATCCAACGTCGTGGAAGAACGGGAGGTGGAGGCCTTTCGGGAGGACGGCGGCGCGGCTGGGCGGTGAATCCCCGTTCGCGAGAGAGGAAACCAGGGCGTTTCTTGCGCGCCTCCTGACACGTCCGCCAGTCAATAACAAATGTGCAATGATTAATATGTTTTCTTTCTATTCTGCGACGCACGATGAGATCGGGTTTCTCTGTGCAATCCCCCCTCAAATATCTGGCGGGACGGATCGGCATCACCGCCCTGGCGGCTGGCGTGATCGCCCTGCCTTCCTCCGTGCAATCCGCTCCCATCTACACCGGCAACGTTGTGGTGAGCGGTTTGCTCAATCCCCGTGGGCTGACGGTGGATGCCGCAGGCCGCATCCTGTTGAGCGAAGCGGGGTCCGGTGGAAGTGATTGCAGCGTTCCCCCGGCTCCGCCGCTCGGTCCGTCTCCGACAAACCGTTGCTGGGGCCAAACCGGCGCGGTGCTTCGGTACGACCCCACCAGCAACAGCGCCAGCCGCCCCTGGAGCCTGCTGGATTCCATCGCCAAGAGTTCCGACCCCGCTGATCTGTCGCCGGTAGCGGGCCTGATGGACTTGACCACCACCAGTGACGGTCGCTTGCTGGGCGTTTTCGGCTATCGCGGGGATCCCGCCACACGACCCGCAGGGAGCTCGCAGTTCGCGAAATTGGTGGAATTCAAGGAGGGCCCCGGAGGTGCGACCGTGGACAACCTGGCGGATCTTGGCCTGTTTGAGAGCAACAATCCCAGCCATACCCCAGCCTTCTCGAATCCCTTCGCGGTGGCATGGAAAGGAGGAGTCAGCTACATCACGGATGCGGGCGCGAATCGCTTGTTGACGGTGCAGGACGGCTCCAGCATCGTCACCGCCTTGGAGGACTTTCCTGCCATCCCCACAACAATCCCGCCAGCGGAAGCTGTGCCCACCGGCTTGGCGGTGGGTTTGAGCGGCACGATTTACAACACCCAGCTCCCTGGATATCCTTTCGCACCCGGCAGTGCGTCCATCTTTGCCTCCACCGGAGTGGCTGGCTCGGCCGCCCCGATCGCTGGCGGGTTCACGAACGTCATGGATCTGGCCCAGGGGGATGACGGCTGGCTCTACCTTGTGCAATACGCTGAAGATTTTCACAATCCGATCGGCAGCGGCAGTCTTGGCCGCTTCCATCCCATCACGCTGGAGCGACAGGTCTTGGCGGAAGGCATCGATCGCCCCACAGGCGTGCTGGCCCTGCCGGATGGCACGGTGTATGTGGCCACAGGTGGGAGCACCACCAACGGCGCTCTGGTGCGCTACACCCCCGGCCCCTTGCCGATTGCCGGCGCCCTGCTGGCGTGGCGACAAGCCAGGGGGCTGCGCCGTCGGGTCAAGGGCCAAAGGCTGGTTTGAGGCTGGCCACCGAGCCACCCGAGCCAGGGGCACGGCTCCCCCGGCTCTGGATTCACGCCTTGAACGGAACGACGTGCGACAGCGCGAATGACCGGGCGCAGACAGCTGTCTGCAACAACACAACATCTGCAACTCGGGTCGCCTTCACCGCTGGGGGCACGCCGGTGCCCGGGCCACTGCCACCGTTGGGGGCTGGTGTCCTGTTTGCCTTCAGCCGCAAGATTTGGCGCCGCATCCAAGCCTGAACTGGGCGAGTCATCACCCCCATCGGCGTGGCCACGCGCAATTCTTGGCAGGGCTCCTGAGAACTGGATCGGCACACAGCGGGCCGGTCCAGGCATGGCGCTCTTTGAACGGCTTGGGCTCGAAAGGCAAGGCCAAGGCCAGGAGGCGACGGTGGCTCCAATGACTAAGTTCAAGGAAACGGCTTATCCCCAATACCGTTACCAATGTTCCAGCCTCTCATGAACCGGCTGCGACCTTTCGCCACCGGACTGTTTCCTGAACCTCCCAGCAAGCCGGTGTATCCCGGAGAGATCTATGCGGTAACCACTCGAGCCTGGGGGAGTCATCAGAAGGGTGATTATGTGATGGCTTACCACCCCGATCGGGCGATGCCCCAGCGACCAACGGTGGTGATCTACCTGCACGGCTTCACCTTTTGCAATCCCTTTTTCTATGACGCGCATATGCGGCATCTAGCCAAGCAGGGCGCTTTTGTCTTTTTTGTCGATTATCAAATCGATTCCTTCCAAGATACGCAAACCCCTGAACCGCCTGACAGCGACCTGGACACCATCGAGGCTTTCGTCAAAGCCGCCCTGGACAGCTTCACCACCACAGGGGAAGCCATGATCCGAACAGCCTGGGCGACCGTGAAGACGGCAATGGAGGCCACCCACCTTTCTGCGGACGCGTGCGACATCGTTCTCTTCGGTCATTCCGTGGGCGGGTTGTTTGCCCTGAGCTGGCCCTACTTCAACGGCCCAGAAGGAATCCAGGCCATCTTTGCCGCAGATCCCATCCCCGCCACAGCCAGCCTTCCCTCCTTTCTGATGGACGCCGCCAGGAAGGAAAACGCCCGCACATCTGACATCGATTTGTCGTTGTTTCCCTTTCTCGCGCAGCCGGTGAAGGCTTCGGAAACCGGGAAAGGGCTCAGTGACATTCCCATCGCCATCCTTGTCGGCAACAGCGACAAGTTCGTCAAGATCTCCGATTGGACGCAGCTCTGGCCCGACCTCGCCACCGTCCACAAACGCCTCTACATCTCCCAAACCGACACCTACTACGGCATCTATCGCTGCGATGCCCAGCGCGCCCTGACGGCCTACCACAATCAATCCGTCACCAACACCCTTCTCTACGGCCCCGAGGATCTGCAGAGTCTTCTCGGTGGCGCCGGCATCGAGAACGACCTCCGCTGGCGCTGTGTGTGGGCCGGCCTTGACGCCATCCTGCAAGGCGCCAGGGCCGACCAGCTCACCTTTGACATGGGCCGCTGGTCCAACGGCAAACCCGTGCGTCGTGTGAAAGCCTGGCCGCTCGCCCCGAAGAGGACCACCCGCCAAGTCGGAGTGATTCCGGGTTAGAGTGGGCGCCTTCCTTCGGCTTCTCCCATGGCCCTCCTCGATCGCGTCCCCCAGGTCACCTTCAAAACCCGCGTGCGTGACGCCTCCGTTCCGGGACCCAACCCCTTCCGCTGGCAGGATTTGACCAGCGAGGAGATTTTCAAGGGCAAGAAGGTGGTGCTCTTCTCGCTTCCCGGCGCCTTCACCCCCACCTGCTCCTCCAATCACCTGCCCCGCTACGAGGAGCTCCATGACGAATTTCGCGCCCAAGGCGTGGATCAGATCATCTGCCTCTCGGTGAATGACGCCTTCGTCATGTTCCAGTGGGGCAAGGCCATCGGCGCCAAGAATGTGTTTCTCCTGCCGGATGGCAATGGCGAATTCACCCGCAAGATGGGGATGCTCGTCGACAAGTCGAATCTGGGCTTCGGCATGCGCTCCTGGCGCTATTCCATGCTCGTGAATGATGGCCGCATCGAGAAGCTGTTCGTGGAGCCGGATTTCGGCGACAACTGCCCCATCGATCCCTTCCAGGTGTCGGACGCCGACACGATGCTCGCCTACCTCAAGGGGCAACAGCCCAGCGGGGTGAGCGAGCCCGTGCGGGCCTTTGAGGGGTGACCCCGCTTCGGTTCCTCCTGCGGTCCGCCCTCCCTCGTCCCCGGCAGGATGGGGGGCGGCGGATCGTTTCTTTCTCCCGTTTTTCCTGCTCCTGAGCCCTTTTTTTTGTTCCATGGCTTCCTCCTTTGATCTGATCGTGCTCGGCGCCGGCTCCGGCGGGCTGGCGGCGGCCAAGCGGGCCGCCTCCCACGGCGCGAAGGTGGCCATCGTGGAGGGCGACCGGGTGGGAGGCACCTGCGTGATCCGCGGCTGCGTGCCGAAGAAACTCCTGGTGTACGGCTCCGCCTACCGCCACCTGCTGGCCGATGCCCCCAGTTACGGCTGGCACCCGGGGGAGGTGCGGCTCGACGCCTCCCGCCTGCTGGCCAACGTGCGCGCCGAGGTGGACCGGCTCAACGGCTTGCACATCGGTTTTCTGGAAAAGGCCGGGGTGGACCTGCTGCGGGGCTGGGGGCGTTTCACCGGACCCCATGCCATCGGGGTGACGGAGGCCGATGGCAGCGAGCGGGAGCTGGAGGGCGAGCGCATCTTGATCGCCGTGGGCGGCCGGCCCCACCGTCCCGAGATCCCCGGTGCCCACCTCGGCTGGGTGAGCGATGACATGTTCGAGCTGGAAACCCTGCCGCAGGAGATGGTGGTGGTGGGGGCCGGCTTCATCGCCTGCGAATTCGCCTGCATCCTCAACGGCCTGGGCGTGCGCGTGACCCAGCTCGTGCGCGGCGACCATCTGCTCCGCGGCTTCGATCGAGAGGCCAGCGAGGCGGTGCGGGCCGCCATGGAGGCCGATGGCATCGACATCCGCCTCGCCCATTCCCCTGCCGCCATCACCGGCGACTGCGCCCCGGGGGATCTCACCGTCACCACCCAGAGCGGAGAGGCCATCCCCTGCGGGGGTGTGCTGCTGGCCACCGGGAGGCGCCCCTTCCTGAAGGGTCTCAACCTGGAGGCCGCCGGCGTGGCGGTGGAGGGCCACCGCATCCCGGTCGACGCCGACCAGCGCACCAATGTGCCCCACATCCATGCGGTGGGCGATGTCACCGATCGGATCTGCCTGACCCCGGTGGCGGTGGATGAGGGCCGCGCCTTTGCGGACACGGTCTACGGCCACAAGCCCCGCCAGGTGGATCACTCCCTGGTGGCCAGCGCGGTGTTCAGCCAGCCGGAGCTGGCCAGCGTGGGGCTGACGGAGGAGGCCGCCCGCGAGCGCCATGGCGCCGAGGGCATCGTGGTTCATCGCGCTCGCTTCCGCCCCATGAGCCAGGCCCTGCCGGCGCGGGATCCGAAGGTGCTGCTGAAGTTGATCGTGGAACGGGCCAGCGGGCGGGTGCTGGGGTGCCACATGGTGGGAGAACATGCGGCGGAGATCATCCAGATGGCGGCGATTCCCCTGGGGATGGGGGCCACCAAGGCGGATTTCGACCGCACCATGGCCCTCCACCCCTCGGTGGCGGAAGAGTTCGTCACTCTGCCCGGTTGATCCCTGTGGTCCTCTGTCCGCCGGTTGTCCATGACAGCCTCCCTGGAGAGGGGGTCGTGTTCAGTCCTCTCCCCGGGGACGCGATCCCCACCACCTGCAGCGCTGCCGCCGCAAGGCGGTGATGATCGTCAACCCTCCCGGGGCTCGGCTCCGGTGGCGTCCAGGAGCCAGGGATCAAGAAAGCTCAGGGGCCGGGCCATGGTGGCGGAGAACCCCAGCAGCCCCTGATCCTGAAAGCTGTAGAGCAGGCTGTCGTCGTGCTCCAGCAGCCAGGTGCCGCCCCGCTGGGTGAGGAAGTCGTCGCGGGGCACATAGGTGCGCCAGTGGCTGAGCACCTCCACCATGTTGCGCAGACGCACCGTGGCCAGCTCAAAGGGACGCTGGAAGCCCTCGCCGCCCGCGAGCGCAAAGAGCGGGCTCTCAAGCCGCTGCGGCGCGGAGCGATCGCCCCTGTAACCGCGCCACACCTCGGCCAGGGTGCCGGGCGAGCCCAGCCCAGCGCACATGAGCAGCAAGCCCCCCCATGGCCCCCCGGGGGCCTTCAGCCCCGCGTAAAGCCCCAGGGCCGCATGCAGCCGGGGCGTTGGTTCCACCTGCAGAACAGGCCGCGGCAGGCCCGTGAAGGCGCAGAAGCGTTCCGCCCCCGCCTCCTCGCCGATGCCGATCGCCAGCAGGCGGATCCCCGCCTGCCGCAGGGCGGGCAGGGCGCCGGCCAGGGCCTGGGCGTACTCCAGGCTGTCGAAGTCGCCCAGCTGCGAGAGGAGCACCACCAGACGGCGATGGCCGCGCTCCAGACCTGGCACTGTTCTGAGGTGGCGCAGGAGCGGCTCGGGAGTCGACAGGGTCATCACGAAGGGGGAGGGAAACAAGGCGGGACGAACTGGGGAGGGAGTGGGGGAGCAGGCATCGGCGAGCATCATGAGATGGAGTCGTTTGCCTCACCCCGCCTTCGGATGGAGTCGTCTCTCAAGCCTGGGCTGCTCACCCTTCCCTTCGTCAGCCATGGCTGGCTGCGGCAGACATCCCGAGATCCCCAAGGCTGGGCGCAAGCGGCGTCTGCGGTCGCACCCCTGCGGATCTGCGAGCCGCTCTTTCCCTCCCTGGCCTTCCAGTGCGACTCGGCGATGGTCAGCCTTGGTGAGATGACGGTGTTCGCCACAGCGGGGTCTGCCATCTGCATGGAGACCTGCCACCATCCCTTTGCTCAGTTGATGATGCCCTATCGGGGATGGGGCGTGTTCCATGTGGAGCGGCAGCGCTTTGAAAATCCCGTGGGGGATTCGGTGCTGTTCCTGCCACCCGCGCCGTTCAGCCTGGAGAACAACATCACCTGCGGGGTGGCCCTCAACATGAATCCCGCCATTTTGATCGAGACGGCTTTGACGATGGCCGGCCCGGAGGGGCTCCCGTCCCAGCGGCTCAGCGTGTTCCAGCAGCCCCGCCTGCTGAGGCTCCACGATCCGGCCCGCTCCCATTTGATCAACGGGATCTACGCCCAGCTGCTCACCATCCACCACCTCTGCGCGGCATCGGGGTCGGATCTCACGGCCATGCGACTCGATGATGCGCTGGTGCGTTTGGTTGTTCTGCTGCTTCTGCCGGAGCTGCAGCGGATGGACACCCTCCCCGAGGCTCCGGTGGCTTCGCGGGCGGCGAAGGCCAAGTTGGAGGCTCTGGTCGACTGGATTGAAACCCACCTGGAGGCCCCCATCAGCCTGAGTGATCTGGAGAACCAGGTTCATTGGTCGCGGCGCACCTTGCAATATGCGTTCCGCGACGCCTACGGCTGCAGCCCGATGCAGTGGGTGCGCCGCCGTCGGCTGCATCGGGCGATGCAACGCTTGACCAACCCCCTACCCGGCGAGACGGTGGCGTCCATCGGCCGGTCCTTCGGCTTCCCCAGCGCGATGGCGTTCAGCCGCGAGTTTCGCCGCCAGTACGACTGCACGCCGTCCTCGGTGTTTCGCGCCAGAGGTCCTTGATCGGCCTGGAGGCCCGGTGGGTTGACGTCCCGTCCGGGCGCGCCTAGCGATGGGATGTTCTCCCGGCTCCCCAGTGGTCCATGACCCTCGACGACCACCGCGACGATCTGGCCGCAACGGCCGCCGCCCTGGCGGCCCCGGGCACGGGCCTGTTGGCCGCCGATGAATCCACCGGAACCATTGGCAAACGCTTTGCCGCCATCGGCGTCGAGAACACCCTCGCCAATCGCCGCGCCTACCGCAGCCTGCTGGCCACCTCCCCCGGCCTGGCGGCCTCCATCAGCGGCGTGATCCTTTACGAGGAAACCCTCGCGCAGGACAGCCTCACCGCCACGGGTGAACCGGGTCCGCCGATCGTCGAGCTCTTCGCCCAACAGGGCATCGTGCCCGGCATCAAACTCGATCAGGGCGTGGAGTCCCTGGCGGGCGGGTTGGGAGGCGAAACCTGGTGCACAGGCTTGAAGGGGCTGGCGGAACGGGCGGAGCAGGCCCATGGGCGCGGGGCGCGGTTCGCCAAATGGCGGGCGGTGTTGCGGATCAGCGGCGAAGGGTGCCCTTCGGAGCTGGCGGTGCGGGAGAACGCCTGGGGCTTGGCGCGCTATGCCCGAACCGTTCAGGAGGCGGGACTGGTGCCGATCGTGGAGCCGGAGATCTTGATGGATGGCGACCATGACATTGCCACCACGGCTTCCGTGCAGGAGTGGGTTCTGCGCACGGTGTACGAGGCCCTGGCCGTGAATGGAGTGTTTCTTGAAGGCAGCCTGCTCAAGCCCGCGATGACCACCGCTGGCGCGGACTGCCCCCAGCGTCCAAGCCTGGACGAGGTGGGCGACTTCACGGTGCGCACCCTGAGCCGAACCGTGCCAGCGGCGGTGCCAGCCATTTTGTTTCTCTCCGGGGGCCTTAGCGAGGAGGATGCCAGCCTCTGCCTGAATGCCATCAATGGGGCGGCGGCCCAGGGATTCGCCCCCTGGCACCTGGGCTTTTCCTTTGGCCGCGCCCTGCAGCACTCCTGCCTCAAGCATTGGGCGGGGGGCAATGTGGAGGCAGGCCAGGCGGCCCTGCTCGCCCGTGCTCGGGCCAACGGCGCCGCCAGCCGCGGCGCCTACACAGCAGGCAGCGAACCCTCCGACGACGCCAGCCTGTTCATCAGCGACTACAGCTATTGAGACCTCCTGGAGAAGCGAGAGGTTTCAGTGGCGCTCACGGGCACGTAGGCGGGTTGGATGCCGTTGCCGGACAAGGCATCGCCATCGTCGCCATCGCGGGTGTTGCCAGCCGCCAGAAGCTCCGCCACCATTCCGGCGTCAAAGGAGAAGCGTCCCGGACCCACCAGCAGCAGAGCGAGACTGCCGCCGAGGTAGAGCACCACGAGTTCCAGCACGTAAATGTTGAAACCAGCGGTGAGGATGTGCTGGTAGGCCGCCACGGCCATGGTGCCGGTGAGGGCCAGGGCGCCGAGGGGGGTGAGCAGGCCAAGGATCACAAGCCAGCTGCCGATCAGCTCGGAGAAGCCGGCGGCGTAGGCGAAGACCAGGGGGAACGGCAGATGGAGAGAGGCGACGTAGGTGGAAGCGAACTGCTGGGGATCAGCGAGTTTTTCCTGGCCGTGGTGCAGCATCATCACGCCAACGCTCAACCGCAGGGCCAACAAGCCAACGGAGGCCAGTCGCCCGGGGGAGAGGACATGGGCCTGCAGGGCGGGCAGGAGTGCTTGGGCGACGTGGCGGGGGAAGTGGAGTGGGGCGCCGCCGCGACGGGCGACGAACCAAAGGGCTCCAGTGGCCGCCAGGAACCCCGCGAGCCCCTCAAGAACAACTGCGGAAGACATGGCGCGAGGGCGAATCCATCCATCCTGCCAAGTGGCATTAAGAAACGTGAAGCGCGGAGGGATGGCTTTCATAATGCGCTTATCGCCATATCGCTCAATCGCTTCTCCCATGTCGGAGTCGATGCCCAGTCCGGAGTTGCTGGAGGAATTCAGCCGTTTTTTTCGCCTCCTCAGCGAACCCGCCCGCCTGCGGTTGCTCTGCCTTCTCAAGCAGGGTCCGCAGGATGTGGCGGCCTTGATGGAGTCCACGGGCTTCTCCCAGTCGCACATCAGCCGGCAGCTGAGCCAGCTGCAACGAGCCGGTCTGGTGCGTTGCGAACGCGAGGGCGTCCGCCTCATCTACCACGCTGACAGCCTCTTGGTGGACGATCTCTGCGACCTGGTGCAAAACCGCCTGCGGGAGCGGTTGGAACAACAACTGCAATCCTTGGCCAGCCTCTGACGCCGATGTCCGACTCCAGCTCCAATCTGCTCAGCCGCTGGGGGTTCCGTTGGGAGGGTCTGCGCGACAATCGGAATGGTGAATGGTGGTTGCTGGCGCAAGCCGCGCTGATCCTCGCCCATCTGCTGCCGCCCATTCCGCCGCCGAGCGCCCTCGGGTTGGCTTGGCCCCTGGGTTTGCGCCTGCTGGGCTGGGGCCTGTTCGCCTTCGGAGTGGCCCTGGCGGGCCAGGCGGCCCTCCACCTCGGCGCCAGCCTCACGCCCCTGCCCGAGCCGATGCAGGGGGTTCCCCTCGTCACCAGCGGTGCCTACAGCCGCTGCCGCCACCCCCTCTATCAAGCCGTGGTGCTGTGCTCCCTGGGGGTGACTCTGGCCCTTGGCAGCCTGCTCCACCTCGCCCTCGGCCTCGTGCTCTCGGCGGTGTTGAACGGCAAGGCCCACCGGGAGGAGCGGCGCCTGCTGGAGCTCCATCCCGATTACGCCGCCTATCGCCACAACACCCCGGCGATCCTGCCGAGGGTGCCGGGGCTGGATTGGCGCTGATCCCGCCATGGCCAGACGCCGCAGGCGGGGAAAGGGCACGGCCCTGGCGGGTCGATGATCCAGCCATCGCCTGAACGCCATGGTGCACCATCTGGTTCTCTTCCGCTTCCGCGACGACCTCCCCTCGGACGCCGTGCCCACCGTGTTTGCGGAGCTGCGAGCTCTCGCGGAGCGGATTCCGGGGATCACCGGCTTCAGCGGCGGCGCCGACGGCTCCAAGGAGGGGCTGACGCGGGGCTACTCCCATGGTTTTCAGATGACCTTCAGCGATGCCGCTGCCCGCGACGCCTACCTTCCCCATCCCGAGCATCAGCGCGTGGTGGAGCGCCTGTTGCCCCTGCTGGACGGCGGTCTCGACGGGGTGTTGACCTTCGACTTCCGCGACGGGGAGTTTTGATGGCGACCGACAGCTGGCAAGGGGAGGCCAAGCGCGCGCCGGGGGGCCTCAACGCGCGCCGGCGACCTGAGAGGGGTCAGATTCGCGCTGGCGGGGTTCCGGAATCATCGATGGCCTCACCATCGATGGCCGCACCATCAATGGCCTCACCATCAATGGCCTCAGCGTGGCCGAAGCGCTGCGCGAAACGCGGCCGCCTCGAGAATCGACGTGTTGTGCTCGAGCTCAGGCCCCAGGATGAACGTTGACACCCCTGGGGGGAAGGCGCGGTGCAGAGCTTCCGCGTGGCGCGGAGGCACGACCCGATCCTGGCCCGCAGCCACGATGGTGGTCGGCGCCCGCACGCGAGGCGCCTCCGCAGCCGCGTCCCAACGGTCTTTCAGGATCAGATCCACCGGAAGCCAGGGCATGGTGGCGCGGGCGACGGCCAACAGGCTGTCGAAGGGCACCAGCAACACCAGCCGATGCACGGGGCGGGTGGCGGCCAGATGGACTGCCGGCCCGGTGCCCAGGCTGCGACCCACCACGGAGACGACGCTGTGTCGCGCGGCGACATGGGCCTGGAGCGCCCGCGCATCGGCCCGGATGGCGGTTTCGCTGGGCTGGCCCTCACTGCCGCCGAAGCCGCGGTAGTGCAGCAGGTAGAGGGCCGTGTCGGGCAGGAGTGCAGCGAGTTGCGCGCGGGTCAGCGACACGTCTTCCGCGTTGCCGCCGAAGTAGATCAGCGCCTTCGGGCCGGGCAGGAAGCGCTGGGCCACCCGCACCCGCGCGCCCTGCACCCGCAGCTCCAGCTGGTCGCTGGGATCAGCGGCGGGCCGGGGGTGGTAGATGAAGGAGCGCTGGGTCGCGGCCATCAGCAGGCAGAGCAGGGCGTAGGCCAGGGAGGGCCAGAGGAGCCAGCTCAGCCATCGAATCTGCTGTTCCGGATCGCCCACCAGCGATTGCTCAACATCCAACAGCCTAACGAGCGCGCGACGTTGGCACTCGCCCCCGCCCCGCCCCGGATCCGCCCCGCCCCAGATCCGCCCCCCTGCCGGAGGAAAGCTGGCCAGCCGCTGGACAGGCCCGCGCGCTCTACGGAAGCATCTGCTTGAACCGCATGGCGGCTTTGAAAGCTCCGACTCCGCGCATGCCGTTCATCCGCCCACTCGTTCGCCGGGATGCAGCCGCGAAGATTCACATCAACCCCGCAGTCTGTATAGCCTTCGTCCAGGCCAATGGCTTGTGTTGTTTCATTCCCGGCTGGATGCATGCAGGTCCTTCAGGGTGATCTTCGTGGTCATGAGGATGGCACCGCCCCTCGCGCCGCCGCGCCGCCGTTGTCCTCGTCCAGGCGCTCCTGCATCAGCCGACGGCAAATCTCCGGCAACAATGTCGCATCAGCGGCGCAGCGTTTGCCTTCGCTGAACGCCACCAGCAGGCAGGGCGCCATCCCGTCCGCTTCCATGTACGCCGCATCGTGCCTGGCCTGGCTCATCCAGCCGGCCTTGCTCCAGAGGAGGGCACCCTCCGGCAGGCCCGCTCCGAGAAACCCATCCACCTGGTTCTCCGGATCCGCCGCCCGTTGGGCGGAATCGAGGGAGCGGGCAAGCCGCTCCTGCATGCGCCGGCTCGCGGGGGGGGAGACCAGCGCCCCGGCCATCACCGCTTGCAGCATCCGGGCTGTGCCGTCCGTGCTCAAGCGATTGCGATTGGCGTTGTCGGCTCCATAGCTCTGGCGCTCGCGGCCGTAGGGCCCGTCGCCCCAGGTTTTCTGACAGGCATTGCTGCCCTCCAGCTCGGGCCAGTCGAGCTGCCGCAGCCAGCGGTTCACCACCTGGCGCTCCTCGCTCCAGGCGGCGAAGGCGGCAGGCGGCAGTTCCACGCCGCTGGTGGTGCCGCTGAGCAGATCCATCACATAACTGGTGGCGTCATTGCTGGAGTCGCGCACCATGTCGGCCAGGGCGCGGCTGAGCTCCTCGCTCCGGCTCAACCATTGGCGCTGGATCCAGGCCTCCGCTGCCACCATGTACACGAGTTTCACCACGCTCGCCGGGTAGCGCTGACGGTGGCCCTGCCAGTGGGCGCCGATCCCCGCCCGCTCCAGGGGCACGCCCCAGCCCTCCTCGCTCCAGGAGCGCAGGGAGGCGGGGTAGAGCACCCAGGTGAGCGAGAGGCGGGTGGCCAGCGCCGGCCGACCCTCCGCCTCCAGCTCGGCCACCAGGGCCTCCAGCCGCTGCTGCATCGCCCCATCGGCGCGGTAGAACGCCATCACCTCACGCCCGTCGGCGATGGCGACATTAGGAACAGCCCCTTCGCCCCCCGCCACCCGGCCCGCCCCCGGCACCCTCTGGCGCTTGCGCCAACCCTTGGACGCCTACAGCCGCCCCTCAGGTGGCGGCCTGGCCACCCAGGTGGCCGCTGGCCGCCACCTGAGGGTGCTGGAGCTCTCCCCCACCCGCCTGCGGGTGCGCCTGCTGGAGGACGGCTACCCCTGCTGGCTCGATGGCGACGCCCTGCGGGCCCACGGCCTACCCGTGACGACGGCGCCTGCGCCCCGGGCCTGGGATCGAGCGGGGATCGTGGCCAAGCTCCCGGCTGTGCTGGCCTTTGCCCAACAGGCCCTGAGCGTGCCCAACCGCTATCTCTGGGGGGGCACTCTGGGGCCGGATTTTGATTGCTCCGGACTGGTGCAGACCGCCTTCGCGCAGGTCGGAATCTGGCTGCCGCGGGACGCCTACCTCCAGGAGCGCTTCTGCCAGCCCGTGGCCGCGAGGCCGGGAGAGAGCAGCCTGCTGCAGCCTGGCGACCTGCTGTTCTTCGGCACGGCGCGCCGCTGCACCCATGTGGGTCTGCACCTGGGGGGCGGGTGCTATCTGCACAGTTCGGGCCAGGAGCACGGTCGCCATGGCCTCGGCATCGACGATCTTCATCCGACCAACCCCGACCCGGTGGCCCGCCACTACCGGGAGGAATGGCGCGGCGCCGGCCGGGTGATGCACAGCCATGACGGCAGCCCTCTGCCCCCTTAAGGTCGACTCGATCCCGCCCCTGCGGCCATGGCGCCCGCCGTTCGCCCCAGTCCCCGCTCTGGCCCGCTCCAAGGCAGCGCCAGCGGCCCCTCTCCTTCGGATCAGTCCGCCGCCGGACCTGAACTGTCGGTGGTGGTGCCGCTCTACAACGAGGAGGACAGCCTGCGGCAGCTCGTTGCCCAGTTGCTGGAGGCGCTGCGCCCCCTGGGCTTGCCCTTTGAGCTGGTGCTGGTGGATGACGGCTCCCGCGACCGCACGCCCCGGCTGCTGGGGGAGCTGGCGTCGGAAGTGCCCGAGCTGGTGGCTGTGCTTTTGCGCCGCAACTATGGCCAAACGGCGGCCATGGCCGCCGGGTTTGACAGCAGCCGGGCGCCGATCATCGTCACACTCGACGGTGATCTGCAGAACGATCCGGCAGACATTCCCCTGCTGTTGAACACCTTGGAGGAGGGGTATGACCTGGTGAGCGGCTGGCGCCACCAGCGGCAGGATGGAGCCCTCAACCGCCTGCTGCCCTCCCTCATCGCCAACCGGCTGATCGCCCGGGTGACGGGTGTGCGCCTCCATGACTACGGCTGCTCGTTGAAAGCCTATCGCCGTGAAGTGGTGGCGGACATGAATCTTTATGGCGAGCTGCACCGCTTTTTGCCAGCCCTGGCCTTCATCGAAGGAGCGCGCATCGGCGAGGTGCGGGTGCGCCATCACCCTCGCCGCTACGGCACGAGCAAATACGGCATTGATCGCACCTTTCGCGTGTTGATGGACCTGCTGACGGTGTGGTTCATGAAACGCTTCCTCACCCGGCCGATGCATGTGTTCGGCTTGGCGGGGATCACCACCCTGGGCATCGGTCTGGTGCTGGCTCTGTGGCTGGTGGGGGAGAAGCTGCTGCTGGGGGTGGACATCGGCAATCGTCCCCTGCTGTTGATGGCCGTGCTGGCGATTCTCAGCGGCGTTCAGCTGTTTTGCTTTGGCCTGCTCGCCGAGCTGCAGATGCGCACGTATCACGAAAGCCAGGGCCGTCCGATCTACCGCGTGCGGGCCACCTTGCGCGGTGCCGTCGCGCCCTGAACAGGGCGGCGGCGGAAGGCCTCCATGGCGAGCGCCGCCTCCCGCGCGACCGCTGGATCGGTGTCGCGGAGGCCCCGCCGCAGCAGGGGCAACACCTCTCGATGTCCCCAGGTGCTGGCCCGGCGCATCGCCGCCAGGCGCTGCCGGCCGCCGGCTCGCTCATGGCGCCGCAGCTCCCGCAGCCAGGCCTGCCGCTCCGCCGCGCTCAGCCGTTGCGAGGGCAACGTCGGCAGACGCTCGGCAGGAGCCCAGCCGTCATCGCTGTCTTGCCACGCTGTTTGGCTCGCCTCCAGGCTCAAGAGCGCACTCGGGGACGTGCCCGGCGACTGGGGTGCCTGGCGAGCCTCCTGAACGAGGGCGTTCTGGGCGCGGTTGAGGGCGGCCACCTCTCGGGTGTCGGTGCTTTTGAGGAGAGGCCGCGGCCGTCGCCCCGCCAGCCACAACCCCGTGGCCAGGGCCAAAGCCGTCAGGAGCCCGAAGAGGGAGGGGTTCATGCTGCCGCGCGTTGCTGCTGAATTTTTATGTCACACCCCGCCTCTGCCCCGGGGCGGCACCGAAAGGCGTCCTTACACTACCGGCGGTTGTACCTGGCCTTGTCATGACTGGAAGCTTCGCCGCCTCTTGGATGCCCTCCGTGTTCATTCCCCTGGTGGGAATCCTTGGGCCTGCGGTGGCCATGGCCCTGCTCTTCAACGTGATCGAGGCCCGCGACTGACCGCGTCGCCGAGCCGTTTTTTCCCGCAGACCCCCCATTCCCCCTCCGCCATGACTGTGACCCCCGTAGCCGACCCTTGCGTCGGCAACCTGGCGACGCCTGTCAACAGCAGCTACTTCACCAAAGCCTTCCTCAACGCTCTGCCGGCCTACCGCCCCTCCCTTTCGCCCAACCGTCGTGGGCTGGAGGTGGGCATGGCACATGGCTTCTTCCTCTTCGGCCCCTTTGCCCTCACCGGACCCCTGCGGTTGACGGAATACGCCAACACCGCTGGTCTGCTGGCCACGATTGGCCTGGTGTCGATCCTGACGGTGTGCTTGTCGATCTACGGCACCGCCGGTCGTGGCCCGAATGTGCAACCTCCCGACGCCACCATTGACAACCCCCCGGCGGATCTCTTCACCAAGGCCGGCTGGGCGGAATTCGCCAGTGGCTTCTGGCTCGGCGGCTGCGGTGGCGCCGCCTTTGCCTGGTTCCTCTGCAGCACGGCCATCGTGTCGCCCCTGGTGAAGATCGCCGGTGGCGTCTGGAGCGTGAGCTGAGGGTCCTCTTCCCTTCAATCGTCCGATTCAGCCCGATCTAACCCTCTCCAGCCCCGAGCCATCGGGGCTTTTTTGTGGCGTTGCTCGGGTTGGCTGCCTTAGAGCCTGTTGCCTCATCCTGTCCAACAGGTCTCCCCCCCTCGTAGGCGTTCACAGAGCGAGCCACCCGGCCACTGCAATCCGTCCCGATGGCTCTTGACAATGCAGGTGGCTTTCCTCCTGCGTGTTGGCCGACCAAACGGCTGGGGTTCAAGGCCTCAAGAATCAGGCCGCAAGATGCGTATCTTCCCTCCACGATGAGGGGCCCATCGAGGCCTGCACCAGAAACGGCCTGATGTCTCGACCGACTGCGCCACAGGACCCCCTCGGCGGATTGGTCGCCATGGCTGATCTTGCGGTGGATCACCGCCTGCCGCAACGCTCGTTTTCTCCGCAGGAATGCTCCACCCCGAGATGTTGATTCCAGCAGCAGCTGCACTTTGCTGAAACCCAAGGGGAAGGAACCCGTCAGCAAGCCCACCAGGCCACTGAGCTTGGGCCTGTAGCGACTGGCCTCCACCTCCGGCGGCAACGGCGCAAAGGTGCTGGTGCAGCGACAGGAGCAAACCAACCGGAGCAGCCGATGCTCGATCACAAGCGGAGTGACCGCTGTGTCATGCGACTGTGATGATCAGGGAACCCCACCAGACCAGGCCTGACTCCTCAAGCGACCGACCCAGCTTTCCGGCTGTTGTCCTCCGCGTGATCTGTCGTCCTGGCCTGATAGGGCCGACCAACAGGGAAGGTACGTGACCTGATACGAGCC
>JBJOHA010000062.1:0-29299 GCA_046047935.1 Cyanobacteriota bacterium
CTCCAGCAGCTCATCAAAGTAATCCGGAAGGCCTGATGTCACCGGCTCCTTGAGCCGCTGGTCATCCATGGCGAAGCCCTTGACCAGGTATTCGCTCAGGCGCTCGTTCGCCCACTAGCGGAACTGGGTTCCGCGTGGGCTGCGCACCCGAAAGCCAACCGCCAAAATCAGTAGCAAGCTGTAATGGTTGAGCTGCCGCTTGACCTGACGGGCTCCCTCCACTCGAACTTGTAAGTAAGACTTACAAGTTGCCATCTCGTCCAGTTCGTTCTCGTCGTAGATCGATCTAATGTGCTGGGTGATGTTTTGTGGAGTGGTCTGGAAGAGCTCCGCGATCTGTGCCTGCGTCAGCCAGATGCTCTCGTCTTCAAAAGCGGCATTGGATTCGGGTTCTGCCATCCTCGGTCTGATACAAGATCAGATCCGAGGCTGGACTGCCAGGAAAGCTCATGGCCGAAGCTCTTCCTCTGGAAGCAGCCGTTGCAGGTTTGCCCGCACGCCGCTGCGATCACAGGCCGCCAACCGGCCCAACTCTCCAAAAATCAGGCGCTCATCCAGGCTGAACAGCTTCAATCGCACGCAGCAGGCCTGAGGGAGGCCTGCTGCGTCAAGGTCCTGAATGGGCCAATCCAGCGGCCAGCTGGAGCGCCTTGCCGTTGTGATCATCGCCAGCAGCACATGGGCTGAGCCCCGCTGGACGTCCGGCCCGGAGATCACCAGCGCCGGCCGGCGCCGCTGCACGGCGCGATCCGTGAACGGGAACGGCACGCGGAGCACCGAAAAGGGCTCAAAGGTCGGCAAAGGCTTCCTCATCCTCCGGCGATGCCCATTCCTGCAGCCCGGCCTCAACGCCCCGCAGGTAGGTGAGATCCAGAGGGGTCACCAGCCGCACCCTCACGCCGCCATCGTCCAGATCCCAGCGCAGCTGATCGCCCTGCCGCAGCGCGAGGGCCTCGCGGATCGCCTTGGGAATGGTCACCTGTCCCTTGGCGGTGATGGTGGCGAGTTCGGTATCCATGGGGCTTGGCCAGGACCGGCCAGCCTTGCCTTGTCGTTCAATCAGCTTACCTCCTTACTTCTTTACCGCAAGCCAGCCCTGCCAAGGTCTTCCAGGAGCAGCGCTACCTGCTCCAGCCGCAGGGCGGTGGCCAGGTCGATGGGCGGGAGCCCTTCGCCTGCAGCGGCGCGGAACAGCGGCAAGCCATCGGCGTCACGTTCGATCGCATCAGCCGCCTCGCCTGGGTTCGCTGGCTGCGGTTCCCCTTGGGGCCTGAACTCTGGCTTGGCTCTCCCTGTCATCCCAGTTCCTCCTGTGCCCAGGCAAGCAATTCCGAAGCGGCCTCCAGGGCCGATTCGGCATCCTCAGGCCCGAACACGTCGGCGGGCAGCTCATCGCCCAGAGCATCCGGATCGCGGGTGGGGGCATAGAGCTTGTCGAGCACCCGGGCCTGCCGTTGCCAGCGAACGGCCGGCTCCGGACCCAGCTCGCGCAGCAGTGCTGTCAGCGAATGGCTGCGCAGGTCACGATCCTCAGCTGCCAGCAGCGCCTTGATCGCCTTCTCCCCCACCTGCTGCGCCTGAAAACAGGCCTGGGCCGCCTGACCGGCAGCCTTCAGCACCTCGGCCGCCCGCAGATCGTCCTGGGCCTGCCTCAGCCACAACCCAGCCCGATGGCGAGCTCCTTCCTGGCTCATGGAAACCGGCACCCCTCCAGCAGCGGAATGGCCTCCGCCTTGACCGAGCGCCAGAAGGGGGAGTCGCCGTGCTTCACCAGCAGAGCCCGGCCGGCCAGCAGAGGCTGGACGGGCAGGCGGCAGTCCTGCAGAGCCTCCAGCACCGCGTCGTAGGCATCCAGCAGGCGCATCTCGTTGAGGCCCATCACCAGCAGATCCACATCCGAACGGCGGCTGGCGCTGCCCCTGGCCCAGCTACCAAACAACCAGAGGCCCTCGGGGTGAAGGCGACGCACCAGAACCTCCAGATTTGGCAACAGCTCTGCCCGCAACGCTGAAGGCAGGTTGGCCGCCTGAATCGCTCCCGGGGAAGCCTGCTGCAGCTCAGCCGCCATCAGCCTGCTCCTGGCTGGGAACGGGCTGCCTGTCCAGTTCCTCGCCGCGCAGGATGAGCAGCTCGCCGTCGATCCGCACGGCGATGCCGGTGCCCGTCTGGCGGGCGATCTCGCGGGCCCGCTGGCCGGCGCGCACCAGGGCAGCGGAAACCCGGCTGAGGTCGTGGTCATCGAGATGGCTCTGAAAGCCGCTGGTCATGCCTGAACTCCCTCTACCACCAGTACGGGGCCACGGCCACCATTATCGATCAGTTACCAGGCATCCACAGCAGGCCGGTACTCCCGCTCGAAATTGGCCAAGCCAAGAGTAAATCTGCACTGAATCACTGGCAGAGGGATGGCATGTCCACCCTGGCTGACGCGAAGCCGCACGCGCTGAATCGCATCATCGGCGCTGTTGAGCCTTAAAAAGATCAGCTTGACGTGATACCCCAGCAGACGCCAGCCAGCAATGCGACGCAGGTAGCCCTTGCCAGCCAGCGTGGTTTCAAACGCAAAGCTGATGCCTTGAGCCCCGCAGCGATCGATCTCCTCCAGCATCAACCGCCCGGCCCTGCGTGCAGCCAACTCCGGCGCAAAGGGCGAGAGGCCAGCCGCGATCAGATCAGCATTGATGAACGTGGTGATGCCACGCTCAGCCACTCAGCCCCCCAATCATCTCCAGAATCCGATCCGTCACCTGCTTGAGCTCGGCATCAATCACCTCCCGCGCGAAATAGGCCTGCACGTCTTCTGAGAGCAGCACATTCTCCGTATCGCGCAGGCTGGAATCAGCCTGGGGTTGGCCCTTGGCCTTGCCGCGCTGAGCCAGCACCACATGGCCGGCCTCATCGCGCAGCGGGCGTTCCACGGTGATCGTGCAGTAGCCGAAGTCTTCATTGCGGAAGATCTTGCTCACCGGCTTGCCGTCGTTCTCCGCCTCCTCAAAGTTGCCAAACAGGCGCGTGATCGCATCGATGTGCTCGGCGCTCAGCTCCTTGCGTTTGCTGCCCAGGCTCTTGCGCATCTTCTGCCAGAAGCTGCTGGCATCGATCAACTGCACCTTGCCCTTGCGCTCCTCAGGCTTGCGGTTGCTGAGAATCCAGATATACGTGCTGATGCCCGTGTTGTAGAACATATCCGTGGGCAGGCCGATGATCGCCTCCACCAGATCGTTTTCCAGCACATAGCGACGGATCTCGCTTTCGCCGGAACCCGCCCCGCCGGTGAACAGGGGTGAACCATTGAGAACAATTCCGAAGCGACTGCCGCCATCCTTTGCTGGGCGCATCTTGCTGATCAGGTGCAGCAGAAACAGCAGCGAGCCATCGCTCACGCGAGGCAAGCCCGGGCCAAAACGGCCCGCATAGCCGAGGGTGTCGGCTTCGCGCTGCACCTCCTTATGAATCTTCTTCCACTCCACGCCGAAGGGCGGGTTGGAGAGCATGTAGTCCACCTTCTGATCTCCCAGCTGATCATCCGAGAGCGTGTTGCCAAAGCGGATGTTCTTGATGTCCTGCCCCTTGATCAGCATGTCGGCCTTGCAGATCGCATAGCTCTCCGGGTTGAGCTCCTGGCCGCTGAGCACCAGCCGGGCCGAGGGGTTCATGCCCACCAGGTGCTCCTCCGCCACGCTGAGCATGCCGCCGGTTCCTGCGGTGGGGGCATAGAGGCTGCGCACGATTCCCGGCTGGGTCAGTGCCTGATCGTCTTCGATGAAGATCAGGTTCACCATCCGTTTGATCACTTCCCTTGGCGTGAAGTGTTCCCCTGCCGTTTCGTTGGAGAGTTCAGCGAACTTGCGGATCAGCTCCTCGAACACCAGGCCCATCTCGGCATTGCTCACCGTTTCCGGGTGCAGGTCGATCTGGGCGAAGCGTTCGGCCGTCTGGTAGAGCAGGCCGGGTTTTCCAGCCGATCCAGTTGCAGGTGGAACGCGAAGCTCTCGAAGATGTCGCGCACCGCCGGAGTGAACGCCTGGATGTAGGAGCGCAGGTTCTCGCCGATGTTGTCCTGATCGCCCATCAGCCGCTTCAGGCTCAGCGCCGAGGTGTTGCAGAAGGCCTGCCCCGCCACCCGCAGCAGGAACGGCTCGGGATCCAGCCCCTGGCCCTCGCGCCGTTCTTTCTCGGCCAGCACCGCTTCCTTGCTGGCCTCCAGCACGCAGTCGAGCCGGCGCAGCACCGTGAACGGCAGGATCACCTTGCCGTAGTCGCTCTGCTTGTAGTCCCCCCGCAGCAGGTCGGCCGCGCTCCAGATGAAGGCCGAGAGGTTCTGCTTGCCGGTGGGCTGAGGGCCTGGTGCCGGGGCAGCCGTCGTGATCTGCGGCGTGATCTCGTTTCCACTGCCCGCCAGGCTCACCGACCCTCCACGTCCACGGCCCGTCTGCAGCAGACCCGAGGCCACCAGCCTCTCCTTCACCGCCTCGTAGGTGGCCTCATCCCAACCCAGCAGCTCGCGCAGCTTGCCGTTCCCTGCCGAACCGCCCAGGGCTTCAAGGGCGCCGAGAAATTCCAACTGCTGGTCGTCTGCCCCCATTCGGCTGCTCAAAAGCACATCTCGCCTGGAAGTCTGCCCCTCAAGCGGGGCAGGTGGCTCCACCGCCACCTCTCAGGCTGCGGCCGGCAGCCAGCAGCAGGCCTCTCTGGGGCTGCGGGGGATGACCGCGGGCAAGGGGCGAAAGCGTGATCTGGATCGCGGCTTGGAGGGTTTGCGCGACGCGCTCAGGCCCGGTCGGCCCCGCACTTGTGAGGATGACAACGTGGCCGAGGTGATCATTACGGCGCTGGAGAGCAAGCCCGCAGGCGGAAGCACGAAGTGGACAGCTCGCTCCTTGGCGGCTGCCACAGGCCTCTGCAAAATACAGTGCACCGCTGGCTCTCGACGCACACCTGATCGTCGATAACACCTGCACGCATCAGCACGCCAAAGTCCGCTCCTGGCTGGCGCATTGGAGCTCCAAGTCCTACGGATTCGGGCAGATGCCCTGCACACCCAGACACCGTTTTTCTACAGCTCCAGCAACAGGGGGCCGACGTCCTCTTGACCCTGAAAGCCAATGGGACGTCTCCAAACGGCGGCGTTGATGCGGCGACAGGCCTCCGGGCGGGAATCCACCAGCGCTCCACCCGCTCGATCGGCAGCCACGCAGCTCCCTCGCCGGGATGCCCAAGCTGGGGGGGGGGGGATGCGGAGGAACGGGGCGACGCGCGGTCTCGTCGTGAGATGCACGAGAGAATTGCGCCGCTCTCAAGGGTTTGAGCGGCTCAAAATGCGCTGGGTGCCAGAGCGGCCTGCAGCTCAGCAAGGGTACAGTCGAGTGACCCACATAATCCTGATCGGATCGACATGAGCCCTGCATCCGCTCCCTCCATCGACATCGGCATTCCCGAAGCCCAGCGCGCCGCCATCGCCGAGGGGCTGGGCCGCGTGCTGGCTGACAGCACCGTGCTCTACGCCAAGACCCATGGTTTCCATTGGAACGTCACCGGGCCGATGTTCAACACGCTCCACTTGATGTTCATGGAGCAGTACACCGAGCTCTGGAACGCCCTCGACGAGATCGCCGAGCGCATCCGTGCCCTCGGCCATCTGGCCCCTTTCGGCGGCAACACGTACAGCGGCCTCTCCTCCATCCCCGAAACCCAGGGTGTGCCTGCGGCGCTGGCCATGGTGCGCGAGTTGGTGGAGGGTCATGAGGCCGTGGCCCGCACCATCCGCAGCGTGTTCGCCATCGCTGACGACGCCGGCGACCAGCCCACCGCCGACCTGCTCACCCAGCGGCTGCAGATCCACGAGAAAACCGCCTGGATGCTGAGGAGCCTGCTGGAGGGCTGAGCAGAGAGCCAAGCCTCATCCCTGCGGTGCGTTTCACCTCTGCGCACGTGATCGATTCACCGACGGTTGTCCACCCGGTCAGGCAGGATCGCTTTTCAAGCATGTCCTGTCTGACTGCCCATGGCGTCCCACGCCCCCAGCTCTTCCGTGGCGATGGCGTCGACCCCGCTCTCCACGCCTGGATGCATTCAGATCACTCGTCGAATTCAGGCCACTCCCTTGGCGTGCGGCAGCTCGCTGAAATGCAGGCAAGTGCCGCTCTTGTGAAGCAGCCTGCAAGCGCAAAAATACATTTAAAATGTCATATCTGGAAGTTGAGTTCAGGAGTCTTTCATACAATTCAATATTGTCGATCTCTCCCTGCACCCCGGCCTCACAAGCCTCCTTCAAGCTGCTGAATCGCTGAATGGGAGAGGTCGTTCCCCATGGATTAGGTGGAATGTCGAGACCGTAGCTGTGAAACAGGCGGCTCAACGCCTGGATGTGGCGCATTTCCGATTCGCGGATGTTGACGAAAGGGTGCACGGTGCCAAAGTCAGCCAAGACCTGCGAATACACAGCCACAGCGTGGTATTCATCATTGAGAGCATCGTGTAAGGCCTGAACTTCAATCGGAGTCAGTGATGTCATAACAGCGGGAAGGTCGCTCGATGGGCAAGGTTGGTTGAGCGCCATGCGGCGACCTGGCTTCGGCGCTTGCATGAGCCTATGCCGCCATCGCGATTCCGCGATACGGCTTGCCGCTCCCGATCATTCGGTCCGGGGAAGACGGTCGACAACGTTGACCGCTCGCGCAAACGCCTCAGCTTCCAGCCCCAGCTCCCGCCGGGCTCCGGCCAGCCCCCCTCCCGCCGGGCTCAGGCCTGCCTCGCTTACCCCCAGCCTCGCTTGCCCCTGCCACGCTTCCCTCAGCCTCTTCCCTCAGCCTCGCCGCACACCGCCGGGCTCACCCCGCCAGGGCCAGCTCGAACGCCTTCCGCTCCGCCTCGCCGCTGGGAAGGGGACGCTCGAACACCTGGCAGAACACCTTCACCACGCGATCACCGGAATCGATGGTCTCCAAAGGATCCTTGCGCAGGCGGTGGCGCAGGCAGCAGGCCACCACCCGGGCCACGTCGTCGTCGCTCACGGCAGCGCGGCCCTCGAACGCCGCCAGGGCACGGGCCGCGCGGTTGGTGACGATGTCGCCCCGCAACCCGTCCACATCCAGTTCGCCGCACACCGCCGAGATGCGCAGGCGCAGGTCGTGGTCGATCGTCACCGCCGCCAACCGCTCCTGCGCCGCCACCACCCGCGCCTGCAAAGCCTCCTGGGCGGCGGCGCTCGCGTCCAGGAACGCCTCCGGGTCGGCGTCAAACGCCGTGCGCTGATCGACCACCAGCACCCGCAGCTCCGGATCTCGCACCGTGCGCACCTCAACGCTCATGCCGAAGCGATCCAGCAGCTGGGGGCGCAACTCCCCCTCCTCCGGATTGCCGGAGCCGATCAACACAAACCGGGCCGGATGGCGCACGGAGATGCCCTCCCGCTCCACGGTGTTCCATCCGGAGGCCGCCGCATCCAGCAGCACATCCACCAAGTGGTCGTCCAGCAGGTTCACCTCATCGACGTAGAGAAGGCCGCGATTGGCCTTCGCCAGCAGTCCCGGCTCAAAGGCCCGCACCCCTTCGCTCAAGGCCTTCTCGATGTCGATCGTGCCGCAGAGGCGATCCTCCGTGGCGCCCAGGGGCAGATCCACCATCGGCACCTGCCGCGGCTCCGTGGGCAAGGCCTCCCCGCGGCTGGCCCGATCCCGCACCTCATCGCTTTGAAGGTCGGGATCGGCGGGGGCGCTGTTGTACGGATCGCCTGTCACCACCGGAATCTCCGGCAGCAGATCCGCCAGGGCGCGGATCGTGGTGCTCTTCCCCGTGCCCCGATCGCCCATGATCATCACCCCGCCGATGCGGGGATCGATCACATTGAGCAGCAAGGCCAGCTTCATCTCCTCCTGCCCCACCACTTGGGTGAAAGGAAACACCCTGCGCTTGCTGCTCACACTCACCGGTCGGAAGAAACGGGCCGAATGGGCGATTGTTTCACAGCCTCTGGCCCCGGCGCCGGCAACAGGCTCAACACCTGGGGCGGGGTGGCGTCCGCCGGATAGATCAGGCGCACCTGCACCTGCCGCGTCGCCCCGGGCGCCAGGGTCACCGTGCCCAAAGGCGGCCCCTCCTGCCCCGCCCGCTGCACCAGATGGAAGCTCTGGCGGCCGAGGGGACGCCCCTGCGGACCGTCCAGCCCGCTCACCTCCACCGTGCCGCGAAACATCACTGGCCCTGAGGGCTGGGCGGGGGACGCCTCCCGGCCCCCTCCCCCCGCCACGGGATCGGCGCTCAGCGGCGCCCCGCGAAACTTCAACCCGCCCGCCGGGGCGTCCATCTTGAGCGGGGATTCCAGGGCCAGGGCCAGCCGCAGCGGCCTGCGCGTGTCATTCCGCAGCGGCAGGGTGAGGGCGTAGGTGACGCCGTAATTGCCGTGGGCGGCCCAGGCCGTGCCGGGATAGAAGGCGCTCAACTCGGCTGTTTGCACCTGTCCCGTCCCCAGGGTGCCGCGCTCGAGGGCGCTGATCGGCCAGGAGATCGGCGCCCGCGAGGCCGAAAGGGTCGTCTGTCCAGGGTCCGTCAACCGCCCCGTCCAGGTGGCGCCGCGCTGCACGCCGCTCACCCGCGAGTACACCATCCGTCCCGGCGCGCCCCGGGGCGTGGGGGCATGCTCCTTCGGGCTCAACCCTCCCGCCAGAAGCCGCGCCCACTCCTCCGGCGGCGGCGGCGTCCCCTCCGGCCCGAAGGCCGCCAGGGTGGCCACATCCACCGGGCCGTCGCTCTGGAACCGCAGCTGCAGGTTGCGGCCGTTCAGCAGCGGATCCAGACCCTTCACCGGCAGCGGCAGCACCATCAAGGGAGTGAGGGTGTCGGGTTGCAAGGTCCAGCCCTCGGGCCACAGCGCCCGGGAACCGGGAAGACGCAGCAGCAACTCCGTGGCCACCCGGCTGCCGGGGCCCGACCACACCGGCGTCAAGCCCTGGGGCATCAGGGGCGGCAGGGGCAGAAACGGCGCTTGCGCCTCCTTTCCATCCACCGACTGCGACAGGGCCGTGGAGCCCGCCAGCAGCCGCAACCGCACCGGCGTCTCCCCCCGGGGGGCCGCCACCACCGCCAGCCAGAGGGTGGAGGAGAGGGTGTCCGGCTTGCCGGCGTAGACGTGGTGGCTGAAGAGCTCGAAGGTGCCCGTCTGCGGCGCGTTCAGGTGGGCGGCCGGATCCGCCAGGGTGAGCGGTCCCAGGCGACGCCCTGCCGCGAAGGTGGACAGCAGGATGCCCGGGCCGACGATCAGCTCCGGGTTGTTGTCATTGAGCACCGCGACCCCGTCCAGCCCACCGGGCAGGGCCTCCACCGCTTGGGGACGCAGGCGGGAGGACGCAGGGGCCTGGGCCAGAGACGGCGCCAGCCAGGTGGCGGCGCTCCATCCGGCCATCAGCGCCAGCCACCGCCCCCGGGCCACCAGCCGTTGCAGCGCAGATCCGCTCATGGTTGCTTCCCCACCAGGGCCCGGCCCGCCTCGGCGGCCATGGCGCGGATCAGCTCCCCGGAGCGCGGATCGTTGAAGGGACCCTTCACCAGAAACGCCGCCACGGCGCGCTGGCCATTGGGCAACTCGATCAGCCCGGCGTCGGCGTAAGCGATGCCGATGTCGCCTGTTTTGTTGTAGACGCGGATCCCCAGGGGCAGGAGTTCGCTGTCGGGATCGGCCGCCTCCTTGTTGAACGCCTTGAGCAATCCCGCCGGCAGGAGGGTGTTGGTGCCCGAGGTGGCGAGGATCGCGCGGAATTGATCGCGAGCCCGGGGGCCCAGCTTCTCGCCCGTGTCCACCAGGGCGATGGAGCGCGCCAGATCTCGGGCGCTGGTCGTGTTGGTGCCCTCCAGATCGGGCAGCCAGTTGCGCAACACCGTGGCGCCCAAGCCCAGCTCCTGGAACGTGGCGTTGAGCGCCTCCTTGCCACCCAGCCGCTGAATCAACAAATTCGTGGCGCTGTTGTCGCTCACCCGGATCATCTCGGTGGCCGCCTCGTGCATGGGGAAGCGGGTGCCCAGGGGCTTGCTCCCCATCCAGCCCGCTCCGCCGCCGCGGGTTTGCTTCGTCAGGGGAAGGGGCTCATCCCAGCGCAACCGCCCTTGATCAAAGCGGTCGAGGGCCACCAGCAGGATCGGTGTCTTGATCGAGCTCGCCGCTGACAGGGGCTGATCGGGTTTCAGCTCGGCGTAGCGGCCGTCATCCAGCACAAGCAGAAAGCCTGAAGCTGTGAGGCCCTTCTGGGCGGCGGCGAGCTTCGCCCAGCGCTGGCTCAAGGCGGTGAGTTCGCGACGGGGCTCGAACCGTCCCAGCCCCCGGTGGCCACCGGCCACCAGCCGGGGGGCCGGATCCACCCGGGGCACCCCCACCGCTCCCTGGGCCAGGCGAGGCGCCAGCAGCTTCAAGCTGGTGCCGGCGATCACCCCCAGCCCGGCGCCGATCACCGCCAGGCGCAGGATCAACAGGAAGGGGCCGCTCCAGGGCGAACCGGTGGAGCGGGGCGGGCGACCGTTCGTCACAAGACCGTGTCGAGGGAACATTGCGCTCCGACGCTAGTGGTCCTCCCCATCGCGCACACCCCTGCGGCTGGCCCAGCGCAACTGGCACACCATGCCGCGCAGCAGCGCCACGTCATTCTCCGTGAGCTGAGCCCGCTGCAGCAGGGCGCGCACCTTGGCCATGCGTGCCCGGGCGGTGTGGGGCAGGAGGAAGCCCACCTCCAGAAGCAGCGCCTCCGCATCCGCGAGAACGGCCGCCGTGGCGCCGCGGGGCGCCAGGGGGGCGGACGGAGCGGGAAGCGGCGGCGGGAGTCGCCCCGCCACTGACGCCCCACCCGACGCCCGCCCGCCCGCCTCCGCCCCGCCGGTCTCCGCCCCGCCCGCCTCCGCCCCGCCCGTCTCCACCTGGCGCAGGGTCCAGAGGTGGTGCAGCGCCACGGCCACCGCGTGGGAGAGGTTGAGGGAGGGATAGGCGGGCGCGGCGGGAATGTGCAGCAAGCAGCCCGCTTCCAGCAGCTCCCCGTTGGAGAGGCCCCGATCCTCCCGGCCGAACACCAGCGCCCTCGGGCCGTCCGGCGTCGCCGGCTGGCGGGGGTCCTCCACCGCAAGCAGCCAGGCCAGGGCCTCGGCCGGGGGCCGCAGCGGCAGCGGCGGGGCCTCCAAGCGGCCCGTGGCCGCCACCACCCGCCGGCAATCGGCCAGGGCTGAAGCCAGATCCGGATGCCGCTCCGCCCGCTCCAGATGGTGCGCGCCATGGACAGCCATCCGCCGCGCCTCCGCGCTGAGGGGATCACAGCGCGGGGCCACCAGGCGCAAGGATTCCACGCCGAAATTGGCGCAAAGTCGGGCGACACTGCCCACATTGCGCTCACCGAGGGGTTCCACCAGCACCAGGTGCAGGCTCAAGGCAGGCTGTGCAGAAACGCCAACAGATCCGCCATCGTTTCGGGGTCCGGCTGAAACCGCGGCATCGGCGGCGTGCGGCCGCTCACCACCTGCTGGATCAACTGGCGGTCGTTCTTCCGCTGCGCCACCCCGTGCAAGTTGGGCCCCACCAACCCCTGGGCGGCCAGGCCGTGACAGCCGGCGCAGTTCAGTCGGAACAAGCGCCCGCCGTTGCCCGCATCCCCTCGCCGTTGCAGGGTGGCCCGGGTGTAGGGGTCGGCTCGCAACGCCGGCAGCAGCACCGCCAGGCTGAACACCAGCACGGCCAGCCCCGCCACCAGCGCGAGGAGCGACAGCAAACGCCGGCTTTGGGGGGGAGACGCCTCAGTGGGGGCGGCGGCGAGGGGGGAGGGGCCTGTCACAGATCGAGAAACGGTCGCCGAAGGGGAGTGGGCCGTGAAAGAATGCGCACACGAGCACTGGTCTGATTCTCCGTGATTGAACCCCTCCTCTGCGGCATTGTCCTCGGATTGATTCCCGTCACCCTGGTGGGCCTGTTTGTGGCGGCCTGGAACCAATACCGCCGCGGCAACGCCCTCAGCTGAGGCAACCCGGCCGTCCTCTCCGACAGACCTCAAGGCTGCCGGTGGAGGCCACGGCTCAAGACCCAACCAGCTCCAGCACCACCACCTCGCTGGCGCCATAGGAGCGTCGGCGTTCTTCTCGCCAACCAGGGGGAAGCGTCGGGGTGGTGCCCCGAGCGGCCTCCCACACCAGCCGGCCTCCCGGATCCAGCCACCCCCCGGCGATCACCGCCTGCGCCAGGGCTCCATGCAGTCCCGCCCCCCATGGAGGGTCGGCGTAGATCAGATCGAAGGGCGCCAAGCCGCTGGCGATGGCACCCCGGCGCAGAAACCGCAGGGCTTCGCTCTCCACCACCCTCACGGATGGCGATTGCGCCTCCTCCAGGCCACCGGACGCGGACATTGTCGTCAGAGAGGACGCCACGGCCTGCAGATTCGCCCGCGCGACAGCCGCCACCCGGCGATCCCTCTCCACCAGCAGCACCTCTGCGGCGCCCCGTTGCAGGGCCTCGCAAGCCATCACGCCACTGCCGCCGCAGAGCTCCAACCAGCGGCAGCCTGGCACCCGGGCCGCAAACATGTTCATCACCGCCTGGCGCACGCGGCTGGTGGTGGGCCGGGCCACCTCCCCCTCCGGACTGCGCAGCCGCCGGCCACCACTCAGCCGCAGGGCCATCCTCAGGAACGCTCCAACCAGATCAGCCAGCGCCGCAGCATCTGCGCGCCGGCCCCACTGGATTTCTCCGGGTGAAACTGGCAGGCGGCAATCCCCTCCCGCCACACTGCCGCCGTCACCGCGCCCTCTCCCCAGGCCACTTGCGCCGTGACGCAGGCCGGATCCAGCGGCACCGCCGCATAGGAATGCACGAAATACATCCAGGCGGCGGGAGCCCCCTCCGGAAGCAGGGGCGAGGGCTGAACCGGCAACAGCGGCGCCCAGCCCATGTGGGGGATGGGATGGCCAGGCCAGCGCGGCAGGGCCTCCACATGGCCGGGCAGGAGCCCCAATCCCTCGCCCCGTCCCTCCGCGCTGCGCTCGAAAAGCAACTGCAACCCCAGGCAAATCCCCAGCAGGGGCCGCCCCGCCGCGCAGGAGCGCCGCAGGGGTTCCACCAGATCGGCCGCAGCCAGGCGCTCCATCGCTGGATCAAAGGCGCCCACTCCCGGCAACACCAGAGCCGCGCAACCCTCGATCGCCGCCGCCCCGCTCACCGACACCACCTCGGCCCCCAGGCGCTCAAAGGCCCGTTGCACCGAATGCAGATTCCCCATGCCGTAATCCACCAGGCCCAGCCGTGTCATGGACACCTCACGCTGGCGAACAGAGCCGTTCCCCGGGATGGGTCAAGGCGGGGGCGGTGGGGAGATCCAAGCTGTTGAGATGCTCCAGAAATTGATAGAGCCGACCCACGCGACGCTTGTCGAAGCGCAGCCGCAGGCAGGGACGCAGGATGCCGTTGTCGTCCACGCTCTCGCCTGCGGAGATGGCGCCATCCTCCAGAAGGTCGCCAAAGCGTTGGTTGAGTTCCGGCAATTGGTTGGGGGGAACGGGAGCGTTGAGCAACAGCTCCACCCGATCTTGTTGCAAACGGGCGCTGTGGTACACGCGGTAGAAATGGCAGATTCGCGCCACCGCATCCGCCGCGCAGCTGGCCTCCACCACCAGGGCCCGATCCTCCGGCAGGATCAGCCCGCGACAGGCCAGCACCTCCGTCACGCTGGCTTGCCACACCGACCAAAAATCATCCTCCTCGGGCGCCAACACCACCAGGGGAATCGGGGAAGTGCGGCCCGTTTGAATCAAGGTGAGAGATTCCAACAACTCATCGAGCGTGCCAAAGCCTCCCGGCAAGACAACGAGGGCATCGCTTTCCCGCAGAAAGAACAGCTTGCGGGTGAAGAAATAACGAAAGTAGAGCAGGCGGCCGGAACTTGCGCTCACATAAGGATTGGGATGCTGTTCAAAGGGCAGATCCACATTCAGGCCGATGCTGTGGAGGGTGCCGGCTCCGCTGTTGGCCGCTTCCATCACCCCGCCTCCCGCCCCGGTCATCACATCGAACCCGGCCTCCACCGCCAGACGCGCCACCTCCTCCGCCAGGGCGTAGGACGGATCATGGGGCTGAATGCGAGCCGATCCGAACACGCTGATCTTGCGCACCCCGCGGCTCGGCCGAAACACCTGCAACGCCTCGCTGATATCCGCCAAACAACCACTGATCAACTGCCAGACCTCCTCGTCGTCCTTTTCTGAGCGGGACACCTCCAGCAAGGACAACACCGCCCGCTCAATCAAGCGCCGCTGCGGATGGCCGACCAATTCTTCGGCAAGGGCTTCCAAGGGCCCGCGACCACGGGCGGGAAAGGAGAGCGAGCAGGCCGTGGAGGTCAGGGGAAAACAAGCGATGGAGCAGACCCGTGCCAGCGCGGAGGCGGGTCAGGTGCCAGCCGGCAGATGCCTCTTGATCGTGGCGCTGAGAGTGGTCTTGGGAACGGCGCCCACCACCGTATCCACCTTTTCTCCACCCTTGAAGATCATCAGGGTGGGGATGCTGCGGATGCCGTATTGGCTGGCCACACCGGGATTCTCATCGGTGTTCAGCTTATAAACCTTGATTGCGCCTTCGAATTCCTTGGCGATTTCATCGACAATGGGTGCCACCATCCGACAGGGTCCACACCAAGGAGCCCAAAAATCCACCAGCACAGGTTTGTCACTCTTCAGAACATCTTGTTCGAAAGAAGCGTCCGTGACAGCCGGGGCGCTGGACATCTGGGGGTGCGGCAGGGGATCTGGGCAGTTTAGCAACGGTGAACCAAGGGATCCACAACCTTCAATTAAGCGTTGCAGGCCGTTGCACAGGCTGCACGCAAAGACGAAAAGCCCGGACGCGCCGGGCCGAACGGTGTGAGGAGTGTGCGAGCCGTAGCCCCCACCGTTCCAGAGTAGCGCCCATGGGGCGTGACAATCTTGAATCCGCCACAGGCGGCGTCATTTCCCCATGCCAAGCTGCTGAGCCTTTTGGTAAACCTTCCCCTCGGTGAGCAAAGACGGGGCGATCACAACCTCGATCTGCTGCATCTCCCGCAGGTTGCGGGCCCCGAGGGTGCCCATGGAGGTGCGGATGCAACCGAGGAGATTCTGGGTGCCGTCATCCAGGCTGGCGGGGCCCCGCAGGATCTTTTCCAGGCTGCCGCTCGTGCCCACCTGGATGCGGGTGCCACGGGGGAGCACGGGGCTGGGCGTCGCCATTCCCCAGTGGAATCCGCGCCCGGGCGCCTCCGCGGCTCGGGCGATGGGGGATCCGATCATCACGGCGTCCGCACCGCAGGCCAGACACTTGCAAATGTCTCCCCCGGTGACGATGCCGCCATCGGCGATCACCGGCACGAGACGACCACTTTCCTGCAAATGGTGTTCACGCGCGGCGGCGCAATCCGCCACGGCGGTGGCCTGGGGGATGCCGATCCCCAGCACCCCCCGGGAGGTGCAGGCCGCCCCGGGCCCGATGCCCACCATCACCCCGGCAGCGCCAGCGCGCATCAACGCCAGTGCCACCTCGTAGGTGACGCAGTTTCCGATCACCACCGGCACCCCCAGATCTCGGCAGAGGGCCTCCAGATCAAGGCTCTCTCGCCCCACCGGGCCGACGTGCTCGGTGGAGACCACCGTGGCTTGGACAAACAACAGATCCGCCCCGGCCTCCGCCACGGCGGCGCCGAATCGCAGGGCGGCCGCTGGCGTGGCGCTCACAGCGGCAATGCCGCCCCGCTGGCGGATCTCGGCGATGCGCTGGCGCACCAGGGTTTCTTGGACAGGCTGGCTGTACAGCTCCTGCATCAGCGTCACAAACCCCTCCTTGCCCACCGCCGCGATCCGATCGAGCACCGGATCTGGATCGTCGTAGCGGCACTGCACGCCTTCGAGATTCAGAACACCCAGCGCGCCCAGGCGGGAGAGCTCCACCGCCATCCCCACATCGACCACGCCGTCCATGGCGCTGGCGATGATCGGGATGTCTCGCTCGATGCCCGCGAGGGTCCAACGGCTGTCCGTGACCTCGGGATCCACTGTGCGGCCGCCGGGCACAAGGGCGATTTCATCGATGCCGTACGCGCGACGGACGGTGCGGAAGCGGCCGAGCGAGAGGGTCAAGGGAGCCAAGGGGATTGGCGACAAGCTATCAAGCGGTCGGCCACCCTCCGCGCGCCGCTGGCGCTCAGGCCCCGCGGAACGCGTCCCAGCGGCGCTTCCAATCGTCCAGCACCGCCTGGCGGTCGGAGCTGCGGGTGAGGCGCAAGACACTGAACCGCAGCGTGATGATCAAGCCAACCAGCTGCAGGAGGCGCGGCAGCAGGGGGACGTCATCGAGGGTGTCGAGCAGAGCCACATAGATCTTCAAGACGAACAGCAGCCCCAGGAGCAGCCCCAGCGCGCGCAGGGGTCCCCCCAGCCGTTCCCACCGCCCCGGAAGGTCGTTCTGCTCCAGCCAGTCCCTCACCTTGGCCATGAGCAAATCCCACTCGCCTCCCTCGGCCCCCGCGGCCGCAGGTGGCGCCGCGAGGGCGCCAGCGGGGAGAGGCGGAACCTCCAGAGTGGTGGCGACGCGGGGTTCCCCGGGATCCACGGCATCCCGAGCGTCCAGGACGAGCGGCACCGCCGATCCACCAGAGGCGGACGGGGGACCCTCCAGGACGGCGGCCTCGGGGGCCTCCGCATCAGGGAGGGCGACATCCACGGTGGCGACAGGGTCCTCCGCAGGGGATGGGGAGGGAGAGGTGGCGGGGGTTTCGGCCATCGCTCGGCGGCTGTGCACGGTGGAGCTTAAGGGGCACCGCACGCGGGCCCTCGCCGTCGGGCCTCCGCACGTGGGTTCCAGCACGTGGGTTCCCGCCAGCCCTTGCGACGCCGCGAGCGGCGGCCGGCGAAGCGGCGGAGGATGCGCTCAGGGATCGAGGGGCCGCAAGCCGGAGCGTGATCCGAGGGGGGCCAGGGGCAGGCGCAACGGGAAACGGCCCTCCATGAGCAGAAGGGCCAGCTCGGCGCCGATCTCCATCGCCAGACGGGAGCTGTGGGCCGGCAGAGCCCGCAGTCGATGGCCCTCCACCTCGATCCAGCCCGACCGCAGCGCGCTGTAGCTCACCCCACCGAAGGACGGCTTGAGTCGTCTTGGGATGGCCATGTCGAGCACCGGGGCCTCCAGGGCGCGATTGCTGGTGGCCGCCCCGGCGGCGGTGGCGCCATCGACCAAGGGCACCGGCGCGGCGATGGCCACCATCAGCACATCGCCCTGGCCCTCCAGCCGCCCCGCCCGCAACCAGCGCCCCCGCAGGCCAGGCAGATCCACGCACACCGCCGCCACCGCCCCCGGGGTGCGGGCATGGCCATGGGGCGACCGCCGCGGCTGCGGCTGGTGTCCCCCCCCGGGGCCCACCACCCAGCCGATGGCTCCGGCGACGAGCACCGGCGACCCGGGTCCCAGGTGGGCCAGGCCAGGCATCGCCAGGCCGATGCTGTCGGCTCCGGCGCAGGTGTAGAGCGCCTGGGCCCAGGGGCCGAGCACCGCTCCGCAGGTGGTGTGGAGCAGGCCTTCGGCGCTGCTGACAGCCACGACGCCATTCTCCGTGATGGCCCGGGGGAGCAGCAGCTGACCACTGCTGATGTCCTCCAGGCGAAGGGTGGCATGGAGCTCCCGTCGGGGGAAGAGGGGCGTCCCCTCTCCGCTGGCGATCAATTCCACCGGGCGACCCGCCAACCACTCCTGGAGCAGGCGCCCGCCCGCCGCGGGCAGCAGGAGGTCAGTGCCGGAGCTCCCGGCCAGGGCCGCCACGCCACCGAGCTGGACCTCCCGTAGTCGAATGGGTGGATCCACGGGACCCAGTGTGAGATGAAGGCTGGCCTGGCTGGTGAACTCCGCCGAGGCCGCCACCACCACATCCGTCTGGTCGTAAGCCGCCTCCAAGCCCGCGGTCTGGGCCAGCTGACGAAAGTCCGCCGCTTGGAGCACCCGCAGCGAGCCCGCCTCCTGGCGGCGGCGAAGCTCCGCTTCCGAGCGCGGGGGGAAGGCGGACGGGTTCATGGCCAAGGGGGGGCTGACGGGGCGGGGGGCTCAGATAAAGTGTGGGGTGACCCAGGTGCCTGTTCATGGCGGATCCAACCGGACAGTCTCCGGGAGCAGGAGAAAACAATCCGGGAGACAAGGGTCCAGGAGAAGGCGACGGCCGCATCATCCAGACGGACCTGCGCAACGAAATGTCGCGCTCCTATCTCGAATACGCGATGAGCGTGATCGTGGGCCGGGCCCTGCCCGACGCCCGCGACGGTCTCAAGCCGGTGCATCGCCGCATCCTCTACGCGATGTACGAACTGGGACTCACCAGCGACAGGCCCTACCGCAAATGCGCGCGCGTCGTCGGGGAGGTGCTGGGCAAATACCACCCCCATGGCGACACAGCCGTCTACGACGCCCTGGTGCGCATGGCGCAAGACTTTTCGATGCGCATGCCCCTGATTGACGGGCACGGCAATTTCGGCTCGGTGGACAACGACCCGCCGGCCGCGATGCGCTACACGGAATCGCGCCTGCAGGCGCTCACGAGCGACAGCCTGCTGGAGGACATCGAGAGCGAAACCGTTCCCTTCATCGACAACTTCGATGGCTCGCAGCAGGAGCCCACGGTCCTGCCGGCTCGCATCCCCCAGTTGCTGCTCAATGGCTCCACGGGCATCGCGGTGGGCATGGCCACCAACATCCCGCCCCACAACCTCGGGGAGCTGATCGATGGCCTGCAGGCGCTGATCGCCAACCCGGAGCTCGATGAGCGCGCCCTGATGACCCTCATCCCCGGGCCTGACTTCCCAACGGGGGGGCAGATCCTGGGTCGCAGCGGCATTCGCGAGATGGCGCGCACCGGCCGCGGCTCGGTGACGATGCGCGGGGTGGCTCGAATCGAGACGATCGAAGCACAGGGCCGCCCCGATCGCGACGCGGTGATCATCACCGAGCTGCCCTACCAGACCAACAAAGCGGCCCTGATCGAGCGGATCGCCGAGTTGGTCAACGACAAAAAATTGGAGGGCATCGCCGACATCCGCGACGAAAGCGATCGCGATGGCATGCGCATTGTGATCGAACTGCGACGCGACGCCTACCCGCAAGTGGTGCTCAACAACCTCTTCAAGTTGACACCTTTGCAAAGCAACTTCAACGCTTACATGCTGGCCCTGGTGGGGAATGAGCCGGTGGTGTTGACCCTGCGGAAGATGCTGGAGGTGTTTCTCGACTTTCGGGTCGAGACCATCGAGCGCCGCACGCGCTATCTCCTGCGCAAAGCCGAGGAGCGCGACCACATCCTGCTCGGCCTGCTGATCGCTCTTGACAATCTTGATGCCATCATCGCCCTGATCCGGGCCGCCGCTGACACGGCCTCGGCGCGGGAGCAACTGATGAGCCGGTTCGGTCTGAGCGAAGCCCAGGCGGACGCCATCCTGCAGATGCAATTGCGGCGGCTCACAGCCCTGGAAGCGGACAAGATCCGCCTGGAACACGAGGATCTGCTCGCCAAGATCACCGATTACAAGGACATCCTCGCCCGCCGTGAACGGGTGTTCGCCCTGATCAGCGAAGAGCTGAAAGCCATCCGCACCAAGTACGACTCCCCCCGCCGCACCCAGATCCTGGATCTGGAGGGCGGGCTGGAGGACATCGACCTGATCGCCAACGAACGCTCGGTGGTGCTGTTCACGGAAACGGGCTATCTCAAGCGCATGCCGGTCAGCGAATTCGAGGCCACCAGCCGCGGCACCCGCGGCAAGGCCGGCACCCGCTCCCAGGGGGAGGAGGCGGTGAAGCTGTTCATCAGCTGCAACGACCACGACGCCATGCTGCTGTTCAGCGATCGCGGCGTGGTGTATTCCCTGCCCGCCTACCGGGTGCCGATCTGCAGCCGCACCGCCAAGGGGACGCCCATCGTGCAGCTGTTGCCGATCCCCAGGGAGGAGGCGATCACCTCCGTGCTGGCGGTCAGCAGCTTCGGGCAAGACGAGCAGCTGGTGATGCTCACCAGCAAGGGCTATATCAAGCGCACCACCCTTTCGGCGTTTGCCAACATTCGAGTCAATGGCTTGATCGCCATCTCCTTGGAGGAGGGCGATGCCCTGCGCTGGGTGCGTCTGGCCCTGCCCGGCGACAGCGTGCTGATCGGCTCCCGCAACGGCATGACCATCCACTTCCGGCTCAGCGATGAGGAATTGCGCCCCCTGGGCCGCACCGCCCGAGGCGTGCGGAGCATGAACCTGCGCGGCGGTGATCGGCTGGTGAGCATGGATGTGCTGCCAGCGGAGCTGGCGGATCGGGTGGCGGAAGGGGGCGACGACGAGGACGGCGAGGGCGAGGAGGTGATCAGCGGCGAGGGCCCCTGGGTGCTGGTGGCCAGCGCGAGCGGACTGGGCAAACGGGTGCCGGTGCAGCAGTTCCGCCTGCAGAAGCGGGCGGGGATGGGGTTGCGGGCGATGCGCTTTCGTCGGGAGGGGGATGTGCTCATCGGCCTGAAGGTGCTCGGCAGCGGCGAGGAACTTCTGCTTGTGAGCGAGAAGGGGGTGATCGTGCGCATGCAGGCTGATGCGGTGCCCCAGCAATCCCGAGCCGCCACCGGGGTGCGACTGCAGCGGCTCGATGCGGGGGATCGCCTGGCCGAAGTGGTGCTCGTGCCTCCGGCGGCTGCGGGCGCGGAGGCTGCGGCGGCTGTGGAGATGCCGCAAGAGAGCGCCTCCCTGGACACTGAAGCACTCCCGGAGGAGGACGCTGAGACCTGAGACCTGAAGCCTGAGGGCTGAGCGGATCAACAGCACGCAGGCTCGGCGTGGTTCAGCGCCGTCCCGGCCGAGGTGGCGCGGAGCAGGGGGCGGCAAGGGGGCGAAATCATGGCAAACGCGCCCGAACGAGCCGGCCAGACAGACAGGGTGATGACAAGGAACGCCACCCACCTTGGGGACGGATCGAACACGCTCCATCGAAGCAAAACACTGGTCTTCAGAAGGGTTCAGGGGCCCTGACCACCTGAGACTAAAGATTTATGGCCATCCCCATCCGCCCTCCGCAAGTTGCATAGGTTGAAGACAGCTCTTCGACGTTCCATGGCCAAACGCGCTCTTTGCATCGGCATCAACGACTATCCCGGCACCCAGAACGATCTGCGCGGTTGTGTGAACGATGCCAACGACTGGGCCGCCGCCCTGACGGCGCGAGGATTCACGGTGAGCAAGCTCCTCGACAGCCAAGCCACCAAAGCCGCCATGGTGGCGGGGTTTGAGACGCTGATCACCAGCGCCGCAAGCGGCGATGTCATCGCCATCACCTTCTCCGGCCACGGCACCCTGGCCCCCGACACCAGCGGCGACGAGGTGGATGGCTACGACGAGGCCCTCTGCCCCTTCGACATCCACCTTGGCAACGTGCTTCTCGATGATGAGATCCATGAGCTGTTCGCCAAGCGCCCGGCGGGCGTGCGGCTGCTCCTGATCTCCGACAGCTGCCACTCCGGCACGGTGACCCGCAATGCGCCCTCGGATCCCGACGCCGCCGAGGCGCCACGCATCCGCTTCCTCCCCCTGGCCAGCTGGCTGCCCGCCGATCAGTTGCCCAGGGGGGCCAGCGGCCAGCCCCTCGCCACGCTGCCCGTCCGGCAGGTGTTCTCCCCCTGGGCGGGGGTGGTGAGATCCGCAGGCGACCTGCTGATGGCCGGTTGCGAGGAGGGACCGGATCACTACAGCTACGACGCCACCTTCAACAACCGCTCCAACGGCGCCTTCACCCACTACGCCCTGAAAGCCCTCAAGACCCTGCCCCCCCGGGCCACCTACCGCGACTGGCACGCCGTGATCCGACGCTCCCTGCCCTCCACCAACTACCCGCAGAAGCCCCAGCTGATGGGCACCAGATCCACCCTGTCGTCCCCGATCCTCGCCTGACCCGAGGAGAGCCGCGTGCCCGTCCCGTCCCAACCCTCCTCCCCCGCTGTGAGCGCCGCCACCGCGCTGCGGGGAGTGGCCTTGAGCCACCCGCCCCTTCCCGCCCTGCTGCAACGCCCCCCCGCCAGCGGCGCGCGGGGGGCGGAGGCCGCGACAGCGGAGGCGGGTGCCGCCGCCGAGGCGCTCCTCTCTCCCGACTTTGTGCGGGTGGAGCGCGCCTTCGCGCTCGGCGACGCGACGCGGGAGGCCGACGCGAGCGAGCCCGCCCTGGCAGGGCTGGCCGACGACCAGGTGGTGATGCTGGAGCTCGCGGAGGAGGGAGGAACGGCGATCACCACCGCCGGAGCCTTGCGGGAGCGCGACACGCTCTGGCAGATCGCTGCCAGCAGCGGCAGCAGCAGCAGCGGCAGCGGCGGCAGCAGCCAGCGGGGGGTGGCGCCAACCCGGCTGTTCCAGCGGCTCTACAGCCTCTCCTTCGGCGATGACGACCTGCTGCGCGAAGTGGAGGACCGGCTGCGAAGGCTGGCGCGGGAGCGGCTGGGCCAGGCCGTCGAGGAGGTGGTCGACATCAGCGCCTCTTGGTTGGCCACCAAGGTGCTGCTTCAGGTGATCGAAGCGCGCCTCCCCGCCCCGCCAGGCCTGCACCGCTGGGGCGGTGGCGCGATCGGAACAGCCCCCCCCCTGGCGGCCGACGACCCCGCCCTGCGGGCGGATGCGGAGCGGGGACTGCTGCTGTTTTTGCATGGAACGGGCTCCTGCACGCAGGGGAGCTTCAGAGAGCTGGCCAGCCCGGCCGCAGGGGTCTGGCCCCTGCTGCGGAGCGCGTTCGGGGAGCGGATCTTCGGATTCGAGCAGCGCACCTTCTCCGTCAGTCCGATCGACAACGCCCTGGCGCTGGCGCGCGTGTTGCCGCGCGGCGCCCGGTTGCATCTGGTGAGCCACGGCAGCGGGGGGCTGGTGGCCGACCTGCTGTGCGCGGAGCGCATCGACGATGGCCTGATCGAGGCCTACCGCCATCCGCCGGCCAAGGAGGCCAGGATCACGCGCCAGCGGGAGGCTGCGGCCGCAGAGCAGCGCGAGCGGCTGCGCGACCTGCGGGCCGTGCTGGCGGAGAAGGCGTTCCGCATCGAGCGCTGCGTGCGCGTGGCGAGCCCCGCCCGCGGCACGCGCCTGGTGGGGGAAAACCTCGACATTTTCCTCTCCGTTCTCCTCTCCCTGCTCACCAGCCTGCCGCCCTTGGCGGGCCTGCCGGTGGTGGCCGTGCTCAAGCGCTTGGTGCTGGAGGTGGTGCGGCGCCGCCTGGATCCCTGCCTGGTGCCCGGCCTGGCGGCCCTGGCGCCCGACGCGCCCCTGGCGACCCTGCTGGCTGGAATCCCGCCCCGCAGCGGGCTGGCGATGGCGATCATCGCCGGCCATCGAGAGGGCGGCCATCCCCTGGAAAGGCTGGCCCTGCTCTTCACCGACAGCGTCTTCTTCCAGCGCGCGCCCAATGACCTGGTGGTGGACACCGACGCCATGGGGGCGGGCATCGCTCTGCGGGCCGGGGCGCGGGTGCTTCTGGAGCGCGGGGCAGGCGTCAGCCACATGCACTACTTCTCCCGACCCGGCTGCGCTCTGGCCCTCGCCCGCTGGCTCACGGAGCGCCAGCCCCTGGAGCTGGACGCGTTCCGTGCGGGGACGGGAGGCACGGCGGCGCGGGAGCGGGCGCGCACGGGGGACGCGGACGCCAGGGCAGAGCAGGCCCGGGCCGCGGGACGGGCCGCCAGCAGCGGGGCCGCCAGCGGCGGTGCCGCCCTGCCGGTGGTGGTGATCGTGCCCGATCTGATGGGATCGCATCTCTGGGATCAGACCCGCCAGGAGCGGCTCTGGCTGGATCCCGGCCCGGGCCTGGCGGAACGGTTGCGGCGTCTGAGCGACCTGCGAGACCTGGCGGTGGAACCGGAGCGGCTGGTGGAGGCGCTCTATGGCGATCTCGGCGAAGCGCTCCAGCTCAGCCATCGGGTGGTGCGCTTCGCCAGCGACTGGCGCCAGCCCCTGGAGGCGCAAGCCGAGCGGCTGGGGGCGCTGCTGCGCCCGCTGGTGGCGGAGGCGGCGGAGGGACGCCCCGTGCGCCTGCTGGCCCATGGCCTGGGGGGGCTGATCGTGCGGGGGCTGATCGCTCGGGAGCCCGCGCTCTGGCAGCAGCTGATCCAGCGGGAGGGCGCCCGCCTGCTCTTTTTGGGCACGCCCCACCACGGATCGCACCAGATCGTGGAGACCCTGCTGGGGAAGGCGCCCCTGATCCGCAACCTGGCCCGCATGAACGAGGGACTGGCGATGGAGGAGCTGCTGACCCTGCTGGGCGGGTGGCCCGGCCTGTTGCAGCTGCTGCCGCGTCCGGGCGCCGCTGAGGGCACCGCGCCCGAAACCGAGCTCCTCGGCGGGTTGAGCTGGAGTGACGAAGCGCTCTGGCGGCGCCTGAAGGAGCACAACCGCGACCGCTGGTTCGGCGACCAGCTCGGAGCGCTCCCCAGCGCGGACGCCCTCCGGCAAGGACGCTGGCTGTGGGACCAGGAGGCCAGCGGCGCCGGGATCCCCGGCGACCCGGAGCGCGTGATCCAGGTGTTGGGACAGGCGCCGCGCACCCCCTGCGGCGTGGCCCTGCGCGACGGCCAACTGGTCATGCTCTGCACCACGGCCGGCGATGGGGTCGTTCCCTGGCGGGCCAGCCGGCTGGAGGGCATCGGCCACACCTATCGGGCGGCGGCCGACCACGGTGGCCTGGCCTGCCGCCCCGACCTCTTCCCCGCTTTGGTGGAGCTGCTGGTGGAGGGGCGCACCAGCGCGCTTGCCGCCCTGCCCCGGCTGCGGGGCGCGCGCGACGTGGAGCCGCCCCCCCTGCCCTGGCAGCCGGGCCCCACGCCGGTGCCGAGCCAGGACGAGCTGGTGCGCGGCCTGGCGGGAGAGGAGCCCCCCGCCCCGGCGCCGGCGGAGGTGGCGCCGGCGCTGCGGGTGTCCTGCCAGGCGATGGACCTGCGCTACGTCAACCACCCGGTGATGGTGGGGCACTACGAGAACGACTCGATCGCCGCCGCCGAAGCCCTCCTCGACCGCGACATCGTGGCCGGCGAGCTGAGCAGTCGCCGTCGCCTGGGGCTCTACGCGGGTCGGCAGGGAACCAGCACGGTGGTGTTGATGACCCCCACAAGCCGTGAGCGGGGGCAGGGAAGCCGGCGCGGGGCGGTGGTGATCGGCCTGGGGCCCATGGGGCAGCTCTCCACCCAGGCGCTCACCGAGGCGGTGCGGTTGGGCACGCTTCGCTATCTGCTGCAACTGCTGGATCGGGCGGAGGGCAGCGGGGCGAGCCCCCGGGGGGTGGGCCTGGCCTCCCTGCTGATCGGCCAGAACTCCAGCGGCGACATCGCCATCGAAGACTCTGTCGCGGCCCTGACCCAGGGGGTGCTGACGGCCAACGCGCAGTTCGCCGAGACCTTCCCGGGCGTGGCCCTGCGGGTGGATCACCTCCATCTGGTGGAGCTCTTCCTCGACACGGCCATCACCGCCACGCGAGCCCTGGCGGGTCTGGAAGCCCGTTGGAATCGCGACGGCGCGCGGGTGCTGGCTGTGGAGCGGGAACTGCGCCTCGGCAAGGGATGGCGCCATCGGCTGGATGCGGCGCAGGAGAGCGGCTACTGGCCGCGACTGATGGTCAGCAACGGCGCGCCGGCCGGGGAGGCGACGTCCAGAGGGGTCTCAGGGCCGGGCGTGACCCTGGCCAATGCCCTCACCTTCTCGTTTCTGGGGCAGCGGGCCCGAGCGGAAACCCAGCAGCAGCGCCGACAAAACGGCCTGGTGGAGGCCCTTGTCGCCGCTTCCATCGACAAGCCCGCCATCAATCCGGATCTCTGCCGCACGCTGTTTCAGCTGCTGGTGCCGTCGTCGTTCAAGGATCTGGCGCGCCAGTTGGATCAACTCGTGCTGGTGCTGGACGAGACCACGGCCAACCTGCCCTGGGAACTGCTGATGGCGGACGACAAACCTCTGGCATTGCAGCTGGCGGTGGTGCGTCAGCTGCAGGCGCCCAGCTATCGCCAGGGGCTGCGGCAGACCACCAACCGGACCGCCTGTGTGATCGGCAACCCCGACAGCAAGGGCTTCACCACCGTGTTCGCCGGCAGCGGCGGCAGCGGCGACACCGGCCTGCCCAGTCTGGAGGGGGCGAGCGAGGAGGCGGAACACGTGCTGCGGCAACTTGAGCAGCACGGCTACGCCTGCGAGGCGTCGTTGCGGGAGGAGAACGGGGTGGATGTGATCAACAAGCTCTATCGCCAGCCCTACCGGCTGCTGCACATCGCCGGCCACGGCGTGTTCGAGCACCCCACCCACGACGGCGAGCGGCGCAGCGGCGTGGTGCTCGCCGACGGTCTGCTGATCACCGCCGCCGAGATCGAAGCGATGGAGGTGGTGCCCGATCTGGTGTTCCTCAACTGCTGCCACCTGGGCACGGTGAAGCGGGAGGCTGTGGCCTTCAACAAGCTGGCGGCCAGCGTGGCCGGGCAGCTGATCTGCATGGGGGTGCGGGCGGTGGTGGCCTGCGGCTGGGCCGTGCATGACGGCGCCGCGCTCACCTTCGCGGAGACGTTCTACGGCGCGATGCTCCAGGGGGTTCCCTTTGGCCGGGCGGTGTTCCTCGCGCGCCAGGCGGCCCATGCCGCCCAGCCGGACAGCACCACCTGGGGGGCCTACCAGGCCTATGGCGATCCGGACTATCGGCTGGAGGAGCTCACGGACGGCAGCGACCCGGCCCCCGCCCCGGCGGATGCGGACAGCGCGCCCCCGACCTGGGTGACGCCCCTGGAGTTGATCGATCAGCTCCAGCGGTTGGAGGGGCGCCTTCGTCACGACCCTGGCGCCAGCAGCGGCCACCCTTCTGTGCTGAAGGAGCTGGAGAGATTGTTGCGCGGCGCGCCGGCCAGCTGGCTGGGGAAGGCGAGCGTCGCCGTGGCCGTGGCGGATGTCCACGCCGCCCTTGGAGGCGCGTGGCGGGAGGAGGCCTGCCAGGGCTACCTGAACGCGATTCGCTGCCACCAGGCCAGCGATGGCTTGCCGATCCGCGCCATCGAGCAACTGGCCAACCTGGAGGCCCGGCTGGGGGAGCGCGCCAACGACGCGCCCCGGGTGGAGGGGGCCATCGCGCGCCTGCGGGCCCTGTTGCGGCTGGCGGACGGGGGGACCACTCCGGCGGCGGCGCCGCCGGAGTGGCAGGGGCTGCTGGGGAGCGCCTGCAAACGCCTGGCCGCCCTGCGGGCGCGGGCGCTCGTCGCCTCGGGACACACGGGCAAGGAGCCCCTGCGGTCGGTGTTGACGCCGTTGGAGGAGGCGATCGCGGCTTATGGCCAGGCGAGCGGCGATCCCGCCAACACGCTGAACCAGCTGGCGCTGGAGGCGGTGCGCACCCTCCAGGAGCCGGCCGCCCCCGCCACGATCCGACGAGCCCGCGCCCTCCTGGCGGAGTTGCGCCGCGCTGCGCCGGCGGAGCCGTCGTTCTGGACGGCGGTGGCGATCGCCGATGCCCTGCTGGTGACGCGGCTGGTCGATCGGCGGCTGGCGGCGGAGGACGCGGCGGGGGAGGCCGCCGCCCGCGAGGTGGTGGCGGCCTATCAGGAGGTGTTCGCCCATGGCCGCGGCACCCCCTTGGAGCGCGACTCCGTGGTGGAGCAGCTCGACCTTCTGGCGGATTTGGCGGCCGTCCGGGGCCGGGGCCGCGCGGATCCCTGTCCCGCAGCGGCTCCCCTGGCGGCGCGGCTGCGGGCGATCGGCGAGGCCCTCGGCGACGCGGGGGCGGCCAGCCCCTCCGCTGCGGCGGAGGGCGAGGGCGACGGGTCGGACGCTGACGACGACGCGGTGATCGTGTTCGCGTAGGGCGCGGCGGGCGGCCGGCTGTGCGGGCGGGACAGGCTGTGCGGGCGGCCGGCTGTGCGGGAAAGTGGCCTGGCGATGGGCCGGGAGGCGCGGGGCTGTGCGGGAAGGAACTGGCGACGCGACGGGGAGCGCAACGGGGAGCACGACGGGGTGCGTGGATGGGCTGGTGATCGGCGCCGGTCCAGCGGCCCTGGCGATCGCCGCCGCGCTGGCGGAGCGGGGTCTGGCGGTGACCGCCCTCGCCCCCGACGCCCCCGATGCCCCCTGGGCCAACACCTACGGCATCTGGGCGGCGGAGGTGGAGCAGCTGGGCCTGGCGCACCTGCTCTCCCACCGCTGGGAGGACAGCGTGAGCCATTTCGGCGACGGGGGCGGCGACCCGGCCGCCCGCGGCGTGGCGGGGGGTGGACTGGAGGAGGGATCCATCCGCCATGGCCGCGCCTACGGGCTGTTCGACAAGGCGGCACTGCAGGGGTATGGGCTGGAGCGCTGCGCCCGCGCGGGGGTGCGCTGGCAGCGGGGGCGGGCGGAGGGGATCCGCCACGACGCCAGCCAGTCGACGGTGACGAGCGGCACGGGGGAGGAGTGGCGGGCGCGGCTGGTGGTGGATGCCAGCGGCCATGCGCCGGTGTTTGTGCGTCGCGGCAGCGATGGGCCGGTGGCGGGGCAGGCCGCCTACGGGATCGTGGGCCGCTTCAGCGCTGATCCGATCCCGCCGGGCCAGTTCGTGTTCATGGACTATCGGCCGGACCATCTGTCAGCCGCCGAACGCCGGGAGCCGCCGACCTTTCTCTATGCGATGGATCTGGGGGAGGGGATCTTCTTCGTGGAGGAAACGTCCCTCGCCCTGGCGCCCGCCGTGCCCTTCCCCACCCTGGAGGCGCGCTTGCGGCGGCGTCTGGCCCACCGGGGCGTGGAGGTGCGAGAGGTGCTCCATGAGGAGTTCTGCCTGTTTCCGATGAATCCCCCCCTGCCGGATCTGCGGCAGCGGGTGGTGGGCTTCGGCGGCGCGGGCGGGATGGTGCATCCCGCGTCGGGCTACATGGTGGGAGCCCTGCTGCGGCGAGCGCCGGATCTGGCGAACGCCATCGCCTCGGCCCTGGGGGCGGGGCGGGTGGGCGCGGAGCTGGCGGAAGCGGCCTGGGCCGGCCTGTGGAGCCCGGAGCTGCGCTGGAAGCATGCGTTCTTCCGCTTCGGGCTGGAGAAGTTGATGCGCTTCGATGAAGCCCGGCTGCGCCACCACTTCCACACCTTCTTCCAGTTGCCGACCCCCCAGTGGACGGGCTTTCTCACCAACACCCTGCCGCCGCGCCAGCTGCTGGCGGCCATGGTGGGCCTGTACAGCCAGGCGCCCTGGGACGTGCGCTGGGGCCTGATGACCCTGCAGGGGCGAGAGGCGGCCCTGCTGGGGCGGATGCTGGCGGGGGGGTGAGACAGCGGCCAGAACCGCGCTGACCCGCAGGGC
>JBJOHA010000063.1:0-26256 GCA_046047935.1 Cyanobacteriota bacterium
AATCTGGCCGGAATTCAGAAACTCGCCGCGGGCATCAGCCTGGGCAACGACCTTGGTGAAGGCGTCGAACATGTGTAGGGCTCCTGATCTCGACGTTCTCCGTCGGGAGTGGGTGGGTGAATTAGGGAGGTGGAAACGAGCAAGGAGGTGGAAATTGTGTAGAGGAGAGATGAAGACCCTCGCCTCAACGCAATGAACTCCTGAAACGGCTTCCGAATGCAGTTGCTGGACTGAAATCAGTACTCAGCAACTGCAAGGACATTCTTGTGCAGGGTGGTCGGGTGCCGTGAGCGGCTTAACAAACGGTCACCGCTTTCTCCGTGGCATCCCGGGCAGGCAACCTTGGACATCAGCCGCACAAAAAATGCCCGGGGATCTATTGATCCCCGGGCTACGGACACCTGTGTCAGCTCAAGAACGGTTCACGCCAGTTCCCTTGACACCACTTGACGTCAAGGCTCTGTGTTGAAAAGGATTGTGCGACGTAAGGTCCGTTGTTGAAAACTCCCTCGTCTCCTGGGTTGCTTTGGAGGAGTGCCCAGGCTTCCGTTTCGGGACAGTCCAAGGTTGGACTGGGTTCAAGATACTCCAGTCACACTTACCCCCGTCACTTTGCCTCCTAGTCGATGAACGAGGCGCAAGGTTTCATTCATGCGGCCATAGGGCACTTGCATGACACAGTCAGCACTGCGGACAAAGTCGTTGCGTGCGAGGCCCGTGACTTGGATCGTGACCTGCCGATCGTTGCTTGCATTGGTGTTGCGCACACCTGCGGAAACCTTCATGGGAAAGCGGAGGTTGTTTGGTTGACAACGTGTAGGAGGGAAAATAAAAAGTTTCTAGTTCACTGGTGTAATACTAGCGATCCGACCACCTTCACGAAGGATTTGTTGTTGGTATTGCAGCAGCTTGTTGAAGGGGATGAAACGAACCCGGTTGCTGCGCTTGTGGAGGCGGTAGTTGTTGAACCCGCTGATTTCGACTCGGAATGTGCGTCCTTCTTCTCCAGCCCCCACACCTTGACGGGTAACGCCATCGCTGGGCAATCTGCGGAATGTGCTGCCTTTGGCGTTGGGGCTGACCACAGGTAATGGCATCTCCGCATGCACGGCTGGATTAAGACGAGATTGATTCTTGCTCAGATCACCCTTAATGGAAGCGGCTGCTCCCCTGGTCAATTGCAGCATGTAGGAAAACTGCAGGCCTTGCTGACCCTTCGAATAATCCCAGCCATGCAGATAAGGGACCGTTTCTTCGCCAAATCGATCTTGATATTCGACGCTATCGATATAGGAGTCAATTTCAGCATCGTATCCTTTCTCCTGCAGGATGGTAAAATGCATGAGCATCTCTGCTTTATTCTGAGGCGCTCGACCCAGGAGATGTTTGAAATTGAGCTCAATAAATCGATAGGGATTGCTGCTTGTGAAAAAACGATCTTTGTACAAACTGCTCTTGGCCACCTGACGCACAAATTCTCTGACGCTCAGGTAACCTCTGCGGAAGAGAGATTCCGGCCCATCCAGACGCTCACTGGTCATGACATATTGTCGACCAAGCACCTGCTGGTAAACGGCACGGATCAGATTGGCCTTGTCGACATCAGAACTGGTTGCCCAGTTTTCCTTGTTGCGATCGTTGGCGAATCGCGCGATGCCCAGGTAGGCAGCGTTGGCGAGGGTCATGGGAGGTGTGCTTGAGGGCCGTGTAAAGGTAAAGGGGGGGACTGCAGCGGCTCCAGCGGCCTCTCCAGCAGACAATGTCGCTCATGGCCAGAACTGAAACGAGGCTTCGCTTCCCATGGCCTTGAGTCATGGTCTCGGGATGATGACCTTGGGATCAGGGATTCAGGAGAGGCCCCTGAACCTGAACTTGTCCGTTGGGCCTGAAGTTGCAAGCTGCAGCCGGATCCTATGGGGGAGACTGCGCCATGACACGCGGCTTTCAGAATCGTTACAAACTCGGTCTCTGTCCTGGTGACGCACCCTTTGTTGCTTGGGGCGTGGAGCACTCCTTGGTTTCTGACGAGCAGGTCTTTTCCCGTTTCCGGCGAGCCAACGCCAGCGCCTGCTGCAGACCTCAGACCCTTTGGCGAGGGAATGGGTTGTTCTTCGCGGTGACCTGCTGCGCCAACCCTTTCCGCAATGACCAAAGGGCTTTCTGAAAACCGAAAGGCTCTCTTGCAAAATGTTGGAGATCCAGAAGCGCTTTGTACTCTCGCATCATCGTTGCGTTGTTGGTGAAGATTCAGGCCGCCATTGCGCTGTTAATGTTCTGGAACGTATTTAATCGCAAACACAAGGTCGCGACTAAATCGACGGAGCCCTAAACTGTTTGCTTCAGAGGCGTGATGCGGATGCCCTGTGGAACTATTGATGAGTATTAGATCTTTCCGGAAGGTTTACTGCTGCTGGAGGGTCGCGGGGTAATGAACAAAAGAAGGACTTCTAGTATTTGGAAATGAATATGGATTTCTTTGTTGCTGCTCCCTGTATGGGAGGGCGTGGCAAGCGTGTGGTTGCTCTTTCTCCTCTGACCGTTTTGCTTTTTGCTGTGCAGACTCATGACGTTCTCTACAGAGTTCTTGAGTCTCCAGCCACCAGACACATCACTTTATTCCTGAATCACCATCTCACTGGGTGGTTTCCTCTCCCTTTTTGGGAGAGATGGAGAGGCTTTCTTCTGTCTGCATCCATTCTCTCTCCTTCTGGCAGCACATGTTTTGGTGCTAGAAGAGTGTTTTCCTCGCTTGGTCTAAGCCTTAATCGTTTAAGGGCGTGCGTGAGGGAACGGCAAGCCCGCTATTCTCGTCAAGGATCCGAGAATCTTCCTGGAAGGGACTTTCATCGAGGTAGTCAACCACTTCGGTGCTGGCTGGACGAGCACCTCCTCTCTTCAGGCATGCGCTAAGCGGGGGTGGCTGGTTTGGCGGCATAAAGAATGACTTTTCCCTTCGAGGGGTGGAGAAAGCCTGAAAGATGTAAAATCGATTCTTGCTAGATCAGCCTATGATTGGACGAGGCTCTTCAATCACTGGTGAGATCTCATGAAGCCAGCGCAAACCAAGACTCAGGCAATTCGGAGCTGTGATCTTCGGTTCGCTCAAATTCGAAGGGACCGGCCAGGGAGCCCCAGAGTTGCTCGTGAGTCTCCGGATGATGACCGCGGTCAATAGTCCGCATGCCCTCCTGAGATAATTCAAATTGACTGACCAGATAGGCTGATTTTCCTTTTCTTTCAATGAGGCAACGGCAACCCGGCTCGACCTCACCGACAAAGCTATTTCCTTGCTCTCGCACCACATAGTCGCAACCGGGGAGGATCTGGAGGTCTTTCGCTTGAATGGTCGCCCGTTTTTCGGCGTCTCTAGTGGCTCCCCAGAATCGCTTCTCATCCTCTAAGGCGTAGTTATGAATGATGATCTGATCCTGATCCACATGGGGGCGGAGCACCCGGATGCGATAGGGCGTCGTTGGATCAATGGCATAAGACTGCTCAAGGAGCAATGATCCTGCCTGAAGCTGAGTTAAGGGGCGGTAAGTGACGAGGATGTGGGCAAACAGGGGAGGATTCTCAAACGCCTGGTTTTGATTAGAGAAGCTGCCGCAGAGCAGACGTAACAGGCGGGCGTACGTGGGGGTTGAAACGACCATTAGATGGGTTTACAGACCATGGAGGCGCAGACGAAACTCTCCCACTTCTCGGGCTCTGGAGGCGTTCTCCACGGCAAAAGGATGATCAGCCAGCTGGCGCAAGACACTGTCGAGCCTTTCTTGCTGAGTTAGAAGCTGTGTGTCTTCCTTACTCGCATACTGGCGCCATGTGGCATCGAAAGCAGCCGCAAAGCTGTCAGCATTATTGAATTGCCGATCTGCCTGAAGTCCGGGGAAGGAGGGAGGGAGCATAAATCTAGGAACAATTGAGGTATAACATTTATGGTGAATGATCATAAAAAGTGCCAGGACCCAGATTTGAACTGGGGACACGGCGATTTTCAGTCGCCTGCTCTACCAACTGAGCTATCCCGGCTTGTCGCTTTGGCGACCTGTCAATCTTAGATCACGGGCGGCTGGCCATCCGTGACCCGGGAGTGCGCGCCAGGCAGATGATCCCGTGCACATGCCATCCCCCCTGCTTCAAGGCTTCTGCCGCATTGAGGGCGGTGGCGCCCGTGGTGAGAATGTCATCCACGAGGAGAACAGGATGTCGATGGACCTCTGCGCTCCGGGCCTGTCGCTGGCAAAGAAAAGCGCCCTTCTGATTTTCGCGTCTCATGGCCTCGTTCAGATGGTGCTGGCCCAGCACAGGACGGGAGCGGCGCAGAAGATTGGCTGTCTGCCAGCGCCACTGCCGTCCTGCCTCTGCCCCGATCAAGGTTGGGAGTGGATTGGCCCGGAGCTTCCAGCTTGGAATCGGCACCAGTAGCGGCGCTGCCGAAGGTGCGAAGGAGGGAGGCTTAATCCTGCGCAAAAAAGCGGCCAGCCGATCAGGACGAGGATGTTGGCGCAGCTCCAGCAGGCGCCGTCGATAGGCTCCTTGGTAGGTGCCCACTGCCCACCAACGTAAAGGAACGGAGCCACGCAAACCTGGGTTGGACTGTAGAAGCTCATCCGCGCAGCTGGGGCAGAGCTGCGGAGTCCGATCCAGTGGGGGAAGTGGCTGTTGGCAAACGGGGCAGGGTCGCTGAAACAACCATTCGAGAGGCCAGCTGGACAGCCAATGGGGAGATGGAGACACAAGGAAAAAGGGCTTGGCCCTCAGGGCTGTTTCAATCCTTCCCCGGAATCGACCGCAACATGCCCACAAGCGTGCGGTGAGCATCTTCACTGTCGATCAGTGCATGGTCAAACGCCACCTCAACTGTGGTGCCATCCACCTCGAGCGTCATGGCTGTTGCAGCGACAGAAACCATCCGGGCCGAGGAGGCATCCGGTAACCCGGCGTAGTGATGGGCGTAAGCCAGCACGGCAGAGGCATGGTCAACATTCATGTGGCGACAGATTCTTTCGCTCACAGCCGGGGTCAAGGGGTCAGCGGGCATGGCGTCTTCATGGCGGGTCAGCACCATTTTGGTGAGTCGTCTCGTTTAACAGGGGTCTGCTCCGACCTGGGCTCAGGTGGCGACGAAGCGCTGCCAGAGCAGGAAAGCCAGTCGAAGGCCGCTCCAGCCCACGTACATCGCGAGAACCAGGAAAAGCCCCATGGCCAAGATGGAGCGGATGCGGTCGTTCATCAAGCTGGATTTGCCCGTGGTGGTTCCATCCTGCCCTGCGCCAATCGGGCCATGCCGCGCGCTGCGGTGAGTTGAGGGCGGTTGTGCACGGGTACGCCCAGGATCCGTTCTCTCATCTGCCGCCACCGCGAATTGCGAGCCCCTCCACCAAGGGTGATCACCTGTCGGACTGGGGGGGCGCCGAGCTCACGCAGTCGCTCCCAGCCCCTCAGCTCGATGGCGCTGATGCCTTCAAGGATGGATTGCAGAAAAAGGGCGTCACTGACTGGACGTGGTTCCAATAGGGGCTCCAGCTCCGGCTCATCCACTGGAAATCGCTCACCGCGCCCCAAAAGGGGCCGGTAGCGATAAGGGCTGTCTCTTGAATGGTTGAGCTGTCGACTCAATTCATCCACTTGCGCTTGGCTGAAAAACCTTGTCAGGACTCCAGTACCTGTGTTGGAGGCTCCACCAATCAGCCAGCGGCCATTGATTCGATGACAGCTCACCCCTTCCGCCTGGATGGGGGCGGGGACGATTTGCTTCAACACCAGGGTGCTTCCCAGAATCGTGATGCCGTCTTCTTCAGAGGGGTCGGCTGCAAGGACAGCTGCGCTGGCGTCGGTGCTTCCCGCCACCACCAGGCAATCCGTTGCAAGTCCAAGCGTCTCGGCAACAGATGACGACACCGGGCCCAATGGCGAGCCGCTGGCAACGATGCATGGCAGGGCCGCAGCCCAGGGTGCGACCCCTATTCCCCCCAGCCATCGTTGCTGAACGAGATCCCATCCCAGCCGCAGGTTGTTGCTCTCCTCCCCCCACTCCCAGCAGCCCAAGAGCCAACCCATCAGCCAGTCGGCCTGGTGACGGATGAGCAGGGCAGGGGGAGATGGGTGCAGGTCGCGCACCCGCTCCAACAGGCGCAGGGCTCGGGCCACGCTGCCGCTGGCTTGAGAAGCGGGATGGGAGCTGCTCCCCACCAACTCCCGCACAATTGGCAACTGCTCAGGGCAAGCGATGAAATAGGGGAGAGCCTGTCCCAAGTCACCCTCCAACAACGCCCCATCGGTCGTGCACAACAACAATGTGCCTGAAGTGCCCGCGAGGGCAATAGCACCGATCCGCTGTCGCACATCCCAAGGCAGCTGGAGAACCAAGGATTGGAATCCCTGTCTCCAGCCTTCTGGGTCTGCAAAGGCGCCAGGGTAACGGGCGCCATGTTCGAAGAGTGTGTGGCCTGTTGCAGCGTTTACGGCAATCCGCACGCCACTTGTGCCGAAATCAACCCCGAGAGCCAGCTTGGGCAACGTCAGCGGAGGCTTGCTGGAGTGTTGTGGCAATAGCAGCTACATCCTCCCAGGGGAGATTGAGATCGCTGCGACCAAAGTGTCCGTAGGCTGCAACATCGCGATAGAAACGACCGCCACGTTGCTGGGGCATGGTGCGCAGTGCGAACGTTTCGATGATCGCACCAGGACGAAGATCAAAATGCTCCTGCACGAGGGCCGTGAGGGAATCATTGCCCAAACTGCTGGTGCCAAAACTTTCAACCAGGATGCTCACCGGGCGAGCGACGCCAATGGCATAGCTGAGTTGCACTTCCGCCTTTTTCGCCAGGCCAGCTGCGACAATGGCCTTGGCCACGTAGCGAGCCGCATAGGCCGCCGAACGATCCACTTTGGTTGGATCTTTGCCGGAAAAGGCGCCACCGCCATGACGGGCGTAGCCGCCATAAGTGTCAACGATGATTTTGCGTCCGGTCAGGCCAGCATCGCCCTGTGGACCGCCAACAACAAACTTACCGGTGGGATTGACAAGAAAGCGAGTGGACTCACGGCTTGGCTTGAGGGTGAGATCTGCAGTCGCCGGCTCCACCACATGCGTCCAGAGATCGGCCGCTATGCGTTCCCGGATGGCTTTCTCCTCGCTGATCCCCTCGATTTCAGCAGTATGCTGAGTGGAAATCAGGATGGTGTCGATCGCGACAGGTTTATCGTCTTCGTAAACAACGCTCACCTGTGTTTTCCCATCAGGCAAAAGGTAAGGGAGGGTTTCGTTGTGGCGGACCTCTGCCAGGCGGCGAGCAAGGCGATGGGCCAAGCTGATGGGAAGGGGCATCAGCTCAGGGGTTTCATCACAGGCAAAGCCAAACATTATCCCTTGATCTCCTGCCCCGATTTTGTCCAGTGGATCACCTTTGTGGTCATCGGCTTCGTCGACTCCTTGAGCGATGTCAGGAGACTGCTGATCAAGGGCGACGAGAACAGCACAACTCCGGGCGTCAAAGCCACCGGCGCGATAGCCCTTGTAGCCGATTGCGTCGATCACATCCCGAACAAGGTGGTTGAAATCCACCTGTGCCGTTGTGGTTACTTCTCCCGTAATGAGGCAAAGGCCTGTGTTGACAACTGTTTCGCAAGCCACACGGCTGGTTGGGTCCTGGCTCAGGAGAGCATCCAAAACGGCATCGCTGACCTGATCACAGATTTTGTCCGGATGGCCCTCGGTTACCGATTCGGATGTGAAGACATAACGGCTCATGAACCAGTGGCAATGAAACGTGAGAATCTTATGTCCCGGTCTGCTTGGCACTGGTCTTTGTGGACACGCCGACAGCCGGTTCACCGTCCCCTGCCACGAGCAGCTCGTGCCAGTGATCGAGCCAAAGAAATCTTTTCTCTAATTCAACTGTCTGCCGCCACCCACCTCTGTAACCGATGACGACCGCAACCCCTGCCGCGAGGGCCATGTGCAAGTCGCTATTGGCGTCACCGATCAAGGCGCAGCGCGAGGGAGCAACCCCCAGGCTCTCGCAGAGAGCGTGGACGGCATTGGGATCCGGCTTGCGCGGTTGCTGATCCGCGCTCCAACTCGCAGCGAATGCCCTTTCAAGATCATGGGCCTGGAGAAACTGATGAATCCCTGAGGTGTCGTCATTGCTGATCACGGCGCACAGGACGTGATGTCGGCGCAAATTTCTCAACAACTCCAAGAGTCCCTCCGTCACATCGGCGACGGAGGGACTGGAGGAAGTCTCCAAGTCAGCCAGGCGAAATGTTTCCTCCGCCAGGACGAGAGATTCGGGCCAGCCATGACCCACCTGGGTCAGGGCCACAGCCGTACTGATCAAATTGTGATCCCTCGCCGCAACGGCAACTGTGCCAGCAGGATTGAGGCTGCTGAGCTCAGGATGCAAACCATAGGCGCGGGAAAGGAGGCTGGCCAATTCCTCGCACCTATGGATGCCACTCAAGCGAACGCAGTGACGAAGCCGACGGATTGCAAGCGAGAGGAGATGAGGTTCGCTATGGCTGAGTGTGCCATCCTTATCAAACAAAACCGCTTGTATATCTGCCAACTGGTCGGCAAACATGAGTGGTTGACCTCGCAGGATCAGGGAGACCATCCGAACCTGCCCTACTGAAGGGAGACTGGCTTTATCATTCGGGATTGACTCCAACAGATTCGATGTCTTCAGCTTGCTCAAGCAGCATCTGTTTGTAGCGAGCAGCCATTTCTTCGGCTTTGTCAAACACCTTTTGCGGATCGGTCAACATGTCCCCAGGTTCTGGTTCCAAGGCTTTGGTCGATAGGGAAATACGCCCACGCTCAGCGTCAAGGTCAATAATCATGACTTTCATTTGATCATTCACATTCAAGACGGTGTGTGGTGTCTCAATGTGTTCATGGCTGATTTCCGATATGTGGAGTAGCCCGCTGACACCCCCGATATCAATGAATGCACCATAAGGCTTGATGCCACGAACTGTTCCAAGAACAACCTCACCCACCTCCAAACGATTCATCTTGCGCTCAACAAGTGCGCGGCGATGGCTCAAGACGAGGCGATTTCTTTCCTCGTCAACTTCCAAGAATTTAAGTGGCAGGAAATCGGCTACCAGTTCTTCCTTGGCTTTGCGAGTGCTGATGTGGCTGCCTGGAATAAACCCGCGAAGGCCCTCGACTCGCACCAAGGCTCCACCGCGGTTGGTCGCGAAAACTTCGCTGTAGATCGTGGCGTCTTCCTTCTGGAGTTGGCGTACGCGCTCCCAAGCACGTTGATATTCAATACGTCGAATCGAGAGCGTAAGTTGTCCATCATCATTCTCTTCACTGAGGATGAAGAACTCTCGAGTTTCTCCAGCTTCAAGAACATCAGAAAGATGTTCAACCCGGTTGATTGAAAGCTCCTGGAGAGGCATGAACGCAGCGGTTTTTGCTCCGATGTCAATCATCGCCCCTTTGGATTCAAGGGCAAACACCGTGCCGTTGACCACATCTCCTGGTTTGAAGTTGTAGTCGTATTTGTTCAGCAGGGAGGCAAATTCATCCAGTGTGAACCCCACCCCCTCTTCTTCCCGGCTGAACGGGCGGCTGCTTGAGCTGTCTGCAGCAGGAATTTCGGAGGGGATGTCGCTCTCATCAAGGTCAAACGACTGGTCCGAAGCTTCCAATGCCTGCAGTTCTGGGGACGGGGTGACGGTCATAGGGTGGTGGCGGTCTGCCATTGGCAGTAAGAAGGAATCCCTGTTCCGCCGCCGCGGAACGAAGGGCAATTCGCAATCTTACCTCCCCATGGCGGGTAAACCTGGATGGCCATTGACCACCGTGAGATGCTGGGATGCTTTGTCCCTACCGATCTGCCCCAAGCCTTCCAGGGTGGCGACAAAATCAGTGACGCTGCGGAACTGTCTGTAAACAGAAGCAAAGCGGACGTATGCCACCTCACTCATGGATTTGAGCTTCTCAAGAACCATTTCGCCGATCTCGTTGCTGCTCACCTCTCGTTTCGCCCGCTGCTGCAGCACAAGCTCCAGGTCATCGACCAGGGTTTCCAGTTCAGAAGGCTCGAGACCAGTTTTTTCGCATGCTCTTAACAGTCCATGCAGGAGCTTGGAGCGGTTGAACGTCTCCCTGTTCCCGTTTCGCTTCACCACAGTAATTGGCACTGTCTCCACCCTCTCGTAGGTGGTGAAGCGAAAATCGCAGTTCAGACACTCCCTGCGCCTTCGCACGCTTCTGCCGGAATCGGCAGCTCGTGACTCGAGCACACGGCTGTCAGTGTGTTGGCAGGAAGGGCATTGCATGCCCGGAAGCACATTTGCAAGTAATTCTAGTCAGATTCTGTCTCTTGCCTAGGGCAAACAAAAAAAGCTCCTCGTGGAGGAGCTTGTGGATGAGACTTGTTAGAGGCGTGAGCCACTATTTGCCAATTTTCGGCGGATCCCGGAAGGCGATCGCAAAAAAGAGGGTCGAAATGGCCAAGGCCAAGATCAAGATGTAGGCGAAGCTCTCCATGGGGAGGTTAAGGGGGTGAGGGGCAGGGAGCCGAGAATCAGCTCAGGGGTGTTCCAGCCGGAGGGACATAACCCTGAGGAAGACGACGTGTGGACTTATCACCCAACTTTTGGAACAAGCCGAATTCAACTTGTTCACCAAGGTCAGGATCAATTCCGGCGAACACATCCCGAAAGAGTGTGCGAGCACCGTGCCAGATGTGTCCAAAGAAGAACAGGAGTGCAAAAGATGCATGTCCGAAGGTGAACCAGCCGCGCGGAGAACTGCGGAAGGTGCCATCAGATTTGTAAGTTTCTCGATCGAAATCGAAAGCTTCGCCAAGTTGAGCTTTCCTGGCGAGTCGCTTCACATCTGCAGGATCTTTAAAGACCTGGCCGTTGAGAGCGCCGCCGTAGACAGTGGCTGTGACACCTTGCTGTTCGAAGGAATACTTGGCCTCTGCCCGCCGGAACGGAATGTCTGCGCGAACGACACCGTTAGCGTCTTGGAGGACGACTGGGAAGTTTTCAAAGAAATTGGGCAGTCGCCGAACTTCGAGCTCTGTACCGTCTTTATCAGTGAAGGAAATATGGCCTAGCCAGCCAGTAGGCAAGCCATCACCGTTGACCATGGGCCCAACACGGAAAAGACCTCCTTTGGCAGGACTATTGCCGACATAATCATAGAAAGCAAGTTTCTCAGGGATGGAAGCCCATGCTTGTTCCTTGGAGGCGCCTTGATCGAGAGCCGTTTGCACACGGCGATTAATTTCGGTTTTGAAATAGTTTTGGTCCCACTGATATCGGGTTGGACCAAAAAGCTCAATAGGGGTCGCTGCGGCTCCATACCACATCGTTCCAGCCACGACGAAGGCGGCAAAGAAAACAGCTGCAATGGCACTTGCCAAAACTGTTTCGATGTTTCCCATCCTCAAGGCTTTATAAAGCCTCTCAGGGGGACGAGTGGTGATGTGAAAAATGCCAGCGATGATGCCGACAATGCCTGCAGCAATATGGTGAGCCACGATGCCTCCCGGATTGAAGGGATTGAAGCCATCAGGTCCCCAAGAAGGCTGAACTTTTTCCAAATGACCTGTAAGGCCATAAGGGTCGGAAACCCACATCCCAGGTCCGAAGACGCCGGTGAGGTGGAATGCACCAAAGCCAAAGCAGGCCAAACCTGCAAGAAGGAGGTGGATCCCGAAAATTTTGGGAAGATCCAGAGCGGGCTCACCCGTCCGTGGATCTTGCCAGATTTCTAAATCCCAGTAGGTCCAATGCCAAATGGCAGCCAGAAAGAGCAAGCCACTGAAAATGATGTGAGCGGCAGCGACCCCTTCAAAGCTCCAAAAGCCAGGGTCGACACCCGTCTCGCCGGTGATGCTCCACCCACCCCAGCTTCCGGTGACACCGAGTCGGGCCATGAACGGCATGACAAACATGCCTTGGCGCCACATCGGGTTGAGAACCGGATCGGACGGGTCAAAGATGGCGAGCTCATAGAGCGCCATGGAGCCGGCCCAGCCGGCAACCAGGGCGGTGTGCATGAGGTGCACGGCGAGCAGTCGGCCCGGGTCGTTGATCACGACCGTGTGCACCCGATACCAGGGCAATCCCATTGGGGGTCAGGTCTGGGTGTGTGGGTGATGCTAGAGGGTTCGGGAGGCCGTACGGGGAATCAGGTAACGGTCCGCAACGGCCGGCGTTTCAAACTGGTCCTGTTTGCGAGTGGACCATGCCTGTGATTCGTTTCCTTCGCGAGGGTCGCGACGTGGAATGCTTTCCCGGAGAGAACCTTCGAGAAGTGGCCTTGCGTGAGGGCATCGAGCTCTACGGCTTGAAAGGCAAGCTCGGCAACTGTGGGGGGTGTGGCCAGTGCATCACCTGTTTTGTTGATGTCAGAGGAGCACAGGCCGATGCCCTCAGTCCCCTCACCTCAGTTGAGACTCAGAAACTCAAACGCCGCCCTCCAAGCTGGCGCCTGGCCTGCCAGAGCCTTGTTCAGCGCTCTCTGGTTGTGCTCACCCGTCCTCAATCCGGCCTGCCGAACGAGGAAGAGGCTTGGACCAAGGCGCAACAGCAACCGCTATCCCCTGGCCCGCTGGCTTGGCCGGAAGTTGAGGAAGAGCCCACTGGCGATGGTTCGGATCCCTTGTTGACAGAGAGCACGGGGGGGGAGACGGAGGCTGGCCGTGACAACCCTTCCTCAACCGCAACGACCGATGAAGAGCCCTCCAGCGATGTGGCGAGTCAGTGATACCTTCACAATCACTCCCCCTCCAGCCATGGAAACCAACGATCTCGGCTTTGTCGCCAGCTTGCTTTTCGTGCTGGTCCCGGCTGTCTTCCTCATCATCCTCTTCATCCAGACCAACAGCCGCCAGAGCAGCTGAAGGGGGCTCCCTTGCTTGCTTTGAGGTCTGCCTGGACGACGGCTTATCGCGGTGATTCTGGTTCGCGAACCAGCAGCACGGGGGCTGGAGAGTGCACGCGGATGTAATCACTGACGGAGCTTCCCAGGAGCCGATCCAGATCCACAAGCCCCTTGGCCACCAAAGGGCGCCGGTCTTGGGAAGCGATCACCAGCAGATCGGCCTTGACTTCTGTTGCGGCATTGCAGACGGCTCTTCCGACCGGACCTGTTACATGAAGGGGTTTCATCTCCACGCCGATGTTCCGCGCTCGCTGAACGGCTTTGTTGAGCACGTCATCACCGGGGGGACGCCCTCCGCGTGACGGTGTGATGTCTTGGCGAGAGACGTGAATGCCTGTAAGGGACCCACCGGGGATGTCACGCACCAGTTCACAGGCCAGCTTGATGGCATCGTCGCCAACGCCGGTGCCATCAACCGTAACCATCACATGGTTGATGGCTCTGACATAAATATCATCCCTTACGAGCAGCATCGGGCGGGTCGAGAGTTGAAAGACGTATTGGCTCGTGCTGTTGCTGAGAATTGATTGCAAGCGTCCCAAGCCTCGCGAACCCATCACAATGAGGTCGGCTTTCACTTCATCGGCCACTTGCAACACCGTTTGCTTCGCGTCACCTTCTCTCACCAGGCTGGTGACCTCGTCGGGATTCATGCCCATCCTGCCGATGGCTTCATGAATGAGCGCTTCCGCGCGTTGACGGTGCTCGGTCACATCCTCCTTGCCCTGCTCGGAGACGACATGCAAAAGATGGACCTTGGCCTGCCTGCAGGGAGGGATGGTTCGCAGCATGCGCACCATTTCCTCCACATGGCCTTTGCCTGAATCAGCGATGAGAAGGGTGCGAAACACAGAGACTCTTCAGGGCTCAATCAGCCTATGGCTGGAGACGGGCCTTGACCCCTTCCATTGCCACAGAGCGTGATGCAACTCGTCTCCTTCCCACCACCTGACCAAGCTTGGCGTCTTCAGCGTCAGGTCTTACCCCAACACACGGACCATGCCGGTGTGATGTGGCACGGGGCTTATCTCGCCTGGCTGGAGGAAGCCAGGGTGGAAGCGCTGGCGGCCGCTGGACTGGCCTACAGCGAACTATCTCGGAGAGGTTTGGAACTGCCTGTGGTGCATCTGTCCATCGCCTATCAAGCTCCATTGCTGCATGGTGATCGGGTGGAGGTGCGCAGCCTGGTGAAGCCCCGTCGAGGTCTGAGGCTGCCCTGGCAGTCCTGGTTCATCGGCCCCGGAAGTCGTGTGGCGGCTCAGGCGTTGGTGGAGCTGGTGTTGGTGGATTTTTCTGCCGGCGCCGATCAGCGACGGATCCTCCGGCACCCACCCGGCGACCTGGCCACGGCTTTGACAACCCTGGTGACAGGACCAACCCCTTGATGGTTCAAGTGTATTGTTTTGGGGACGTGTTGGCTTGTCGCGTGGCCTCCTCTCCTCCCTCTTGGGCTGTTCAGTCCCCTTGGGATTGGAGGAGCAGGCTCTGGTGGTTGTTGTGGGCGCGATGCCCAGGTGTCGGCGCCCAGCGGCTGCAGGCTCTGATGCGGGGATTTGGCAGTCTGGAGTTGGCGTGGCAAGCCCCATCAACGCTTTTGTCAGAGGTTTGTGGCTGGTCGGAACGGGTTGTGGCCGCTGTCGACATCCATCGCCGGAAGTGGGGGCCAGATCCCATCCCAGAGGTGGCGCGGCTTTGGAAGGGAGGACGCAGAGTGTTGCTTCCGGGAGATCGTCATTGGCCTGAGGCCCTGCGGCGCGCCCACCCTCCTCCCACAGCTCTGCATTGGGCTGGTCGGGGAAGCCTTTGGTCGCAACTGAAGGAACGGCGCGCAGTGGCTGTGGTCGGCACGCGTCGGCCTTCTCGTCATGGACTGCAGGTCTCCAGGCAGATCGGTGCAGTTTTGGCACGAGGTGGATGGCCTGTGGTGAGTGGTCTGGCCGCAGGGATTGATGGTGCGGCCCATGAGGGTTGCCTGGAAGAGGCGGGATCGCCGATCGGTGTCTTGGGGACTCCTCTAGAGCGCGTCTACCCGCGTCACCATGCGTCACTTCAGGCTGCCGTGGGTCAGCGAGGCCTCTTGGTGACTGAGTTACCCCCTGGTTCCGCAGTGAGCAAGGGCTCCTTCGCCCAGCGCAATCGGCTGCAGGTGGCTCTTGCCAGCGCCTTGATCCTTGTGGAATGTCCAGTTGGGAGCGGCGCGCTCCATTCCGCCGAGTTGGCCTGGAGCGAAGGCTTGCCTCTCTGGGTGGTGCCGGCTGATACCGGGCGTGACTCAGCCGAGGGCAGCAACGCATTGCTGGCCCGGGGAGCCACACCGTTGCTGCGGCCGGAAGACCTCATCACGTTTTTGGGGAACGGACCGATCCGCCGTGCAACTCCTGTCCCCGAGTCAGCGCTTCCAGCTTTGGGAGAACGCTTCCCCAAGGCATCGACGGATCGCCTCCTTGACGCCCTCGGGCTTGGCGCGTCGCTTGAAGAATTGTGCCTGGCCTTGAAGGCCCCGTCCCATGCTCTTCTTCCCTGCCTTCTTGAGTTGGAGGCTGCTGGAGTGGTTCGAGCAGAGGCGGGTCTTCAATGGCACCGCTGTAGACCATGACGTGCCGCCCCCTCTCCCTCAGTTCGCCGATTCATCCTTCAGCCCATGATGGTCAACAGTCAGGCTGATCCAGCATCGGGTCCGCATCAGAGCTCCGAGGCGCACCCGCCCAATCCGATGGAGGCGTTCACTGGGGCTGAAATCCTCCTGTGGCGACAGGAGCTGCGTGCTTGGGGTGGCGACCCTGGGGCTCTTGACTGGCTGCTTGACGCCGTTGGTGGCCTGAGTTCCGCCTGTCTTCAAGGCTTGCGACTCAATCCCTCGCGTTTGTTCTCCCTCCACCGATGCAGGCGTGAGATCGAATGGCTTTGGCGCCAGCACCTTTGTGATGCAGTTCCCCTCCAATACCTGGTGGGCCACTGTTTCTGGCGTGATTTTGCTCTTGAGGTGGGACCTGCCGTTCTGATCCCGAGGCCAGAGACGGAATTGATGGTCGATCTTGCTGTGGATCTCGTCGCCACAGCGCCAACGTGCTCCTCCGAAGACCTGATTTGGGCTGATCTTGGTACAGGCAGCGGCTGTTTGGCCCTCGGTCTTGCCAGGGCTTTCCCTAAGAGCCAGGGGCTGGCCGTGGATGTCAGCCGCGAGGCTCTCGCGCAGGCCCATCTCAACCTTACAAAATTTGGTTTTCTGAGAAGGGTGCGCTTGGTTGAAGGTCATTGGTGGGATGCGCTCCGCCCCTGGTGGGGGCGACTATCCCTGGTTTTGGCGAATCCTCCTTACATTCCCTCCGAGGTGGTAGACCAACTTGACCCTTTGGTTAGAGATCACGAACCTCGTCTTGCTCTCGATGGCGGCAAGGATGGCCTGAGTTCCCTTCGCCCCATCATCGCGGCAGCTAGCCAGTCATTGGCACCTGGTGGTTCCCTGCTTGTGGAGCATCATTATGATCAGAGTCAGGTCATACTTGAGTTATTCGCTCACCATGGCCTGGTGAACATGGCTTCTCACACCGATCTGAATGGGCACCAACGGTTTGTTAGCGGCATGCGTCCTCCTGCCTCCTCAGCCGAACCCGCCGAAATGCAACGATGATTTCAACCTGTTCACTGCCCAATCTCCTGCGTTGTCTGCAGAGGGATGAGCCCGTTCTGTTCCCCACAGACACCGTGCCTGCTTTGGCCATCCAGCCCTCTGCGGCAGACCGCATCTGGACACTCAAGGGGAGGCCGGCCCACAAACCGTTGATTCTCATGGGTGCGGGTCTAGCCCAGCTTCAACAAGCATTGAGCATCGACTGGTTGCCGGAGTGGCAACAGGAGGCGGAAGCGGTCTGGCCTGGACCGGTAACCCTGGTGCTCCCAATGTCAGGTTCTCTGCAACAAGCCCTGAATCCCTCGGGCGCCACTCTGGGACTGCGCGTTCCCGACTGTCGAATGGCCCAGGAGGTGTTGATGCATTCGGGCCCACTGGCCACCACGAGCGTGAACCGTTCGGGCCAGCCTCCGGCACTCAATGCGTTGGAGGCCAGTCGGTGTTTTCCGGATCTGCCTTTGCTCGGTCCGCTTCCTTGGCCGCAAGGGTCGGGCCAGCCGAGTGAAGTGCGGGGCTGGACCTCCTTTGGATGGCAGGTGTTGCGCAAAAGAGAGAAGCCATGATGCCTTTCAACTGATGCTGATCCTGCTCCTGTTCGTGCTAGTGGTGTTATCACTCAGCCACTGGCTGTTCGAACCGGTTTTGATGGCTTTTACGCCTGTATTCTCTCTTGTTGGGATCGGGTGGGTAGGTTTGCTTGTGGTGCTGTGGCTACTAGCTGGCACCTCTTCAGATGAGCCGCCCCGCCACCCTAAGCCCTGAGATGAACCAATAGAGTTGATTCAACAGAATTGATCCTATGGATTTGATCTTGTAGCTTGGCGGAACAGCACATCTAGATGGAAAAAGCGTCCAAAACCATTTAATCGATCTTGGATTGGATGACAACCAACCAATCTTCTACATCGTCAGGTGAGATCCGGCCATTTGTTGCCCGAATACTATGACGCGTTACAGACTCTCTGAGATCACCGCCGATGGCTTCAATTTGATTGGGAGTTGTACGAATGACGAGCTCACAACGAGAGGGGAAGAAGTCAAATTGGTTGGCATTCTCATAAGTGACTTGGCCTCTGGCCCAGCTGCGCGTTGCACAGATAAGGTCTCCGGGCTGCGGCGAATAATCGCTAATCCTGTGTCCGATCAAGCTGGCCTGGTCGATGGAGTTCAGCCGGTTATAGATCGCCTCCTTAATACTGCCAGAGTGACTAGCCGCATAGGGAAAACGATCGCCAACACCGGCCTGCTTCATCACAAAGGCGATGAAGGCTGCGGACCATGGGTGATCAATACTTATCACTTCGCTGCGCTTGGTGAGGGAATTGTTCTGGAGTCCCTCCCGCCAATATGTGATCACCCGTTGCCAATAGCCAGGATCACCTTCCTGCCGTCCAGCTTTCAGTACTATTCCGTTCTGCAACGTCTGTTGACCAAAAAAATTCCATTCCGCGATGGCCTTCTCCACTACCCTCTCACGGATTGTTCTCGGCTCCACAGAAGGAGCGGTCGCTATTTTTGAAGACAGATTGACCTTGTTAGGCGACGGAGTGTTGGCGACGATTCTTGGAATGGTTCGTCTATGCAGCTGAAGGCCTACTGTGACGCCAAAGATGATCAAGCCCATGAACCACCAGCTTCGTCTTCGCTCCGATCGATGACGGGGAGTCTCAATAATTTCTGGCGCAGGAGAAGATTCAGGCGATGCCGCCAGACGATGACGGTCTGCCATCTCTTCGCTGGCCGGCAGGGCTTGCTTGACCTGTTGGAGGAGGTTTTCTCGCTCATCGAGAAGACATTGCTGCCGGTCCAGAACAGGCTTTAGACGCTCATTGAATTTTCTCTCGTAGATCTCTGGCAGATCCTTGAGCAGACCTTGATAATTGGCAATATCCTCCTGGGTGGCCTCCAGTTCTTGAAGGGTTGCCAGGTATTGCTCTTCCTCATCCTCAGACTGGGCCATGGGTAGAAGTTGGATGGAAGCCGGCTAACGGATTTGAACCGATGGCCTTCGCTTTACAAAAGCGCTGCTCTACCACTGAGCTAAGCCGGCAGATCTCTTGCACCTTACCCCTGACCCAGGACCAAGAGAACCAGTTGGGTGCGGCTCGAACAACCGGTCTTCCGCAGCATGCTTGAAACATGTCCCTCCACCGTGCGACGACTCAGCGAGAGGGCATCGGCGATTGCACCGTTGCTCAAACCCTGGAGGATCAGCTGGAGAACCTGACGTTCGGCATGGCTGATGGAAGGGCCTTGCGGTGAGAGTGGAACAGGGGAGCCTGGTGAATGGAAGGATTGCATCAAGACAGGTGTCAGGGCATCAAGTGTTCCCGGAGATTGCCTTGATCTCTCCTGAACCCTGTTCTCAGGTGTCAGCGGCCACGCTCGCGTTGGTGCCATTGCCTGGTCCATGCTCCTCATCTTCGGCCTCCAGAACGGGTGAGAGCTCGGAGTGGCCACTTGAAGAGGCGAGTGTCACAGGAGTTTTCTGGATCGTCGGTTCCTCGTTGGGTTTCGCGGCCTCAGGATCTTGGGATCCGCAGAGAGGATCCTCTGCGGGCTCAAGCGGTGAGTTCTGAGCCGGTGGGTCTTCCTGAGATGCGTATGACTCACGCGAGGGGACGCGTTTCGCGCGACGGATCGGAAGATTGGCAACCAGTGCAGTCACCCGATCTTCCGTAGCAAGACTGACATCACCGCCATCGATATCAATCTCTACATATTTCTGAACCACCTCAAGAATCTCGCGCCGCATTTGCTCCAGCAGCTCTGGATTCAAATCGCTGCGATCATGGGCAAGAACAAGCTGCAATCTTTCTTTCGCTGTGGTGGCGCTTGGCTTTTGCAGGCCGAGAAGTCGTTGGATGAAATCGAGTAATGCCATGAATTCAGAGTAATCCAGACTGGCGAAGTTTTCTCATTAAACGTGCTCGAAGTCCCTGTCTTTCCTTCGAGGGGTCGATCAGGGGGACATCCTCGCCACGCAAGCGCCTGGCGATATTGAGGTAGGACTTGCCGGCTGCGGTTGAGGAACCATTGAGCGTGAGCGGTTCTCCTCGGTTGGTCGCAACAATGACCTGTTCATCTTCAACCACCAGACCCAGGAGAGGCAAGGCGAGAATATCGGTGACAGAATCCACTCCTAGCATCTCTTGATTCGCAACCATCTTTGGGCGAACGCGGTTGAGAACCAGTTGAACGGGAGAAACATTCATGGTGTTCAAAAGGCCGATGACACGATCGGCATCGCGTACGGCAGAGATTTCTGGTGTCGTAATCACAATGGCTTCCTGGGAGGCAAGTGCGGCATTCTTGAAACCCTGCTCGACGCCTGCTGGGCAATCGATCAAAACGTAGTCTGCCTGACCTGCAATAAGCTTTACGATCTTTTGCATATCTTCTGGGGTGAGCCACTCAAGCATGCGTGGATTTCCAGCTGGGAGCAGGGAGAGGTTGGGCTCTTGCTTGTGCTTGACCAAGGCTTGTTCGAGCCTGCAGCTTTCCGAAAGCACATCTTGTGCAGTATAAATTATACGATTCTCCAGTCCCAGAAGCAAATCTAGATTCCTTAGTCCAAAATCTGCATCCAGAACAGTTGTTCGCTCTCCCAGCTTGGCCAAGGCTATGCCTAAATTTGCCGTCAATGTGGTTTTGCCAACACCACCTTTACCGGAGCAAATCAGGATGATGCGAGCTGGGGCTGAAGTCACGGGTGTCATGGACATAAAAGGAGATTACGCCAGACTTGCCCCCCGGACACTGGAGTGCGGGACAGGGAGTGTTGCTGGCACGACCCCAAGGGGCCATGAGGGATCCGCTGGATCAATTTGGATTCCTCCATTCACCAGATGGGCTTTTTCTGCCAGCCCCGAAGGAGGACCTTCCACCGGACCTCGTGCCACCTGATTGGCGATTCGAAGCTGCAATGGATGCAGATGCAGGGCCACGATCTGAGCGGTGCGGTCCCCAAAGCGCCCGGCATGGGCGATGCCTCTCAGCTTCCCCCAGACCATCACGTGCTTGCCGGAGCTCACCTGCGCACCGGGATTCACATCCCCCAGAACCAGTAAGGAGCCCGCCGCCTGCAGATGGTCGCCGGAGCGGATGGTGCCCTGATGGATGGCCAGTGCTGACGAATCGCTGCCAAGACGGAGTTCGGGTCCCCCATGGCTTTGAGCCCAGGCTAGATCCTGTTCTGGTAGCGGCTTCTCGACGATGAGTCCCAGGGAAGCCGCAGCCACTCTCGCTCCCTCCTCATGGCAGCAGACCGACCAAAGCGTGAGTGAGGCTGCGGTCAGCAACTCCTGGAGCTGTCGGAAGTCATTCGACCTCAGGGGCCATGTTCCGCAGAGGAGGGTGACAGGACCTTTAAGGGATGGAACTCCCATCAAAGCGTCACGCACCGCGCTTGCCGGATCTCCCGCCTCGCTCCAGGCAGGAAGTCTCAGCAGATGGGGGCGCTCGCGATAGCAGGAGTGGATTAACTCGGCAGGCATCGGCAAGCACCATCCATTTCAAACCATAGGCAACCCTCCGCATGCCACCGCTTTGAGCTTTCTGCGGCTTTGCGGGCCTCAGGGCGACAGGTCCCGCAGCTTGGCCTGAAGAGTTGTTTCCACCTCCTTTGGGTGGAGCAGCCAGGCCCAGGGTTCCTGGTTGGTCAACGACTGAATCAATCGCGAACGCGTCTCCACGGCTTCAAGCTTCTCCCCATCCCACAGACGAAGGCCACTCCGATAGGGGTCGTAGCCGCGGGTGTGGCCCTGTTGAAGGGCGCAGCATCCATCAGGATTCAAGCCAACGCGAAGCGCTTCGCGCTGCGCTTGGGCCAGGAGCTCAAGCCGTTCCGTTGCGGAAAGATGACGGACGTCAAGGGCCTTGAGCAATCTGCGATGAAGCAGGCGCTGACAGGGGTCCCGCAGTTCTTCGGGACCTTCTTCTCCCCAGCGGGTGAGGTGATAGAGCGTCCGTACATCGTCGTTGGCGAGAAAACTGGTCAGAGAAAGGTCGTGAGGCCGCCATAGCCAATCGGCCATGGTCCCATCCGCCCAAACGTGCTCAGGGCCATACTCACGAGCGACATGAACAGCTCGTTTGAGCAGCCAGTTGCAGACGACGTTGAGCCGATGGTTGTAGACACTTCGATACATGAGCTGTCGGACCACGAGGTAGTGCTCCAGAGCCAGCAAAGCCCTTGGGTGCACGGCCACAGAACCATCGGGAGCCAGAGCCAGACCCCCAAGAAGACGGTCGAGATCCAAGTGTCCGTAGCGTGTTCCAGTGCTGTGGCTGTCGCGGAGCAGATAGTCCAATCGGTCGCAATCCAATTGACTGCTCACCAGGGCCATGATCGCCGGAGCATCCTTGGAACCATGAGTCAACCAACGGGCCACGGCCTCGGCCGTGCCTGGTCCTTCGTCTTCCAGCCGATCACGGATGGAAGACTCTTCAAGGATCACGCGGGCTGACCAGGCTTCATGGGACAACCCAAACATTTCCTCCCCGCTGTGGCTGAGAGGGCCATGGCCGACGTCATGCAGCAAGGCAGCGGCATAGATTCGCCCGCGCTCTTTGGCGAGCTGGGGATGGAGGCGCTCCAGATGGCGCAGGGCCAGCCTGACCAGATGCAGAACACCCAGGGAGTGAGTGAAACGGCTGGATTCCGCCCCATGGAATGTGAGGTATGCGGGCCCGAGTTGACGGATGCGCCGCAGCCTTTGAAAAGGTGCAAGGTCGATGAGGTCAATGACCATCGCTTCGGCGGGGATGGCTCCGTCGAGCTGGATGGCTCCGTGGAGGGGGTCGTGATACGTCCGCAGCTTTGGGCTCATCGATGGGAATCTCCCGAAGCCACCCGTTCGAGCAAAAGCTCCTCCGCTGCCCTCAGCCACGGGTCGTCTCGCACGCCAGGATTGAGTGGCTCCGGCGGGGAAAGCTCAAGATCTGGCTTGATTCCAAGGTTTTGGATGTCGTGGCCTGCTGGCGTCAGGTAGTGGGCCACGGTCACCGCCAGTCCGCTGCCATCGCCCAGGGGAATGAGGGTTTGGATCAGTCCCTTTCCGAACGTCCGACTTCCGGCCAAGAGCGAGCGGCCATTGTCTTGGAGGGCTCCAGCAAGGATTTCACTCGCACTGGCTGTACCTCCGTTGACGAGTGTGACCATGGGGCCTTCGAAGAGCTGCTCGGTGTCGCTCGACTGGCTGGAGGTGATGCCGCTGCGGTCCTCTGTGTCGACGATCGGTGCTTGACCCAGCAGGTCGTTGGCAACTGACAAGCCAGCGCTGACCAAGCCGCCGCTGTTGTTGCGCAAATCCAGAATCAATCCTTCAACCGGCAACTTGCCGTCCGCAGTGGGATGGCTGAAGGCCACGAGGGCTTGCTCCACTTGGTCAGGAACCGGCTCGCTGAATTGAGCGATGCGCAGATAACCAAGATCGTGCCCGCCCAATCGCAGATATTGCCTCCTCACCGGAAGCAGATCAACCTTGCGACGAATGAGGCTCACGTCTCTGGCTTCGCCGGACTTGCGGCGCAGGCGAATCTCAACCTCGCTTCCCACCGGGCCTCGCAACAAAGCAGCAGCGGTTTCCAGCCGCAAGGCCTGCGTCGAGCGGCCATTAATGGCCAAAATCTCTGTGCCAGAGCTGATTTGCGCTTGTGCGGCGGGGGAGCCTTCCAGAGGGGCGATCACCACGATCTGATGGTCCGTCTGGCGAAGTCCAAGTTGCAAGCCCACCCCGAAGACCATCCCCTCATTGCTTTGTTGCAGGGCCACAAACTCCTCAGGGCGAAGGAGGCGCGTGTAAGGGTCTCCCAGGTTGGCCAGAAGCGCGTCAATAGCGTCGTAGGCCTGAGCGCTGCTGTTGATGGGCCGTTCCATGGTCTGTTGCCTCTGCGCCCTCCAGTGCACGGCCTCGAGCTGCTGAGGGTCGACGTAGCTTTGATTCACAAGGCGCCAAGCCTCAATCACCAGCTGTTGGGCATCGTTCAAGGCAAGGGCCGTGGGTTGCTGGATCAGCAGAGTGACCACGACAACCAGGGCCCCAACCCATTGTGAGACTCGTGTCAGGGCCTGGGGTTGTCCCTGAGGATCCCTGCGTTTCCGGCCCAGGGGTGTTGCAAAGGGTTGAGGGAGAAGGCACCGGTTGGGGACAGGGCTCACAGGGCGGCATCGACGATCGGTAGACTTTCGCAACCAAGAGCACCTTGCTGCATGGCGAACTCGTCTCCAGCCGCTTCCGACTCCAAGGCTAACCCGGTTTACGAGTGGTTCAACGAGCGCCTTGAGATCCAGGCGATCGCTGATGACATCTCGGCTAAATACGTTCCACCGCATGTCAACATTTTTTATTGCCTGGGCGGAATCACGCTCACATGTTTCCTGATCCAGTTCGCGAGCGGTTTCGCGATGACGTTTTATTACAAGCCGACCGTGGCCGAGGCTTACGCCTCTGTCCAGTACCTCATGACTGACGTCAGTTTCGGTTGGCTGATCCGCTCCGTCCATCGCTGGAGTGCCAGCATGATGGTGTTGATGCTCATTCTTCATGTCTTCCGTGTTTACCTGACAGGAGGTTTCAAGCGTCCCAGGGAGCTGACTTGGGTGACAGGTGTTGTGATGTCAGTTATCACAGTATCTTTTGGCGTCACTGGGTATTCTCTTCCTTGGGATCAAGTTGGTTACTGGGCTGTCAAAATTGTCTCGGGAGTACCGGCTGCTGTGCCCATTGTTGGTGACTTCATGGTCGAGCTCCTAAGGGGCGGTGAAAGTGTTGGTCAGGCCACCCTTACCAGATTCTATAGCCTACATACATTTGTTCTCCCTTGGCTGCTCGCTGTATTTATGTTGATGCATTTTCTTATGATCCGAAAGCAGGGGATCTCAGGTCCTCTCTAACTTTTTATCTCTCTGCCCCCTTATTCAATTTCTAGTCATGCACATCCTCAAAAAGCCTGACCTTGCTGATCCAAAGTTAAGGGCAAAATTGGCGAAGGGTATGGGACATAATTATTATGGGGAACCGGCATGGCCCAATGATCTTCTCTACATTTTCCCTGTATGCATTCTTGGCACCATCTGCTGTGTCGTCGGCTTAGCTGTTCTTGATCCAGCAATGCTGGGTGATAAGGCAGATCCTTTTGCCACCCCGCTTGAAATCCTTCCTGAGTGGTATCTCTATCCAGTGTTTCAAATCCTTCGGGTTGTTCCTAACAAACTGCTTGGCATCGCGCTTCAAACCATGGTTCCCTTGGGGCTCATGTTGATACCGTTTATTGAGAGTTTTAATAAATTCCAAAATCCGTTTCGCAGACCAGTGGCCACCTCGGTTTTCCTTTTCGGAACACTTTTCACCATCTATTTAGGAATTGGCGCTGCTCTCCCAATCGATAAATCTTTAACCCTGGGTCTATTCTGAATTTCAAATGAGATAATACTTCGCCAGCATTGCTGGCGATTTTTTTTGTTCAATTATTTCTTGCGAATTGCAACTCTCGGATGCGCTCCTTTGGGGGCTGATTATTAATCAGCCGAAAGCTTTGCGTCCTCCCTTGAGCGCGAAGAGCTGATAGGGACATCAAGGTGGCCAACGTTCCCTCCATGCCCTCACTCTTCAGGATCCCAGCTCGAAAAACAAGCCGTCTGCAAGGCCCCATCACCCAGGTCTGCCTAAAAGTGCGATAAACACGTTGCAAGAAGGCATCGCCAGACGTCCATGCCCAAGCATTCCCTCGATCGAGTAGGTCTGTTCTTTAGGTCTCTAACGATTGGAGCGGTTACCGCCGCAGCACAGCGGGTTCATCACGCTGTTTTTGAACAAAGAGACGGCTGGATCGTTTGTGCGGTTGGCGTCAGGAGGAGCATCCCCACCCAGCTGAGCATCGCCGGCCCAGTGCCACTTCTTCTCAATGCTCCAGCGCTGCCGAATCAGACGTAACAGGACTTTTGGTGTCGTGTACACGCTGGCGTCGCCCCGGGAGGGGCGTGTCCTTAATGGATACAGGTGTCGCCAGAGGACCAAAAGCGGATGATGCTTGACACACCGGATGCGTGGGAGTCATGGACGACTGGGCGGACCACACCAAGGCCACGGGCATAGACGGTGACCTGAGTCACACCGGGCAGCATGGGAGGGGCAGCGCATGAGACCAAGCCCAAGCATGTGGAGCACCTGGCCTCTCAGAGCCTCTTGGCGAAGGCTTCAAAATCGCACGAAATGCGGCCAGCCGCTGCGGATGACGAGCACAGACACCAGCAGAGCAGCGGGAACGTCGGCTACTAACGCACTCCACGGCTGTAGCGACCATCCGGGCTGGCCTCGAGAAGCTGATCAGGTCATCTGGTGAGGCTTCAACGGATGCGGCAGAGGGAGTTTTGGCCGTTGGACGCACGCAGACCCGTCAACCGAATCCAATGCTGACATCCTCGCGAAGGCAGGCTGGGACAGACTTTCAGGCAACTCCCTGGGGGGGCCAGCCATTTTTCGACTCCAGATGAAGGCAACTTGCCGCGTCAGGAGAGGCGGAGGAGGAGCGGTATGGGGAGTGGGGAGAGGCGATGGTGGGGAGGATGTGATAGGTTTGACAACTGCGCGGGAGGGACGGAAGTCCGGAACGCGCCACCTTGCGAGCCGAAGGCGAGAGCCGACCGTGTTGTAAGGTGATCAAGTCGTCGCGAGACGACAGCCTGCCTGAGCCTCGATGA
>JBJOHA010000064.1:0-2560 GCA_046047935.1 Cyanobacteriota bacterium
AAGCCCTTGACGAGACTTGAACTCGTGACCTCTCCCTTACCAAGGGAGTGCTCTACCGCTGAGCTACAAGGGCGTGTGGATGGTGGGCCGGGTTGGATTTGAACCAACGTAGGCAGAGCCAGCGGATTTACAGTCCGCCCCCATTAACCACTCGGGCACCGACCCGAACCACACCAAGTCACCTTACCAGCCACCTGATCCCGAACCGACCAGCCCCGTCGAGCTGAGCCCAGTCGAGCCCAGTCGGATCTGGAGCCTGGGCCCGCCAGCGGGGAGGTTCGGGCGGGCCTCTTCACTACGATGGGGGTGGAGGTTTGCCGGAGATCCTGTGCTGCGCGTTCTCCTGCTCAACGGCCCCAACATCAACCTGCTGGGCCAGAGAGAACCTGGCCTCTACGGCACGGCCACCCTGGAGGGCATCGAGAGCGATCTGAGCCTTCTGGCCGCCAGCCTGGGCGTGGCCCTCGATTGTTTTCAAAGCAATCACGAGGGCGCCCTGGTGGATCGGATCCACGCGGCTCGGGGCCAGACCGAGGGCCTCTTGATCAATGCCGGCGCCTACACCCACACCTCCATCGCCCTGCGGGATGCCCTCCTGGCCGTGGCCATCCCTTTCGTCGAGCTGCACCTGAGCAATGTCCATGGCCGCGAGGCGTTTCGCCACCACTCCTTTTTGGCGGACAAGGCCCTCGGCGTGATCTGTGGCTTCGGGCCCGACAGCTACAGCCTCGCCCTGCGCGGCCTGGTGAGCCATCTGGGGAGGGAGGGCTGATGGCTGTGCCCGCCGCGGCGCCCGCGCGAGTGAAATGGCTGGCGGCTTCCACCAGCCCCGACTGGGTGGAGCAGGCCATCGCCCGTCCCGACCTCGTGCTCATCGACCATGCCCACTGCGAGCGCAAAGCCGCTGGCGTGGCTCTGCAGCTGATGTTTCGCTACCCCTCCGATCGGGAGCTGAGTGAGCGGCTCAGCCCCCTGGCGCGGGAGGAGTTGGTCCATTACGAGCGCGTGCTCGCCCTGCTGGGCCGGCGCGGCATCGCCCCTCGCGCCCTGCCCGCCCCGGTTTATGGCGCGGCGCTGAAGGCCGAGGTCCGGCGAGAGGAACCCGGCCGCCTGCTGGATTCCCTGCTGGTGGCTGGCTTGATCGAAGCCCGCAGCCACGAGCGCATGGCCCTGCTGGCCCGCCACAGCCCGGATCCGGAGCTTCGCGCTCTGTATGGGGACCTGCTGGCCAGTGAAGCCCGCCACTTCGGTCTGTATTGGCTGCTTGGCGAGGGGCGCCACGGGCGGCAGGGGATGGTGGCGCGGCTGGAAGAGTTGGCACGGGCGGAATGGGAGGCGTTGCGGCCGCGGGAGGCCGAGGCGGCAACGGCCGAGCGGGTGCGCATGCATTCGCCGGGAGTGTTGCCCCTGGAGGACCCTCTCCCCTCCTCGGGGGCGGCTGAAGGGGGGGCCGCTCCTCAGGGAAATGAAGACAGCCTCAAGGCAGGAGAGGAAAGCGCTCCGCGATCGAATCGCCCGTGAATTGAGCCACCCAGCCCGCCGGGTTGTCAAAGAAGCGGATGGCGGTGAAGCGGGGGGCGCTGCCCATGTCAAACCAGTGGCGGGTGCCGGCCGGCACCCGTAAAAAGTCGCTGGTTTCGCAGAGCACCTGCAGCACTTCCCCCCCGATGTGCAGGCAGAACAGTCCCCGACCCTCCACAAAGAAGCGCACCTCGTCCTCGCTGTGGACGTGCTCGCTGAGAAATTTCTGGCGCAGGGTCTCGCGATCCGGATGATCGGGGCCAAGGCGGATGGCGTCCACCGTGGGGTAGTGGCCTGTGGTTTGCACCCGGGCGATCTCCGGAGCGTATGCCGCGAGAATCTCCGCCTCCGTGGCCTCCGCCGCCAACGCCGCCCGAGCAGGCCAGCGCTCAAAGGCAATCCCGCGCTGGCCGAGGGCCTCGCCGATGGTGGCGGGGTCGTCGCTGGAGAGAAGGGGCTGCGGCGGAGTGGAACCGGTGGCATTGAAAATCTCCAGATGACTCATCGACACCACCAGCGACTGAACCCCCAGCTTAAAAACCATCGGCGGAGCCCCTGGTGACCAGCCCATCCCCGGACGCGGGCCCCATCGCGCCAGCCTCCCTCCCGATGCCCCCCTTCGGCGGTGTCACCCTGGTGGGGGTGGGACCGGGCGATCCCGATCTGCTCACCGTGGCGGCCCTGCGGGCGATCGCCGCCGCTTCGGTGGTGGCCTTTCCCGTGGCTCAGGTTGGAGGCGAGGGCATGGCCGCCCGCATCGCGGAGCCCTGGCTCCGCCCCTCCCAGCGGCGCCTGCCCCTGCTCTTCCCGATGGTGGACGCGGCGGAGCCGCGGCGGGAGGCGTGGCATCGCGCTGCCGCCATCCTCGCCAGCGAGGCGCAGCGGGGGGAGCGGCTCGTGCTGCTCTGCGAGGGCGACGCCTCCCTGTTCGCCAGCTGCTCCTATGTGCTCCTGGCCCTGGCGGAGCGCCATCCTTCCTGTCGCGTGCGGGTCGTGCCGGGGATCAGCGCCGTGGCCGCCGCCGCCGCCGCCGCTTCCA
>JBJOHA010000065.1:0-12664 GCA_046047935.1 Cyanobacteriota bacterium
TCAGCGCCGAAAGCGCCAGAGGGGCGCGCCCGGGGTTCCGCGACGGGTGAAGGCGATCTGGGCCATGGCTTCGTTCCAGGCTCCGCAGAACCCCGCCACCGCGATCACCAGCAGAATGTAAGGCAGGGGCCAGGGGGGCAGGGGTTGTCCCGGGGTGCGGGCCACCTGTTGCGCCAGTCCGATCAGCAGAGCGCTCATCCCGGCGAAGAGCAGTCCGGCCAGGGCAATGCGCCGCCAGTCCATGCGCTGCTGGCGCCTGGGCGTGTAACCGGGAGGAGGGGGCAGGGGCATCAGGAGACGGGACGGCGTGCCAAATCAGGGCGATCCGTTCGGACTTGCGGCGTCGCCGCTCACAGGTTGGAGCTCCTGGCTGGCGGGGAACCAGGCGGCTTCCAGATTCTTCATCAACACATAGAAGGCGGGCACCACAAACAGGCTCAACACGGTGGCCACCAGCAAGCCACCGAAGATCACCGCCCCCAAAGAGCGCTGCGAGAGGGCCCCGGCGCCGCTGGCGATCACCAGCGGGAAGAAGCCTGAGAGGGCGGCGGAGGCGGTCATCAGGATCGGCCGCAGGCGGGAGGCGGCGGCGCCCTTGGCCGCTTCCACCGCCGACAACCCCTGCTCCATGCGCTGATTCGCCAGGTCGACGATCAAGATGCCGTTCTTGGCCGCCAGGCCGATCAGCGTGACCAATCCCACCTGGGCATAGACGTTGTTCACCTGGCCGCGCAGCACCAGGAACGCCAGGGCGCCGAGCATGGCCAGGGGCACGGTCATCAGGATCACCAATGGATCGATGTAGCTGCCGTACTGGGCCGACAGCACCAGATAGACCACCACAAGCCCCAGGGCGAACACCAGCACCGCCAGCGAACCGGCCTGCACCTCCGAGCGGGTGAGGCCGGACCAGGCCTGGCCGATGTTGGTGAAGTTGAGCGCCCGGTAGCTGCCCATCAGGGCGTCGATCGCCTGGCCCGTGGAGCGGCCCGCCGCCTCAATCCCCTGAATCAACACCGTGCGGTAGAGGTTGTAGTGGCTGAGAATCGGCGGGGCGCTGTCGAGCCGGGCGTTCACCACATTGCTCAAGGGAATCAGCTGGCCCGCGCGGTTCTCCACGCTGAGATTGCGCAGGTCATCCACCAAGGAGCGATTGTCCGCGTTGGCCTGCACATACACCTGGCGGTATTGCCCCTGTTCATACGTCTGGTTGACAAAGCTGCCCCCCATCAAGGTGCCGAGGGTGGCCATCGCCTTGCCGTAATCGATGTCGAGGGAGCCGAGTCGATCCCGATCCACATCCAGGCGCCACACCGGCGCATCAGGGATGAACTGGCTGTAGATCTTTTCAAAGGCGCCCGTCTCTCGGGCCTTGGCCATCAAGGAATCGGCGAGCTGGGAGAGCTCTGTGGGAGTGAAGCCGCCGTTGCTGAGGTCGTTGAACTGGAACGTCAGACCGCCCTGGGCGCTGAACCCCGGCACGGCCGGCGGCGCGGCCGCGAACACCAGGGCCCCCTGGATCTGGAGGAATTGCTCGTTGAGACGGGCGATGATCGCCGCCGCTCCATGCTCCTTGCCGTGGCGCTCATCGATGGGCCGGAAGCCGAAGAAGAACAGCCCCTGGTTCACCGAGCTGCCGTTGAAGCCGGCGCCCCCCACCAGTTGCCCTGACACCACGTCGGGCTCCTTCGCCAGGATCGCCTGGGCTTCGGCGGCCACCTTCATCGTCGCCTCCAGGGAGGCCTGGGGGAGGAGTTGGATGATCCCCAGGCCGTAGCCCTGGTCTTCGGTGGGCACGAAGCCGGTGGGGATGGCGGTGAAGGCCAGCCCGGTGGCCACCACGCCGCCCAGCAGCAGGAGGGCCACCGCCCGCCGCCATTGGATCACCCGCTCCAGGATCCTTTGATACGCCCGCGCCAGGCGCTCGAACCCGGCGTTGAAGGCCGTGAAGATCGGCAGCAGGAACGTGCCGATCACCGCGCCGAGCAGACCCAGGGCGAGGGACGCGATCCACCCGCCCGCCAAGGCGCCGTAGGCGCCGCCGAACACCCCGCCGATCACGGTCCAGAGCGGGCCGCGGGGATCGGTCTTGCCGCCCCCCAGAAGCAAGGCGGATTGCAGCGGCTTGCCCGTGATCGCGTTGAAGGTGGAGACGAGGATCGAGAACACGATCGTCAACGCGAATTGGCGATAGATCACCCCCGTGGAGCCAGGGAAGAAGGAGACGGGCAGGAACACCGCCAGCAACACCAGCGCTGTGGCGAGGATGGCTCCGGTCAGTTCTCCCATCGCCTTGGAAGCGGCGACGAAGGGGGGATCCCCCGCCTCGATGCGGGCTGAAACCGCTTCGACGACAACGATGGCATCATCCACCACCAATCCCGTGGCCAGGATGATCCCGAGCAGGGTGAGTTGATTGATGGAAAAACCAAAGGCGTTCACAAAGATCATCGCTCCGAGCAGAGCGATGGGAAGGGCCAGGGCGGGGACGGCGGTGGCCTTCCAATCCTGGAGGAAGAGAAAGATGATCAGCAGCACGAGCACCACCGCATCGCGCAGGGCGTCGAGGGCGCCCTCGATGGAGGCGTTGATGAAATCCCGCTGATCGAACACCTTTTCCAGCTTCACCCCGGGCGGAAGGGTGCGCTCAAACTCCCGCAACACGGAATCCACTCCCTTGGCGGTCTCGATCGCATTGGTGCCAGGCAGTTGAATCACGCCAAAGCCCACGCAGGGATGACCGCTGAGCGCATTGATGGCTGAGGAATAAAAGCTTTGGAAGCCATATTCCGCCTTGCCCACATCCTTCAGGCGAATCAGACCACCATCAGGGCCTTTGGCGAGGATCAGGTCTTCAAATTCCTGGACAGTTTTCATGTTGCCATCCACCAGCAGCGGCAGGGTGGTGGCATTGTTCGGCAGCGAGGGAGGACCGCCGACGCTGCCAGCGATCACCACCTGGTTCTGCGATTGCAGGGCCGTCACCACATCAGAGGCGCTGAGGTTGAAGCGCGCCAGTTTCTTGGGGCTCACCCAGAGGCGAAAGGCCGGACTGCTCGCGCCGAAGACATTCACCTGTCCCACCCCGGGGGAGCGGCTGAGGGGATAGAGAAGGTTGAGCTGGATCAGGCCATTGAGGTAGTTGCGGCTGTATTGCCCGCGGGTGGAGGTGAGGTTGTAGACGAGCAGGTAGCTGGTGGCGGTTTGCTGCACCGTCACCCCCTGATCGCTCACGGAGCGCGGCAGCTGCGGCGTGGCTGTCTGCACCCGGTTGAGCACATTCACCTGGTCGATGTCAGGGCTGCTGCCGGGCTTGAAGAACACATTCAACTGGCTGCTTCCCTCGCTGGTGCTGAAGGAGGTGATGTAATCCATGCCCGGAGCGCCGTTGATGTTCTCCTCCAAGGGGCCGGTGACGGCGCTCTCAACGGTGAGGGCATCGGCGCCGGGATAGGTGGCCGACACCTGAATGGTGGGTGGGGCGATGTTGGGCAGATTTTCGATGGGCAGCAGGGGGAGGCTGATCACCCCGGCCAGCAGGATCAACACGCTGCAGACGGTGCTCAACACCGGCCGCTTGATGAAGACGTCGGAGAGGCTCATCGGCGGGGTTCCGGCGCGGTGGTGGGGCGCACAGGCAGGCCACTGCGCAGCTGGAAGAGGTTGCCGAGGATCACCGCATCACCAGCGTTGAGGCCGCCGCGCACGGCGTAGGCTCCCCGCTGAAGCGTGCCCAGGGTGACGGGGACCTGCAGGGCGACGGGTTGGCCGGGGGGTGGTGGGGGGTCGAGCTTGCGACCCAGCTGCTGGCTGGCCACCTCCGGGCTCACGGCGACAAACACGAAGGGCTGGCCCGCCTGCAGCAGCACCGCCTGCTGGGGCACCGCCAGGGACGGGGCCTGGCTGTACACCAAGGTGGCATTGACGCGCTGGCCGTTGCGCAGGGCACCGTCCGCATTGTCAAAGGTGGCTTTCACCAGCAGGGTTTGCTTCTCCTTGTCGATGGAGGGCGCCACGAAGGACACGGCGCCGCGGGCCAGAAGCCGCGTTGGCGCATCGGGGGCCTTGAGCACTACGGGCATGCCAGGACGCACCCGGTAGGCATCCTCGCCGGGAATGTCGAGGCGCACCCAGAGCCGGGAGTTGTCGACGATGCTCGTGACGACTGAGCCCGCCCGCACCACATCGCCCAGTTTGACGTTGATGTTGCCCACCGTGCCGGCGATGGGGGCGACGACATTCTTGTAGCCGAGATTGGCGAGGTTGGCCCGCAGCGTGTCTCGGCTCTGGATCGCCTGGGTGACGTAGTAGTCGCGCTCCTTTGTGGAAACGGCGCCCTGTTGATTGAGGAAGATGTAGCGCTCCGCGTTCACGCGATCCTTGCGCGCCTCGGCGGCATCCGCGTTCACCTCGGCCCGCAGCTGGATCTGATCCATGGCGAACAACGGTTGCCCCCGTTGCACGGTTTGTCCCTCCGCCATGGGCATGGCCACGATGCGCCCGTCGATCTCCGGCGCCAGCTTCACCTCCCGGATCGCCTCCAGGGTGCTCTGCACATCGATCGCGTCGAGAAACGGCAGCGACTGCACGGGCACCAGGCGCACAGGGGTGGGCGCCACAGCGGCGGGTTTGGTGGCGCCGCAGGCCGTGAGGGCCAGGGGCAGCAAGACGAGGGGGAGGGCGGTCAGAGGGGGCCGGACCAAGGGGAAAAGGACCATCGGGCGGACCTTAGGGCAATCTTTCGGGTCTGCCCAGGGCCCGTCTCCCGTGCAGGCGCGGGTTGCGGGCTCGCGCCTGGTGCAGCGGCTCGGAAATCAGGCAGAAGCTGCGTAAAGATACTTTTGGAAGCCTGAGAAGAGCTGACCGATGTCTTCTGGCCGCCCCAGATCGGCCACGGCATCGGCAATCGAATTCTGGTAGCGGAGTCGCAGCAACGGCGTGAGCTTGTCCCGGGCCAACTCCTGCACGCCCATGGTCACGTAGTGCTGAAGCACGAAATCCAGGAAGAGTTGCTGCTTGCTGGTGTACTTGGAATGGATGTAAAGACGCGCCTGATTAGCACGATCCTCGCGGGGAATGGGCTGCAGGGCATAGGCCACATGGGCCAACACGTCGAACAGATCACTATCTTCGGCTTGGATGATCGTCTGCATCTCGGCGAGCTGTGCTGCGCCGAAACCCTTCTCTTCCAGGCCCTGGAGCAGTTTGCGGCGAGTCTCTGGCGAACTCCAAAGCTGCCGCAGCTCAGCCTCATCTTTGACGAACTCCGGCAGCTTGCCATAGAGCAGTTCGAGAAACTGCTGCGAGCTCATCGGTGTGCCGTCTGGGTGCCAGAAGCTGGTCACCATCATGTGCTGAATCGAGCGTTCCTTGCCATCGCCCAGCTTGATGCGGACCTTTTGGCGTCGGGGCTTATCGCTGCCTTTATGATCGCCTGGAGTCTTGGGTTCTGGGCCTTTCGGGGGGGCTGTTGCTTGTTCAGGGCCAATGCCTTCGGGCTCCAGAGGTTCGCCATCCCACTCCGGATCACTGAAGTGGTGGTGGGCCTTCACGAAGTCATAGATGGTGAAGTAGTCCTTGCCGTCGTAGAGGCGGGTGCCACGACCGATGATTTGCTTGAACTCGATCATCGAGTTCACCGGCCGCAGCAGCACGATGTTGCGCACGTTGCGGGCATCGACGCCTGTGGAGAGTTTTTGTGACGTGGTGAGGATGGTGGGGATGGTCTTCTCGTTGTCCTGGAAGGATCGCAGCCAGGTGTTGCCCAGTTCGCCATCGTTGGCGGTGACCCGCTGGCAGTAGTTGGGATCGGCGCTGGTTTTGAGCTGGTTGATCAGATCGCGGATCGCCAGGGCATGGTCCTGGGTGGCGCAGAACACCAGGGTTTTCTCCCGTTGATCGATCTGCCTCATGAAGGTCTCCACCCGCTTCTGTTCACGCTGCATGATCTCGATGATCTTGTTGAAATCAGCTTCCTTGTAGAGCTTGCCGGCTTCGACTTCTCCCTCCACCACCGTGTCGTCAGGCGTGTAAACGTATTCATCGAGTGTGGACATGAACTGCTTGACGCGAAAGGGGGTGAGGAAACCGTCGTTGATGCCTTCCTTCAGCGAGTACGTGAACACCGGTTCGCCGAAGTAGGCGTAGGTGTCGATGTTGTCTTTGCGGCGCGGGGTGGCGGTGAGGCCGAGCTGAACGGCGGGGGAGAAGTGTTCGAGGATTCGGCGCCAGGTGGATTCGTTGTTGGCGCCGCCGCGATGGCATTCATCGATCACGATGAAATCGAAGAAGTCGCTCGGGTATTGGCCAAACCAGGGGGACGGCTTGCCCTCCACCGGCGGGCCGCTCATGAAGGTCTGGAAGATGGTGAGGAACACGCTGGCGTTGGTGGGCACCCGGCCCTTTTGGCGCAGGGCATCGGGTTCGATGCGGGCCAGGGCGTTGTCTTCGAAGGCGGCAAAGCCGGTGAAGTCGTTGAAGGCCTGATCGGCGAGGTTGTTGCGATCGGCCAGAAACAGGATGCGGGGGCGTCGACTGGGCTGGCCGCTCAGGTTCCAGCGGGCCTGGAACAGCATCCAGATGATCAGGAAGGCAATGGAGGTTTTGCCGGTGCCGGTGGCCAGCGTCAGCAGGATGCGGTTGCGGCCCGAGGCGATCGCCTCCAGCACCCGCTTCACGGCGATGTCCTGGTAGAAGCGGATCTGCCAGCTGCCTCCCTTGTCGGGGTAGGGGATGGCGGCGAAGCGATCACGCCAGGCGTTCTCTTTGGCGAAGGTGCGCCGCCACAGGTCTTGGGGTGTGGGGAAGGCTTCGGCCTCCCCTTCCTCGCCCGACTCCATGTCGATGGCATAGATGCCCCGGCCGTTGGTTGCGTAGGTGAAGCGCAGTTGAAGCTTGGCGGCATACTCCTTGGCCTGGCCCACCCCTTCGGTGAGGGGCAGCCCATCGGCCTTGGCCTCCACCACTGCCAGGGCGGTGTTGCGGTAGCTGAGCACGTAATCCGCACTCAGCGCCTTGCCGCGCTTGCCACCACCTTCAAGGCGCCCCGGCGCGATCGGGAACTCGCGGCGAATGCGGCTTCCCTCCACCACGCCCCAGCCGGCCGCCACCAGCAGCGGATCGATCAGCTCAGCGCGGGTTTCAGCCTCGTTCATCCAATCAGCACGCGCATTTGGTCGAGCAGATCAGCGCTCATGGGGCCATTTTGGCGTGAGTTGGCTGGTTTTGGCCCTTGCTGATCACGGCTCCAGCGATCTCGCCGGCCGCACCGAGATGCCATCCGCCCGCCCGTAGCCGTAGCCGCTGCCGCAGACCACGCGTCCAGCAGCCGCTGCGGAGGCCCCGCCAGCACCAGGGCCGGATCCACCGAGACCGTCAGGGCCTGGCGGGCGGCGGTCATGGGGTCAATCTGACCCATCCGCGCGGCGATAGAGAACCTGCCCCACCCGCTCGATGTGGGCCAGCAGTGGCGGATGGCTGAGATCGGCCAGGCGCGAAAGGTCGATCATCCAGGGGAGTAGCAGATCATCGAGATCGGTCTCAATTCGGGCCAGGGTGCCGAACCCGATCGCCGGCCCGATCAGGGTGAGGTCGATGTCGGAGGCGGGACGCTGGCGGCCCAGGGCGCGGGAGCCGTAGACGATCGCTTGCTCCACCTCCGGATGGGCGGCCAGCACCTGCTGGATGGCCTGGATTGCGTGTTCGGGGAGGCCGAAGTGCTGGGGCGTCTGCGGCGGGGAGGTGGGGATCATCGCTCGGCTGCAGCCAGGCCCGTGAAGCGCTCGTTCAGGGATGAAAAGGCCGGATAGAAGCGCATGATGACATCTCGGGCAATCGCCCTGGCCTGTTCGAGGTTATAGGTGTGGGACGATTGATTCCGGGAGCGAATCATTGCCATCCAGGTCTCGCCCTCGCTGATCAAGCCATTCTGAAACGCCAGGCGGGAGGCATCGCGCGATCCAACCACCCCTTCGATTCCCTGATGGGTGAGATAGTCCTTGAGCAGGTTCCAGGCGAGTTCATGGGTGAACTCAAAACCTTGAATCAATCCCTGCTGCTCCAGTTCGCTGAGCTCCCGCGACTGGGCCAAACGCACGCCACGCTCCAGCACCAGCAGCGCCCGCTGGAAGTTCTCGAAGCGCTGCAGCCAGCGGAGGTCGGAGCCTGTCATCGCCTCAGGTTAGGGGGCTGCCATGGCCATCCCCACACTGCGACCTTCCCGTTCGCGGCTCCACCTGCCATTCATCCAACAGGTGAGGCCGGGGGCGGGTGGTGGAGGCCATGCCGGGCGTGCCAATGCACCAGATGCCGGGACACTCATGCAGGAAAAACCGAGCTTCTGATGCAGGAAAAGCTGGCCAGCCGATGCAGGAAACGAGGAATCCAAGGTTGTGGGGTCAGTCCGGTGGCCACGTCAGGAGGGCCAGATCCAGCTCCACCAGCACCTGGGGCTCCAGCTGCCCCACTACCTCACCCACTGCCGCTGAGGGCACGGTGAAGAGTGTGTCGTCCATCAGCTGGGAGGGCTTGCGCAGGCCATTGCGCCGAGAGGGCTCCACGGTGATCCGCACCAGGGGAACCTGTCTGAGGGTACTGGTGAGCGGGCAGAGAACGGCTGATGTCATGCGGTCCAGTCGTTCCAGTCGGGCAGCTGCTCACTCCAGTGCGTCGGCTCCACCCGGGCGAGGTGTTCCGATTGCCGGCGTGCCTCAGCGGCGCGCTGCAGGGCGGCGAGGGCACCACGGATGGCAGGGTCACTGGGCTCGCGAATGTTCTTCATGGGTTCATGATGGGGTCACGTCATACGAAAAAGATAGGCTTATGTCCCATCGTGTCGACTGTTGACGGGAGGCCGCAAGCGTCATGTTGCACCCAGTCGTTGGCGCGTCCAAAGCTGTACCATGGACGATTTGATGGATGCCTCCGTAATAGGCAAGGGACGCAATATCTGCCGGTAGACAGGCAATGAATTAGCTCCCAAGTCCAGCGGCCTGTTGCCGATAGAAGCTGAATCCTTCCTCCAAGTCTGCCAAAGCATCAAAGGAAAGCCGGATGTTCATTCCGCAAGCCGCTGCAGATGAGCTTTGGCTTCGCTCCAGGGGACACGGACGGCTTCGCCATCGGCGAGTCGCCGGGCTCGCTTACTTAGCCCTTCGGCGTGCCACTCGGGTGAGGGGATCTCCTCTGGCTGGTCGCAGAGACTCTGTCAGACTTGTTCGAGCAATCGCACCTTTTCAGGCACGGAAAGCGCTGTGAGCTGATCATTGGAAAGATCAATCGCCATTTCACGCCATGCAATGTGATCAGTTTAGGGGCGATAGGCCTGAGCGAGCGTGCTGGCAGTGATGTGTGTGCGCGACATCAACCAGGCTGCTGAGAATGAAGGGTCGTCGGTTGTCCTTGATGCCATCGGCGGCCACCAGGTCGACCTTGCGACCAAGCAGGGCCTCCAGGCGATCGGCCAGATGAATGAAGCCGAAGCCGATGGGCTCTGTGAAGCTCGCCAGCAGATCCACGTCGCTGCTGGCTGTTTGCTGCTCGGTGGCACAGGAGCCGAACAACTGCAGCGAGCTGATCCCAAACTAGGCAGCCAGTGCCGGGTAGTGCTCTCGCAGCACCGCCAGCACGTCATCGCGGCTGGTGCAGGGGGTGACTGCAGGGGGCAGACATCGGCTCGCCAGGTTGAAATGACGATTGCAAGCGGGCTGAATGAGCGCCCGACCCTGGGTGCTCAGAGCTCCCCATTGAACGCTTGATGCAACAGGGCCCTCTTGAGTTCCTCCAGGGCGGCGAGTTTGCGTTCGTAGAGGCGGGTGAGGTGTTGGGTTTCTTCAGTAAACAGTTCCAGCTGTTCAACGGTTACCTCCTGCACCTCCAACGGCGGCATTGGAACGGGGAAACCCTTTAAGTCGCCGACAACAATATAATTAGTGGCTGAACCAAACTGCTTTGTTGCAATCCATCTCGACCAGTTCGCGGTGAAACAGAAATACAGAAAGCGCGGGATGACAGAATAGTTCAACTCATTGACGACGTAGGTTCGTTGGTAGGCCTCAAACTTGCCGTTATAGAAAAATATCTTTCCGACGTTCGCTCCATTTCCTGGCAAGATGATTGAAGGGCCGTCAAATGAAAACGTCGGGCTTTTGAACTGCCCGAAGGCACAGGTATAGAAAGGGTAAGGGCCGTTCTCATCTTGGTGGTTTGCATCTCGCTTTCCAGTCCTGATCTCAGCCAAGCACTCCAGTCTCTTCTCAACCCACCCCTCCCCCCGCTGACTGAACACGGATTGAAGATGACTCTCAAAAATCGCACGGGCATTCTTGAGGTTCCGTTCGGCATTGGCTTTGGCGGTGGCGAGGCCCGCAAACGCTTCGTCGAGCAGGGCGACGATTCGCTGCTGTTCGGGGAGTGGGGGGAGTGGAATCTTTAGAGCACCAAGCTTGGTTGCGTTGAAACCTCCTTGTGTACTTCCCGATGATCCATCTTTAATAGACTGCCAATAATCAGCAGTCTGAAAGTACATGAGTACAAACTGCGGCAACAAAATCTCATCAAGCAATCGAAGCCGAATCAAATACGACGCAAAAACCGCGTCTGGCGGATCTTCCACAAGAAAGCTCTTGCCTGTTGTCGCTCCAGTGCGAGCAAAAACGATGTCACCGCTGGCTAAACGGAATTTAAGTAGGTCTGGAAATTCGATCTTGCAATAGGGTACTGCATTCCAATCGACACATTCATTCTGAATGTCCGTTATGCGAAGAAATCGTGGTCCAATTGGTTCGCTGGATGCGCTTGTCGTATAGCCGTAGTTAATCGAGGATACAGCAGCAAGTTCAATGGTTTTCCATCCCTTCTTCATGGTAACCCCCTGATCCTCCCCAGCACCTCCGCACTCTCCGCATCCAACGCCGCAATCTCCGCCATGATCTCCTGCGGGCTGTGTATCGACAAAGTAGATCTCGAATTGTTCAACAACAGTTGTAGATATTTACGCTGCCAACCCATACGCTCCGACCACCTTCTCAAGGCCGTTCGATCTGCTGGCTTCGATCGACGGTCTTCAACACAAACCAAAATCCCCTCAGCCATTCCGGCCCTCCGATTCGGTCCATAGCCGTAGGCGCTCGGCAATGGCCTCCGGGCTCGGAAGCTCGGCGCGATAGGCGTCTGGGAGTTCCTGGCCCACGGTGTAGGTGGCCACACCAATCGGATGCTGGCTGGTGCGCAGCGCATATTCCATCACGGTGATGTTCTTGTCACGGTAGATGATAATGCCTTTCGGGGTATTATCGCCAGCTAGACGCATCTGTGTGTCGAGGGCTTTCAGATAGAATTCCATCCTGCCTTTATGCTCTGGCTCAAAGCTGCCAAGCTTCGGCTCGGTTGCCACAAGGGCCCGCAAGCCACGGTAAAAGAGCAACAAATCTATGAAATACTCCTGACCGCCCACCTCCAATCGGTACTGGTTGCCAATGAAGCTGAATTAGCCTCCAAGCTCAGAGAGGAAGGCTTGCAGGTTGGCCACCAGAGCAGGCTCCAGCTGACGTTTGGAATGCTGTTCCACCAGATCAAGAAAATCAAACGTGTACTCATCCTTCACCGCCAATGTGGCCTGTGCTTGAAGCTCGGGACTCAGGGTGCGATCGAAACTTGTCTGATTCAGCAGGTACTTCTCATAGCTGTTGGTGTCAATCTGATGCTGCAGCACACTCTTTGACCAGCCGAAGCGTGCCGTAGCCCTGAGGTAAAACTCCCATCGCAGATCATCCTTGCAGCAGGTCATAATCACCAGATTCTTACTCCAACTGATTTCTCCAACCAGTGGTTGGAGAATTGGATTGTCACGGTATTCGCCTTAGAACTGGCGCATTAGCCAAAGGTTCTGCGCGGAAAACCCATTCTGCCGAGGGAACTCAGCCTGCAGGTCTGGGGCCAGGTTCTCTTCCACAGCCTTGCCCCAGCTCATTTCCTCCTGCCCCCATGGGAGTTCTTCACCGAAAAATCCCAGCTCTGGGGATCAATGGCATCCACCGCCACGGTGCAGCTCTTGGGCGAATCGGCAAAGGTTTTCTGCAGCTCCACAAACTCCTTCAGGTCGCGGTCGTTGAGTGGGTTGGTCTTGCCCAGGTTGCGGCCGGGATCGAGCTGGTAGAACCACACCTTGCGAGTCGGCGCTCCCTTTTCGAAGAACAGCACCACCGTTTTCACGCCCGCCCCCTGGAAGGTGCCGCTGGGGCAATCGAGCACCGTGTGCAGGTTGCAATCGGTGAGCAGTTTCTGTCGCAGGGCCACCGAATCATCGCGCTCTCGCTCATCGATACCGTTCATTTTTCCTCCTTCTCCTCCGGCAATTGGGGCGTGCGTTCATCGGCCGTCAGCAGTTTCATCTGTTCGATGGCGATCTGATTTAGGCGGCTGAGACGTTCGGATTGAGGCAGGGACTGGCTGATGAATAGGGCGTTGAGGTTTTCAAGGTTGGAGAGGCAAACAAGCTGAGCGCCGGTGGCTTGATCGCGAATATTGCCCTTGGCGTCTGAGTTTACTCGACGCCATTGGGCCGTCGTCTTGCCGAACAGCGCCATGTTGAGTACATCGGCTTCGCTGGCACATACCAGCTGGGTCTGCGCCCTGTTGAACTCCGGTGGAATCAGATGAGTCTGGA